>CALUPG010000019.1 GCA_944322565.1 uncultured Bacteroidales bacterium | reverse complement strand
AGTCAATGACTTTTAAGGGTCATCCTTTTTTTCAGAAGTGAATAGCGAGTTATTTCCGAATTGATTGATAAAGTAATGAACCTATGGCAGGATAATATGTTTTGCTTACAGGACCTGATGGAGATAATGCTTGAGAGCCTGATGGTGTCGGAACGGCGGGAGTACCTGCAGGAGGAAGGCCTTGCCTGCAACAAGTGCAACTGATAAATTGATATATTTGCAAAATTAAGAGGTCTTAAGGCTTGCTCTGGACACACTAATTGAAACACTACCGTCCGGGTAGATGAAATTCCGCAGATTTTAATTAAGTTTGTCCCCGAAATAAAAAATTCTGAAATATGCATATAGCGGTAGCCGGAAATATCGGGAGCGGCAAGACTACTCTCACCAAGATGCTTGCAGCTCATTACAAGTGGACTCCGAGGTTCGAGTCAGTGGACTACAACCCTTATCTCGCGGATTTCTACGAGGACATGGAGAGGTGGTCGTTCAATCTCCAGATATATTTCCTCAACAAGAGGTTCAAGGATGTGGTGGAAATCTCCAAGTCTCCGGATGTCATCATCCAGGACAGGACCATCTATGAGGATGCCAGGATATTCGCTCCTAATCTTCATGCGATGGGGCTGATGAGCACGAGGGACTTTGAGAATTATTCCGACCTCTTCGACCTGATGATGTCTCTGGTCAATCCGCCTGACCTGCTGATTTACCTGCGCTCGTCCATACCGAATCTCGTCAATCAGATTCAGAAGCGGGGCCGGGAATACGAGAAGAGCATAAGGATTGACTACCTCACAGGACTTAACGAGCGATATGAGGCGTGGATTTCAGAATACAGCCACAAGCTCCTCATCCTGGATGTGGACAGGATAAAGTTCGAGAACAGGCCTGAAGATTTTCAGGAGATAACGGACAGGATTGACGCCGAGCTCTTCGGTCTTTTTACCGATGTGCAGTAGCAGTCTTTTCAAATGCCTCCGGCATCCGGTCTTTATGGGACCGGTCATTTCATTTTGCATCAAATAATCAAGAAGATATGGCAGAAAGAATCACCATCATCCAGTTTGTGGAGAAATACACAAGGCAGTTCGCCTCCAACACTTTCCTGTGGGAAAAAGTCGGGAAGGAATGGACGGCCACGACATTTGGGCAGACCAGAAAGGAAGCATACCGCATTGCTGCGGGGCTCATGGCCCTCGGGGTGCAGAAAGGGGAGAAGGTATCCCTCCTTTCCGAAGGCCGCAATCTCTGGGTTCTCGGGGAGCTGGGCATCCTTTATGCCGGGGCGGTCAATGTGCCGCTGTCAGTCAAGCTTGAGGAAAGCAATGACCTTGTGTTCCGTATCAGGCATTCCGACTCGAAATATGTCATGGTATCGGCACAGCAGCTCCCGAAGATCAGGAAGATCCTTGCCGACCTCCCTCTTGTGGAGAAGGTGATAGTGCTGGATGACCTTGACAAGTACGGGGACAGGGAGATGCCTCTGTCGGAAATCCGGAAAATGGGAGATGCCTTCCTCTCGGAGCATGAGGACATGTTCAGGCAGAGATATGAGTCCATCGGCCCCGACGACTATGCCAACATCAGCTATACATCCGGTACCACGGCTGACCCCAAGGGAATACTCCTGACACACAGGAACTACACAGCCAATGTGGAGCAGGCGCAGTCGGTGATAGGCGTGACACCTCAGGACAGAATGCTGATAATCCTGCCTCTGGACCACTGCTTCGCCCATGTCGCCGGATTCTATACGATGATGTCCTACGGGGCCTCGATAGGCACGGTGCCGGCAGGACGGACTCCGATGGAGGCGCTGCGGAACATTCCGATGAGCATACAGGAGCTGAAGCCTACCGTGATGCTGAGCGTCCCTGCCCTTGCCAAGAATTTCAAGAAGAACATAGAGACTGGAGTAAAGGCCAAGGGAGCGAAGGTGGAGAAACTGTACCATTTCGCCCTCAACATGGCAATAGCCTACAATAAGGAAGGCTACAACAAGGGCGGCATCACCCAGTTCTGGAAAAAGCCTCTGCTTGCATTGTTCGACAAACTGATTTTCAAGAGTGTGCGTCAGGCTCTCGGAGGACAGATGAAATTCTTCGTCGGAGGAGGCGCCCTGCTCGACATAGACCTTCAGCGGTATTACTATGCCATAGGAATCCCGATGTACCAGGGCTACGGACTTTCCGAGGCCACGCCGATTATTTCCGCCAACGCCCCGGCAAGGCACATCCTCGGCTCTTCGGGATGCGTGGTGAAGCCTATGGATATAAAAATCTGCGATGCCGACGGCAGGACATTGCCGTACGGCGAGAAAGGGGAGATTGTCATCCGCGGGGAGAATGTTATGGCCGGCTATTGGAAGAACCCGAAGGCCACGGCCGAGACCGTAGTGGACGGCTGGCTCCATACGGGGGACATGGGCTATATGCGCGACAAGGACTTCCTGTATGTGGTGGGACGCTTCAAGTCGCTGCTCATCAGTGCTGACGGAGAGAAATACAGTCCGGAGGGCATAGAGGAGTCTATGGTGGAGAATTCGAAGTACATCGACCAGATAGTGCTCCACAACAGCCAGGACCCGTATACCATAGCCCTTATGGTGCCGAACAAGGATGCACTCAGGGCGTATGTGAAGGCGACTTCCCCGGAGATGGACCCGGATTCTGCGGAGGCCAAGGTACTCATGCTTGAAAAGATTCAGAGTGAGGTGAATTCTTACCGCAAAGGCGGGGCCAATGCCGGTGCTTTCCCTGAAAGATGGCTTCCGGCTGCAGTCTGTGTGCTTCCTGAGCCGTTTACGGAAAAGAACCACATGGTCAACAGCACCATGAAGATAGTCCGCGGCAAGGTTGAGAAGGCATACGCGGAGAGGATGAAATTTGCCTATACTCCGGAAGGGAAAAATATTGTCAACGAAATGAACCTGTCGTCGCTGTAGCGCGGATGTGCTTCGGCGGCGACTGTAATTTACAGTTATGGATTTTGAGAATCTTGTGCAGGTGCGCCAGAGTGACAGGAAATACAAGGCGCAGCCTGTCGAAAGGGAAAAGATAATGCAATGCCTGGAGGCGGCCCGCCTCTCCCCGTCGGCCTGCAACTCGCAGCCGTGGAAATTCATTGTTGTGGACTCACGCCAGCTTCTCGGGCAGATGGCAGATGCTGCCTGCGGCACGGGCATGAACAAGTTCACATATCAGGTGCCGGTGATGGTGGCTGTGGTCCTTGAGAAAATGAATGTGACCGCCAGAATCGGCAGCATGCTCAAGGACAAGGACTACAGCATGATGGATCTTGGCATGGCGGTGGAGCATTTCTGTCTGCAGGCGGCGGAACTCGGCCTCGGGACATGCATCATGGGCTGGTTCAACGAGAAAAAGATAGCCTCGCTGCTCGGGGTGCCGAGGGGAAAGCGCATCCCTCTGCTGATTTCCGTCGGATATCCTGACGGGCCGACAAGACAGAAAATCCGCAAGGGCATGGATGAGATTTCATCATGGAACAAATACTGAAAGGGAGCTTCTGCGGAATAAGCATCACAAAGTGTATTAAAATCTCAATACAATACTATGAAATCTTTGGTGTCAGGTTCTCCAGTTGGGGGAACCGTCAGATTATTGATGACTGCATTTATGATTATGGGAATGACTGCGTGCGGACGGACAAATCCGTTTCTTTCTGACTGGGATACCCCGTATGGGCTGCCTCCGTTCGAGGAAATAAAGGAAAAGGACTATATACCGGCCATAAAGATAGGTATTCACCGTCAGGAGGCTGAAATTGACGCCATAATTGCCAAGAATGACAAGCCGACATTCGGGAATACGATAGCCGCATTCGAGCAGTCCGGGGAATTGCTTGACAAGGTGACCGGAGTCCTGTTCAATGTGGCGGAATCCGATGCCACGGAGTCCATGCAGAAGATTGTGTCGGAGGCCATGCCGCTTCTGACTGAGCATCAGGACAACATCTACATGAATCATTATCTCTTCTCCCGTGTCAGGGAACTTTATGACACGAGGGAGACTCTCGGGCTGACGGAGGAGCAGAATGCCGTCCTTGAAAAAATCTACAGGACATTTGTATCCAACGGTGTCGCCCTCGATGAGGAGGGACAGGGCAGGCTGAGGGAGATAAACAAGTCCCTTGCCGCCCTTCAGCAGCAGTTCGGGAACAATCTGCTTGCGGAGACAAATGCCTTCCGCATGATACTCACGGATTCCTCACAGCTTGAAGGACTGCCTGAAACCGTGATGTCCGCCGCTGCGGCTGATGCTGCGGCAGCCGGAATCACGGCCAGGGACGCAATGAAGATTACCGGGGCTGAGAATGTGTCGGAAGGCGGGCCGTGGCTCTTTACCCTGCACAATCCGAGCTATGTGCCGTTCATGACATACAGCGCGAGACGGGACCTGCGTGCGGAAATGTTCAATGCATATTCTTCAAGGGGCAGCCGCGGGAATGCGGAGGACAACAATGCCGTCGTCCTGGAAATAGCCCGCCTGAGGATAGAGAAGGCCAGGCTTCTGGGGTATGATACACCTGCGGACTTCATACTTTCGGACAAGATGGCGCATGATGCCGCTACAGTAGACAGATTCCTTGACGGGATTTTTGCTCCTGCGGTGGCCCGGGCTGAAAAGGAAGTGGCAGTGATGCAGGAAATAATGGATGCCGATGTCAAGGCCGGACTCCTTCCTGACGACAGCACTTCGGTAATCCGTCCGTGGGACTGGGCCTATTATGCAGAGAGGGTGCGCCACAGGGATTACGAGATCAATGAATCCCTCATCAAGCCTTATTTCAGGATGGAGAATGTCCGCGAGGGTGTCTTTGCCGCGGCGCACAGACTCTACGGACTCAATTTCGAGAAACTCGAAGACATCCCTGTCTATCATCCCGATGTGGAAGGCTTCAAGGTGACGGATTCGGACAGTTCCTTTGTCGGTGTCCTTCTTACTGACTATTATCCGCGTCCGGCCAAGAGAGGCGGGGCATGGATGAACAATTTCCGCAACCAGTATGTCGCGAAAGACGGGGAAGACATAAGGCCGATTATCGTCAATGTGGGCAATTTCACCAAGCCTTCTGCCGGCAAGCCGTCGCTTCTCACCCTTGACGAGGCCGCCACCATGTTCCATGAGTTCGGGCATGCCCTGCACGGGCTCCTGAGCCGGTGCACATACAAGGATGTGAGCGGCACCAGTGTCGCCCGCGACTTCGTGGAGCTTCCTTCACAGCTCAATGAAAACTGGACTCTGCAGCCCGAGACTCTTGAAATGTACGCAAGGCATTATCAGACAGGAGAGACAATACCGGATTCGCTTGTCGCAAAAATCCGCAGTGCCTCTACATTCAATCAGGGATTCATGACCACGGAGCTCACTGCGGCAGCAATACTTGACATGCGTTGGCATGAACTCACTTCCGTCTATGTGCCGTCCGACTGTCCGTTCGCATCCGGGACTCCGGCTCCGGAAGGTGCTCAGGCAGGGACTCTTGTCATCTGCGGCAAGCCGAGGACACTCGGAACATCCGGGGAGCTCCGTCTGATTGACCCGTCGAAGTTCGAGGCCTATGTCATGGCAGAGGCCGGACTTATTGACGAGATTATCCCGAGATACAGGACAACATATTTCAACCATATCTTCAACGGCGGCTACAATGCCGGCTACTACAGCTACCTGTGGGCGGAAGTGCTTGACAAGGACGCATTCGAGTTCTTCAGGGAAAATGGTATCTTCAATACGGATGTGTCGATGTCATACCGCCGCAACATTCTTGAGAAGGGGGCAAGTGAAGACCCGATGGTCCTCTACCGCAGATTCCGCGGGGCAGAACCGGACCCGGGCGCGCTGCTCCGGGCAAGAGGGCTTGAATAAATATCGTTTACATAAAATATCATAAAATCTCATGAAATTCAAAAATCTGTTTTTATTCGGACTTGCTTCAGCCGCCCTTCTGGCCGGCTGCAAGGAAGAAGAACCTGTAGCCACTCCCTCCATTGAGGTAAAGCCGGAAGTGCTTTCTTTTTCAGCGGAAGGGACATCCAAAACTGTTTCCGTTACGGCCAACGGTTCTTGGAAAGCAACAATTGATTATGATGAAAACTCCGGATGGCTTTCGGTCACTCCTGAGTCCGGAGATGCTTCGGACAATGCGGTGACTGTCGAAATCACTGCAGAGGAGAATACCGCTTCTGAAGCCAGGAATGCCACTGTCACTTTCACCAACTCCTCGGCTTATGTGAGAATTTCGGTGACACAAGGAAAGGCGGAGGAGGGCGGAGATACGCCTGATGATGAAAAGGAAATAGTGGATGCGACAGTCGCAGAGTTCCTTGCTGCTGATCCGGATGATGACGGCAAGCTTTACAGACTTACCGGTACGGTGGAGGATATCGGGGTGGTTTCCCTCATGTCGTTTACTCTTGTTGACGGGAATGATGAGGTGCAGGTGCCGTTTCTTGCCGTGAGCGCTGAATCGTCAGAAGACGCCATTGCAGAATATGGCATCAGTAACGGGGACAAGGTCACTCTCGTGGGCGCCCGCGGCCAGCTCAGCGGAAGTCCTGCGGTCATGGAGGCGTACTATGAGTCCCATGAGCAGGGCGGAGATGTCCCTCAGGAGCCGCAGGAAGTTTCAATACAGGAATTCATCGATGCCCCCGAAAGTGATGTCCGTCTTTATCAGCTTACAGGCACCATTGATAAGCTTGAGGACCTCGGCACTATGCATTCCTTTATGCTTGCGGATGAAGGGAATGTATCAGTGCAGGTATGGGGCCTTGATGAAAGTGCAGAGAAAGATTCGGATGCATTTGACTGGATTGACCTTGAACAGGGCGACAAAGTGACACTTGTCGGGAAAAGGGGCAGCTTTGACGGGACACCGCAGGTCCATGACGCATACTATGTCAGCCATGAAATCGGACTGAGATATTATGATATGCCGGATGTCATCGGCCTTGAGCCCGGCCGCGCCGTAAGGACCGAGGGGCAGGTGCTCGGCATAGGCTCCGACTGTTTCGTGTTCGGCTACACCTCTGATGCCGTAGTCATCAATGACCCTGATGCCCTTGCCGGCCTTGAGTTCGGAGACAGGCTCACGGTAGAAGGTACGACAGCCTCTCTCTACGGTCTCACTTCACTTGAAGACGTGACTGTCGTCTCAAACAGCCCGGACCAGATATATACGCTCGCTGCCGAAGACCTGGAATCCAAGTTCGGTGAAATCAAGGGAGGCAATGTGAGGTATGTCAAATATACCGGTACGGTCACTGCTTCCGGCTCTGACTACACCATTTCTGTCAGCGGCAGTACGGGCCACCTCGTTTCTGCTCCGGCGTCAGTCGACCTTGCATCCCTTGCCGGCAAAGAAGCCGCCCTTGAGGCCTTCTACATCGGCGAAGACGGCAATGACTTCTATCTCATGCCGGTAAAGGCCCAGGCAACTTCAGCGGAAGTGTTCTTCTATCTTGACGAAGATGTCATGAATAACGGTCTGGTCATTCCGGCAGGGCAGTCTTCAGTCACATTCACTGTATATGCTTCTCCGGAAGTGTCATATTCAATCAGTGTGATAGCAGGAGGGGAGTTCTGGGAAGACTCATACACTGTCACACCGTCGACTGGAGGCAAAGGCACGACCGAGTATACTATTGTTTCCGGCAACGGCATCAATACTGATTCCCGGCCGCATACTGCCGATGTGCGCATTGTCGTCAACAACGAATACAAGGATCAGCTCGACCCTTATCTCTATGATGTGACATTGACTCATATGAACGGCACGGAAGAAGGCGGCGACGGAGAGGACGGCTCTTTCGTCAAGATGACCGGGGCCCTCGCCGACTATTCCGGCACATATCTGATAGTCTTTGAGGAAGCCTCTGTGGCATTTGACGGCTCCGCCAACTCTGCCAAACTGAGAAGCGGGCCTACAGTTTCAGTTTCCATTACATCTGATGAGATTGCAGCCACTGACGACTTGAAAGCTTCTGCCGTTGAACTGGTCAAGGAAGGAGACATCTATTATCTGAAGACAGCATCCGGGTATTATCTTTACAATCCGACTGCTTCGGACATGATTATGGGAGCTGAAAAACTTCCGACAGACAAGAAGACCATTTATCAGCAGAAAATAGAGTATACTGACGGTCATCATAAGATTTCGACCGCATCGCAGGGCAATGTGCTCATGTATTATAACAGTGCAGCCAAATTCTATGGCTCGTCAAATTACTCTTCGCCCGATTATCAGAAGCCTGTTCTCTACAGGCTCCAGTAATCAGTCTGCTGAGACATGATAATCCGCAAGAGCATGCCGCCGTCGGCATGCTCTTTTTTAATGAAAGTGCTGTAGCGGTGACGGTTTCTTACAAATTTTTGCTTGTTGCGTCTAAAATGTTGATAAAATTTAATTTGTAACTGAAATTTAATATCAGATACCGTTGGTTTCTGATATTAAAATGTATAAATTTGCGTTCCGGTTAAGGCAAAAGGCGAAAACAACTATTTATATCTAATACCGACAGGTTATGAAAATCAGGAATTTACTGTTTATTGGACTTGCGTCTGCAGTTTTGTTTGCAGGATGTAAGGAAGATGAGATTCAGGAATCGCCATCTCTGAAGGTTGAGCCTGCTTCTCTTGAAATGTTCTCAAAACAGGGGGGGGAATCTGAAGTCCAGACTATATCCCTTACTGCCAACCGCGAGTGGAAGGCAAATTGTGAAGAAGACTGGATTCATGTTGAACCTGCTTCCGGTCCGGCGTCCGCTGATGTTCAGACAGTTTCAGTCTATGTGGATGAGAATGGGGAAATGCAGCGTTCTGCTGAGGTTATCTTCACCATAGGTGTGACTGAAAAGTCCGTGACTGTGACTCAGGAGGGCATTGATGTAGAGTATACCCCACTCTCTGAAATCAGGGCCCTGGCAAAGGATACCGAGACTCAGGTCAAGATTGACGGCTCTGTATTCATAAAAGGAGTTGTGGTATCCAATCAGTCGGAACTTGACAATCTCACATCAAACAAGAGCATCTACATTCAGGACGAGACAGCCGGTCTTCAACTGTATTTCGCTGAAGATGCAGAATATGTCCGTGGAGACGAGATTGCTGTGAATGTTTCCGGACTTATGATTTCTTTCTATGGCGCCGCCATGCAGATTGTTACGGAAACTACTGTCGGTGAGGATGGAAAGACCCAGACCACAGGTGTTCCTAACAATGCTGCGTCATTGCTTTCTTCCGGCAATGACATTCAGGCAAAGGAAATTTCAATGCAGGAATTCCTTTCCTTCTCATACGAGGGGCAATATGTGTCCATAACTGATCCCGTCCAGGTGGTTGAGTCCGATCTCGGCAAGACATTCGTTCAGGGTGACTCTCACACTTCAATCGGAATGACAGACGCAGACAACAACAAGTTTGAAGTCCGTTCATCAAAATATTCGACCTACGGGGATGAAGAAGTTCCGGAAGGCTCAGGTGTCATCAAAGGCATTGCCTCAAGATTCAACAGTACTCCGCAGATAATTTTCTCTACTTCAGAAGACTGGAAGGGACTTACCCAGGAGAGATTTGATGTTGAAATTGTTGATCCTGTTCCTGATAATGCCGTATATTACAATGACTTTGACAAAGAAAAGGCTGTTGAAACTTCTGGCAAATGGCCTTATCTTGACCAGTTTGACGGATGGAAGAATGAGACCGGCTCCGGAGCTTCTGATGTGACATACGACTTTGCCGGTGTATCCGTAAGATCAAATTCCACATCTGACAGCAATTATTCAGATTATGCCGGGTCAGGAATGAACAACATTCTGTTCGGCACCGACGGTCATTTCCAGGTCGGCAACATTGCAGTCGAGGCCGGCAACTATACCATGTCATTCGGAACAGAAAGATATCTTCACGGTGCAGGAGACAATACTTTCAGACCGGAAGAATTCCATGTTTACATAAGTGACAACGGCGAAAGATGGATTGAACTTGAATACTCGTTCCCGAACGGGTACAAGAACGGAAGATGGGATCTCGCATCCACTACATTTACCCTTCCGTCCGGCACATCTGCACTGTATATCTACATCAATTCAGACCTTTCCGGCGCACATCGTCTCGATGACCTTGGCCTTGCTCCGTCAGAGACAGCCGGCACTGAAATAGATTTCTCGAAAGGCACTGAAATCGGTGGCGGAGAAGATCCTGAACCTGTGGAAGAAATGACTATAGCAGAGGTCAAGGAGGCATCTGATGATACTCCGGTATTGACTTCCGGTACTGTCATGGCCAAATATGCAAGAGGATTCATCATTACTGACGGGACAGAAAATCTGCTTGTTTTCCAGGGCAGCAATCCTTCTTCAATGCCGAAAATCGGCGATGTCGTCACTGTTTCAGGTACCAGGGACACATATTCTGGCCTTGCACAGATAGGCGGAACAGTAGAATTTGAAGTCACAAGTTCCGAAACCATAACATATCCTGATTCATATCCGTCTCCGGCAGTCTATGAGGGAAGTGCATTCAACGGCATTGGCAATGACCTCGGGGACGTTGAGTTCATACAATATACAGGTGAACTCGTGAAAGACGGCAGCTATTACAATGTCACTGTTGGCGGGGCCACCCTTGAAGGTGGGGTCACTTATCCGGACTCCGACCTCCAGAATAAACTCAACGGCTTGGTGGGCAAGGAAATCACGGTGACAGGATATTATCTCGGACTGACGAACGGGAAACAGACGGTAAGTACGATGGCCGTTGATCTGGCCGAGGCTTCTCCGTCAGGAGGTGAGACATTCTCCGTTTCTCCTCTG
>CALUPG010000018.1 GCA_944322565.1 uncultured Bacteroidales bacterium | reverse complement strand
GTCTCGGCTCTCATCAGGCGGCTCTCGGACGACAGGTACGACTGGATAGGCAGCGTGTTCGCAGAGTTCCAGCAGCCTGTTGCCACGGACCTTATATATTGCAAGAAAATCCTCGGCGAGGCTGCGGACAAGATACAATATATACTGCCCGAAATCGGGGCGGAATAGTCTTTCAATGCAGATAAGTTGGCATGACATGCCAATAAGTTGTAATAATTAATACATCGTATCATGAAAAAGAGAATCATCTTCTGGGTCGTCGTGGTCGTAGTCCTCGTCGGCCTCGGACTGTGGCTCAAATACACCTCGTTCGGGGTCACAGTCGTCACCATCCTTGTCGGCCTCGGGGGCATCGTCCTCGGCTGGATAGCCCGGATGCTGTACTGCAAGTACATCAAGGAATAGATCATGAAGATCATGAAGACCGTTGCCGGAATACTTCTCTACATCTGGCAGCTCCCGCAGAATCTTGTGGGGCTGCTGTTCCTGCTTGTCCTCACGGGTGAGACCAGACACCGGCTCGGGAGCATCAGGTTCTACTTCCTGGACTCATTCCCTGGAGGCATAACCCTCGGTGAGTATATCATTGTCGGTACCCGGCAGCAACTGACGGTGCGGCATGAGTTTGGACATGTGCGCCAGAGCCGGATGCTCGGATGGCTGTACCTCATAGTCATCGGCCTGCCGTCCGCCCTCTGGGCATGGCTGGGTGAAAGGATAGCACCTATGAAGTCTTACTACTGGTTCTACACCGAGAGGTGGGCCGACCGCCTCGGAGGAGTGGAGAGATGAATCCGCAATGTAATATGCGCAATGCCGTTTTGTCCATAATAGTTTTTGTGTGCGGGTTCGGGGCGGGGTTCCTGCTCCGGCCCGTTGTCCTGCCGAGCCGTGACGGAGGGTCATCTGTCATCACGCGCACCGACACATTGACACTCCGGGATACTGTCATTGAGAGGATGACAGAATACATCGACAGGACAATGCTGGATACGGTGCTGGTGACAGTGTCCGACACCGTCATGAGCCGAGACACCGTCTACATCCGGGCGACAGCCGTCCAGAAGCATTACAAGGGCGAGGACTATGACGCATGGGTCAGCGGCTGGGAACTCTCCGGACGCGGTCCGATGCTCGACAGCATCTATGTGTACCCGCAGACCCGCTACGTCACATCCAAGAACATTTTCGTGGAGCCACGAAAATGTAATGAACTTGCCCTTGAGTCATCGGCCTTCTGGTGCAATGCAGCATCGCTGACACTTTCGTTGAAATACACTCATGAGTGGGGGAGATGGTATCTCAGCGGGAGTGCCGGGTATGATGTCATTGCCGGTTCCCCGTATGTGGGCGTGACGGCCGGAGTGCCGATATTCAGATGGTAGGCCTATTGCCGTTATGAAAAATATCAGTATTTTTGCTGTTGAAAACAGGCTGTTATGATAAATACTGAAGCATATCACTACAATAGTGTGGTTATGGCAAAGTATATCATAGCCGTAGCCAACAGCAGGCGTATAACTGTAAATATTACAAAAGTCCAGAAACTTCTTTATATCGCATACGGTGTATTCATGGCCGTGACTGAAGAGCGGCTGACAAATGAGCACCCTAAGGCCTGGCCCTATGGTCCTGTCTTCCCGACAACGAGAAATAAACTTGTGGATGCGGATTTGTATTCGATTTCAATGGAAGACCCAGAGTTGCAGGAAATCAAGAATGATGCTGAAATTAATTCCCTTATGGATCTCGTTCTGGGTTCTTTCGGAAGCTGGACTGCAGGCCAGCTGACAGAATGGTCTCACAGTGACGGAAGCCCTTGGGAGAAGACGGTATGTCAGAATGAGTTCAAGTGGGGGATGCCTATTCCTGATGACTATATCTATGAATATTTCAAAACTTTCGTGTATGTCAGGCAATAGGTTGGGTAAGGTTGTCATCAGGGAAATGCCGAAAGGAAGCGCTGACATCGGTGATGCGGAGCTCAATGCGGATTCCATGGACATGAATCAGCAGAAGAGGATCAGGTTCAGCCAGGATACGAAACATAGGAGACAGCTTGTGATATGGATGATGTGTGTCGTCAGTGCTTGGCTGCTGATTGTTCTTTTCATAGTAGTATTCAATGGCATATTGAAGTTGTCGGTAAGTGATAATGTAATGATTGCGCTTCTTGCTACCACGACAGTCAATGTCCTCGGTCTTGCAAATATCATATTGAACGGATTATTTGGCGGTAGCAGGCCGTTATTTCAGAGGCGGAAATGATTCCTATTGCATTTCCGCATTTTATTCCTACCTTTGCCATTGCGTCATAACATTTAATATCATTGTCTATCTTTCTGCCGTGGTGTATTTTCACGAGAAAAATAGATGATTGCCCTGCATAAGGTGGAATCCGTATGGGAAACCTGCGGAGCAATATACGGCAGAGATGTTAGTGTTGTGACGCCCACCTAAGTGCAGGGCTTTCATTGTAATATGTTGTATTATGCGTCACAACACTAACACCACCGGCCTCCCTTACGGGATGTCGCATGTCACGAATCCGGATTTCCTCCGGACTGCAGAACTTCTTTATTCACTCTATCCTGGCATCCATAAGCTGCGTATCAAGAGGCGCGGACGGTCGAAGATGTCTGTCACGATCAGGGTCATCAGCGGGACCTCGCTTCAGCGGACGAAGGTATGCAAGGGGGACAGCCTTGCCTCCGCGCTTGGGAACCTGCTGCAGTGCATCAAGAGGGACCGGGACTTGCACGACAGGCTCGCCCATCCGGAAAGGTTCAGCTGAAAACAACAGGGGCACCCGTCTCCGGATGCCCCTTCCTCTTTGGGATAAGCTGTCAAACAAAATCAGAAAGAGGTATGTATAAGTTCATTCCCGAGTTTGTGCAGGGCGGACTCTATCTTGTCTACCTGTGCCTTGCGGGGCTTGGCCACCCCGTGCATATAGTTCCACATCTGTTTCGGATTGATCCCGGCAATCTTGCCCAATGCGGTAGGTGTGATTACACCTGCATAGTATTCCAGGAATCCCTGCACATCGTATTTATATTCTATTTCATATTCCCCGTCAAGCCAGTCAGGATAGACGGCTGCAGCTTCCCGTCCGATTTCTTCTTTTGTGAGCCGTATGGTCTCAAGCATTTCCGCCTTGGCCTGGTCGATTGTGTCTCCCATTCCGAAGAATGACGGCACCTCTTCGCAATATACGGAATATGTCCCGTCTGTCGCCCTGTCAATTATTGCCTTGATTCGTTCCATATTGAATGTATTTTATAGAAAGGGGCTTAAAGCCCCATTTCTTTTTTCAGTTTCTGAACCAGCCCTTTCCCGATTTCCTTGCTTCCGTGGTAGGGGACTGCAACCCTTTTGCCGTTCTTTTCATAAATTATGTGGCTCCCGGCTTGCCTGACTTCGTTCCATCCGTTCAGTTGGACGAGTCTGTGGAACTCACTTGATTTCATGCTCAGTTCTGATTTGTTTGACGATGCAAATATAGGAGTATTCTCCATTATTACAAAATATAAATAGAATATTTTCCATTATTTTATGATTTTTGTCTTTTTCAAGGTGTCGTTGGCCTTGCTTGTGTGCCCGAGGTAGATTGTTGTCATGGCGAGGCTGTGGTGGTCGGCCTGCTGCTTGACGAACGAGACCGGCACGCCGCTGCCGAGCATGTTGGTGATGCCGGTGTCCTTGAGACTGTAGAATTTCAGGTCCATGGGGAATTTGCAGGTGCGCCGCAGGTGGTCGCTCCAGTATTTCGCAATCTTCTTCCCGTCCACCTGCTGCGTGCCCGGGGAGAAGTCATACTGTTTGTGCTCCCCGAACAGGAACCATTCCGGGTGTGACAGGTCGAGTTCCCGCATGTACGGCATCATCTCGTCCGGGATGGTGCGGTATGAGTCGTTGTCGTTCTTGGCGATTTCTCCCCGGACATGGACTGTCTGCGTGCCGAGGTCTATGTCCCTGCACCTGAGCAGCGCAATCTCTTTCGGGCGCATGAGGCAGCAGTAGCAGAGGAGGCAGATGGCCAGATAAGGACGGTTGGCTGAGTCAAGGTAGCCGAAAAGGCGTGAGAGTTCCTCGTCGGTCAGGGTGCGGCGTGTCTTCCGGATGAGTCTCTTCGGTTTCCTCTTGATGCCGTCGAAAGGATTGTCAGATATGTAGCCTTTGTCTTTCATCCAGTTGAACATGCTCCGGTAGAAAAGGAGGTAGTTGTTGTATGTCCTGTATGACAGTTTGACATCCGCTTCCACATCTCCCATGAAGTCCAGGGCGAGGGCATGGGTGAATGAGCAGGCGTACATCTGGTCGCTGTATCCTTTCCCCCTGAGCCATTGGAGGATGATTTTGATGTATGACCGGTAGCATCTCTGCGAACTCGCCTCCACCTCCCGGTCCTTGACGGACAGGTAGGAATCGAGGGCTTCGGAGAACAGGCAGTATGCCTTCGGGGCGCTTTCCTGTATCATGGGGTTCCATCCGAGGGCGAGCTGTTCGTTCAGACGCTTGATGATGATCTGAGCTGCTTCCCTTTTCTCTCTGCTGGCGCCGTATCTCTCAAGCTTGATGCGGAATCTGCGGAATTTGCCAGTTGCGGGATCCTTGACATAGTAGTAGACATACCATACCTTGCCCGTTGAGAGCCTTGCGGGGATATAGTCTATGTATCTCGTGTGTGGGAATAGGGACATTTTTTTTTTCTTTGCACAGCTCCGAAAGGGCTCTGTACAAGGAAAATGAATCGATTAGACCGTCTTGTCCCGTTTCTGTCCCGGTTTGACAATAATTTTCTTGTAAATTATTGTCATTTAGGGACTTATGCGGATTTTGCGGAAAGACAGAGATTCGAACTCTGGGAACACTTGCGCGTTCACCGCATTTCGAGTGCGGCCCGATCGACCACTCCGGCATCTTTCCTTATTATATGCGGAGGCATATTATTTTGCGGCGGAACGCAGCCTCCGGATACGGATGCAAAATTAGCATTTATTTCCTTCTGTTGTTCTTTTTGCCGCTCTTTTGTGTGAAAAAATTTGCTTTTTCCGGGAAAATGCGTACTTTTGTACCCGTAATCTAAATTTGAATAATTCCAATTTAGATAAATATTGTTGCAATTGACAATTAACAGTTAAAAGGAAAAGAATCATGAAAAAGAAATTCAGATGCCTTGTATGCGGCTATGTCTATGAAGGAGAGAATCCTCCTGCAGAGTGTCCTGTATGTCATGCAAAAGCGGACAAATTCGTTGAAGTCACTGAGACGGAAGGCGCTCTCAGCTGGGCTGACGAGCACAGACTCGGAGTAGCACAGGGAGTTGACCCGGAGATTCTCCAGGGACTCAAGGACCATTTCGCAGGAGAATGTACGGAAGTGGGCATGTACATAGCAATGAGCCGTCAGGCAGACAGGGAAGGCTATCCTGAGATTGCAGAGGCTTTCAAGAGATATGCATACGAAGAGGCTGACCATGCCGCAAGATTCGCGGAGCTTCTCGGCGAGGTCGTATGGGACACGGAGACAAATGTGAGAAAGAGAATGGAAGCAGAGGCCGGAGCATGCGAGGACAAGTTCCGCATCGCCAAGCTCGCCAAGGCGCAGAATCTTGATGCCATACATGACACTGTTCATGAGATGGCGAAGGATGAAGCTCGTCACGGGGCTGGTTTCCAGGGACTTTACAACCGTTATTTCAAGAAATAGTGACCATTGTTTCATGACCGGTCTCTGACAGGTTCTGAAACAATATTCAAGTAGCGTACAGCGGATCAGAGCCGCGGCCGGTGGAGTCAAAATACTTTCCGCCGGCCGCGGTTTTCATTTATTTTCGAGGACGGTGGATTTCATTTTGTCAATAAAAAGTTTGTAAAAACGCAAAAATGAAACTAAATTTATGCCCGTAAATGCTGCTGCTCCCCAAATTGACTAACTGTCAGCAGTATATCACATATACCTATTATTAACAATTAAACTACCCTACTATGAAAAGAACATCTTGCTTTTCGGCGGCAGTTGTGGCATTGGCTCTCGGAGCTTTTGTATTGACTGGCTGCAAAGAGGAGCCCCTTGTTCCTGACGGACCCGGGGACGGAACATCACCTGAACTTGTAATCAATGTAACAGGAGAGAACATAGAAATTCCGGCAGAAGGCGGTGATGTTGAAATTGTTTACGAACTGACAAATCCTGTTGAAGGCGGATCAGTGTCCGCGTCTTGTGAGGCCGGCTGGATTGTTGACCTTGACTGGTCAACGGCCGGAAAAGTCATTGTCTCTGCGGAAAAGAACGATTCCGGGGAATCCAGGACGGCAACACTCATTGTTACATACTCATGGGATGGCGGAGAATCTGCCGATGATGCCTCTCTTGTACAGCCGGCGGCCGGGGCCCCGTCTGGCGAGTATGACTATGAATTTGAAATGACTGAATTCCTGGGTTATTTTTATGAAGCATACGGCAATGGCGGAGAAGACAATTATTATGTCTGGGTCAGCGACAGGCCTTTCAGTGAGGACGGTTATGCCGAGGTCGGCGGAACATATTATCAGTTCGACATGTATGCGGCTCCTGGCACAGGCCCTGCGATTCCATCCGGCACCTATACATTAGGGGAGGAGGACATGACCGCTGCAATGACCTTTTCTTCAGACTTTTCAATGTATTTTTATCAGGGGGCTGACGAGACTTCGACTGTAGAATTGTATTTCACTGAAGGAACTCTTGTGGTGACTGCAGACGGCGGCACATATACATTTGATGCAGTGCTCACTGACACCGAAGGAAAGACTCATCATGTGACTTATACCGGACCTGCAGGACTTGAAGGGGAAGACCCGGATCCTGATCCGGACCCTGAACCTGGCGACGGAGGCCTCAGCGGGCCTGTCGACTTTGTGGCATCACTTGCAGCTGCCGGATATGCGAGCGATGAAAACGGTGTCATGGCGGTTACGATGCAGTTTACGGATATGGAAGTTGACTCTGAGGGCTATGTCATCCCTCCGGGAGCAATGCTTACGGCAGAGGTATACATGCCTTTCAATGAAGACGGGAAGCTTGCACTCGGCACATACGAAGTCGCCGACACATACGAGGAGTATACGGTGGCAACGGGAATAGATTTCTACGGCTATACTTTGGGAACTTATGTCGTTCATTATCCTGATGAAAATACTTATGAGACAGGACTCATTTCTTCCGGAACAATGGAGATAACAGGAAGCCGGGATTTTGACCTGTACACTATAACCTGCGACTTCACCACAGCCGAAGGCGTTTCCGTAAAATGTACATACAGCGGCAATATGGTCGTCCAGGGAATGCCGGGACCTCTCTCTACTCTCACGGGAGACTACACCCTTGACCTGACCGGCGCAATGGCCGAAGCGGCATATTACGGGGACTACTATGGTACCGGAGGCGGCAACTGGATGATTAATATCGAGCCTTCAGGCGATACCGGAGACGCACTTGCGGTGGACTTTGCTGTTGAAGGCCTTGACTATTCAGCCGGAATCCCTACCGGAACATATACAGCAGCCGCAACCCAATATCCTGAGCCGGGAGAATATCTTGTCGGATATGAAAATGGCGGTTATCTGTATGGAACATGGTATCTGAATTATGTCGCAGGGGAACTGGCCGGCTATGCCCCTGCAATTTCCGGAGACCTCAACATCACCAACAACGGCGACGGGACCTATGAACTCTCGTTCAGCCTTGTCGATGACCTCGGATATACATGGTCCGGAAGCTGGTCCGGTACAATCTTCACATCAGACGGCACGGCAGAAGGCTATTCAACTTCTTCTGTCAAGGCGAAGCCTCTTCCTGGCATCTCTGCCCGCAGAGGCGCAGAAACAGTTCAACAGAAAATTGAATCTCTGCAGGAGAACGGGCTGAAGGTAAGGCCGGATATTCCGGCGCGCCATAAGATGCCGCTCCGCAAGACAGCGAGATGACACTCTGCATGAGTCCTGATGGCCTTGTATGGCACATTGGAATCAAATACTGTGAAAAGGGAGGCTCCGGTCTCCCTTTTTTGTTATTTTTGCAGAACGGTTTTCCGCGCCGGAACCGGTCCGGCTCCCTGGAGCCGTGGATGTCATATAATAATCGGATGAAATGAAAGAACAGAAAAAGCTCTATCCCATAAGATTCAAAGAAGAAACTCTGGAATATCCATGGGGCAGGGAAACATTTTCCCTTGCAGACCTCGGCGTAGTGGATTCTGTAGCCGGAAACGGCTGGCTCGCAGGAAATGCTTTCAGTGACATAATGGAGACATATCTTGAGCGTGTCGGAGGCGAGGATGTCTACAAATATTACGGAAGGCAATTCCCCGTGTCTGTCTCATTCCTTGATATCAGCGGAGTCTTCCCTGCAAGATGTCACCCTGATGACGAAGCGGCCGGACAGCGGTATGACGCCCTCGGGAAAAGGGTTTTCTGGAGAGTGCTTGAAGCTGCTCCGGATGCGCGCCTGTACATAGGCTTTGCCCGGGACATGTCTGCTTCTGACTTCTATGACAGTGTCTTGGCCGGGACTCTGCGAGAGACTCTCAATGTCCGGGTCCCTGCTGCAGGCGAGTCTTTCTGTATTGCCCCGGGGACTGTCTATGCAGCCGAAGGCAGAATGAAGATACTGGAAATATCCGAGTCGTCTCTGATTGCCTTTACCCTGGAAGATCAGGCGGAGCCCCGGCAGGCAGGGGAGAATGCCGCCGAAGTCCTGGACCTGATTAATCTCGGCAGGACAGACTTTGCGCAGTCCATGTGCCCGGCCGGTTGTCAGTCTGCCGGTTCTGCGGATGGAGATGGCATTTCGGCTGACAGTTGTAAGGAGCTTCTTTCAAGTCGCGAATTTTCCGTTGAAAGCCTGGATGTCAGAGAGCCTCTCAAGATGTCTTCAGGAGATTCGTTTACAGTGCTTGTCTGCACCGGAGGCGGCATTTCTGTCCAAGTCAAGGGAAGAAAAGAAGACGGGACTGCATCAATGGACAGTTATTCTCTTCATAAAGGCGAATCTCTGCTGGTCCCTGCGGATGTCGCTGAATTTTTCCTTGTGCCCGTCGAGCGCGGGGCCGAAGTCCTGTCCGTATTCATGGAGAGGCATGAGGATGTAGACAGCTACATCAATCCTGATACTGACCCGTATCTTGAAGGAGAAGACTATGAGGGAGTTGAGGATATGGGGGATGAAGGGGCTGATGATGTCAGATGATGCAGAAAATTCTGTTCCGATATAAGCAGAGGTCCTATGGAAACAAGAATAGACAAATACCTTTGGTCAATACGGGTGTTCAAGACAAGGACAGAGGCAACGGAAGCCTGCAAGGGAGGAAAAGTCAGGGTAAACGGCGCCGATGTCAAGCCTTCCCGCATGATTAAGGCAGGAGATGTCATTTCTGCCAGGAAAGGTGCCGTAACCTATACATATCGGGTCATCGTGCCCGTGGAGAAAAGACAGGGTGCGAAACTGGTCCCGCAATATGCTGACAATATTACTCCTCAGTCCGAACTGGACAAGCTTAAGGCACCGGTGGAGACATTTTTTCTCAGAAGAGACCGCGGCACGGGCCGCCCGACCAAAAAGGAGCGTCGTCAGATGGACTCTCTCTGGGATAACCTGAGCTTCGATGTGCCGGATGATGTCGCCGACAGCATAGCGGCAGAGTTCGGATTTGATGGTTCGGATGACTATGATGATGACTCGGATGATTTTCTTGACGAAGCCTGAGTGGAAATCCGGGCATTTCACTTTTTCTGCAAACATCTGAAGAGTATATTGACAAGGTCAATCAGCAGCGCGCCCGGTGGAGCCTTAAAATGCTGTCCACCGGGCGCGGTTTTGCGGGATTTTCGCGCCCGTCGGCATTTTGAAAATGCCATTGGCCACACTTTTGCGGGAAAATCGCGCCCGGTGGAGGCCATTTCACATATCCACCGGGCGCGGTTTACGAAATCAATAGAATCCGCCCGGGAAACAGGCGGAGCAAATACGGCAGAGATGTTGTGTTGTGATAGCCCACCTAAGTGCAGGGCTTTCATCATAATATGTTGTTATATGCCTTACCAACACAACACTGCCACCACCAGCCTGAAGGGGCTGGTGAGATGCAAGACCTCCGTCAAGGCGCTCATCGACGAGACCCTCAGCCTCTCCGTCGCATTCGATGTCTTCCGCACCGCCGCCGACGAGACGGGAGTCCCCGTTGATCCCCAGGCGCTGGAGGAATGCCGCCGGATGCTCATCACCATGAACCGCCTGATGTACCGCCAACTCTCCGACCTGAAGCACCGTCAGATGCTGCAGATAGCCTCGAGGGTGGCAGAGAGGGAGATGAATGCCATCCGCCCGGCAGGGTTCCGCAAGGCGGCCAACGAATAGACGGGAGGTGCGCCATGGAAGAGAAGATGATACCGGCCCAGGCGGACTCCCGCCTGACGGAAGTGCTCTCCAGCCTGCACAGGGCCTACGAACTGTTCAACAGCTGGGATGAGTCCTCGTCTGGCGGGCAGTTCTATGACGAGAACATAGAGACAGTAGACAAGGTGAGCGAGGGGTTCGGTCTCCTGGAGTCCGGCCTCGCCCGCCTCATCGCCGACAAGATGCTCTTTGACCTGGAGATGGAGTACCGGCAACTGCAATGATGACCTTGCGGGGAACACGCCGGAAGACCGGGCGGTCTCCGGGCCGCCCTTTTGATATGGATATTCACAAAAGACTGCTATATTTGCAGAAAGGATTAAGCGATGATATCGGACGAATTCAAGCATGAGGTAGGCAGTTACATGCAGCGGCAGGCGGACAGGCTCCTCGCCCATCAGGCGGGCATAGCCAGGGCGTCATACAACTCCCGCACCGGAAGCCTCGCCAGGGCCCTTGCCTCGAAGGCAACCGTACAGGAAGCCACCGTATCCGTCCCCTATCCCATCCACATCCGCTTCCTCGACTTGAAGAAAACCCGCTCCGGCAAGAAGAAGCGCAACTACACGCCGATATACAACAGATATGTATACGGCTACCTGAAGTCGGACATCTGGCGGATGCTCATGGCCGCACTCCCCAAGCAGATGATCCGCACCATTGAAGACAACATCAAAACATTGAAATGATATGAGTCACGAGTATAAGACTGCAGCCAAAATACTAATTCCAATAGAAATAACAGGGCTATTCATATTGTTCATTCTTTCGTCCCTACTTGATTCAATGGAAATATTTATGTTTTTCTTTTGGGCAATCCTGATAGTAGACTTGGTTGTCATATTGTTATGCATATTCATTGACTGGCTTAGCCGGAGAGTCTAAATCAAAACTAATTGAATATCCAAAGGGACAGCATACATAATGCTGTCCTTTTTTCGTATATGGTCGTGACATACATTTGCCGAAAAGAGACAAGCCATGGCCATAGAAAATGAAATAGTGCGCTTCATCGCCGAGATGGAACTCGACCCGCAGGATCAGGCGAAGTTTGTAGAGGGACTCCGTCAGGCCGAAAGCCAGTGTGAATCCCTCCGCAAGGCAATCTCCGACACCGGCAACGAGATGGCGAAGATGAAGGCGGAAGGCAAGGAAAATTCTGCAGAGTACGAGAGGCTGTCAAAGCAACTGAAGAACTACAACTCCGCCCTGAAGACCACCACCAAGGAGACGGATTCCTATACTGCTGCCCTCAGCACCAACCAGATGTCCATCAAGCAGCTGAATCAGCAGGCCAAGACTCTGCGTTCTGCCCTGAACTCCATGCACAAGGAAGCCAATCCCCAGTTATGGAACAAATATAATCGGGAATTAATCCAAACGGAAGAACGGCTAAACGAATTGAAAGTAGGGGTTAATGGCATAAAGGAACCATTCTTGTCTATGCGCAAGATTCTAGAGAATGCAAAGACGGCTCCGGCAATTTTTGGTTATATTTCAGTCGCGATAAAAGGCGTTGTATCTGTTTTTAAACAGATGACCCAGCAGTCTATGGAATGGGGCGATCGTTGGGAGATGTTCACCACCAAGATGTCTGCCGGCTGGAACCAGTTTATTGCAAATATCGGTCAGGGCAACAATGTCATCAAGCAATCCATAGCAGATGCAATTAAAACAGCAGAACAGGCAAAGCTGCTTATGGATGAACTGTTTGAAAGGAACAATTCCCTTGAAATAAATGCTGTAGACATTAATATTGAAATAAATAAACTGATGTCAAAAGTTCGGGATGCTTCTCTTGATCCCGAAGAAAGACTGGCTGCAATAGATGATATAATAGCCAAAGAAAATGAACTGGCAGAAATGAAAGCGTCAATAGCTGCACAGGAATATAAGGCTAATTTAGACTTGTTGTCCGGAAGGACGCAACTGGCAGAACATGAATTGCAATGGGGTATAGACGATTACGAAAAGAATAGGGAGAAAATCAAACTTGGGGAAGAATATAACGAGTTGCTGGCGGAACAAGGGTATCTCAGCAGCAGAAATCGCGAAGTTGACATTTCAATAAGATACGAATATGATCCACGCGGATTAGAAAAGGCTCTTGATGAATTGGATAAAAAGAGAGAAAAGAATCATGAGGCTATAGGGCTAATGCTTACTGCTGACATTGATGTCGCAGAATATGCCCGCATTGTGCGACAATATAATAAGGCCAATGACGAAATGGTTGAGAACTATAGGAATTCTGCTATTAAACTCAAAAAGGCAGAAGAAGAGCGCACACGCAATCTCGCAGCCATGGCAACCCGCCGTGGCCGTCTGATCAACCAGATGAACGCCGCTGACCAAGCGGCGGCGGACAAGGCCTACAGCGATGCCAAGTCCTCGGCCGAGACGGCATACCGCCAACAACTGAACGACCTGAAGCGTTCTCTCCTCGACAGGGAGATCTCCCAGGAAGAATACAGCGACAAAGCCCAGCAGGCGGAGATGAAGAGACTTGAGAAACTCAGGCAGATCAATCTCCAATACGGCAAGGACATCACCGAGATTGATGGGCAGATTCTTGATGCCAGGCTGAAACAGCAGGAGAATGCAGAGGCCAGTTCTTCCAAGAGGTCATGGATTGGAGTCAAATCCATTGACTCCAAGTCCTTCATGAAGTCGCTGCATGAGAATGGAGGCGCTGCAGAGTCTTCCGGACAGGGAGGCATCAAAGTCCCTGAAATGACATCCAGGGAAGCAGGCGACAGCCTTCTGCGGACGGAACTTTCCATGCTGGATACCCTGCATGAGATGAAGCTTATATCTGAAGAGGAGTACCTGGCACGGAGGCTTGCCCTCACTCAGCAGTACAACGAAGAGAGTTCCGAAAGTGACCTTGAAAACTGGGAGGGAAGGCTCCAGATGGCCAACAACATGCTTTCATTGATGTCCGGGGCAGTCAGTTCTGCGAGGGAAGCCGAATATGCGTCTCTTGATGCCTGGAAGGCAAAGGAACTTGCTGCGGCCGGTGACAATGCCGAGAAACGTGAGCAGATTGAGAATCAATATGAGGCAAGGAAGTTGGACATACAGAAGAAATATGCCAATGCCGATATGGGCATCCAGATAGCAAAGGCATTGGCCGCCGGTGCCCTGGCAGGAGTCCAGGCATGGAATGCGGCCGGAGGGAACCCCATATTGTTTGCTGTCATCGCGGCGCTTATTACGGCCACCACCGCTGCTCAGGTAGCCACGATCATTGCGCAGCGCAATGCCATCATGAATGCCTCCCCGTCATCGTCCGCCTCATCCGGGTCTGTCTCCAAAGTAAGGACCGTGACTGGCTTCTCTGAAGGAGGCTATACCGGAGACGGGGGTAGATTGGAGGTCGCCGGAGTCGTGCACCGTGGAGAGTATGTTGTCCCTCAGCCGGAACTTCGGGATCCGGCGGTCGCGGCCATGGTCGCGGACATTGAATCCCGCCGCAGGCGCAGGACATCCTCCCATGCTTTGCCGGGATTTGCTGAAGGAGGCTATACGGATGGCGGCGTCTCTGGCCATGGTGTCAGAGATATTCTCGGACAGATTCTCAGGGCGGTGGAGAAATCATCGGACCGGCCTGTCAAGACTTATGTCGCATTGACGGATCTGGATGCGCAGCAGCGGCTCAGGGATAATTTCAGAAAATCCACATCATTAAGGAGATAACGGGAGATGAAACTTGAAACGGAAACCGGCAGTATAGTGCTGCCTGATGACTTCAGCTTTGAGATTGAGAGCAACAATCCATTCTTCAGCGACAACGGTACGGCTTCTGTCCCTGCGACACTTCCTGCAGACAGCAGAATCCTCGGGATGTTGCAGCATCCTGAAAGATGCGGCATGGCCAGACGTCCGGTTCTGTCTGTCCCTGCAATCCTTTCGCATGACATCTTCCAAAGGAAATGCAATATGATAATGGAGTCGTGCGGGATAGATGACGGAGTCTCGGTGTCGTTGGCATTCAACGAGTCAGAGGCTTATTCGTCTGCCAAGGAAAAGCAGCTGAAGGATGTGTTCTCGGAAAAGAAAATAAGATTTGAAGGCATTGATACAATCGAGGATCTTGTCAAGGCTTTTTATGAGAGGATGTATATGAGTCAATCGCCTGACTTGCTTGAGGACGATTGCCTGAGAATATTTCCCGTTGCAGTGGAACTGGAAGAGAATGACGGCCAGAGCTCTGTTCAGATAATCAATGAAGTGAATGACGCCCAGGATGGCTTTGTGTATTTGCAGCGGACCATTCATTCCGGGTCTGATGATGTCAAGGTCCCCACCGGCTACGGGATATCTCCGTTTCTTCTTCTGCACAGGATGATTGACATGCTCTTTTCTTCTCTGGGCTACATGGTTGTCAGAAACGATTTCAGTTCCCTGCCATTTTCGGATATAGTTCTTGTGAACAATTGTTCTGACACTATATGCAATGGACCAGAGATCAATATGTCGGATCTTGTGCCCACGATGACTGTCGGAGATTTTATCACATGGCTTAAGGACAGGTTTGGGGCGGCAGTTACCGTATGTCATGATGAAATCAGGATAATATTCATCCAAAACGCTTTGTCTGAACCCCCTGATCTGGACTTGTCCCGGATGATGCGCGAAAAGCCGGTTTTTTCATATCCGGCTGCATCCCGTGTTGTGCTCAGTTGCCAGACAGATCTGGATTCGGCGGCACCGGCGGCGGATTCTCTTGCAAAGCTCCGGGAAAAGCATCTTGTGGTCAGAGAAATTGGCCCGGCCGGGGACCCTAAGTCAAATTGCCTGATATTACGTCGGGAACTGGGAAAATATTACTCTGTGAAAAGTTATCAGAACGCAGAGAAATTCAGTGAGACCCTTGTCGGAAGCAATTGCTTTACATACGATCGTGAGAATTCCGAAAATTCCGAAACCTATTCGGCGGAAGACAGATTTGTCCCGGAGATAGTTGTCGGGGACAACAAGACGCTTGACGGAGACGGATTGATTATGCCATACATAGGTGACAGATTGCATTATCATACGATAATTGCCGGAGAGGACGAGGAGGATGAACAGCCGCTGCAGATCTGTTATGCTTTCTGGGATGACCTGTATGCCCGCCCTGCTTCCCATTGGTTCGGTTCTACGCAGCCGTATCAGCGTTTCGGATGGTTGATGCAGTATTATGTCGGTGCCTCTGCTTTTGATTATCCTAAGCTGACTCCTGACGGCATGTATCCGTATTGCTGGGAGGCATATAATGGACTGCTTCTCAATTCAGCGCCGGAGATAGAGGCCCAGATAGATTTTTCTCTGCCGCAGCTGTTGGCTCTGGATATGATGAGGCCCAAGCTGCTGGAGGGCCAGCGGGTCATGATTAAATCTCTGTCATATGAGATAAGCAGGAAAGGAGTGGCGTGCGGCAAATGCAAGCTTCAGCTGATACCTTGCTATTCGGATGCCATAAAGGATGGTCCTGTGATATTTGAGACGGAGGTTTTCGGGTGGAAACTGGTTGATACCTTCCTTGATGAACTGAATCAGGCTGTGGATCCGGGTAATGAAGACTACGAAATTTTGTCCGAGGACGGCCTGACGGACTACACAAAGGCTGATGCTCCGTCATACAAGCCGACGGAAACCGGGATAATTGTCATGAAGCGCTCGCGTTGGATGCGAATTAACATCTGGGATGCCCGTGTCCCGGAGGAAGAGGCAGTGAAAGTGGAGCGGACTGTAAACTGGGAAGAATACTTTGAATCCGTATATTCTGATACATATTAACCTGTCCTTTCCTGTCAGGATCATTCTTGCGATGTTTGCATCATGAGACTCGAGACGAACATATCTGCACAGATTCTGTATCTTTATGAGATGGAGGATATCGTCATTGTTGCCGAAAATTCCGAAGAGACAAAGATTCCGGTGCCTATAGTCCTCCGCTCGTCCGGCCAGACCATTCTGGACGAATCATATTGGTTTGATTTTTCAGGAAGAATATCCTTGCACATCAGAGATGTCATAGAGAATATGTTTTCCATAAGCCTCCCGGATGTCGGAGAAGAGATTCATTTTGCCTCAATCTTTCTTGATTTTGAACTTGATGTCAATGATTCGGCGCTTGATGTGGAATTTCAGGTCTGCCGCCTGAGCAGTCAGTCATTGGAAAAGATGTCCGATATAGATGTGCTCCGGATTCCTGAAGATTATGTTATGCCGTTGTGCAGATGTGCACATTTGCCGGGTTCGGGAGTGGATATTGTGACTCCGTACCGCAGATATTCCAAGCCGTCATGGCTTTCCGTGTCAGGAACTGACGGGAACTCCGCCTTGAGGCTCGTTGATTTGTCATATTTCCCACATGAGATTGTGCGTTCATTTCATGTTGAACTGTCGGGGACGAATCCGGTCATCTGCAGCCCGCAGTTCAAGGTCTGTGCGGGACATTTTGAACAGTATCTTTTTTCAAACAGATACGGTGGATTTGACAATGTCGCGATGTCCGGCAGTCTTCAGTTTGAAGCCGAGACAGAGCATGAAACAGGAGTCTATTCCGGTCATCTGCAGCCGATATCCACAGACCTGCAGCCACTTTGGACACAACACAGCGGCTATGTGTCCTGGAGAACTGTCCTGGCGATGCGTGATCTTATATGCAGCCGTGACATATATCATTTGAACGGAGGTGAGCTTAAAAAAATAGTAATAACGGAATCCAGCCTGTCGTTGTCCTCTGATGAGACCGTGCATTCGTTCTCATTCAAGTACAGATATGCTGAAGACTGAAAAGAATTGGCTATGGTAAAACTGAGAATTGGTAACGATATATCTGTGGCCTGGAATGTCAGGATTGCGGGCGTCGGCTACTTTCTTGAAGGAAAGGATCTGAAGCTTTATATTACCTCTCCGTCAAGAGTCAGGACCGAGGTGACGGACTTTTCGGTGTCAGGCAGTCTTGTCGGTTTTACATTCCATGGGGAAGATCAGCATGAGCCAGGCATATATACATTGACTCTTATTGAGAATAAAGGAGTATCAGGGATGCTGACATTTGACTGCTGTGATGCACTGCAGCTTGTGGAGTGGTCATGTCTGGCCGGGGACAATATCCCGGATGAACTTACGCTTGAGTCCGATGCCGTCGTCAGTCTTGTGCATCCGATTGTCCCTACGATAGGGGAGAACGGGCATTGGTTTGTTGACGGGGTTGATACCGGGAAGCCGGCATACATGGAGGCCGGCATGTCGGCGTATGAGATTGCCGTGGTGCACGGATTTGAAGGCACAGAGTCGGAATGGCTGGAAAGTCTTAAGGCCGGTTTCGGGGATATCTCGGCAGAATTGGAGGATTCTGATGAGCCGGCGGTGACAGTCCAGAAAAGCGGCACCGATATGGTTGCGAATCTGTTGTTCCGTTTCTCATTGCCACTTTCAGGCAAGGATATATGTGATATCTTTGATTTTTTCAGATTCCTGTCCCTGGATCCTCCGATTGAGTTGTCAAGTGGAGGATCATTGTCGGGGGCACAGATATTTTATTCTGACAATGCTGTTATATGTCTTGACGGTTTTCAGGTTTACGGGGATGGAGATGAGATTGTGATTCAGAGGCAGAAAGGCTTCAGAATAATTTCGTTGGACAACATAATCAGAATGATTGAATTTGTTGATGACGGAGCGGCTTTCCCGTCATCGGCCATAACCCCGGACACCGGATTCTTTTCCGCAAGTGGCGTATGGCACGGTTACTCTTCGGCGGTAGAGTTCTATAATACATCTGTGGAATCCATCGCAATGAAGAGAATTGTCATTTCACAGGAGAGATCTGCCACCAGGTCAAAGTCCGCTTTTGATTTTTCCCGTCCAGCAAGTCTCAATCCTTCTCTGCCGATTCCCGGAACAAACACACATGTCCTAATATCTGGAAAAAAATTTACATCAAGGGGTGTCTCTGTCACATTTGAGGATGCCGAACTGGTCAATACCGGAGTAATCACAGTAAATTCTTCAGGAGGGATTACGGTGTTGACAAATATTGGAACAGCCATCCGAATGATACTGTTGAAGGATGTTTCAACAGCTGATGTCTGGATGAGTGATGTGGCTGTAAATGGTGTATCAAATGTATTTGACAAATTTTGGGTATTCGAGCCGACATCACTGACATTGACCACTGCCGTCATACACATGGCATCAGATAAAATTCTTAAGTTCACATCTCTTATTGTTGTCACCGAAAGTGTGGCTGCAATTGCGCCAGGACCTCCCGCTGTTGTCGTACCTGGTGACAATGTTGAAGTAGCCGCCCCATCCGTTCAGAATCCTAAAATATGACAGATATGAAAAAAATCAGAATAGGAAACGATGTCGCTTTTGCGTGGACAATAAAAGTGGGTGGCTCCGATCATGATCTTGAAGGAAAAATATTGAAATTGTATGTGTCTTCAGGATGCCATTCAGAAGAAATAACGGATTTTACGGTAGATGGCAATACTGTATCCTCCGTTTTCACTGGCATCAGGCAGAAGTTTCCGGGAATATATGCATTGACTCTTGTTGAGAATCCCGGATCGTCCGGAATGATGACAATAGACTGTTGCGGTGCTTTCCAACTTGTGGATTGGACCTGTCTTGAAGGATGCACTCCGGACGGTTCCCTTGTCCTTGAGTCAAATTCAGCCGCGTGCCATATTGTTCCGGTTATCCCGACGATAGGGGAGAACGGGCATTGGTTTGTTGACGGGGTTGATACCGGGAAGCCGGCATACATTCCTACCGGTCAGTCAGTCCCTGTGTTTGATTTGCTGCGCTCCAGACAATATATAACGGAATATAATTTCCCGGGAACGGACCCTGAATCGTCAGGCAATGTCCTGGATGTCAGGCCATGTCTTCGTTTCCTTGGACAAGTCCCCGGCCCCGGGTGGAGTGTAGAGGTGTATATATACAGGAACAAGAAAAACAAGGGATTCAAGAAAGTGTTGTCGTCTCCAGTCTCGGAATGTGAAGCTCCTTCGGATTGGATTGGAGGCGGATATCAGACGGTAGTACTTCCATGGTCACTTATGCGAATCTTTTGGGAGATGTTTGACCCTGTGGCCAATGGGAACAACATATTTTTTCATGACAATGATTATGATGTTTCTGCTATTTCTCAGGCATGGTTTACCAAAAGTAAGAATGGTGCTGTTCTGATGAAGAGAGGAGGTTTGGCTAATACCTGTTCCTCAAGGTCTACGGGAGCGCTCTTCAGCGGTACATTCGGCATTCGTATCGGAAATGAGACAGCCGGCTGCTTTGGGGAATTACGAATATTCAGAATAACGTTGAACAGTGAGAACCAGCATGACACACAACTGATATTCAACATGAAGATAGATTCCGGAACGACAGTACAGACATTTCGATAGAAATTTCAATGGGGGCATGGCAGTCTTTTAAAGAAAGGCATGAAAACCGTCTCTAAGACGACTAGTATGACAGCCCCCTTTTTTATTGACAATACAATGGAATACATAGCACCGATCATCAGCGCGATAGGCGTGATCATCACAGCCTGGTTTGCGTACAACCAGAAGACGAAGGACAGGATGACAGACCTGAAGATAGAGAGGATGCGGACGGAGGAGGCCCGCAAGGGCAAGGTGCGTTCGGACAACACCGGCACCATCTACGGCGTGCTGTGGGAGGTGCTGCACGAACTGCACGCCGACAGGGTCTATATCCTGCAGCCGCATCCGCTGAGCAACAACATGTTCCTGAGCATATCGATGGAGGTGAAGCGCAGCGGTGTCGTCGGGATGAAGCCGTACATCCGGAACATGGAGATCGGTAATGTGGCCGTGTTCGCCTCGGAACTGGCCAACAGGGACTGGCTGCAGTACCGGAACATCTCGGAGGAGGTGAAGGACAAGCGTGCCCGTGCCATTCTGTCAATGAACGGCTCCGTCTCGGCTCTCATCAGGCGGCTCTCGGACGACAGGTACGACTGGATAGGCAGCGTGTTCGCAGAGTTCCAGCAGCCGGTTGCCACGGACCTCATATATTGCAAGAAGGTGCTTGGCGAGGCGGCTGACAAGATACAGTATATACTGCCCGAATACGGGGCGGAATAGTCTTTCAATGCAGAAAAGTTGGCATGACATGCCAATAAGTTGTAATAATTAATACATCGTATCATGAAAAAGAAAATCATCTTCTGGGTCGTCGTGCTCGTGCTGCTCGTCGGCCTCGGACTGTGGCTCAAGTACACCTCTTTCGGGGTCACAGTCGTCACCATCCTTGTCGGACTCGGCGGCATCGTCCTCGGCTGGATTGCCCGGATGCTGTACTGCAAATACATCAAGGAGTAAGTCATGAAGACCGTTGCAGGAATACTTCTCTACATCTGGCAGCTCCCGCAGAACCTGCTGGGGCTGCTTGTCGTCCTGTTCACGAGGCCGGCGGCTGTCATCCCGTCAGATGACGGGTATGTTGTCGTGCGCTCCTCGTACAGGATGCGGGGCGGCATCTCCCTCGGGAGGTATGTCATCATCAATGCCAGGCAGTGCACCGCCGACACCATCCGTCATGAACTGGGGCACTGCCGCCAGTCCCGGATGCTAGGATGGCTGTACCTCATAGTCATCGGTCTGCCGTCCGTCCTCTGGGCATGGCTGGGTGACAGGATAGCACCCGGGAAGTCTTACTACTGGTTCTACACAGAGAGGTGGGCCGACCGCCTCGGAGGGGTGGAGAGAAAATAACATCCAAAGACATAGTTCATTGACATACTGCTGCCGCATTATGTTTCATGGGTAATTATTTGCTAATTCACTATAAGTAGGTATCTTTGTATGAAGACACTGAAACCGAATCATTATGTGGGATGCTATATTGGATTGGCTTGCTGGCAATTACCCATTTTTGATAGTGGCGATAATTATAGCCGCTATTGTATGGATTGTGGCGAGGTTCTATTATACGAGATTCAAGAAAATCGAACAAGATGTCTCAGAATTGCCATGCATTCATCATGAAGAGTCTTTCAAAAAAATCATGGAAGAATTGTCTGTAATACGGACTTATCTTGTTACGAGAAATCCGAAATCTGCAAGCCTGTTTTCCGAGAAAATGAGTCCAAGAAGGCTGAATATTGCCGGCCGGAATTTATTAAATGACATTGACGGAACAAGTTTTCTTGAAGAGAACGAAGATGATCTTTTCCGAATGATAGAAGAGAAACAGCCAAAGACAGCCCTTGATGTAGAGATTGCAGCCAATGAGGTTCTTATAGAAAATCTGGATTCGGATATTTTCAACAGACTTAAACTTTGGGTCTATAACAGCCCTACACGCAAATTGACTATAGATGGAGAAGAACGGGATTACGCCATTACAATGAACGATATCTGTTTTATCCTAAGTCTTCCATTAAGGGATATGTATCTTGATGCTCATCCGGAAATTCAGAGATAAATAGGGGTAATAATAGCAGTAAAAGCGGCGGCAGCAATGTCACCGCTTTTTTTGTGCTATTATGGAAAGAATCATTAGGAACATATCAATTGTCCTGCTGGCTTGCGCCATATTCCTAGCGGGGTTCCTGCTCCGGTCCGTTGTCCTGCCGAGCCGTGACGGAGGGTCATCCGTCATCACGCGCACCGACACCCTGACTGTCAGGGACACTGTCACTGAGAGGATTCCAGAATATATCGACAGGACAGTGCTGGATACCGTGCTGGTCGCAGTGTCCGACACCGTCATGAGCCGTGACACAGTCTACATCCGGGCGACAGCCGTCCAGGAACATTACAAGGGCGAGGACTATGACGCATGGGTCAGCGGCTGGGAACTCTCCGGACGCGGCCCGATGCTCGACAGCATCTATGTGTACCCGCAGACCCGCTACATCACCACGGAGATCTTTTCCGTGGAGCCACGAAAAAGATGGGGGATCGGCATCCAGGCAGGTTACGGCATCGGCATCTCCTCCGGACAGGTCAGGACATTCCCGTACATCGGCGTGGGCATCTCCTACGATCTCATCAGATGGTGAACACCATGATATGTTGAACAATATGCACTATCTTTACAAAAACACTTGCCATGGAAAGAATAAAATTGACCAGAGAAGAAAAGACCCTCTTTCTGAACTTCTCAAGGCGGAACATCTCCATACCCGATGGGATGACCGAAGAACAGTTCAACTATGCGGTAGTGCAGTTGTCCAAAAAAAATCTGATATCTATTGAAATGGGTGTCAAAGGCCTGAAAGCGGCTTCCCTTACTCATGAGGGTAAAGCCTATCTCGCCGTGAATCCCTCCCTCCGCAACCCGTTTCCTTGGGACATCATCATGAAGGCGGCCACCCTCATAGCCGCTGTCGCTGCCACCACTGCCCTCTTCATCGGCTGCTGCCGCCTCCTGATGCTCCGATGACAGATGTTCTATAGCGCATATAAAGTTGCATAAATTGTAAACTTTTCCTTATATTTGTGCCGAAATAAGTGAATGATGGAAATTCAGCCGAAATTTCAGATACTGTATACCGAGGAAGCCGTTGAGTTCCTTGAGTCGCTGGAGGAGAAGTCCAGGGCCAAGGTCGTGTATAATATCGGCAAATGCCGGTATTATATCGACAGGGAGCTGTTCAAGAAACTTGAAGGCTCGGAAATCTGGGAGTTCCGTACATTGTATGCGGGTATCCAGTACCGGCTTTTCGCTTTCTGGGATACCGACAATGAGACTGTTGTCGTTGCGACCCACGGGATAGTGAAGAAGACTCAGAAGACCCCGGCAAAGGAGATCGCCAAGGCTGAACGGATAATGAGAGAGTATTTTGAGGACAAAAGGGAAAAGATATGAAACTGTATTCACATGACCAGATGCTTGACAGGGTGCTTGGTCCCAAAGGGACACAAGCACGGGATTCATACGAGGAGGAGATGGATCTCTATCTTGTCGGGGAGGCCATAAGGGCCGCAAGGAAGTCCCGACATCTCACCCAGGAGCAGCTTGGCGAACGGATCGGGGTGAAGAAGGCTCAGATTTCCCGCTTTGAGAACGGCAAGAGCATCACCCTGTCTTCCGTGTCGAAGAT
>CALUPG010000017.1 GCA_944322565.1 uncultured Bacteroidales bacterium | reverse complement strand
GTGCCCCTCTTTCCGAACGGGATTGCAAAGGTACTGCTTTTTCCCGAACCTCCAAATTTTTCTCAACTTTTTTTTGACTTTTTTTCCTGCGGAAGGACGACGCGGCACGCTCCGGACGGGGCCGGGGACGGCGCAACGGGCTGGACGACAGAGGAATCACGGGCACAGGGGCGGCGCGAGGCACGGATGCGACTTTTTTGAGGGGGGGAGACAGGGAGATGATACACCTGACCGCCCACCTGACTCATTTCCCCGCAAATACCGTGGCTGGTGGTACATTCAATGCATCACCTGGCACAATTTTCCCGCAATACCATGCCTGGTGGGAGGGAAATGATACCTCAGACTGACCACCTGGCTCAATTTCCCGACAATACCATGGCTGGTGGGAAGAAAATGATACCCCGGGCCGCCCAGCAAATAAAAAAATGATGCCGCGCGGCATATCAAATGCAGCGTGGCATCATCAATTTTATCCGACGACAGCCGTCAGCGTACGGCAGCGCCACATCAATCAGCATGAATGCGGCAGCGCCCTGTCAATCGGCATGAATATGAACCTATTCATTGAAGAGGCCGTCGAGGAGGGCGGCACGGGTCTCGGTCAGATCCTTGATGCGCTGGATTTCCTCTGGATAAGTGTCGGCAGGAGGATTGGCCTCGGTACTGGCCTGCTTATTGAAATCCCATACCGTGTAGTTGGCCTCTATGGCTTTGGACATCGCGGCCGTCCTGGCATCAAGTTCGGTCATAATCTTATTGACGAGGCGGTCGCGGACAGATGACCAGCGCTTGGCGACAGCTGCCCGGAATGTCTCATCGTCCCACAGGCGCTGCATCCAGTCATCCTCGACATTATTAGGCATCCAGAAGCCGGCAAACATCATGAGGCTGCTCTCAGGAGGATAGTTCCAGTGAGGGGTGCGGTTGTCGTTGTCCCAGCCTTTGTCGACATCCCAGATAGGACCGAAGAAAAGCTTGTCCACACCACGGCGTTTGTACATGTAGATGCTGGTGTAGCCGTCCATGTCTCCGCACAATTCCTTGACAATGATGAAGTCAATCACAGTCTTCTCGTCAAGATACTTGCGCCATCCGGCCTGAGGATCCTTGAACGAAGAGGAATAGAGGGCATTCTCCATCTGCCCGATGAAATTTGTGATATATTCATACTGGGCCGGGTCATATTCCTTGTCGTCAGGATATTTGTATGTCATTTTGATATTCTTGCGCGGAGAATAGTGATTGCCTTCATGAATGTCCGTCTCGACGATGTAGCCTCCGGTAATCTTTTCAGGGTCAGCTCCGTCCTTGTCGGTAAGTTCCTCAACGGCAATCCTGCCCTCGCGCTGCTCCATGTGGTCACTCATCTGGTAGAGGCCATGATACTCGTCGTTCATGTAGACATTGATGAACTGTGAGCAAGGGGTAAACAGAATGGCCGAAGGGTCATGGTAATTCTCGTCAGGGTTGAAGAGAACTCTGGAAACCTCAAAGGCAAGATGATTGCGCAGCAGGGACTTGTCCATGTCATGCGCCAGTATGACCCAGCTCTTGGCCTTGGTATGGTCAAGGCCGATAGGGCTGACTTTCTCCGGGAATTTGAGACGGTAAGGCTTCTTCGGAAGAATCCATGTGGAATTGCCGCGTCCTCTGACCTCAACAGGTTCATCATCCGGACTATACCAGCCTTCATCCGTGAACGGACTGTAAAGTGTGACTTTGGTATTCACATAATTTTCCTTGTCCACTATCTCCCTTTCAGGCTGGAGACGCAGGACAGGAAGTTCCGTATTGATCTGCGGACAGTTGAGGCTCACGACATAGTCCTTTGTGTCCCCGCTTTCCGCTTCGACCGTCAGGGTAAAGTCATCCGCGAATGAAATTGCGGTCTCGCCTGACACGACTTCGGCACCGTCAACAAGTACTTTGGCACCATCTATGGAAAACACCGGGATGAGCATCTCAGGGTCGTCTTTCTCTATCCATTTGAGATACATGGCATCGAGGGTGCGGCTGTCCTTGTCGAAATCGAACTCAATCGCAGACCCGAGGCCATTGAGGGAGCCGTCGATGCTGAACGAGAGAAGCTCGCAGGCAGAACTCTTGGCTCCATCCTGATTGAGGGTAACAATGACATCTTCTGCACCGTCGGCTCTCAATGTCACTTCTGCGGAACGACTTTCCGGGTCAGTATTGGGGTCAACCCGGAAACGGAGGTTGTCCTCCCCGGCCCCTACAATAAGGCCTGCGGTAAACCATCCGGCCTCTGTATCGTATGACACGGACACATTGCCGTCAGATGTCACTGTCAGGAAATAATCGCCGCCGGCACTCTTTGCCTCAACGGTTTCGGCGGAGACGGTTATCTCAGCGCTGCCTGCGGGTGTGTCAGGCTTGTCCGGCTCCTCAAGATTTTCTTCAGTACAGGAAACAAAGGCCAATGATGCGGCAACCGCGCTAAGGCACAGAAAGAATCTCTTCATCATGAAAAGGTTATCAGATTAAAGTGTTAATATAAATGTAAGGTTGTCGGAATGCTCCGCAAACAATTTGCAAATTTAGCATTTTAATCGGTCCGGGAAGCGGACTTGCGCAATTTTCTTAATAGAAAAGACATAGCGCCCGGTGGAGCAAAATTGCTTTCCACCGGGCGCAGTCTACAAGAATATTACTATTCTACTCTATTACAATAAGAGTGATAATGTCATCAGTTAATCGGACCAGCCTCAACATCAGCCCATTCGACTCCTACCGTCCATTTGTCAAGGCCCATATAGTTACCCCATACGGATCCATCAACTGCATAACCTGTAAGATCGTTGCCATTGGAAGTAGAATCATGGAAGATTGTGCCATCGCCTTCATTTAGCTTCCAGTATGCTACGAGGCCTTCCGAGTTCGGGTCTACAGTGTAGAAATGGTTTTCAGCATTGATTTCATCAGCCGACAGAGCTCTGTTCCAAAGACGGACTTCAGCCATCTTTCCGCAGAAACTTCTGGTATTGTCAGAGGAACGTCCGAGAGAGAAGAACTGCAGCTGTCGCCAGCCGTTAATACACTTCGTCAGGTCAACGCCAGCAAAATTTGCAGGCAATGCTGCCGATCCTACATTCTGGCCGTCCTGATAAATTGTGGCATTTGTTCCATCAAGGACTACAGCAAGATGCGTCCAGACACCTCCCTGCAAATCAGTGGAAGACCTGACATTCAGACCATTGAGAACAAGTTCCCATTGCTGCAGTCTCGTATTAGGTGTATCACCATGACGAATCAAGAACTCAGGTTCAATACCAAGAATAGATCCTATTTGACGACCTTCCCATTTGCCTGCATTAAATGTTCCGTCATCAAAAGTCTCATCATGGCAGACAAGAACTTCAGCTGTAATGACTTTACCAAAATTCATCACATCAGGATTATTCCATGGAGTGTCTGCAGGATTGGTATGAGCATATGATGCACAATGGAAATTAAATACTGGAGCCTTTGTTATATAATAATCTCCAGGCTGCTCACCGCCTGCGTTAGGATCACCGGCCTGTACAATCTGGAATTTAACATATTCTGTTCCTTTGTAACTTACAGTAACATTGGCAGTACGGGCAACATCTGTAGGATTGGCATCGTAATTAAAATACAGATTGATTTTAGTCAACTCATCACTGATTCTGCCTGCTGATAAATTGCGGCCATAGACTAACCAAGACTGATCGGAAACGACTTCCAGATCAGGAACAGTTGCCGGCTGCGCTGTCATATCCACAATGCTGGACGAAACTCTCAGCTGTACATAATACTGTGTTTTTTCAGTATATTCAACCTCAAACGGAGATGTATAGCCGTCATTGAGAGCGATAGTGATTTCCGGGGCAGGCTGAGGTTCAGGTCCTGCTGCCTGGTTGACCTTGATGACGATGTTTTCAACACCCGGGTAAGAGATGGTGATATCGGCTGAACGTGCCGGAGCGCCTTCTTCAGAGTTGGCTTCTGCAGTGAACTTCAGGGTAGCGGAAGTTGCATCGCCGGTAGCAGGGGCATTGAATGTGAGCCAGTCTGCGCTGGTCTCTGCCTCAAAGTCTGTGGCAACCAGTTCTGCTCCTTCGGTGTCGGTTGCGAGGGTCACGTCAAATACGCCGCCTTCATTTCCGAGTTCGACAGGATTTTCTGAAGTGACTTCAATTTCAGGGATTACAACCTCTTTCTGTGTTGACTTGACTGTGAATTCGGCGGTAGCGTCTCCGCAGGTGAACACGAATTTTGCCTCAATGTCTCCCCTGTCGGTGTTTTCGTCCACCTCAAAAGTTACGACAGTCTCACCGGCTTCTCCGGAAAGAGGTGAAGCGTCAACCCAGTCGTATGTTGCCCCCCCCGCTGTAGCGAGAGTCCATTCGCCGTTGCTTGTGACGGTAGTGGTTACTTCTCCGCCTTCTCCGCCTGCGATGCCGCTCTTCGGACTTACGGAAATCTCATCCGGCTCCTGTGGCACCGGCGGTTCTACGGGTTCATCTTCCTTGCAGCCTGCAAATGCGAGCATGGCTGCAGCAAACAATAGAATTTTTTTCATCAGTTAATAGTTTAAAACAATTTAGCTTCAAAAATACGCATTATTTCAACACGATGAACAAAAAATTCACAAATTTGTTTTCATGAATTTGTATAGTACATATCAACAGAATAGCATGAAAAAAGGATGACCCCAAGGGATTCCCCCCTTTTGAGTCATCCTCGCATATATCATTCTGACTGCTGTGAATCAGATGATTGCCACTTCATGATTGTCACGGGAGCCGGACATCCTGCCATTCCATGCCGTCGGACCATGTATTGCCGCTGTAGACTTCGCCGGTAAGGTCGTTGCCGTTGGCGGTATGGTCCTTGATGATATAGCCTTCTCCCTCATTCATCTTCCAGTATGCAACGAGGCCTTTTGAATTCGGATCAACGGTATAGAAATGGTTCTCTGCGTTGATTTCAGCGGCAGACAATGCCCTGTTCCATACACGGACTTCGGACATCAGGCCACAGAAGTCGCGGTTGTTGGCGTAAGAACGGCCGAGATAGAATTTCTGTTCGCCCTCGTAACCCGGATATGTCTCAGTGAGGTCAACCGGCCTTATGTCAGGGTCCATAGCAGCGGAACCCACGGACTGGCCGTTCTGATAGATTGTCACCGTCTTGTTTTCACCGTCAAGGACAGCTGCGATGTGAACCCATTCGTCAGCAGGAATATTCATTGACGACTTGACCTTGGACTCAATGTGGTCTCCATTATCCTCCTTGGCATTGAGGACATAGACGAGTTCCCATTCCTGATAATTGCTCTGGTTATCACCGTGCCTGAGGAGGAAGCGACGCTCAAGGCCGAACATGGTACCTATTCCGTTGCCGTTCCAGCTGGAAGTATATTCGAACTCTTTGTCGTGCTTCAGCAGCATCTCTACGGTGAATGTCGTACCGAGATTGCCTGCTTCAGGAGTCTTCCATTCCGCAACTCCGGCGCAATGAGCCTTCATGTATGCGGCCTTCGTGATGAGATAGTCTCCTCCGGGCTCTTCACCGCCCGCATTCGGGTCTCCCTTCTGCGCGACTGTCACTGAGCCGTAGTCCATGTTGTCGTACTGTACGGTGATGACGGCCTCACGCGCCACTGATGTCGGATTGGCTTCGTAAGAGAAGTTCATCACGGCAGTTCCCGGGGCTCCGAAATCCGTACCGATGAACTTGAGCCATGTCTGACTGACACTTGCCTTCACTTCGCTGACAGAGATGCCGCTTGAGACTTCAAGATTCACCTGAAGCGTACCTTCGGTATATTCTACCTCCACCTCGGTTTCTGATGTAATCTCAATAGTCTCCACAGGCTTGCCTTTCTGACTGACTGTGACGGTCACAGGGTCCGCGTTCGGGTATGAAACAGTGATTTCTGCTTCACGCGGATCTGAACTGTCGTTGGCACTGTAAGAGAAGTTCATGCGGGCCGTGCCTGCTACGCTTCCGGCCTCGGCAGGTCCGTTGAATGTAACCCAGCTGCCGTCCACCGCGGCCTCAAGGTCTGCTACATCATCGACATCCGTGACAGAAAGCTCTACGGTAAATTCACCGGCTGCATAGTCAACTTCCACAGGATCCTCGGATGTAACTTCGAGAACCGGAGTCCTGACTTCTGCAGGAGTTGAAACAATCGTGAATGAAGCCGCCGCCTTACCGCAGGTGAAGACGAATTCAGCAGTAAGCTCGGCCTCAGTGTTAGGGTCAACGGTGAAAGTGACTGTCTCTCCGTTCTTGCCGGAAACCTTGTCGCTTGTCACCCATCCGTATGACTTGCCGTCGGCGGTTCCGAGAGTCCAGTCTCCGCTGCTGGTCACTTTCGTGGTGGCAGTTCCGCCTTCCCCGCCCACCTCGCGGCTTGCCGGAGACACCGATATCTTATCGGGCGCCGCAGGTGTCACAGGCTCTTCAGATTCTTTCTTGCAGCCTGCCAATGTGAGCAGAACCGCAGCAAACAATAGAAATTTTTTCATGGCTATAAGTGTTAAAAATTATATGCAGTCAAATAAAATGTCTGTCCACAGGTACCAGTCCAGAAAAATATCAGCCATAAAGTTAGCAAATCACCGGATATTTTTAACGGAATTGCAGCAAAATTTTAACAAAAAACCGGTGCGGATAAAAAATCCGCACCGGTCAAAAAGAATTATATTAGGAAAATACTGCTATTCAGGGAGCTGGACTTCTCTCCATTCCATGCCTTTGCTCCAGGTGTTTCCGCTGTAGACTTCGCCGGTGAGGTCGTTGCCGTTGGCGGTATAGTCCTTGGCAATATAGCCAGTGCCGTCATCCAGTTTCCAGTATGCGACGAGGCCCTCTGAGGCCGGATCGACCTTATAGAAATGGTTCGGGGCATTGATTTCATCGGCAGAAAGGGCCCTGTTCCATACGCGGACTTCGGACATGAGACCGCAGAAGTCACGGTTGCTGGTGTATGAACGGCCGAGATAGAATTTCTGAAGACCTTCAGCAGTCCTCTCATACTCTTCAGTCAGGTCGATATCACGGATATCGCTTACCATATCAGCTGAACCCACTACTTCACCGTTCTGATAAAGAGTCACTGTCTTGGCTGCACCGTCAAGGACTGCAGCAATATGAACCCACTCGTCGCCAGGAAGGTCTTTTGATGACTTGACCTTGGCTTCCTCATATTCATTATCTTTATTCGTGGCTGTGCGGACATAGACGAGCTCCCATTCCTTATAATTGCTCGTGTTGTCCCCATGCCTGATAAGGAAACGGCGCTCAGTACCGAACAATGTTCCTATGCCGTTTCCGTTCCAGCTCGATGTCACTTCAAAATCCTTATCATGCTTTACAAGCAGTTCGACAGTAAGAGTCGTGCCGAGCTTCATCACCTCAGGAGTCTTCCATTCTGCAACTCCGGCGCAATGTGCCTTCATGTATGCGGCTGTATTGATGATGAAGTTGCTCTGCTTTACAGTGACTGTTGCAGTCATAGGAGCAGCATCTCCGGCAGGTTCGGACTCTGTGAATGTGATGACAGCCTGACGCAAGCCGGCCTCGGTCCATGCGCTGTAGTTCCATGTCCAGATATTGCCGTCATTCTTCTGTCCGGTGAGCCATGAATCTGCGCCCTCGCTGAGAGATACGGTATATTCAACATTTGCCTCCACATTTATTGTGAGGACACCGGCCTCGACGCCGAGATTTTGAGAAGGCTGATCCACCTTCAGGATTGACTGAGGCATCTGTGTCACCTCAACAGTGACAGGATTTGCGCCTTCATATCCAATTGTGATTGTGGCGGTGCGAGCCTCCAGCCCGTCATTCAGGGTATAATCGAAGTCCATGACTGCAGTTCCGGCTGTTTCTCCCTCAAGAACCATGGCATAAGTGAGCCATTCTGTATCCTGCTTGACAGACTGTGTCAAGCTGCGGTAAGACATCCCTTCAGACAGAGACAATTCTACCCTGAGCTTGCCGGCTTCGTAGCTGAGAGTTTCCGACTTTTCTGAGACAAGAGTAATCACAGGGACATCTCCCGGCACGGAAGTGACTGTAAACGGAGCAGTGGCTTTGCCGCACGTAAATACAAATTCAGCAGTCTTTGTACCATCTTTGCCGTCATTCTCTTCTACAGTGAATTTGACCAAGTCTCCATCTTTTCCTGAAGTCTTGTCTGTTGTCACCCAATCATAAGCCCGACTGTCCTTTGTCCCGAGTGTCCAGTCTCCGGTACTGGTCACAATGACTTCGCAAAAGCCTCCTTTGGCATCGAATATACGCTCTTCAGGAGCAACTGAAATAGAGTCCGGCTTTACCTCCGGCTCTTCTTTCTGTTCAGAGCATGCTGCAAAAGCCAGCAATGCTGCTGCAAACAACAAATATCTTTTCATAATAAAGAATTTTTCATTTTTAATAATACTGCTATTCAGGAAGGCTGACATCAACCCACTGAGCACCGGCGGTAACATTGTCAGTCCCGACATTGATCTCTCCTGTGAGGTCATTGCCGTTGCCTGTATAATCCTTGAATGTATTTCCTTCGCCTTCATTGAGTTTCCAGTAGCAGAGCAGCCCTTCTGATTCAGGGTCGACGGTATAGAAGTGATTCTCAGCATTGATTTCTTCACCCGTAAGCGCCCTGTCCCAGATGCGGAGCTCTGACATCAGACCCCGGAAATCCCGGTTGGCATCATAAGAATAGCCGACCCAGAAATTCCTGAAATAGTCAGACTCATATGAAGTATGGTCAACGCCAAATGTGACAGATGTTGTCTGACAATATCCGTCAAGGACACTTTCGCCATTAAGATAAACGACAACATGTGCTGGATATGTCATTGTCACGGCAATATGATACCATTCGCCCGTATCAAGGGTCACATTTGGGTCCTCGACCTTGCTTGAAGCCACTACCTGAAGCCTGTCTGAGTCAATGCCGGCGTCACCCACTCTTACAAGGAAATGGCCTTCCCTTCCCATAATAGTGGACAACGAGCCAGTTGCCGACTTGAATGTCTCGGCTTTGACAAGTGCCTCAAGCGTAAACTCCTGCATACTGGTCAGAGCGGACTTTGTCGCTGCGCTCCACTTAGGAGGATATGCCCTGGCCCTTGTCATGTCAAGAGCCTTGGTAATGACAGGCGGAGGAGTCTGTCTCACCTTGACGGAAACGACCAGAGGGTCGATTCCTTCAATTGGGTCAGACTCTGTGAACAATACAGTGGCATATCTGTTGGTCTCGGAAGCGCCGGCAGAGAACACTTCGGCACCATCCCGGTTGCCTTTATGTTCAAGCCATGCATCCGTTCCCTCTTCATAAGTGATGTCAACATCGTATTCAATATTGGCATCCACAGGAATACTGAGTTCTTCACCTGCAAGGTCAAGCACATACTCGGATTTCTCCGGTGTGATGACAGGCTGCGCGCGCTGGATGACATCAACGGTAACAGGCTCGGCACCATCAGTACTGATAGTGATGACGCCTGAACGGTTGTTACGGTCCTCATTTGGAAGGAGGGTGAATACCATTGTCACCACACCGGTTTCATCGCCCTCAAGAGAGACTCTGTATGAGAGCCAGTCACCGGCATCAGATGACACGGAAGCCTCAAGTGCACGATAGTTGGCATTTGTCGCCAGCTGCACCTGAATCTCTTCTGTGGTATAAGGGACCTCCACCTCCGACGGTGAGACCAGCTCAAGAGTCTTAGCTTCAGATGATGAGAGTATTGCCGTGAATGTAGCTGTCGCCTCTCCGCACCGGAAAGTATAGACAGACGAGAACTCCTGCTCCTTTGAATTGGCCTGGACATCGAATGTCACGATGTCGCCGTCGGAGCCGGAAGTAATGTCTGAGGAAATCCATTCCTCTCCATCCTCTTTCGTCAGGGTCCAGTCTCCCGAGCTTGAGACCACCACCTGCTGACTTCCGCCCTGAGGACCGAATGTCTTTTTCTCCGGAGCAATGGAAATCTCATCACCCTTCGGAGTATCATCCACCGGTGTTTCTTCACATGCGGCGAAAGCAAGCAAAGCGGCTGCGAACAAAAATATTCTTTTCATGATTGTATGTCAAAAAGACCGGCGCGGCGCATGGATACGCCACGCCATGGTCATTCATTTACCAGTTGCGCTGATGACGAGTCGGGTCATACTGGCCTTCGCCGATCTTTGTATAATATCCTGTAGGCTCCTGGAGCTTCTGGTCGTAGAAACCGCGGGCGGCAGCCTCGATAAGAGGGTCAATTCTCGGAGCATTGTTTGTAAGTCCGCCGCCCACCTGAGGATGGAACGCAAACCACATGCACCAGCCGTAGCCGTTCTCTTTCATCTGTCTCGCCTCTGATTCTGTCAGATCACAATCATATCCGCGATTACATTCAATTGACTTTCCGCTGCAATCCTTCAGGGTCATACCGTCCCTCGGATAAGATGATCCACCATAGTTCGCAACATGGAAATCCACCAGATCACCGGCAGTATAGCCATCAGGGACACCATTCATGCTCCAGCTCCATCCGTAGTCAAAGACTGAAATCTGGCAAGGCCAGTCGCACTGCTCCTCAAAGGCCTTCTTGAGTTCATAGCAGAGGTACATTCCGCTTGTAGGAGGAATGAAAAGATAGGAGTTGGAAGAGCCGCTGCGGTACTCTTCATCCATTGAGCAGCCGTCGAGACCGTACTGGACGCAGGCTTCTGCCACCTGTGCGGCGAACATCTGAGCACCTGCAACTGAAAGGTTAACCAGACCGGCCGGAGTATGGTTAGGGAGAAGACCGAGTTGGACCTCGATTCCTGCTTCACGCAGAGGCTGGATATAGACCTCGGTCCCATCAAGAAGAGCCTGGACATTAGGGTTGTTGTGCAGATATACGATATCCTGCCCACTGTTATAGTTGATGTTGGCAGCAAACAGAATGGCGACATCGAAGAACGGAGTCCCGTCCTCAAGCTTGTACTCGAGAAGGTTGAGAGGGTTGGTATTGTTCACCTCAAGGTAAACCACATTCTTGATTTCCTTAGGGAGCTGTTTCTTTGCAAGGTAATTGAGTCTCTTCCCCTCAGTCGAGAACGAAATTCCTGACGGGCAGGATGACTCGTCAACTACGAGAGAAACGAGATAATTCACATTCTTTTCCAGAGAAGAGCCGTCAAGAGTCACTGTAAGAGGCTCGGACTCGGTCTCGCCGGCAGAAATGCTGACTACACCATCGTTTTCGAGAGTGATGGCAGACTCAGGGAAATTCTCGCAATCAACATCTCCATGAGTATAGGAATACTCGGCGGCATACTCTGTGTCAAGGACGAGCTTCACATCCATATCAGAGGCGGCAGGGCTTTCAAGGACAATCTTGACATTCGCCGTGTAGTTCGGCTCTGCGTCACTGATATAAATCTCAAGGTCATTGTCTGATGACTCTGCATCGAGGACAGAAGCACTGATACCGTCACCGCCAGGTGTATTGCCGCCTGACTGTGAGTCCTGCATCACAACGACATTGACTCTGTCGGCGTTGCCGGCAGTGAATTCGATACGGCCTGAACGGGACCCGCTGGTCGTATTGTCGAAAGCATTGACTGTAAGAGTGTTGCCATCCTTGACAGCCTCAATCCACTCCGGAGCCGTATAGTCCCATGAGTCTGCGTCAGTTGTGACTGTAAGCAGCACCGGGTCATTTCCGGAGGCAAGGAATGTGATGGCATCTGAAGGCTCTACCGAAAGAGTATTGGTAGACAGCTGTTCTTCACATGATGCGAAGAGCATCGGAACCGCGAAGATTCCGGCAAAGAATTTCAGAAAATTTTTGATTTTCATGATAAATACAGTTAAAAGTTTATTGTGTCTGATATGTTTGGTGAAAATTATTTTTCAGGAAGCGATACATTTTTCCATACTACGGAAGAGGCTGTAGAAAGGTCGTTTCCATAGCCGGAATAGTCCTTGATGACATTGCCGGTGCCCTCATTAAACTTCCAGTAGGCGACAAGCCCTTCTTTCTGCGCCGGATCATCAGTATCTATCTTGTAGAAATGGTTTTCAGCATTGATTTCCTCAGCAGTGAGAGCCTTGTTCCAGAGACGTACTTCTGCCATCTGGCCGTTGAAGCTTCTTGCCTTGTCATAGGAATAACCGACCCAGAAGCAACGTGGCTTGCCGTCGGATTCGTCTGAATGAGGCACCTGGAAATTGACTGAGGTCCTCTGGACATCACCTGTAGAGCTGTCTCCTGTAGCCTTGAGCACTCCGTCAAGATATACGGAGATAGCGCCATGGTCAAATGTGACGGCAAGATGATACCAGCGGTCGGTCTTCAGCTGCAGTGCTGCATCTGTTACAGAGCCTCTATATGTGGTGCTGCCCTCTTCATCCATCCTTGCATATGCGATCTGTATCTGGTTCTTCGGAATCGTAGTATCGCCTACACGGATAAGGAAGCAGTCCTCTATGCCCATTACAGTATGTACATAACTGTCATTAGTAAACGCAGTACCGTTCAAGAGAACTTCCATAGTGAATGTAGAAAGGTCTGCCACCTCTTTGAAGTCATCCCATACAGGCCATGCGCAGTTGTTGTACATGTCGGCGACGACATTTACAAGGGATGCCTCCTGGATGACGAAATACATCGTCCTTGCACTTTCAAGGATACCCATGCCGCGCAACCAACTGGAAAACATGTGGATACACAAAAATCTTTCGGAGAAAAAATCTTGAAGAAAATCACTGCGCCGACAAAAATTCCATACATGCCCCGAAATGAAAAAATCCGGGGAGCCCTTAACCCGCATTGCTGTGGAATCGGGTTCCCCGGAAATCTTCTTTCAGAGGTCAGAAGACCTGACTGCTATTCAGATGCAGGCAGATAATCCCTCCAGTCAGAGCCTGAGTAAAATCCGTCATACTCGTGACGGTTAGGATCATAGGATCCATCCCCCGTTTTCTTATAATAACCGGTAGGTGTTGCAATCTCGGCGCCGTCAAACGCATAATATGCATAAAGCTGCATCAGACGCACTGTATTGTTCTTCCAGTTGAAATAGCCGTCGCCGCTGGTAGGGTCCAGATTAAGATTGTACCAGCCCACCCAATTGCCTTCACTCAATGAATTTGCGATCGCCCTACTACTTAAACTTGGCAAATTTTGGGTTGCCTGATTACCATATGTACGGCAATTCCACGAAACATAGGCCATATTTTCTTTGGCGAGATTCATATTGCGAGGACCATAATATTGAGCCGTGGTACCGTTATGGTCAGGTATGAGCAGATCAAGGAATTGATTTACCGGTGTTCCGTTATAGTCGTGCCATTCTACATCGTTGACCTGATAAAATACGACCTTAGGGTTCCCAGCACATTGTTCCTTCAGAGTCTGCTTCAGGATATATCCGAACTCTGAATATTGATTTTCAAGCGTCAAATAATAATTGGAGTACGGATAGAAAAGCTCCGTGTACTCACCTGCTCCATATGTTCCTTTATGTTCATCGTCAAGCAATACTCCGTCCAGATGATATCTGTTTATAGCAGCTGCCACTTGGGATGCAAAAAGTTCCGCCGTTTCCGGGAGAAGGTTGCTGAGCCAAGCCGGGGTATGGTTGCAGAGTAAGCTGAGATAGACTTCGATGCCGGCATCCTGCAGAGGTTTGATATAAGTCTCATAGCCATCAAGCAATGCCTGCACGTTAGGATTATGATAGAGTTCTACACTTCCTAATTCTTGATTGTACTGGATGTTGGAAGAGAATAGTGCAACAGCGTCGAAGAACAGGGAGCCGTCAGTGAACTTTACTTCAAGCAGGCTCAGAGGATTGACGTCGTTCACTTCAAGGATGGCAAGGTTCTTCCTCGTAGAATGGTCAACAGGCTCTGCAGGCGCCTTTGCTGTCGTAATTATATACCTCAGACCGTCATTGCCGCAAGAGACATCTCCGATGTTATCAGACTTGGACTGAACCTTCAGGACGAGCATGTATGAGGTTTCGTATTCGAGATTCTCAAGATTTATCTCAATCGGAAGCTGCACTTCAGTCTGTCCTGCAGGAATCGTGAATCCTTCTTCCGGCAGAGTGTAGCTGCCCTCAGGCAGCTTCTCGCATACAGGCACGCCGCCATAGCTGTTCCAAGTGTCAACAACCGCTTCATCATAATACAATGTTATGTTGCCGGCATCCTCAAGGGCTGAGGCTAGCTTCAATACAGGAGTCACGGTATATGCAGTCGCGCCCTGCTTCATGGTAACTCTCACCGGATCGTCAGTCGAAGTCTGATCAGCAAGCTGACCGTTCACCGGCGCCGGCTTGCCGGTCTGGGTGACCTGGATTTCTACCGGTTCCGCATTTCCGGCGGAAACGGTAACCTTTCCGCTGCGAGAAGATTCGCTGTCATTCGGGCTTACTGAAATTGTCAGGGTCGCATTTTCCTTGTCTGTAGTAATCCAGCTCTGCGCGTCAGCGTCAACAGCCACATCCCATGAATCTGCAGTGGTCGTAACCTCCAGGGCCACACCTTCAGCATCATTCCAGGAGAAAGTCAGAGGCTCTGACGGAGTCACTTCCACCATATCCCTGGCTGACTGTCTCACAGGCACAGACACCTTGGCCTCACCAGCAGAAAAGTCAATGCTTCCGGTCCTCTCCCCGTCAGTCTCGGTATAATCTGTAACTGTAACTGTAAGAGATTTCGGATCAGCATCATCTGGAGTCACAGTAAACCAGTCTTTTTGCTCATTTTTACCGAAATCGGCAACATAAGTCCAGTCTTCAACATTGGTGGTGACAGTCAGTGTCTGTGGCTCGTTGCCGCTTGCCCTGAACAGCAGTGAAGTCGGAGCCACGGAAATTGCATCTGCCTCTCCGGCAGCCTGTGTGATCTTGATGACCACAGGCTCTGCGGTTCCTGCAGAAATTGTCATGTCACATGACCTTTCTGCGGATTTATTGTCTCTAACATTGACAGAAAGCTTGTTACCATTCTTTCTTGTAATCACCCAATCCTCGGCATCCACCTCATAGGATGAGGCGCTGGCGCTGATTGTGAGAACTGCATCTTCGTTTCCTTTGGCAAGGAACTGAAGATCCTTTGAAGGAGATACCTCCAACGTTTCCTGCTTGATTTCATCCTTCTTGCAGGACAAGACTGCTGCGGCTACCATAGCGATACCGAGCAAAACTTGCAAAATTTTTTTCATAGCACAAAATAAAAAATGTCATTCATATGTTCCGGCCATGACCGATTGTCACGGCAATGAAACCCTTATTGATTTGAGAGGTGCATGGAGCTGCATGTCATTTCCATATCCGGACCAGTCCTTGACTGTCATCGCTCCGGTCTGCTCATTGAATTTCCAATATGCCACAAGCCCGTCCGAATCAGGATCGACATACCAGAAATGATTCTCCGAATTTATTTCATCTTGCGACAAGGCCCTGTTCCAGATACGGACCTCCGACATGTTGCCGTCAAATGTCCTGCCCTCGTCATAAGAATAACCGACCCAGAAGAACCTCTGCCCGTACAGTCCGTCCGACTCCTGTCCCTGGTGAGGCACGCCGAAATTGACGTATGACATGTTGGTTGACGCGCTCCGAGCCTGTACCCCGTTTATATAACCGGTGACGGTACCTTTGTCAAATGTGACGGCGACATGATACCACTTGTTGCCCTCAAGGAAAGGGAAAAAAGATTTCAATTCAAGTTCCCCGCCTTCATACACCACATAGAGCGTGTTGTCTTCAGCAACCCCTTTCTTGCCGAAACGGATCAGGAACTTTCCTTCAATGCCCATGATAGTCTCTATGTATCTTGAAGAATTGAAATCCGGATAAATATTGGCTTCGAGTGTAAAGCTGCTCATATTCTCCACAGGCGAACTGTCTTTCCATGCAGGCCATGCCCAGTTCCCATCCATATCTGCCACCTGCTCAACAAGAGCCTTGGCCTCCTGATGGATCTCTATAGTGAACCCCAGGTCTCCTCCCTTGAACTCTATGCTTCCTGAACGGTCTTCAGAGGAAGAAGCTATGGCAAAGCATTCATTATCACCTTCTTTCCCGGAATATGTTATCCATGAATCGGAAGGCGTACATGTATATTCAATATTGGAAATGACAGGAATAATGACATTTCCGCCTTCAAGTCCCACATACTGGACCAGATCCCCGGTGGTTTCAAGCCTGTCTTTCTGGGCCTGTGTCACAGCCACCGTTACTGACGTATTTCCAGGCCCCGTGATCTTGACAGAAGAAGAGCGGGCTTCATACCCTGTATTCTCATCTGCATCGAGCACTACCTTCAAAGTTTCCTGATCAGGAATTGTGGTAACATGATGCAGCCAGTCCGAACCTTCAATGCTGCATTCTATGTCTTTATCAGAGATGTTTGAGACTTTCAGAAGAATGGCAATCTCTCCTCCGGCCTGAGGAACCTCCTCTTCAGCCGGAGACCCAAGTTCCATTGAATATGACATGGCATCCTGGGCCACTGTAATCCTGGCATCAGCATCTCCTGCCTTGAAAATGAAAACTATGGATCTTTCGTTCTCCCCGTCATTTGGCAACACCTCGAAATCCACCTGGTCACCATCCTTTCCGGACAATGACGACGGAACGACCCAGTCACACTCGCCGTCCGGTGCCAGAGTCCAGTCCGTGGAGCTCGTTACCATCAGTGATTCAGTCGATCCTTCCGGAGAAAAACGTCCGAAACTTTCAGGGAAAAGAGAGATGGACTCTTCTGCAGGCTTGTCCTCTTCGCCCACATCACAAGTCACTACAAATTTCGCTTCAGCTGTTCCTGTAGTGAAAACATATTCGGCAGTAAGTTTTTGTTGAGTCTTATTGCTTTCAACCTTAAACCTTACCATATCTCCATCTTTCCCTTCCTTGATATCAGGCTGCACCCACTCATAATCCCCTGAAAGGGTCCATTCTCCGCTGCTTGTGACAATAACATCCACATTACCGCCCTCACTTCCGAACGCCTTGCTTTCAGGAGCTATGGAAATCTCATCAGGAACCGTCTCCTGCATCTCTTTTTTGTCGCATCCGGTCATAAGAATGACCATGGATGCCATAATGAAAAACAATATTTTCTTCATAAGCCAAAACTGTTAAAGCTCATACCTTACCGGATCAAATGCCCCTTTCTCTCCAGCCTCTTTTTTCTTATATATGCCAGTAGGTTCAAGAAGCTTCATGCCCCATAGTCCCTGGGCGCCTACGGTAAAAGCATTCACACCGCCTGAAAGTTTCTTGACCGGATCAAAACTGAAATACATCATCCAGCCATATCCTTCGGCCTCAGCGCGATATGCGGCGCTGATATCTCCCCTGTCGAGATTCAATTCCACAGACATGACACTGCAGCTTGCCTTGGTCATTCCGTTAAGAGGAACGCCGGCTCTGCCGTAGTCGCCCACCACAATGTCGACGAATTCTCCCGGGCGATGCCCGTCAACAGAAGATATCCGTGTGTCAAAATTGCCTAACTGATATACCTGGACATCCGTATCCCACGGTACAATCTCTTTCATTGCCTGTTTCGTTTCATACAGGAGTCTTGCTCCGGCTTCAGGAGACGGAGATGTCAGATACTCACTGCTTATAGGAGATGATGAATACTCGTCATCGAAACTTACTCCGTCCAACTTATACCGCTTTACTGCATCGGCAAGAATCTGCGCATAATATTTCGCACCTGTCTTTGACAACTGGCACAGACCTGCACAGTCATGGTTGCCAAGCTGACCGAGATAGACCTTGATGCCGGCTTCCCTAAGAGGCTGCAGATATGTGTCCGTCTCATCAAGCAGAGCCTGGACACTCGGATTATTGTACAGATAAGGACGTCCGTTCTGGTAATCCCAATTGATGTTTGCGGAAAACAGGACCACTGCATCAAAGAACATCGTACCGTCTTCAAGTCTGTATTCCAAGGCATTCAGCGGGTTGACATCATTCACCTCGAAGTAGAGGATGGTCTTGGTGTCTTTGACACATTTTCTGGAGATGACCCAGTTGACACGCATTGCATCAGAATCCAGATTGACTGATTTTGACGATGTCCGTACAGTCACAGGTATCAGATAGCTGACACCGTTTCTCAATGAACGGCTGTCAGGGTCTATAATAATTTCCGTTTCTGCATCAGTCTGTCCGGAAGAAATCGTAAGGCGCCCGTCTTCTCCGAACGAAATGAGATCCTCAGGATAAAGCAGATAATCAGTGCCGTTCAGATAATTGTACTGACTCAGATACTCCTTGTCATATACGAACTCAAAAGACACATCCTCTTCTAAGGCCTTATCGAGGGAAACTGTCAATTTCTGCGGCATCAGATCAAGTTTTTCAATCACTAGAGCCGAGCCGTCACCGCCATCCCCGTCAGCAATGCCGGCTGTCACTGCGCTGAGATTCCGGCCGGCCTGCATCACGTTGATGACCACAGGCTCAGCTTCTCCTGCCGAAACCGTTATCCTACCTATTCTCTGCTGTTCAGAAGGATTGTCCCCTGCATTGACAAAAAGGATGTTCCCGTCATGCTTGGATGCTGTAATCCATTCCGGAACATCGAATGCCCAATCCCCTGCATTTGTCGAAACCTCAAGAGAAACGCCGGCATTGCCGCTTGCATTGAAAGAGATAGGATCATCAGGCGTAACGGAAAGTATGTCGACATCTTCCTCTGCCTCATTCTGGATGACACTGACATGCACAGGTTCAGCATTGCCCGCAGAAACAGTTATACGCCCTGTGCGTGATTCAGATGATGCGTTATCACGGACATTGACAACAAGCCTGTCGCCCTCAACGGTTGTCAATACCCACTCAGGAGCATCGGCCTCCCAGGATGAGGCATCTGTTGTCACAATAAGCACCTTGTCTTCATTGTCCAGTGCAGCAAATTCAAGAGGAGAAGAAGGCGTCACTTCAAGAGTGTTCATTGCCGGCTCTTCTTCCTTACATGAAGTAATGGCAGCAGGAATGACGAGCACTCCTGTCAATAATTTCAAAACTTTGTTCATACAGTTATCAGCAAATGTTATTATATATTATTAAGGTCATCAAATCATCATTTTTCAGGGAGTTCAAGAGAAACCCAAAGGAATTCATGGTCTGCCTTCAGATTATTGCCGTTAACATGATCCGTCACTGAAGCTCCTTTTTCATCGTTGAATTTCCAATATGCCACAAGTCCTTCACTGTCCGGAGACACCTTGTAAAAGTGATTCTCCGCATTGATCTCCTCTGCCGTAAGAGCCCTGTTCCATATTCTGGCCTCAGCTATCATCCCGTCAAAGTCGCGCGCAGTCGGATCGTCAGTCGTGTATGAATAACCGAACCAGAATGCACGTGGCCTGCCGCCATTTTCATCAGGACGACCGGTGCCGTCAATGGATTCTCCTGTCGTGAAGTCAACTGATTCAAGCACCTCTCCGCCTTCAACGGACGCCTGCTTCTCCGCCACAAGATCCCCGTCCACATAGACCTTGATATACCCTTTGTTGAAAGTCACGGCTAAATGATACCATTGCCCTGTCTCAAGCAGCGGCTTTTCAACGAAAAGGCTTCCCCGTGCATTCAGCTCCTGGCCGGCAATGTGCTTGCCGTATGCAATGTTGAGCTGGTTTTTCGGGTGAAGGTTGTCACCTATACGTATAAGAAAATTGTCCTCTATTCCCATCACCGTAGAAATCTCCTCGTTAGTGAACGAATTGGCATTGATGAGGGCTTCCATGGTGAACTGTTCCATATTCTGGAGCGGAGCCTTGTCCTTCCAGTCAACCCATGCAAGATTGTCATTTATGTCAGCAACCACATTTATCAGGGAAGCCTCCTTGATCACTACATATACGGTACGCCCGCTCTGCAATATCTCTTCCCCAGAAGCATCCTTTATGGAAAGCGGCATCACATAGTCAGTCTTATAGTCAAGTTTGTCAAGATCGACAAAATCGAGACTCAGTACCTCACTGGAAATGCTGCCGGCAACAATATATGTCCGGAGTGAGGAAAAATTGCAGTTGGCATCAGGAAGGAGCTGTGCATCTTCATTGTAGAAAGCATGGCGGTAATTGTCCAGAAGCTCCTTGTCCATGCTGAGGACTACCGTTATGTCATGGTCAAGCGGCTTGGCCATGCCTACGGTCAGACCGTATGTCATCTCGGAAACATTCTCATCACGCTGTACCCTGAGTGTCTGCTCATAGGAATCCGCCGAGATGAATACCTTGTTTTCAAAAGAATTAGAATCATCATTCCTGCAGCCGGAAAGCACAACCGGCATCAGGCATGAGAGAAACAACCAGATTCTGCTGTATTTCATATCGTTTGCTGTATTTGTCATTGGGCGGCTTCTGTGCCGGAATTGAGAATTGTAATGGCGCGGCGTATGTCGGCATAATTGCGGCCTATCCTGAAATAATCATCCTGGGCATTTTCCACACACAGACCCAGTTTTTCAAAGTCCTCCGTTTCTGAAGAGGCAGAAATCCATTTCGCCGCATCCGGGACGGACATGCCTATCTGGGTAGTGTCTGAAGGCGTAGGGACAGTGGCCTCGAAGACATATTTGTCAGACGGCACACCCATGATGGTATTGGTGAATATGTCTGATGCTACCGAACCGGCCGAAGTCTTGGTGCCGACAAGATGTATGAGATATCTGCACTGGCCGAAAAATTCCTCCGCCACATCAACACTTGCAATATTCAGGAGATATCCACGCGCCATAATGATTTTTCCTGCGCCATTGGAATTCCACCAGTCATATACCGCATTTATATATGCACTGCGGCCCTGTACAGGATCGCCCACGGTAGATGAAGCAGATCCGGTATAGGAAATCATGACGCCGTCACACCCGTATGCGTTCATGCATTCAAGCTGCAGTCTGGTCTGCTCTGAGATGAAAGCAAGGAACTCTTCCTGAGTACCTGTGGCCTCTCCCGCCTCTTCCTTCATTTTCTGCAACTCGTCCCATGCATTTTCAATGGCCACATAATCGACATCAGCAAGCACCTTCGTCCCTTTCCCGGACTGCACGGCACCGATCTCTGAAGCCAATACGGCATCAAGGCCACCCTTGAGATTGCGTATATATATGTAGTCGGCACTGTCAGGCATGCTGGAAGGATGCTGCCATCTGGCAACAGGATTGTCTGATACGGCATCCATTCCAAGAATCATCACCTTGTGCGGCGTCTGCTTGAAAGCCCTGATGAGGGCAAGAGCCTCCTCCGGAGTCTCCTGGGAAGCAGGAGCAAGATCCAGGGCTTCAGGTCTGGTCCAGTCTGAACAAGAGGAGAGGCCGGCAGACAGTACAATAGCCGCAATGGCACTCCATATTCCCTGAATACGGTATGAAAATATGGTATTCTTATTCATGATCATATCTTTTGCTGTTTTCATTATCAATAGTTCGGATGATCCGGATTGCAGTCAAACCAAAGCCTTGTGGCCATGTCATCATTACCCTTGAGCAGAGTGAGGGCTGCTTCATAATTAGCCGTGTTGGATGTCTGTTCAGTGGCAGGATAAGGCATTCTGCGAGCGCCTGTGGCTGCATCGGTCACACCATGTGTCTGGGTGAAATATTCAGCCGGGATCAGGTGAGGATATCCGGTACGCCGCCAGTCGGCCCAGGCCTCGCACCCGATCAGCCAGTTGGCTATCCATTTCTGGGTAATGATGCGCTCCTGCATTTCGGCGAAATCCGCAGCATCGTTCCATTTCGGGGTAATCGTGCTTATGACATTCGCATAAGGGTAGCTGCCGGCCGGATCAGCATATGTAGTCGGCCTGGCATCAGACTGGAGATATTCATCAACACCCTGGGCTCCATACTGTTCAAATGACAGCCGAACTCCCTGCTCATAATAACTCCGAGCCGATCCGGACACATTATAGCTGATTCCACCCTTCTCCTTGAATGCAGCCGCCTCTGCAAGGAGGAACTGCACCTCTGCGGCATTCATCCAATAAGCCGGAGCATTGGCATTGTCGAAGTACACTCCCGAATACTGGTGTCCCACATTCACATGGCTCGGCACCTGAATCCCGTGCCTCAGACCGACATAGGTGTCAGTCGCATTTTCGAACTCCGTCGGGGTGAAATACATCGGACGGCGCGGGTCACTATAGCCGTTCATGTAGCAGATGATGTCGGCAGCCGCATGCGAGTCTCCAGATCCTGTCGTACAGATGCTGTGGTCCGAATGCGTGGCCAGATTATAGCGGATGGACATCCGGAGTGTATTGCCGTCCACGCCCCAGTATGAGAATGCGGCGTTGTCATCATTGGAAGTCATGAGCCCTACTTCATCATTTATGGCTTCGTCAGCCATCTGCTTCGAAAGTTCGGCGTCCGCATAGCAGATGCGCATCGCAAGACGCAGCTTCAAAGAGTTGGCGAACTTGATCCACCTGGTGATGTCTCCGCTGTAGATCACGTCGGCTGTGGACGAGAAGCTTCCCATAGAGATGTTCTCCTTGAGAGCATCTATTGCAGAGTTGAGTTCCTCGAACATAAGCCTGTACACCTCCTCCTGAGAATCGTAAGGCACATTGATTTCCCCGTTCTGACCTATTTTGGAATAAGGAATAGGTCCATAAGTATCGGTGACGCGGTGCATTGCTGCAACCTTGACAATCTCGCCTACGGCAAGGATGTTGGGGTCGTCGGTCACATTCTGGAGAGTCCTGTAGTTCGCATATATCACAGGGATGATCCTGTCACTCGCCATGAAGACATTGGTCCAGTCATCGGTGGCGTTGTAGTTGGCTATGGTTACATTGTTCCATCCGTCCTTTGCCGGAGCAAGATAGCCGCTCAGGGCACAGCCGAGAAGTACCTCGGTGAACTGTGCAGTGTTGACATCCGGAGAAATCACTCCGTTCATCATACCGGTCAGGGCTGCCCTGACGGCATAGCCGTCCCTCTGCATCTCATTGTCAGTGACACCGTAAGGATTCCTGTTGATGTCGATGTAGCCGGCCGTACAGGCAGAAGCGGACGCAGCTATGGCCAAGGCCGCCATGCCTTTGCATATAATGTTCATTTTCATGTCGTATTCTCCTATTAGAATTTGAGCCTGATGTTGAAACCGAAATTCCTCGTGCTCGGCATCATGAAGTAGTCGATGCCCTGGTAGTAGTTGCCCGTGGTGGCGATGGACTCAGGGTCAAACGGGGCCTTGTTGTAGATCATCCACAGGTTACGGCCTACAAGCTGAAGCGTAAGTTCGCACACGTCGTTCAGCATCTTGCGCGGGAAAGTATATCCTATGGACGCCTCCTGAAGGCGCACATTAGTCGCTGAATAGGTATAATACTGAGGCAAAGTGTTTCCTCCGGCTATTGCCGTATACCATGCATTCGGATCAATACTGTCGGTGCCATTGATGAAGACGCCGTTGTCACGGGCATCAGCAGAAGCCTCGGACACACCGTAGTAATCCAGGACGGCCTGTGTACGCGAATAGACGATTCCGCCAAGACGCGCCGTGATCATGAATCCGAAGTTGAAATTGCCGAAACGGAAATCATTGCGCCATGCCATGTTCGCCTTAGGAAGTACGCTGCCCAGCTTGATGTAGTCATCGACATTGCTGATTGACTGCGGTGTGATGCCGCCTTGATCGTCCACATAGATGGCCCCCGTATTGTCCCTTACAAAATTCTGGCGTGAATAAAGGTCACCGAGGGTGCCTCCTTCCTTCAGGATGAAGAGAGCATTGCCAAGGCCGCCCATGTCCAGGCTCGTGATGTTGAGGGCTTCTCCGGTCACGGGGTTGATGGCATTGTCAGCAAGTGACACTATCTTGTTACGGTTCGTGGAGAAGGTATAGTTGCTGCTCCAGTTGAATTTTCCCCATTCCTTGTCGAATCCGAGAGCAAGTTCGAAGCCCTGGTTCAACACGTCACCGGACTGGATGTAGATGACGGAATAGCCGGAACCCGTGGAAATGTTCGGGGCGAATGTCTGGTTCCTGGTGTGAGTGTTGTACCATGTGGCATCGAGGCTGAACCAGTTGAGGAACCGCATTGTCAGACCGATTTCCCAGGAATTGGTGCGCTCAGGCTTGAGCTGGTCCATCGGGTAGACAGTCTCGGTTGCCCATGCATTGCCCTTGTCCGGCCACTCGTGGACAGGGTTTGCAAGCCAGCGTTCGAACGGAGAACCCACAGATGCGTATGAGCCCCTTATCTTGACGTATTCAAGCTGTCTCGGCATGTTCGGAATGACTTCAGAAAGCACTACGGAAGCACCCACTGAAGGATAGAAGAAGGAACTTGACACTGAACGCGGACCTGCAAGCTGCGAAGGCCAGTCGTTGCGGCCTGTCAGGGTGAGGTAGTATGCGCTCTTGAAACCGATTTCGGCTGAAGCATACACCGACTGGGTCTGTTCCCTCCATCCGGTCTGCTTCTTCACCATGCTCGCTGCATCTATCGTATATACATTGAATATATTCGGAATATTGTCGGAAGCTATAGGTCCGCGGTTCGAGAAGAGGTCGTTCCGCATGTCAGTGATCGAGGCTCCGATGTTGGCATGGAGACTCCAGTCTTCCCATGTCTTGTTGATGTCGACAAGGGCATCGGCATAGAACTGCTTGTCCTCTGACTGTTCAATGCCGAAAAGTCCGTTGTTCGAACCTTCGGTAAGTTCGGTGAATGTCGTGGCATAGAACTTCTCCGTATATTTGGTCACCGAGTTGTCGACACGGATCCTTCCGGAAACTGTCAGCCAGTCAAGGATATCATAGGAGAGGGCTGCGGACAGCATATACCTGTTCTTCTTGCTCTCGCGGAGATTGCGGTAGTTGACCCAGTAAGGGTTCTGCATGGCCATTCCGGCATCACCGACCGGCCAGTACTGGGTATAGATCTTTCTGACCGGATCCCAGCGCTCATACATCTCTATTGCATCCCAGCTGTCACCGCGGGGGAAAAGATATGCACCCACGATAGGGTTGTTGTACACACCCTGGTTGGTCGTGTTCAAGTCCCTCTGGATGACATAGTTTGCAGAGACGTCAAGCGTCATCTTGTCATCAAAGAACTTCGTGGTGTTGCGGAATGTGAAATTATACCGGTCATACCTGTTGTTAGGTACATTCCCCCTTGAATTCACGGCACCGGCCGACATATAGGTCTGGTTCTTGTCGTTTCCTGTCGAAAGGGAAACAGTCTCCGTGCCGGTCACGCCTGTCTGGAAATAATCCTTGCGCGGATCATAACCGGGATTGTTATAGTCGTTGAGACGGTCACCCCAGCTGCGGGTGGCAGAACCCTGTATGGAGCTGTAGTCACCTGTACCGTACCTGTTCTGGAATCTCGGAAGTACAAAAGGCGTAAACACTTCCGTATTGCTGGTGACTGTCACGGATGTCTTGCCTGCCTGCCCCTGCTTGGTGGTGATGACGATGGCACCGTTCGCTGCGGCAGAGCCGTAAAGTGCGGCAGCTGCAGCTCCGGTCAGGACTGTCATCGATTCGATGTCCTCAGGATTGATGTCGGCCACAGGATCCATGGAGCCGCGCGAGTCGAATTCCGTACCGCCTTCAGCTGCGGAAGTGAACATCGGCACGCCGTCTATCACATAAAGGGCATTGGAAGACTTGGAGATGGATTTCTGACCTCTCATCACCACCTTGGATGCACCGCCGACTCCGGAAGAAGAGGCATTGATGACCAGACCGGCCACCTTACCGTTCAAGGAGTTGACGAAGTTTGCATCCTTGTTTGCAAGGAGTTCGTCTGACTTCACTTCCTGCACATTGTATGAAAGGGCTTTCTCCGAACGCTTGATGCCGAGGGCAGTGACCACCGTGGCTTCCATCATGATGGCATCGTCCTGCATCGTGACGTCAAAGACCCTGCGGCCTCCGATGGGGAGCTCCATTGTGGTATAGCCGAGACAGGAAAACTCCAGAGAGGAGCCGTCCATGCCTTCGGGAAGTTCAAATGAGAATTTTCCGTCGAGGTCGGTGCTGGTACCGATTGTGGTACCCTTGATGAGGACTCCGGCCCCGATGACGGGAGTGCCGTAAGAATCGATTACGGTACCGGAAATGATGTTGGATTCAGGCTGCCTCCCCCCGGTTACCGGAGAAGTCTCAGGGGCTTCTGAAATCACGATATGGCCGGATTCGATGTTGTAGGTTATGCCCCTGTCCGCAAACAGTGAGTTGAGGGCATTTCTCACCGGCACAGAAGATACTCTGATGCTGACTGTCTGTGAAGCGTCAACATCTTTGTTGAGAAAGACATAGTCAGTCTGTTCCTCTATTGACTCAAGGACCTGCTCCAGAGGAACATTTGTCATGTCCAGAGTCACGGTCCTGTCTTCAGGAGCCTGAGCCCGGAGGGTCATGCCCATGAAGCAGAGGAACAAGACAACCGCAGACCTCATGAGTCTGCCTGCTGTTGATAAGTTCATTTCAGACATAAATAATTATGCAGTTAACACTAAAAACTATAATTGATTCCGATTAATTTCAATCTGGCCCGTGCTTTTCAATTGCCCCAGTGGCTACTGTGTCATTTTATGATGACAGCACCCGTTGCGGCATCCTTCTCGTAAGTAAAGTCGCATGCCTCCTGCAGCAGATGAAGAGCAAAGTCTATCCCCTCTGATACCTTTATCTTGCCGCTCAGATACCC
>CALUPG010000016.1 GCA_944322565.1 uncultured Bacteroidales bacterium | reverse complement strand
TTTGCTGTATTTTCGCGCCTGATGGCACTTTCAAAATGCCGACGGCCACACTTTTGCCGGAAAATCGCGGCCGGTGGCGACCATTTGACCCCTCCAACTGCCGCGAAAAGATACCACTGACAACAGCAATACACCTGTCAACAGCAATGCACCTGTCAACAGCAATGCACCGGCTAGAAACCGAGGCGGGTGACATCCATGTGGCAGAGGCGGAACATTCCTGAACCGAGGTCGGTGGAAGGCAAAAGATATGTCCACCTGCCACGGTTTTGCTGTATTTTCGCGCCTGATGGCACTTTCAAAATGCCGACGGCCACACTTTTGCCGGAAAATCGCGGCCGGTGGAGGCCATTTGACACCTCCAACTGCCGCGAAAAGATACCTCTGTCAACAGCAATGCACCTGACAACAGCAATACATCTGCCGCTGCAATACACCGGCTAGAAACTGAGGCGGGCGACATCCATGCGGCAGAGGCGGGACATTTCTGAAACCGAGGCCGGTGACATCCATGCGGCAGAGGCGGGACATTCCTGACAACCGCGGCCGATGGAAGGCAAAAGATATGTCCACCTGCCACGGTTTTGCTGTATTTTCGCGCCTGATGGCACTTTCAAAATGCCGACGGCCACACTTTTGCCAGAAAATCGCGGCCGGTGGCGACCATTTTACCCCTCCACCGGGCGCGGTGATATGATAAAGATACTACATCCTCCGCAAAAAGAACCATCCGGCAGCAGCAATACACCGGCTACAAAAAAAGATGGCCCCGTTTCCGAAACCATCCTTTTATTTATTACGGCCAGGATAACTATTGCTGCATCGCGACAACTGTCACATCATGTCAATCATTGCATCCTGCCTATAGCTGCGTCATGCCCACTGTTACATCATGCCGCCCATTCCGCCTGCAGGCATTGCAGGAGCCGGTTCCTTTTCAGGAATTTCGGCGATGGCGCATTCTGTGGTGAGGAACATTCCAGCCACTGAAGCGGCGTTCTCAAGGGCAACGCGGGATACCTTGGTTGGGTCGATGACGCCGGCCTCGTACATGTTGACGAATTCGTCTGTCCTGGCATTGTAGCCGAAGTCATCCTTGCCCTCGCGGATTTTCTGGATAATCACGCTGCCTTCAACACCTGCATTGGCTGCAATCTGGCGGAGAGGCTCTTCAAGGGCGCGGGCAACGATGTGGATACCTGTAGTTTCGTCCTCGTTGTCTCCCTTGAGGTTCCTGAGGGCCTCGGCTGCGCGGACATACGCTACTCCGCCGCCCGGGACGAATCCTTCCTCAACTGCGGCACGGGTTGCATTGAGGGCATCCTCCACCCTGTCTTTCTTCTCCTTCATCTCGACCTCGGTTGCAGCGCCCACATAGAGGACTGCCACTCCGCCGGCGAGCTTGCCGAGACGCTCCTGAAGTTTCTCCCTGTCATAGTCAGAAGTTGTAGTGGAAATCTGCTTTCTGATGAGTTCTGCCCTCTCGGCGATGTCCTCCTTGTTGCCGGCTCCATTGACGATGGTAGTATTTTCTTTGGTGATGACAACTTTCTCTGCCTTTCCGAGCATGTCAGGAGTAGTGTTCTCAAGAGTGAAACCTCTTTCTTCTGACACTACGACTGCTCCTGTCAAAGTGGCAATGTCCTGAAGCATTTCCTTGCGGCGGTCGCCGAAGCCAGGAGCCTTGACGGCTGCTATCTTCAATGTACCGCGGAGCTTGTTGACAACGAGTGTAGTCAGGGCCTCTCCGTCTACATCCTCGGCGATGATGAGGAGTGAACGGCCTTCACGGGCGATAGGCTCGAGGATAGGAAGAAGATCCTTCATCGTGGAAATCTTCTTGTCAGTGATAAGAATCTGAGGGTCTTCGAGCACAGACTCCATCTTCTCGCCGTTAGTCATGAAGTAAGGTGAGATATAGCCTCTGTCAAACTGCATTCCTTCAACAACTTTGACTTCTGTCTCCGTACCCTTGGCCTCTTCAACAGTGATGACGCCGTCCTTCTTTACCTTGGACATGGCATCGGCGATGAGCTTGCCGATGTAGCTGTCATTGTTGGCGGAGATTGTGCCTACCTGCTCTATCTTGGAGTAGTCGTCGCCTACAGCCTGGCTGTGTGCCTTGAGCTCTGCGACAACAGCTGCAACTGCTTTGTCAATACCGCGCTTGAGGTCCATAGGGTTGGCTCCCGCAGTCACATTCTTCAGACCGACATTGATGATGGCCTGGGCAAGGACAGTGGCTGTGGTAGTACCGTCGCCTGCCTGCTCGTTGGTCTTGGAAGCGACTTCCTTCACCATCTGTGCACCCATGTTGGCAAACTTGTCCTCAAGCTCCACTTCCTTGGCTACAGTGACACCGTCCTTTGTCACCTGAGGTGCGCCGAATTTCTTGTCTATAACGACATTGCGGCCTTTCGGTCCAAGTGTAACCTTGACTGCATTTGCAAGTGCATCTGCGCCTTCCTTCATCTGGGCGCGGGCGTCGACATTGAATTTTATATCTTTTGCCATAATATCTTTCTCCTTTTTATAATCCGGCACCGGGAATCACTCACGCCGATACCGTATCCATTGTTATTAAAGTATTGCGAAAATGTCAGACTGTTTCATGATGAGGTACTTCTTGTCGTCAACCGTGACCTCTGTGCCGGCATATTTTCCATAAAGGACGACATCACCGGCTTTAACCTCCATAGGCTCATCTTTCTTGCCCGGCCCGACTGCCAGAACTGTCCCCTGCTGAGGTTTCTCCTTTGCCGTGTCAGGAATGTAAAGACCTGCGGCTGTCTTGGTCTCGGCCTCCTTAGGCTCCACCAATACTCTGTCTGCTAATGGTTTGATCATGACTTTATAATTTTGAACTTAAATTTTAAAACTTCCGGCAGCAATTCGGCTCACGTAAAATCCGAACCATCTGCCCGGCTTCCGGAAACTGCTCCGGCGAAACCGCGGAGGGTATAATCAAAACAAATGCCAGCCCGCAGGGGCTGACATTTTGTCATAAAGTCATCCGGACAGTCCGGAAATATCAGGCTACGGCATCACATATCAGACATGGCATCCGGAGATGGCATCGTATCTCAGAGATGGACCGCTGTCGCCCGCAGACTCCATTTATTCATACCGGGAGCCGTCTACTCATACCGGAAGCCTACGCGCTGGTTGATACCGCAGTCAACGGCATTGTCAAGATAGAAAGTGCTGCTGCCTGACATATTCGGGCTCGTCACGAATATCACGACATGGCAGTTGGAAAGGTTCTTTACTTTGGCCGTGCTTATGTCAAACTCGCATGAGAAATCAACGACGGTCTCCGCGTCATGATCCTTTTTCCCGCCGAGATATTCTCCCTGGGCCGGAGAAACGCAGCTGACGGCACGCACGGCATTATTGTGAGTGACAATCCTCGGCATCTCTATTTCTGTTGCGTTGTACTGGAAATATTCAATACCGTCCTCAAGCAGCCATGCGGCGATTCTGTAGCTTCCAGCCTCACCTACCTTGACCTTGGCGGTCACGCTGACGGTCCCGGTACTTTCCGTTCCGGTGACTGATGCGGCAATGGCGGTGGCGGCGCCATTTTCAATTGACCTGCTTATATATGAAGCAATGAGTGTCGGAGTGGCATTGCTTCCGATATATGACTTGTCGTTGAGGTCGAACATCAGGCTCGGGACACCATAGAAAGCGGTCGGGAATGCTGCCATGACTTTAAGAATATCGCTTGAGCTCATCGGGTCCATCACTTTCACATTGCTGTGGAGCGCAGCGAGCACAGCATGTTCCGCATATTCGGAATAAGCGGCATTGCCGTAGAATTTGTCCAGGGCATCCATGACATACGGACAATACACACAGCCTACGCTCGTCCCCTGAACCATGAGGGCATTCTTCACAAAATGACTCCACTCATCTGGCTGAGGGTCGTCAGGGACTTCTGCTATGCCGCTTACTGCGGCTATGACAATAGGCTCTGATGTCTCATTGTTCCATTCGGCATAGAACGACACTTCACACTCCTCCGTCGACGACCATTCCGTACTTTCATAGACCGAAGTCTCTCCGTTTTCCTCAATATAAACCGTGATGTCCGGGGAGCCGGTCACCTCCACACCGTCATAATATACGGAAAGATATGCCACATCACTGCCACCGGCAGCAATATAATAGGCAGAAGACTTCATTTCAAGACCGGAAGAGCCTGCAGGGTCCGGATTCTCTTTGCCGGTGCACGAAATCATCGCAGCGGCTGCGGCTGCCGCACAGAGAATTTTAAGAATCAGGTGTTTCATGATTATCTGGTATTTGTTTAGATTTCAAAATTCAATAAATAAATGACGAAGTGACAGTCTAAAATGACGAAGTAATCGTCAGGTTCGCTCCGGTATATGCCGGAGTCCAGCGGCACACTCCGCCCGAACAGATATAGCCGGCGCGTACACGGCCGTATCCGAGCTGGATTCTGGTACTCTTCCTTGTATAGGAAACAGAGGCATTGTAATAGTGCTTCCCTGAAGAGCCATGGTTGTACATGTCACTGATTGTCACGCTCCAGTGAGGAGCCATGTTGAACTCAAGCAGTCCTGCCATCCAGTCTTTCTCGTAATTGGCCGAATACAGGTACTGGAGTTCAAGACGCACCGACATCTTATCGGTGATCTTGCAAGTGTTGTCCACAACGAAAATATTGGATGCGTATGTTGATTCCTGCATCCCGTGGGACGGGCTCCACTCCTGTATGGAGACGAGCACGGCAGTCTTCCACCGCTTGTTCCACTGCCTCTCCACATCGGCGTTGATGTCTCTCCACAGGAGATTCGAGCGGCCGCCCGTATGGGAGGCATCGGTATAGTATGTGGAGAAATTGACATGGAAATTCCAGTATTTCGAGCGGGTCGTCTTGCTCCGCAATGAGTAATAGACATCAGCCTGGCCGCCGATTTCCCCATTTGCATTCACCTGATAAGGATTGAGGCTTGCCAGCATGTATGTGTGCTGGCGTGTCAGAGCCGGCAGATAATTCAATGTATTTCCTGTTCCGGCGGCATTGAGTGAAATCATCGTGTTCATATTGACAAGGCGGCGGAATGTGCCCAGCACGGAAAATCTCCTGTAGGAATATCCGAGCTCGGCGAGGATGGCATTTCCGGTGAGCATTTCCCGGCTTGCGGCATCAGGGAGGTCCTTGCTCTTGCCGGCATACTCGAATTTGGCAGAAAGGCCTTTCCAGTCAAAATTGGCTCTCGCGGAATACATGTCGAGGCTGTTGGTAGTGAGCAGATCAGCGAAAAGCTCATTCTCCATAAGATTCTCGTACCTGTTGACATAGCTTCCCTCTATGCTGAGGCTTGCGGCGTCCCATCCGGTCATCTCTGACAACGAAAGGCACAGGTCTGCGCCTCTGACCATGGATTCGGCATATTCAAGATAAAGTCTCGGTCTGCCGAACATGGCGCTCAGATGCACTCCTTTCCAGTCGAATCTGCCGTGGACTCCTTCAAGCGAATTGTTGAAGCCGAGAGCCCTGTCTTCATAGCTTCTGAAAATGAGCCCGTTGCCATACTGTTCGAAGATATCGCCGACACGGAAGCCGTACATGTCATCCTGCCAGCTGACATACTTGGACCCGAGAATCACCTTGCGCCCGTTGCCGTATACAAGATAGTCATAGCCCTGAAGGGCCGGAAGAAAACCTTCCATCTGGAGTCCGGCGGAAAAGCGGCCGTTCATATAGTCCAGCTTCAGGTAATTGTTGGTGCCGAACCGGTCGTCCGGATTCACCGAAGACGATGGATCAAGGCCGGCATCATGCATATAATATATGCTGTTCGACTCGAGACTGCCTGACAGAGTGCCCCAATTGCGCTTTTCACGGGCTTCCATGGCGAGGGACGCCGTTGCCGCGAGAAAAACCGCAAGGAAGAGCCTGACAGCTGCATACGACACCACTCTTGCAGCAGCTTGCAGCAATGACGCAGTATCCGGTCGTGCCGCAGTATTAAGAAGTCCAGCCATTACTCAGAGATTTCCATGAGTTTGTCATAAAGCTCATATTCGCTGCCCGGAGTATAGCCGGAATGCGAATAGACTATATTGCCCGAAGCATCCACGATGAAAGTCTGCGGGGTAAGGGACACATTCATGGCACGCTTGAGGTCCTGGTTCTTGTCAAAGACGCACTTGAACTGCCAGTCATATCCCTGTGCCATTGACCTTGCACGCGATGAGAAGCGGCTGTCGTCGACTGAGACCGCAATTATGTCAAAGTCTACATCCTCAAGCCATTCCTCCATCACTTCATTAAGGGCATTGAGCTCGGTGATGCACGGCTTGCAGGTCACTCCCCAGAATGAGATGACAGCAGGCTTGCCCCGGACCACATCCCTGATGCTGACGGTCTCCCCGTCCATGTTCTCTACACTCACATCCGGAAGATCCTGTGCCCAAATCATTCCTGCGGTCAAGACCATGGAGGCGAATGCAGCGATAAGTTTCATTATATTCATATTTGTCCTGATAAAATAGACTGATAAAATAGACCTATAATAGTATAATAGACTGATAAAAATGTCTGATAAAAGTGAAGGGTGACAAATGAACGCCACCCTCCACAAACCATATTTGCAAAATCAAATTTTCATCTGAACTTTTGACATCCCACGGCATGGATTTATTTCACCATGTATGAGAAATTCATCGGGAAGTAAGTCCTGGCGGCAGCCTCTTTCTTCACGATTCTTACGGATGAACGGGCGACAGATGCAGAAGATGCGTCTGCACCGGAAGCGTCGTTTTTCACCATTGTAAAGTCACCGTAGGAGAAACGAGGATGTGCTACGGACCAGTAAAGACGCCCACTTTCTCCACCTACAGTTACCAGAGCATAGTACTGCATTCCTATCAGCGTCACAGTTTGTCCTCCCATCAGAGGAATACTCTGAGCGGTAACAGTTACTGTACCTTCAGGTGACATTGTTGCGATTGCTATGTCATATTCACCGTTGATTGCGACTTCTTCACCCGGATAACCGAGAGAAGTACCGTCACAATAGCCGAGGAATTCGACAGTTCCAATACCATAGCTGCCGGTATTGACCTGCCCGAGATCTGAACTGGAAACGAATGACAGAGCCCCTGTCGAAGCATCGTACCTTGCCACGGAGCCTATTGCGTCAGACTCTCCATAAGAGCCCATAAGTCCCTGCTGCCATCCGTATACAGTATATTCATAGTTCGGTATACTTTCAACTATCGTTACAGTATTGGAGCAGGTTCCTTCACTCGTCGCTTCGGTCTCTTCGTCATATATCAGGCCTGTACCTGAGACAGTCCAGTCGCCGAGCCATTTCTTATATCCGTCTGAAGACTCTTCCACATCAGGGGTAAATGCCGCTGACTGCGCATAAAGGCCAAGGCCTTCTCCATAAGCACCGTTCGGTTCTATGCCAATCATGAAAAGATACTGCTGCTCATTAGCAAGTGGTTGCATAATCCATGAATTTGCCCCGGAATAAAGCAGATCAGTAATAAAGACCGGATCATCAGGGTATGCAGTATTATTTTCTTCAATCATGGCATTGAATTCTTCAATGAGTGAATTTGCAAGTGCTGCAACACTGCTCTTATACACCTGCTCGAACTCCGTCACAGACACTGGGAGAATATAATAGTAGTTCAAATCATCATCCGGCATAACGATGTCAATTTTATCTCCATACATTGTACCTGACTGAATTTCATATGATCCGCGACCAGCATAACTGATACTCCAGTCCGGATTAACATTCCAGTCATTAGGATCGCGTGAAGTGGTGAATTCTTCATCTGCAGCCCTGCCTGACACTGTACCGTCAGCAGCAAGTCCGGTCACAATGACACGGTAGCCTGTGCCTGAAGTAAGATCAGTGAATTCAACCTCGCCGTTTCCGGTCTTGAGGACTGACTCGATGTCAGAAAGTTCGCCGACAGCGGATGTGATGAGGTCATCTGCGTCAGTGTCAAGGTCTTCTGTAACGAAAGCATACCAAGTGGCAGCCTCATCACCTCTTACTGTAACTTCAGCCTTGGCAGAAGTTTCTGTCACTTCAGTGACTTCAACAGAAAAGCGGACCGTCGCTGATGGACCTGGCGTAGGGTTTTTTCCTGGGTTCTCAGGTTCTTCGCAGGACGCAAATCCGAAGGCGAGCAGGGACATTGCCGCTGCATAGCCGAATAATTTTTTTGCTTCCATAATACTAAAATTAAGTGTGTCTATTAATTAAGTTCTGCTTTACAGCTGTTTCAAAAGGCCGGTACGGCAATGGCTAAAGTACCGGAGCCGGAGCATCCGCGGACTTGACCGGCGGAACGGCACTGTCGGCAATTTCAGAAGGAACTTCCTCCACGAGTTCATATTCGCTGACCTCTCCTGAAAAGACTGAGGTAAGGAAAAGTGTACTGCCGTCAAGAGAGATTGAATAGCCCTCGCCGCTGACTCCTCCGAGTCTTGTACCGTCGGAATATCTGCCGGTGAGTACATTTCCTGATGTAGAGTAAGTACCTGAATAGTACCAGTATCTGCCGGCTGACTGACCGATTCGCTGATAGAGTTCGAAATTGCCGCGGCCAAAGACAGCATACACGTCAACATCAAGCTCCTGATCCAGAATGAGACCTTCAGTATCGACAAGATGCCAGACACCTGTAATATCAGTGCCGGACTCTTCTTTAGTCTGGCATGAAACGGAGAGCACCATGCAGCTGAATGCGACAGCCAGAATGTATAGGATTCTTTTCATATTCATTTTAATTTTTCGGTTTTGATATTACAGCCAGCCGCCGTTTCCGTTGCTGATGCCTCTTGCAATGACTGATACCTCCTTGGTAATCTCCATTCCTCCGATATTGGCTCCGCCGCCGACCTGGCTGCCGCCTGCTATTGCCGTGATGGTCAGCTTGGCTGAACCATAGTAGGTAGGCTGGATGAGAAGCTGTCCTCCCTTGATGACAGGGTCTGTCATCAGGCCTATTGCATCATAGTCGTCATCGGAAATCTCAACATTGAGATAAGTAAGGTTCTCCGAACCGCCGCCGAACACGGAGTCAAGGTTGAGCCTCTGGGATTTTCCGACTTCAGCCACAAGGCACGGCGTACCTTCTATCTGCATCAGGACTCTCCATGCATCTATTGTACCTGTTCCCATCTGGCCGTAGTAAGGAGCCAGATCAAGTTCACCGATTGAGCCTGTATTGGTCGCAGGATTGACAATAAGAGTGGTCTTGGAGCCGACAAGATATGAATCTATGTCATTGACAGAAGTCAGCAGAAGCGACATGAACTCTTCTCTGGTATATGTCTTGCCCATGTCAAGGGCGTAGGAAAGACCGAGGGCCGCAACACCTGACATGTGAGGGCATGCCATTGATGTACCCTGCATATACCCATAGTTCGCAGGAGTATTTGTGACTGTACCGTCATCTCCGACAGAGGAGATTGACTCAGTAGGCATAGTGGAGAGCACACAGGTTTCATCGTAATATGTATCACCTGTATAATATTCTCCGCCAGGAGCCGCAATATTGCAGCCGGGACCGTAGTTGGTATAATTTGCCGGAAGATTGTCACTGGCAAAAGATGTCACTGATATGCAGCCGCGACTCGCTCCCGGATAAGATGCCATGTCGTCCGAATCGTTGCCGGCAGCGAAAATCGCAATGTTGCCGTCAGTTATAGCAGAACAGTTTCCTCTTCCGGTTTTCCCCCCGTTGAGAAAGTATTCAAGGGCTTCGGCCTCGAGTCTCGCAGATGCAGTCCACTGGGCATCCGACTGATAGGCTCCGGCAGCATATCCCCATGAGCACTGGATTATTGAAGCCCCGTTGTCCGCAGCATACCTTATGGCAGCAGCAGATTCATCTACTTTACCGCCTGCATTTCCGTCAAATACCTGAAGCGACATCATGCGGACTCCGCTGTCGGAAGAGCCGTCACCTCCGGCAATTCCGCAGACTCCGGTTGCATTGTTGTTGACTGCGGCAACAGTTCCGGCTACATGAGTTCCATGTCCGCTGTCTCCCTGTTTTGTCCACGTGATTTCACCTGATTTGGCCACGAAGTTATAGCCATAAATATCATCCACATACCCGTTTTCATCATCATCAACGCCAGGGGTCCCGTTGAGTTCGGCAGTATTGACCCACATGTTCTGAGCAAGGTCAGGATGATTGTACTGCACTCCCTGGTCAATGATAGCGACAATTACTTCGGGACGGCCTGTCTCAAGTCGCCATGCGTCAGCAACATTGACATCAGCGCCGCGCCTTGCGGAAGCAACTACACTTCCGTCATTGTGATAATGCCACTGGGCTGCAAGCTGAGGGTCATTGAAATCACTGAAGTCTGCCTTGGTCGGAACAGATGTCACAGGATATGAGCGACAGTCAGAGGCCAGTTTAAGCCTTGTGTTGAACTGTACTCTCCCCACTTCTTCATATCCGGACAGGACAGAAGCGAGGCTGTCAAGGTCGGCATATTCACTGAAGTCAAGCCTGCACCATCTGGCAAGATTGTTCTCTGCTGAGCCCGCCTTAGTAGTGGCAGCAGTAAGCCCCTGGAACACAGGACTTACGACAATTCCACATTCCTCAAGCCGAGCCTGCAGGGCATCTGCCTGGGAAGCGTCATTGAGTTTTACAAGAATGGAACCTTTTGCCGAATTGGAAGATGTGTTGACAATCTTCCCCACCGGCATATCAGGAGCCCCATGACCGGCACCGTCCTCAAACGGATCTACGCTGCATGCCGATACAGCCAGTGCAAGTGCGGCGGTGACAGTTGCTATGTTTGTAAATTTCATTTTCATAATTCGCTGGATACTTGAAGTTGGTCATCATATTCTCCGGCGGAATTGCCTCCGAAGCTGTAATTGAACGGGAAAGTATACATCCTTGTACGGGAATTCCATGTACAGTCACCGCTGACAGTCGCCATGACTTCAAAGGTCTCGTCTCCGTTCACATATTCTTCTCCCGTATTGAATGTCGTTTTGTCAAGGACAAGATTGTCATCTTCATCAACAGAGAAATTGACATATGTGCCGTGTCCCCAAAGGTCAACTCTGTAGGCATCCAGGATTTCAGAATATTCAAGATCCACCATTACCTGTGGATTAGACCAGGAAATAAGGCCCAGATATACTCCTCCGCATGTATAGCGGCAGCGGTATGCCGGCTCATAGTCTTCCTTGATTACAGTCACATCAATGCGCGGATAATCGCTCTGCTCCATGTACTGCTGGGTATAGTTCTCGTCAATGGCGAGTGAGAAAGAATAGTCCTTGAAAAGCTCCATGTCGTCCGTAAAGTAGATGGTAAGCTCAGACTCAAGTTCCCCTTCCCCGAAGAATATAGGCTCGGGAGCCTCGAATGCCTCAGGATGCACGGCAGTGAGGGTAACCGGCACATACTGGTCCTCATACGGGGCATCATCCCTCTGGACAGTGAATGTAATCTCCATTGCATCAGGATCCAGAGAATAATATGTCTCCGGCTGCACGAAATACACATTGATGCCGGAATAGTTGGCTTCCGCCCCCGGCTGCCACTCTTCCTTGCAGGATACGAGGAGAACGGCTGCCATCACCGGGAATAGCATCAGTATTATTTTATTCAATTTCATTTTTCCAAGTATTTTATTGATGTCACTCTGTCACGCCGTCCCTAAGGTCTGAATTCTGTCTCGGCTGAGGAGCTGTGCCTCCTGTATTTTCCGTAGCAGAAATAGCAGTGTTGGAATTGGTCTCCTGCAGAGGGAAACGAAGCAGCAGATACGGGTCATTCGGCTCAATATTGAAAGCATACGCATCAGGCCAGTTATATGTAGATGAACCATGGATTCGCACCATCGGCTTATTGAGCCTCATGATATCGTACATCGAGAATCCTTCTCCCCAGAGTTCAATGCGGCGCTGTTTCCATATTTCTGTCTGGAGCTGTTCTGGAGTCGATGCCGTGCAAGTATATTCCGGATCACGGTAATTGCGCACAAAATCCTCAAGCACCTGACGGCCTTCGGCTTCCCTGCCGCTCATGGCAAGTCCTTCCGCACGGATGAGAATCATTTCCTCTGCTCTCATAAGACACCAGTCGCTGGCATTGTCCGTACTGCCTATGCCATGCTTCATGCCGAACTTGACGACAGAATACGGGCTGAAGGCAACTTTGGTGTTAGGAATCGTAAGTGTCGGGATGTCACGGCCAGGATATCCTGCCCATGAAAGCCCGTCCAGAAGAGGAGTCTGGTTTCTTGCATCAGTCCACCAGCCCTTGCGCACATCCGTAGACGGAATGACATCGTAAAGAGCTGAAGATATACGCTTGTACACTCCGGTACCAGCCGTATAGCTTGTTGCAGAAAAAGAACAGAGGTGTGACGGCCAGCTGACAAGCATCTGGACCTGGTCGGACTCCTGAAGTATGCCCCACAGCCAGTTGTGGTCTGCCATGTTGCAGAAAGCCGGAACACTGACTTCAGCAAGAGAATACGGAGTATAGCCTTCCAGGGCGGCCTCTGCATCGGCGGCTGCTTCGGCATACATTCCCATGCTGAGGTATGCGCGTGCGCGGATACCATATGCCACCTGCTGGTCTACCCTTGACTTGTCGCCTGACCTGTTGTATCCCTCAAGCAGGGCAATGGCCTGGGTAAGGTCGGTGATGATGCGGCCGTACACTGTTTCCACAGAAGCGCGTGGATTGGCTGCATACTGTTCCTGTGTCATACCTTCAAGCACAACAGGAATGCAAGGGAGGTCCTTGCTGTCCACATACCTGAACTGATAGTATGGCGCCATTCCGAGATAGTCGAATGCCCTGACAGCAAGAGCCTGGCCGGCCGAATGCCTTGCAGTCTGCGAAGCCGTTGCATAGTCGGTTCCGATGTAGCCTGAAAGCACCTCATTGCAGAGCCGTATCTGGTTGTAGAAATATGAATAGCGCAGATAGCAGAGAATGTAATTGTTCTGCCGGTCTGAATAGTCATAGGAAGGAGAGAACCAGTTATAGTTGCTGTTGGCACATACCATATCCGGTCCGTTTGAATCCTGGGCGATGCACACTGCCGGATACCCGAAGTCGTTGTGCGCATTCTGGGAACGGCCGAATACGGCAAATCCCTGTCCCGCGTATGAATATATACCTGCCACATCGGCCTCTGACCTCTCCGGAATCACTCCGGTTGCTTCCTGTACCTGCTCTGAAGTGGTCGTGGAGCCCTGAGGCACCATCTCGTCCATCGCAGCACAAGATGCCAGCAGAAGTCCTGACAGGAAGATTGCAAAATATTTAGTCATTCTTTTCATAATGATTCTTGTCCTTTTTAGAAAGTAAGAGTTATACCGCCGGAAATATTGCGCATGGAGGAGTAGGTGTAGTTTCCGTTGCCGATGGATCCGCCTGTACCTCCGAAGAACATTCTCGGGTCAAGTCCCTTTCTGACAGAGAATACCCAGAGATTGTCGCCGGTGGCGTATATCCTCAGTCCGGCAATATGGAGCTTGCTTATCCATTTCTCCGGGAAAGTGTAGCCGATGGTGACATTGTTGATGCTCAAATAATTCGAGCTCACAAGGAATCTGTCGCTGTCCATCTGATAGGAGTCGTCGCCGGCATTGAGGCGAGGGATGTTGCTTGACGGATTTTCAGGAGACCATGACTGGAGAATATCCTTGTGCCAGTTGGTTCCGGCCATTGAGGACACTCCGGTGTGCATGAGCTGCTGATATGTACCGTCGTACAGGCGGCCGCCGAGCTGGTAGGAGAACTGCATGGAAACATCAAATCCATAGAAAGACAGAGATGTCCCGAATCCTCCGTATACCGGAGCAAGTGTGCTGCCGCAGTCTGCCTGCTGTGCGAGACTATAGTCATTGGTCTTCGTCATGTCGCCTTTGTCCGGGTCGACATAGTACAATGCTTCTCCGGTTTCTGGATCCACGCCTGCAAATCTCTTGTAATATGCCTGATAGAGGGAGCCTCCTATCTTGTATATGCGCGATGATTCCTTGATTCCGCCCTGAGCCTTGACATTTTCCTCAAGGTCGACAATCTTGTTGGAAAGATATGTCAGATTGAAGTTCACTGTCCAGAGGAAATTCCTGTGGCTGATGAGCGTCCCGTAGAGGTCGAGTTCAAGTCCCTGGTTCACGATACTTCCGACATTGGTCGGGATATATCCTGTGGTGATACCTGAGGAGTTCGGCACCTTCTGGTTATAGAGGAGGTCCTTGGTGGTACGGTTGAAGTACTCGATTGTACCGCCGAGCCTGTCCCCGAAGAAGCCGAAGTCAAATCCGGTGTTGAAGGAGTATGAAGTCTCCCAGGTGATTTCTTCATTACCTTTGTAAGTCAATGTCTTGGCATATTCTCCGGTGGTCTCGGAATATGTTATGTCATACTGGTCGAGATACGGATAATAGTTAAAGAGGTTGTCATTTCCCTGGACACCCCAGCTGGCCTTGAATTTCAGCATGTCAAGCCATGAGCCTGCATTTGCGAGGAAGTTCTCCTTGGACATGAGCCATGCTCCTCCGATACTGCCGAAATCTCCCCAGCGGTGTCCCGGAGCAAACCTTGACGAAGCATCGCGACGGTAAGATGCGCTGAGGAAGTACTTGTCATCATAGCTGTACTGTACGCGGGAGAGAATACCCTCTGTCATGTAATTGTCAGTGTATGAGGTGACATCCTTGTTTGTCGTACCTCCGGCATTCCCCAATTCTCCTATGAACGGATTGTACAGATGGTCGTTATACCCTTCAAGATGCTGAATCTTGAGCCTGTACTGCTCATATCCGGCAAGTGCCTCCACCGAGTGCTTTCCGAATGTGTTCTTGTAGTTGACAAGATACTGGGAGTTGATTCCGGATACTCTCTGATGTATTACATAAGCGGCTCCGTCATTGATCTCATCGCTTCCACCCCAGCGGCTGCTCAAGTTGTTGACCCTGTCGTTGGACTCGGTGAGGGAATAGTTGACACTGAAGGTCAGTCCCTTTACCGGAGTGATGTGGGCATACCACTGGCCGTAGAAAGTGGAGTTGATGTCGGTGTAGCGGTCATTGTCTATCATGGCACCCGGGCGGGCATTTCCCATGAAAGGACGCTGGGCATTGGTGGAGTTGGCTCCGTTGTCATATATAGGTGTGCCCGTGGCGCTCTCGTACATGATGTTGCCGTTGGCGTCACGCACATACATAGGATATATAGGTGCGACCATATTCGCCATGTAGAAGAGGTTGGCTGATGAGCCGGAGTCCTCGTTGGCATTTCCCGTGTAGGTAGCCTGGCTGTAGCTCATGTTGGTTCCCACGCGCAGCCATTTCTTGGCCTGATAGTCTACCTTGCCTCGGCCTGTGTAGCGGGAGAAGCCTGAATTGTTGACAAGCCCGTTGTCATCAAGATATCCGAAGCTGGCGTAGTAGTTGATTTTTTCAGTGCTTCCGGACACCGTAGCATTGTACTCCTGGCGGAGATTGCCCTTGCCGAATATCTCGTCGTACCAGTCGTCCGGGATATAATAGAATTCACCGTCGCTGTAGCCGAGAGTTGCGTTAGGGTTGAGCTTGAAATTCGTACCGATGAGTTTCTCTCCGGTCGGCACGCTGAACACCTGATAGCCGACACCGCCGTTGGCAGTGTTGAACATAGTATTGTCCGCATACCTGTAGGCTTCCGCTGCAGTCATGCCGGCGGTTATCTGGGAATTGTACAGTGCCTTGTACATAAGTTCATAATAGAGCCCCGGATTGTCAATCACATCATAATTCGGGATTGCCCTCTTGTTCGAGCCCCATTTTGCGTCGATTGTGACTTTCGCATCTCCTGTCTTGCCTTTCTTGGTAGTGATGAGGATGACTCCGTTGGCTCCTCGGGCACCATAGATGGCGTTGGCCGCAGCATCCTTGAGGACAGTCATGGACTCGATGTCGGCAGGATTTATATTGGATATGCTTCCGTCGTATGGTACTCCGTCAAGAATATAGAGCGGGTTGTTGGATGCTGACATGGAACCGATGCCTCGGATACGGATTGTGGCGTCCTGTCCGGGCTTTCCGCTGGACTGCACGACCTGCACACCTGACATCTGTCCTGACAGTGCAGTCGACACATTGGAAACAGACCTTTCTGCGAGTTTGTCTGAATCCACTGAAGAAGCGGAACCAGTAAAAGAAGACCTCGTGGCCGTACCGTATGCTACGACGATAGTCTCCTCAAGCATCTCGCTGTCCGGATGAAGGACGATATTGAGGACAGTTGCTCCGGCAATCTCTGCCTCCACTGTCTTATATCCTATTGAAGAGAAAATGAGGACACCGTCGGATGGCACTTCTATCGAATAGACGCCGTCACCGTCGGTATTGCCTCCGGTCATTGTCCCCTTCAACTGGATAGAGGCGAACGGAACAGGCTCGCCGTTTGAAGAATCCGTGACAGTACCGGTCACCGTCACCGTATTCTGGCCCCAGGCCAGAAGCGGACACAACAGAGACAGTACTGCGAATAAGAACTTGATTCTTTTCATCTGTTGAATTTTAAATTAAACATAAATATTGAATAGACTCTTGTTTGACATGCTATTTTAAACGGGCGTTTTCATATGCAATATTCTGCAAAGTTTGTAATAATAAATTAATTCTCCAAACATCTTTACACTTACAAAATGGTGCAGCAAATACCCCCAAAAGCCCGCTTCAAGTAAAACTGTTATTAAATACCGGCATAGCGCGACAAACTGTAATCTGTCAACAAGAATAGATTTGGAATAAAAATATTTGGGACGGAGGAGTTTTTTTTAATTTTTTTTCATTTTCTGCTCTCCACCCTTGTCCTGCAATGTTTTCTGAAAATAAAATCGCGCCCAGGACAATTTGAAAATGTCCGCGCGCGCGTTTATTATAAGAGGTACAATCGTCAGTCGTCGTAGCCGAGGAGATTGAAATTAGTGTCAAACTCTATTTCCAGTCCGCTTGAGAGCTCTACTTCCCATGTGTACATGTTCCTTGAGATGGATTTGACATACTGATTCGGGAAATTGCCCTTCGCGAGGAAGTCCGTAATCTGCTGAGGAATGACTGATGCAGGCACCGGGCTGTACTTGCGCTCGACGCTTGTCCAGTTGCCGTCGGTGCCGAAGTCAACCTCAGTGCGGTCAGTATAAGTGACTTCATATTCGGAGCCCCTCATCTTGAGGTCCTCGACTACATAGGCCACCGTAAGGTCGCTGAAATGCTGCTGAAGGAACTGCCGCGCCACTGCCGGAAGCTTGTCCACTGTCGTAGGTCGCTCACGGTCGTCAGCATTCATTGAAAATACACACGCTGCTGCGAGAAGTGCTGAAAGGAAAATCTTTTTCATAATCGAATAAAATTTAAAGTTACAATTTAATACCTGCGGTCAGATTTTCTCTGAATATTTCCAATATAATGTATTCCAATAATTTAAATTTATTCATAAATCTTTCCGGATGCAAAAATGAGGGAAGATTCTGAATGGAAAATGAATTCCGTGAAAAAATTTCAAGAAAAGAAAAAACTGATATATTTGCGAAAAATTAAGAAGCTGTCCTGAATTTTTCATCATAAGCTTTTCGAGATATCAGTTAGCAGCAACATAGCGACTTAACAAATACAACAACATGAAAATCAAAATGTTTGTGCTGCCCCTCGCAGCAATGGCATTATTTGCTTCATGCGAGAAGGACGGCAATCCGGGAGAAGAAATCCCGAACGGAGGCTTCCAGGAACTTGTCCCTGAAAAGCCCGACTATATCAACGCCGAATTCATCTACCACGGTGACGACGGCATGGGAGACTCAGACTGGTGGGAACTCACGCTCTGCACCGACATGGAAATGGTCAGCACGAGCACCCCGGTCGCAGGCACAGGCCCGGGACAGGCCATCTATTTCACCCTGAATGCAAAGAAAAATGAAGCCGCAGAGGCAGACTTGTCATTTGTGGCCGGGAAATACGGCTCTCAGAGCAATTCCGGGGATTTCTCGGCCGGCACTTTCGTGCAGGGGTACATTTATTCCATTGAGATTCCTGGAGGAGAAATAGAAATCCCTGACGGGACATATTTCGCCGACTTTGCCGACGGAAGTACGGACTACAATCCCGACCTGCTCAGGGAAGGAGACTTTACAATCACTGTAAATGAGGACGGCACATGTACAGTCGAGGGCGTTCTTGTAGGGACGGAATATCTGAAAAGATATTTCTCATACACAGGGACTCCGAAAGTCACGGACAAGTCCGGAGAAAACGGAAGTGACAATACACCCAACAGCAGCCTCACGGGAGACATAACATTGCCTCAGTTCACAAAGGCAAGGCTCATAGACAGGAAAGACACCTATACATGGGACCAGAGCAACCGGGCCTTCGCCCTGTATCTTGCCGAGGAGGGCATCGACCTTTCCGGGGAATGGCCGTCCGGAACAGGCAAGGTAATGCGCATAGAGTTTTTCGTCAGCTGGGACACTGATGTCGCCGAAGGCATACCGGCAGGCACATATACCATGGCATACCAGTACCCTGACGGAGGTATCCCGAAAGATGAAATTGTCCCGTTCCGCATTGCTCCCGGATACCCTGACAAATTCCAGTATTTCACCGGCACCTGGTACATTGACCTTGAGGGCGGGGAATGGACGGAGTATGCCCGCATCAGCGGAGGCTCCGTCACGGTGGGGAGAAACGGAGACGCCCATACCCTTTCCATCAGCCTTGAGGACTGCAGCAATCCTGCATACAAGGTATCGGGAAGCTGGACTACCGACGGCCCCATCGGTCTCTGACAAATAATAAATCTGAAAATATGAAAACAATGACATTCATGCGGCTTGCCGCTGCCGCCATCACTGCGGCGTTCCTGACAGTCTCATGCCAGGAGAAGAATCCTGCCGTTCCGGGAGGAGAAGGAGGAGAAACGCCCGGAGCACCCGCATATCCTCAGACTGCGATGACATTCACAGTCAACGGAGAAGAAATTCCGGTCGGGAAAGCATTTGCCGACCCGTTCAACGAATATGTGCTGTTCACGGCAACTCCTGATGCATCAGTCAATTCTTACGAAGATGCAGTGGGTGCCGATGACATCGAATATCTTCAGGTGATGCTTCTTCCGCAGTATATCGGCAGGGACATCAACCTTATCGAAGAGCCGCAGAGCATCTATTGCCGGGACAACGAGACACAGGCCTCTGAAATCGGCCCTGAAATCCTCACTTCCGGCACAGCAAGGATGAATTTCAATGAAGAGACGGGGGAATATACACTGCTGATGGCATTGGAATTCACTGACGGGACCAAAGTCGGCGTCAATGCCTCTGCCGTAATGTCAGGAGAGACTCCGGACGAAGGCAATACCATTACCATAGACGGGAAGCCGAATCCGCTCAGGGCGGCATTCTATCTGGAAGACTCCGGCCAGACATACCTGTATTTCACACGGTCGGAAGTCTATACATTCGATGAAATGGCAGAGATGGCCCTCGAATACTTCTATGTGATTCTGGACGACAGCGCCATGACAGGAGAAGAAATTGACATAACCACCACAGATAAATATTTCTGGATAGGCTTCACCGACCAGGTCAACGGCACGCAGTCCGATGCGACAAGTGAAGACCTCGGCGGTGCCACCGGAACCGTCAGCGCAAAGAAGACCGGGGACGAGACATATGAGATGTCCGCATCGATAGCATTCGGGGACGGGAAGGAAGTTTCCGTCGAATTCAGCGGGAAATGCGTATCCGTGGATTATCAGCCGGAGGAACCTAACCAATTCACCTACGGCGGATATTCCCAGGAGATAAAATCAGCTCTTGTGGACAAGTCCGACCCGGATATCTGGCACATCTACCTCAGCGAAGTCAGAGGGCTTGAGACCGTCGGTGAATTCGAGGAAATGTGGCCCGTGCATATCACCGCCCCGGCAGAAGGGTTCAACATCGGAAGCGGCATCGGGTTCTCTACTTACAAGGACGGCAGCCTCAAGTTTGAATACGAGGGAGAGACATGGCAGTGGGCAGATGACGGCAGCATGACGGGAAGTCTGGAGGCATATCTTGAAGGAGACATGCTGGAGGTGGACTTCACCACCTACGGAGACCTTTCAGGCCACTACTCCGGCACTGCAGTCATTGTAGAATAGCCGGTGCATGACGAACTGCAAATCATAATGATGCACATAATGAGAACGAACTTTATATTCAAAGCAGCTGCTGCAGCCGCCACTGCGGCTGCAGCCCTGCTGACAGTATCCTGCGGGAAGGACAGCACTGTCCATGACACGCCTCAGGCACCGGAAGGAGAAGTGCTCGGCACATACGAGTTCGACGGGAAGACATACGACATCCTCACAGCAACTTTTGAGCAGACAGGGAATTATTGTACATTCCTGTTCTCCCCCATTGCCCCCGGCGAGGAAATAAGCACATACTTTGTCTTTGCCGTGAACAGTTATTGGGCCGACGGGGAAGAACACAAGGTCGCCAATGACTATGCCGGGGAAAACCTCGACCACAATGATGACTATATGATCATCTATGAAGATCCTGTACACTATTATTCACAGTTCCGGGAGCCAGCAGACGGGTCATTTACCGTCACTCCGACCGACGGCTCATACAGGGTCCGTGCCGACATCCTGCTTGCCGACGGCACGCCGCTGAGCATCGACTACGACGGCAATTTCAGCATGTAGAAACAGGAAGTGGCGAAAAAGTCCCTGACATAAGGGACCTTTGATATCAGAGGCCACAGAAGCCTCGGGCGCAGGCCGAATTTCACCTCATAATGGGGATTGATAAACCACAGTCTGCGGTCAACGATTTCAATCTTCTCCTGCCCGGCAAGTCTTTCAAAGAGTTCAATCGGGAGACGCGTGTCCTTGATTTCCATCAGTTCCCTGATGCGGAAATCTTCCTCTCCCCCTGCCTTCAGCACGAAGCGGTAGAGGGGCTTGGGAAGCAGGTGGAAGAACGGGAGACGGGACAGGACACGGCTACGGCAGATCTGCTGATGCCCGCCGAAAGGCATCTGCCATGCCGGGAAAGCCATGAAGACAAGGCCTCCGGGCCTCAGATATTTCTTCAGGTCAGCCATGAAGCGCCGCTTGTCACCGATATGCTCCAGCACATCGTGACAGATGATAAGGTCAAAAGCCGCCTCCAGTTCCTTTACCTGAAAGATGTCGGATGCGATGAATGTACCTTCGGCTCCTGCCTCGGCAAAGAATGTGCGTGCATTGTCTATCTTTCCGACGGCAAGGTCAACCCCCGTGACGGTGCAGCCCATGCGCGCCAGCGGCAGAAGATTGCCGCCTTCCCCGCAGCCTATCTCAAGAACATTCATCCCGTGAGCGGGCCGGATGAATCCGGACAGGTACGGGATGAAATATTTTTCGCTTGTCTGCGCCAGCTCACGGAAATACCGCGCACGGTCTTTCTGTCTTTCCTGCATCAGAAGACTATATTCTGCTTGACCGACAGTCTACTTGCCGAGCCTCTCGTGGAGGGCCTTTGCCTGCTCTTCATATCCGGGCTTGCCGAGAAGGGCAAACATGTTCTTCTTGTACGCCTCGACACCCGGTTGGTTGAAAGGATTGACCCCGAGGATGTATGCGCTTATGCCGCATGACTTCTCGAAGAAATAGAAGAGGGAGCCGAGATTGTATTCATCAAGCTTCTCGACGCGGACCGAGAGCTGCGGCACACCGCCGTCGATGTGAGCGAGCTTTGTCCCGAGCTCTGCCATGGCGTTGCATTCCTCAACATGCTTGCCGGTGAGATAGTTGAGCTCGTCAAGATTCTGCGGGTCGCTGGCTACGACCACACTGCGGCTGCTCTTTTCGACAGTGACTACTGTCTCCATCAGGATTCTCTCACCCTGCTGTATATATTGTCCCATGGAATGGAGGTCCGTGGTGAAGCTTACGGATGCAGGGAATATACCCTTGCCATCCTTGCCCTCGGACTCGCCGAAAAGCTGCTTCCACCATTCTCCGAGATACTGGAGCTTAGGATTGAATGAGACGAGAATCTCTATTTTCTTGCCCTTGCTGTAGAGGAGGTTGCGCATTGCGGCATATTCTACGGCAGGATTGGTACGGCTTCTTTCCGCTGTGACTTTCTCCATCTCGGCAGCGCCCCTGAGCATTGCCCTTATGTCGAATCCGGCAAGCACTATGGGCAGGATGCCTACGGGTGTAAGTACCGAGAAGCGGCCGCCGACATTGGTAGCGATGACGAAAGTCCTGTAGCCCTCCTGTGTGGAGAGGGACTTGAGGGCGCCTTTGTGGGCGTCAGTCACTGCCACGATGCGCTGTGCAGCCTCCGCCGAGCCATAGCGGGTCTCGATGAGCTGCTTGATCGGACGGAAGGACACGGCAGGTTCTGTGGTGGTGCCTGACTTGGATATGATGACTGCGGCTACATTCCTTTCCTGCATCAGGTCAAGGAGTTCCGCAAGATATTCTTCTGAAAGGTTGTGTCCTGCGAACACCATCTCAGGCATGCGCCTTGCAGAAAGCTGCCTTGCAAATGAATGGGACAGTGCCTCTACAGCGCATTTTGCGCCGAGATATGAGCCTCCTATGCCGATTACGACGACAAGGTCGACTCCCTTTGCCCTCCACAGGTCCCGTACGGCCTCACATTCTGTAATAAGCGACTCCGGGGTAGTCGTCGGAAGATGTTTCCATCCCAAAAAGTCATTCCCGGCTCCGGTCTCGCTCTCAAGTACATCGAAAGCATCAAGGGCCTTGTCCACATATTCCTGATATTCTGCATCTTTTACAAAGGAGCTGCAGCCTCCCAAATCAACTTTCAGCATAATTTTCAATTTTTTGACAGACAAAATTAATGCTTTTTAGAAACTGTTTGAATTTTTTCAGGATAAATTTTATGTTCAAGAATTTTTGTCTCTTCGGGAAATCTTCCAAATATATTTTCCGCATCCGTCCGCGTGACCCCCGTCCGCTTTCAACAAGAGAAGGAGCACGCCTGAGGGGATTTCCCGATTGAGTCATTTCACCTCTATTATGTCTTCCAGCGATGTGGAATAGCGGCGGGAACGGTAGTCGCTGCGGATGCCGTCGGTATAGTCTCCCGACCTCTGCGCGGCAAGACGGACAAGATTGTGACCTCCGGCATTGACCCTGTCCATGACTTCGGAGAGCCTGTCCTGCTTCCGCCTCCGGTCTATGTCATAGTCAAAAAGTGATGGCTGGACGGCATCGGCGTTCACAAGGTCAGATACGGTGACTCCCGCTTTCTTGTATTGGTAGTCAGGTCTGTATATGGTAGCGAATCCCTTCAGTGCCGCAGATACTATTTCCTGCGTGCTGGATGCGGCGACAGGCATGCGGACGGATGCACACGGGAAATATTGCGGAAGATCGTCCCTGAAACGGTTGGTATAAAGGACCACATCAACCTGCCGGGCGGCGGAGCGCTCCTCCCTGAGCTTCTGCGCGCATTTCGCAGCAAAGTCAGCTATCCTCGCGGCAATTTCAGACCTGTCTGCTATCATTCCGGGGAAAGACCTGGAGGTACAGATGGACTTGCGCTTTTCGGGCAGCTCCTCCTCCACGCATACCTGCCCCTGCAGCTCCAGCCATGTCCTCATCCCGTGAAGCATATAATTCTTCCTCACCCACTCCTCAGGGCGCTGAACATAGTCAAGAGCCGTCCGTATGCCTTTCTGCTCCATTGACACCGAGAGTTTGCGGCCTACACCCCAGACTTCACTTATTGGCGTCAGAGACAGTGCCTTGAGTCTCTTTTCCTCACTGTCAATCCTGCATACTCCCCTGTAGCCGGGATATTTCTTGGCAAAGCGGCTTGCAATCTTGGCGAGAGTCTTGGTCGGAGCGATACCGATACTGACAGGTATGCCGACCCATTTCCTGACTTTCCCGACCAACTCTCCGGAGATACCTTCAATCTTTTCCGGAGACATCCCGTCCATGCACAGGAAAGCCTCGTCTATGGAATAAATTTCTATCCTCGGAACGGCTTCGGCAAGAATTGACATTACCCTGGAAGACAAATCCCCGTACATGGCATAATTGGAGGAGCATGCGATGAGTCTTCCGGCCTTGACCATATCCCTGATCTGATAGAACGGGGTGCCCATCCTTATGCCCATCGCCTTGCTCTCATTGCTTCGCGCCACCACGCAACCGTCATTGTTGGACAGCACCACGACCGCCTTCCCCTCAAGCAGGGGCCGGAACACCCGCTCGCAGGAAACGAAGAAATTGTTGCAGTCCACAAGTGCGTACATGATGCGAAAGTACGGTTTTTCAGGAAGACAGACATGCCTTGCAAGGGCAGAAACTCCGCATGTCCTTACCTGTCGGACACGCCGGATTTTCTGTAAGTCTTCTTTATCACATAGGTCACCACTCCCCATACGGAAAATGACGGGTCGGACACTTTTATCGGGGGATAGGCCGGATTGGCGGGTACCAGCCATATGGCATTTCCGCCTTTGCATTTTTCTCCTGATGAAGGGTCCCTGAAGGAGAGGTATTTCAGAGTGAATTCACCGTCAACAAAACAGACGCACATATCACCTTCAGTTGCCTCTATTGACTTGTCTATCACGAGAATGTCCCCTTCATCCACCCCCGCGTCCACCATGGAGTCCCCCACGACCCTGCCGTAGAATGTGGCCGCCGGATGACGGACAAGTTCCTTGTTCAGGTCAATGCATGGACTCATGTAGTCCTGTGCCGGTGAGGGAAAGCCTGCATGGATACCTTCTCCGGCCATCGGAGGCAGGAAGTTCTCATGCTCAGGGTCAGGGTCAGGGGCATCGCCGCGGAGGGATTTGCTGTTGTCGTCTGTCATATTATTTATTGTTGCGCCTGCAGAGCCATTGCTGTTACTGCTGTCAATTGATTGAGGATTGCCGCTTATATGGGGAGTATAGCAGAAAGACAAATTTAGCAATTGTCCGGGAATGAGGAATAAATTTCTTCTACAAATCTTGACATTAAATACATCGCGGCCGGTGGATGTCATTTTATCCGTCCACCGGCCGCGATTTTCCTGCAAAAGTGTGGCCGATGGTATTTTGAAAATGCCGACGGGCGCGGAAATGCCGTAAAATCACGCCCGATGGAGCCCCAAAATGCTGTCCGACGGCCGCGGCACTGAAGTAAACGCATCACTTCCGGCATATTGTCATATTGGGTGCATTTTGGGGGCAGTCATAAAAAAAATGTCTATCTTCGCATTCATTATGAGAAATTTTTATATCACAGACACCCTTTCAAGGAAAAAGGAACTGTTCACACCGATAAATCCGGGGCATGTGGGACTTTATGTCTGCGGCCCTACAGTATATGGAGACGCGCATCTCGGCCATGCAAGACCGGGAGTCACATACGATGTGCTCGTGCGCCTTATGAGGCACCTCGGATACAAGGTGCGCTATGTCAGGAACATAACCGATGTGGGACATCTGGAGCACGATTCGGACGACGGGGAAGACAAGATAGCAAAGAAGGCAAGACTGGAGCAGCTCGAACCGATGGAGGTAGTCCAGACCTACACCCTCAGATACCACGAAGCAATGAGGATGCTGAATGTGGCACCGCCGTCCATCGAGCCGAGGGCATCCGGACATATAATCGAGCAGATAGCCCTGGTACGGAAGATATTGGATGCAGGATACGCCTACATCAGCAACGGCTCCGTATATTTTGATGTCCAGAAATATGACAAGGACCATAAGTACGGCATCCTGTCCGGAAGGACGCTGGACGAGACGAGGGAAGGGACCCGTTCTCTGGACGGGCAGGATGACAAGCACGCCCCTTACGACTTCGCGCTCTGGAAGAAGGCCTCTCCGGAACATATCATGAAATGGCCTTCCCCGTGGAGCGAAGGATTCCCGGGATGGCATCTGGAATGTTCCGCAATGAGTGAAAAATATCTCGGAAAGGAATTTGACATCCACGGAGGCGGGATGGACCTGATGTTCCCGCACCATGAGTGCGAACTCGCCCAGAACACCGCATCGCGCGGGACAGGCGGGGTGAAGTACTGGATGCACAACAACATGATTACCATCAACGGCAAGAAGATGGGCAAGTCACTGGGCAATTTCATCACGCTGCAGGAGCTGTTCACCGGCACCCACAGGCTGCTGGAGCAGGCCTACAGCCCGATGACCATCCGTTTCTTCATCCTCCAGGCCCACTACCGCAGCACACTGGACTTCAGCAACGAAGCCCTGCAGGCTGCCGAAAAGGGACTGAAAAGAGTGATGCAGGCCGCAAAGGACCTGCGGGAAATGGCTGCCGCCGCAGGAGTCGAATCCGAAGTGCAGGGAACTGAGGGGCACAAGGCCAATGAGCTGTATTACGGAGAATTCATCACGGACACGGCACCTGAATCGGCTCAGACGGCTTTTGGGACATCAGGGACTGCGGCAAATCCGACCGGCACCGTTTCCGGCGATGCAGCAGCGGAAATCGCCTCCATCATTGAAAGCGTCTACGAGGCATTGTGCGATGACCTCAACACACCTGTCGCCCTCTCGCACATCTTTGACGCAGTGAGAATCATCAACTCCGCCAAGGAGAAGAAGATTTCCATTGACAAGGACGGACTCGGCGCCCTTCTCAGGCTGTTCGACGACATAGTCTTCGGCGTCCTCGGACTGCGCGATGAAGAAGCCGCCGGAGGCAAGGCCGAAAAGGTCATCAGCGGCCTCATGGACATGGTGATAGAGGAACGCCGCGCCGCCAAGGAAGCCAGGGACTGGGCCACCAGCGACCGGATCCGAGACGCACTCAAAGCCCTCGGCATCCAGCTCAAGGACACCAAGGACGGCACCGAATGGTCCTTCTGACCAATGCTGACGAACCCACTAAAAACTTGAAGTACCATCAGTTTTCGACGTTTATTTTTTAGGGAGAACAAGGCAAACGAACGACGAATACCGCAGCATACTCATAGTATGTGAGGACATCAGGATGTGAAGTCCAACACAGTTATCACAAAAAAGAAACAAGAAAACACAAAAAGAAACAAAAATGAAATTCATATCGTGGAATGTGAACGGGCTGAGAGCCTGCGCCGAAAAAGGCTTCTCCGAAGCCTTCGCCGCCCTCGATGCCGACTTCTTCTGCCTGCAGGAGACCAAGCTTCAGGCAGGGCAGACTGACATTGCATTTGAAGGATACAGGTCATGGTGGAACTATGCCGACAAGAAGGGATATTCCGGCACGGCGATTTTTTCAAGGCATGAGCCGCTGTCAGTGTCATACGGCATAGGCATAGACGAACACGACCACGAAGGCAGGGTAATCACGCTGGAAATGCCGGACTTTTACCTTGTGAATGTATATGTCCCGAACTCACAGGACGGGCTTGCCAGGCTGGACTACAGGATGAAATGGGAGGATGACTTCAAGGGCTACCTTCTGAAGCTCACTGAGTCAAAGCCCGTAATCGTCTGCGGGGACCTTAATGTCGCACACAAGGAAATAGACCTGAAGAACCCGAAGACCAACCGCAGGAATGCAGGCTTCACCGATGAGGAAAGGGGCAAGTTCACGGAGCTCCTGGCAAGCGGCTTCACAGACACCTTCAGGCATTTCTATCCGGATGCGACGGGCATCTACTCCTGGTGGTCCTACAGGTTCAGGTCAAGGGAGAAGAACGCCGGGTGGCGCATCGATTATTTCCTTGTATCTGACGGGCTGAAGGACAGGCTGAAGGGAGCCTCCATCCACAACGAAATCTTCGGTTCCGACCACTGCCCCGTGGAACTGGACCTGCTCTGAACAGACAAAGCTGTCAATCAAAAAACATAACAGCCAGGATAAAAACAGTCATGCAGCGCCCGTCCGTAAAGTCATCGGCACCGGGACACTGCATGACTGGCCATATTTTCCTATCCGAGGCGGCTCTCTTCGTCAAGAGTACCGACATTGCGCCTCTGCTGCTGGCTGCCGCCCTTGCCGAAGCGCCATGTGAAGCCGATGGAGAATCCCCTTGTACCCTGTGTCTGCAGGATTCTGTAGGTGACCACCCCGTCATTGACAATTTCCAGATCGGACGGAGAAGTGTTGAACAGATCACTCATATAAACCGAAAGGATGCATTTCCCCTCCAGGAAACTCTTGCTCAGGCTGAGATTCAAAGCCCACATGGACCTCACGTCAAAATATCCCACGCTCTGTGGAGTGGCGACAAACCCGTCCATTCCGAACTTGAAATCCTTCGGGAGGAAGAAAGTGGTGCTCAGATAGGCCATGAAATTGCCGCCGGAATTGCTGAAGGAGCCTCCTAAAGATTCAGTGGCGACGGAAGGATATGCACGGAAATCCTGATGATAATAATAGGCATTGACCGTGAGGTTCCACCATTTCGTCAAAGGAAGTTCTGAGAGTGATGCCCCGGCAAAGACGGTCTGCTGATTCCCGGCATTCATGTAGAGAAGTCCCATCACACCGTCATCATACATCACAGGTGTCTGGATATCATTGAAATTGCGGGTCATGGAATATCCCGCCGTGAGGGAAAGCCTGCTGAAAAGCACTGCGGTCAGCGAGACATTATGATTGTATGAAGGTTCCAGTTCAATGTCACCCTGGGTATATGAGAAAGCTGAGGCATATTGGCGGAAAGGATTCAGCTGCCAGTATTTCGGACGGCTTATCCTGTAGGAATAATTGGCTGTCAGGATGACTTTCTGCGAAGGTGTCCAGCTCACGAACGCACTCGGGAACAAGTCGAAATAATCCTTGAAGCTTGTCTTGCTCTGCTCGGAAGACTGGAGCCAGTCCCCCGTCTGAATGGTATATTCCCCTCTCACCCCCAACTGCGCATTCCACTTGTCAGAAAATTTCTTGGCCACATTTATGTATGCGGCGTATACCTGTTCGTTGTAGGTGAAATCATTCCTTTCGGTCTGCTCGCCCTGCGCCTGTGCATCAAAGTCGTATGCATATTTTCCGTAACGGTTCCTCGTATTGGAGACGGCAAGCTTGCCTCCTGCCTCCAGACGGCCTGTCTGGTTCCAGAATGACTGGGAATAGTCGGCCTTGAAGGAATAGAGATCCAATATTCTTTTCATGCTGTCATCAAAGCCGAAATCCGCAGGAGGATTGGCAGACGAAGCGGCGGCATCTGAAATCCAGGTGTATATGTTGCGCTGGGAACCGGAGTTGTTGTCCTGGCTTCTGTAATAGTCCGCATTCAGCGTGAGCTCCTGGTTCCTGGATTCATCGAAAAGCCTCGTATAATTGAGGTTGACGGAATAATCCTGTCCCCCGGACTCAGTGCCGTTGCTGCCTTCAAGCCTGCTGTATAGAGCTTCGGCAGCAGTCCCGGCACCGGAGAAGACATTGACCTCGTTGGGGAAATAATATCCGTCGTTGCTGTCGGAAAGGCTTGTCCTGAATATCACGCCCAATATGTCCCTGGAAGACAGGTGCCAATCATTTCCGAGCCTTATGAGATGCGACATGGTTTCGCTCATGCTGCCTGAAATACTCTCCTGCCTGAAGGAATTGTCCTGGCCGTAGAGTTTCATCTCATCCCCTAAAAATGCCCACTGATCATAGCTCGGCGTATATTGGAAAAAGGTATTTGTCCTGTCTGTCCTGTACATGAGGTTGGCTGAGATGTTGCCGCCGTATGTCACCTTCGGGTCGAAGCGCATCCCGTAGCGGGCTCCGACCGTGCCGCTGAAGCCGCGCATGAAACCTTTCCTTGTCTTTATGTTGATGATGCCTCCGCTGCCCTCCGCGTCATATTTTGATGAAGGGTTGGTGATGAGCTCCACTTTTTCTATCGAGGTTCCGTCGCTGCCTTTAAGATAGGCCTCCAGGTCGCTGCCGGACATGTTGGAAGGCCTTCCGTCTATCCACACCGCCACGGTGGAACCGTTCAGCTTGATGTTCCCGTCCTGGTCCACAGTCACTCCCGGTGAACTTTTGAGGACATCCATCGCATCCCCAGTCTGGGCCACGGCAAGTTCTGAAACATTCAGGACGAGGCGGTCGAACTGATGCTCTATGAGCGGCCTGTCTGCAGAGACTTTGGCTCCGGAAAGCATCTGAGTGTCTTCTTTCAGATACACCGGGGCTACTTCCATGGCACTGCCGGATACGGTACGCATGTCCAATCCGGCACATGAGTCCGATCCGGCTCGCGAATCCATGATGCTTACAGACTGCTGCTCATATCCCACGAGCGAGAATACAAGCCTGCTGCCAAGGGAGGATTTGCCGCCCCCGGGAATTCTCATGAAATATACGCCGGAGGAATCCGTCGTTGCTCCGGCGTATACCCTCCCGTCCGCGTCAGTCAATGCAACAGTAACAAATTCCAGAGGCCTGCCCGTCCCGGCATCCGCCACCGTTCCCTTCAGGCTGCGGACATCATCCGGCTGCGGTTTTGTAAAAGCCGTTACTGATGCTGAAACAAACATAAGAACGGACATGAGTCCTGCTGTCATATTTTTCATTTTCCGGTTCATCTTTTGATTCATCTGCTGTCAAAATCTATTTTCCAGTTAGACGGAAGCGGGACGGAAATGTTGCGGGATATTGATATTTTTTCCTCATATCTCAAAAATATTCATGACGGGATCATAATTCCGGGACATGAGGACATTGACGGCGTGTCCGCCCGTAGCCTCGTGAACGGGAGGGACCCGCCGCATGCGGCAGGAGGGATTTACCGTCAATATCCTCATGTCCCGGAAATAATCAATCATTTATATTCCGCAGGAAATATGCACCGCGCCTGGTGGATATGAAAAATGATGTCCGACGGCCGCGATTTCCCGGGAAAAGTGCGCCTGATGGCATTTTGAAAATGCCGACGGCCGCGAAAATGCAAGAAAACCGCGGCCGGTGGACCCTCAAAATGCCTTCCATCGGCCGCGACATCCCCCAAAAACCTTCCACCTGCCGCGACATCCACCAAAAACCTTCCACCTGCCGCGACGGGTACAGAAAAAACATTCTGACACCGTGCAAAGCATTGCGTTGCGAAAATCTGCTGCTGTCAGTCACCTGCCGGAAGCGATTCCTTGTGCAGGGCCTCGTACAGATATGAGGCTCCGCCACAGAGAGCCATGGTGATGGCCTGCGACTCATGTGAAAGGGTGGCGAATACTATGCCCTGTTCAAAAGGGATCCCGTATATCGCAGACAAGGCAAGTGAAACTATATAATGGAAAGCGCCGAAGCCGCCCGGGACAGGGACAAGCCAGCCGAGGGAGCCTGCCACCATGAGGAAAAGCGCATCCGCCGGGCCGAGCGCGCCAAGAGCCGGCAATGCCCACATTGTAGATGCACTCATGAGCCAGTACATAGCCCAGATTATAAGTGTATACAGGAGAAAATGCCATTTGTTCTTCATCCTGGCGAAGCTCACGAGTCCCTGCCAGAGCCCGGAAAAGACGCCGCATATCTTGCCGAAGAAAGGATTCTTCTCCCTTGCCGCGACTATACGCCACACTGCTATCCCGAGCAGAATCATGAGACCCAGGACAATCCACCAGATGCTGAAATCCACCGCTCTCGCTATCGGACGCCACATCTCCTCGACAAAGAATGTTCCGAAATCATCCCATTTGAATACGAGCAGGGCAATCAGGAAACAGAACATCACTATCATGTCCCACGAACGCTCAAGGACGACAGTGCCGAGCACTTTGTCGTAGGAGGCCTTTTTCCTGACTATCTCCCGGCTTGACGGTGCAGGCGACGACGGTGATGATGACGACGACGATGCTGACGGTGCCGCCATGTCAGATGGCGCCGCCGGAGAGGAATTCTTCGTGATGAAGCCGCAGCGGACGAACTCGCCGATGCGGGGAAACACGAAATTGGCTATATATCCGATATTGACCGCATTGAATGTGGTCCGCCTGCGTATGGACGGGTCAATCGGCAGCAATATTTCCCTCCAGCGGAGTCCTCTGAACCAGAATGCCACGATGCTGGCCGCCATCGAAAGCATGATATAACCCCAGTGGCAGGACTGCAGGGCACCGATGAAATGATTCCATTTTACCTCCCGGAATGAAAAATACAGCAATACTGCGGCAATGGCCACAGACACCATGTATTTTATTATTTTTCCAAGACTTCTGTTCATCTGTCCTTCTGAATCGGGATGCCGCTGCCGGAATGACAAGGCAGGCTGCCGGCATGACAAGGCGACAAAGTTATCCAAAAAACGGGAAACAGATTCATTTTACTGTTTGTTTTTGTTAACTTTGCCCGGAATTTTTTGTTTTGACTTCAGATGAAATCCATTTTAGGCATGGGGAACGCCCTTACCGACATTCTGGCCGTTCTTCCTGATGACAGTTTTCTCAGACAGTTCCATCTTCCGAAAGGAAGCATGCAGCATGTGGACATGGAAACAGGGGACAAAATCTGGCAGATGCTCAAGCCGCTCGGCGTACAGTATGTGGCCGGAGGCTCTGCCGCCAATACCATTACCGGGACTGCCATCTTCGGCATGAAATCAGGATTCATCGGGAAAGTCGGGGACGATGAGCTCGGACATCTCTTCAAGAGTGACCAGGAGCAGTACGGCATCAGATCCACCCTTCTCAAGGGGACAAATTCCTCCGGCCGTGCGATGGTCTTCATCACGGCACCGAATGCGGAGCGCACTTTCGCCGTATATCTGGGTGCTGCCCTGGAACTCGGCCCGGAAGACCTGAAGCCGGAATATTTCAAAGGCTACGACTATTTCCACATTGAAGGATATCTCGTCCAGAACCAGAATCTCATACGCAGGGCCGTCGAGATGGCCAAAAATGCCGGATGTATCATTTCCCTCGACATGGCGTCATATAATGTGGTGGAGTCCAATGAAGCCTTCCTCCATGACATCGTCGACAAGTATGTTGACATTGTATTTGCCAATGAGACTGAAGCAAGGGCATTCACAGGCATGGAACAGAAGGCTGCGCTGGACGAAATTGCAAGGCACTGCGATATCGCAGTAGTCAAAGTGGGGAAAGACGGCTCGATGGTGCGACAAGGGGAAGAATACCATTATATTGAGGCATGGCCCGCAGACACGATAGACGCAACGGGAGCAGGAGACACGTATGCGGCAGGCTTTCTTTACGCCCATTCCCTCGGCATGCCCCTCAAGGAATGCGGAGAAATCGGCTCAATCATAGCGGCAAAGGTCGTTGAAGTCATTGGAACCAAGATTGACATCCCGCGCTGGAAGTCAGCGAAACAGGAAATCAGAGAGCTGATTGCCAGGACGGTCAAGGCCGGATAAACGGGAAACACTGAGGACATCGTACCGACACAACGACATTAACTGAGACACTGACAATATCATGGGACTCGGCAATCTGTTCAGAAGACACAGGCTCAAAAAATACTCAAGTCCGGTAACTACCGGATTCGTGCCCCTGAAAGACATCAGGAAAGCGATTGTCATAATTGATGCCGCCGATCCGGCCTATCAGGAGTGCGCCGGTACCGCCGAAAACTTTTTCAAAAGAAATGGAATTACAGCTGAAATCCATTACACGGACTTCCGGAAATCCTGCAACAGGCTTCCGGATGAAACCGGGCCCGGGCATCAGAATGCAGCCGGATTTTTCCGCAAAAGGGACATCGGCCTTTTCAAGATGCCGAAAATAAAGAAAATCAAAGAGATAATAAAAAACGACTATGACCTGCTCATCTCCCTGTCCCCAGACAACATTTTCTTTATGGAATTCCTGACCAAAATCATCCGCGCCAGATTCAAGACCGGAAGAGTCGTTTTCAGCGGAGAACCGTTTGATCTGGTAATTATCCCTTCTGAATCAGGAGATTACAAACCATATCATAACGAAAGAGACGGCAACCGCATCGATGAGGAAGAGAATATTCATGTCAATCAGGAAAAAGTCTTGAATAAAATCATTGACTTCCTGTCAAAAGTAGAATGACAGCCGGGACACCCATACAACAATAATCAAAAAGAATAAGGAAAAAACAAGTACCAACACAACAGAAAGCAGAAAATGAAAGGATTTTTCAAATACATGATGGTGACAATCAAGGGTATCTGCATGGGGGCCGCCGATGTGATACCCGGAGTGTCAGGAGGCACAATTGCATTCATGACCGGAATTTATGAAGACCTCGTAGGATCAATCAATTCCATCAACACAGAAGCGGTAAAGCTGTTGTTCACCGGCAAATTCAAACAATTCTGGAAGCACATAAACGGCAATTTCCTTCTGGCTCTGATTTCAGGCATTCTCGTAAGCATCCTGTCCCTTGCGAAACTGATGCAGTATCTCCTTACTCACCAGCCGATTCAGACATGGGCATTTTTCTTCGGCCTGATTGTGGCCTCATCAATATTCATACTCCGGGGAGTAAAAAAATGGAAAGTCAAGGACTTTGTGATGCTCATCTTCGGCATCATCCTGGGCGTAGTAATCTGCACCCTCTCCCCCACCACAACTCCTGACGGACTGTGGTTCATCTTCATCTGCGGAGCAATCGCAATCTGCGCAATGATTCTGCCCGGCATCTCCGGAAGTTTCATCCTTCTGATTCTCGGCAAATATGAATACCTGATGGGAACAATCGCAGATATTGTATCCGGCAAAGGCGTCCTTATGGATTTCGTTACTCTCATAGTATTTGTCATCGGAGCAGCAGCCGGCATCATAGCCTTTGCAAAATTCCTGCACTGGCTGCTTGAACACTACCACCGGGAAACTCTGCTTGTCATGGCCGGATTCATCATCGGTTCTCTGGTCGTGGTATGGCCATGGAGCATCCGCAACATGGAGACAATCGTGCTGTCCCAGTTCCCGGAACTCATACCTGCCGAATCCACAGCATCCCTTGCTCCTGAAGTCATTGAACAATATTCAGGAATGATTGACATGCACATCGGCGGAGCCGTCGCATTTGCCCTTGTCGGCTTCTTCCTCGTCATCGGCATTGAAGCAGCCAGCGTAATGATATCAAAGCGTCGCCGAGCAGAATAATTCTTGCATGCCCCGGCAATCATGCATAAATTATTTTTTGCCGTTCCGATAATAAATTCTATCTTTGCATCCGCTTTTGACTCCCATGGCAACAGAGTAAAGCAACATACGGATCGGTCCGGTAGCTCAGTTGGATAGAGCAACAGCCTTCTAAGCTGTGGGTCTTGGGTTCGAATCCCAACCGGATCACATGAAACATGATGCGCCTGACCGGATGGTCAGGCGTTTTTGTGCCGTGGCGGACAGGACGGGAGCATGCTCACGGACTGGAAGTTACGGCACAAAAAAGTCGGGCGGAGCCCGGCACATCATGTGTCGCCATGTAAGATCGCCCGTGGCGCAGGGACAGGGAAAAAGCCTCTCAGGGGCTTAATCCCAACCGGATCACATTATCAATCACCAATTTACTGATATTCAGTGGTTGGTGATTTTTTATACCCTGTTTTTGGCTACGTTTTGGCTACATAAATTTCCGGCTATGGATAGTATCATAGATCTTGGAGATATATTCACTAAGAAAGGGATGCAATCTGATTGGTATCAGAAAGCATCCCCGGTCGCAAATAAGGACGGCCTTATGGCAGGCCATCCGGGGCAAAGGTAATCAAAAAGAAAATATGTTGTAGGAGATGCCGAGTCCGATATACGGGTGAAACTCCGGTCTTGGTGCCGCGGTCATTCCGTAGCCCACTTGGATGCCTATGCCCCACCGTTTGGACTTTGGATGTACAGGGAGCGGGATGGTGTTGGTTATCCGGGCGGATTGGGTGTGGATTCTGAGGCTGTCGAGGCTCGGGCGGTAGCCGCTTACCCATGCGTCGTATTCCGGTGCGCTGTAGTGCTTCTGCTCTACGGGAAGGTGTACATATACGGTGTCCGTGAGGCGGACGGTGTCGCCATGCGCCGGCAGTGCCGTGCTGATAAGGATGGTGTCTATGGTCCTTGCGCCGGCTTCAACAGGGCGGTCAATCAATACGGTATCGCGGATGATGACTGTGTCGGTCCTCATTGTGATCTCCGGTATGCTGAAGTCCGAGCTGGAGCAGTGTTCTGAGACAAGGGCCACTGACAGGGTCAGCACTGTGACGGCCAGTGCCGCAATCAGGAATGTCGTGACGGTCGCTTTCATAGTGTATCAGGATAGTGTTCTTTATATGAGCTGTCGTACAGTATCTGTCCTCTCTGCGGGCCGTCCGGCTTGTGGGAGATGTGGACGAATGTGGAGTAGAGTATCATCTGGTCGAAAGGCAGGCTGTTTCTTATCACCGTCTGGGCCAGGAGGAGCGGGTCCGGTGCGGCTATATCGGCGGCCTCGCCTTTTGTGTGCTGGGAGTTCCTCGACCCGCTCAGGAGCGTGTTCAGGGCGGAGCTGCGGTAGCCGCTGTTGATGTGCAGCGGCACCCGCATGGCATCACGCAGAGGCTGGAGGACATTCCCGACAAGAAGCCTTACCGCTCTCCTGATGCGGTCATCCGGAATGGCGTTGTCTATTCCATGCAGGGCAGCAGTGTCGCTGCGCTCAAACTCCGAATATGTAAAGTTCCGGGATATCCTGTCATTCTTCATGGCTCTGCTGTATCTGGTTGTCGAATGTTCCGAAAGGAGGCCTGCGGGATGGCAGCCTATGCAGTCGCAGCGCATTATCCTGCTGACGGCGCAGTCGGTGTTCACCTGGTCGAGGCTGTTGCGCAGCTCGGAGTTGTCGTCGTAAAGCCTCTCGATCTTGGCGGTGGCGGCTTCGTACTTGTCGTTGAGCAGGGCGAAGTCCCGCTCTTTCTGTGCGATGATCTGCTGCCATTTCTCGTCCATCTTCCGGGTGTTCTGGAGTTGTGCCGCGGTTTTCTTCTCCGTTATCAGGAACAGGGCTATCAGGCCGCCGGTGCCGGTGAGCGAGGCTATGAGCTGTATTATGAGGTCTATGGTCATGGTTTTGTGATGTCAAAACAAATCCCGTCTCTGCCTGGGGAGCGGAGACGGGAGATGCAGGTTTAAGTTCAGGTCAGTGAATCGCGCTCAAGCTACACTCCAGGCTCTGCGGCGGCGGTGAGCTGTGCGAGGGCCATCTGCTCGCCGGAGACCTCGCCGGTGGTGGTGTCTACGAAGAACCACTTCATGAAGACCTTCGGCGCGGCGTCGCTTGGAGCTCCGTGGCGGGCGTCATACTCTGCCTTGAGGTCGTACTCATCGCTGACCGGATCCTTCGGGGTGCCGATGCCGACGGCCTTGGAGTAGGCACGGCCGACACCGCCGGAATGGGCGGGTGGGACTTGAAAGTCAGGACCGCAGCAGTTGAGTCTACTGTCGGTTAAAATGTAAATATCAGGAC
>CALUPG010000015.1 GCA_944322565.1 uncultured Bacteroidales bacterium | reverse complement strand
TGTTGAGATAGAAGGACTCGAACCCTCACTGACAGAGCCAGAATCTGTAGTGCTACCATTACACCATATCTCAATGTTGTCAAAATTTCCCCTCTTCCTCAGATTTGGGACTGCAAAGGTACTAAGGTTTTTGAAATATGCAAAAGATTTTCAAAAATCTTTATCGGCTTATCCGCAAAAATACGGAGATTGCATCAAGGCATATTTTTGCGGAAGAGAAGGACGGTGGCGTAGGCTTCACATCCTTCGCAGCGACCTACGAAGCCAAGCTTCTCTGTCGTGGTGGCCTTGACGGAAACACCGGTGATGTCCGCGCCCATGATGGCGGCAAGAGTTTCTCTCATTGCAGTGATGTATGGCGCGAGTTTCGGCCTTTGCAGGGCGATGGTGATGTCTGCGTTGCCGACTCTATATCCGGCCTCTGAGACGAGGGACATCGTTTTTTGCAGCAGAACCTTGCTGTCAATGCCCTTGAATTCAGCCGATGTGTCAGGGAAATGTTTCCCGATGTCACCGAGAGCCAGGGCTCCAAGGAGCGCATCACACAATGCATGAATCGGAACATCTCCGTCTGAATGGGCGATGCATCCGAGCGGGCTTTCAATCCGTACACCCCCGAGCCAGAGAGGCAGCCCTTCTGCAAGCGCGTGTACATCATATCCGTTGCCTATCCTTATACTTTCCATTTGACCTTATCATTATTGTGTCCGGAGTCAATTTGATTCCGGCAGAAATCAAGGTATGAGATATAAAGGCATAAAGTTATTAAAAATTGGTATATTTGCAAGAATCATGTAGATGAAGATAAATTAGGATACAGGATATGGGGTTTAATTTCAGTTTTTTCGGGAATCAGGAGCATAGGGTCTTCAATTACAGGCCGAGGTACTATGATCCGGAGAAAGAGGCACTCAAGGAGAAGTTCGGTCATGTGGACGGGAGCAATGAGAATGAGCCATATACTCCGGGCTCTTATCTCCAGGGAAGTTTCCGCAGCGGCAATTACCAGAAAACAAAAAAGCTGAACAAGACACAGAGCATAATCGGCATTGTCGGTCTTGTGCTGTTTTTTGTCGTTCTGATATATGTGGCTAAATTCTATTCGTTGCTCTGACAGGATGTCGCGTTGATGGAGGAGAGAGATGGACATTAGGATACTTCCTTCGAATATTGCGAATATGATAGCAGCCGGGGAGGTCGTGCAGCGGCCGGCATCGGTTGTGAAGGAATTGATGGAGAATGCCCTTGATGCAGGGGCGGACCAGATTACCGTCGTTATTCTTGATGCGGGAAGGACATTGGTGCAAGTTATAGACAACGGCTGCGGCATGTCTCCGGATGATGCTGTCCTGTGCTTTGAAAGACATGCTACATCAAAGATCGCCGAGGCTGAAGACCTTACGGATATCCGTACATTCGGGTTCAGGGGCGAGGCTCTGGCGTCAATTGCAGCGGTGGCTGAAGTGACGCTCAGAACCAGACGGGCGGACGACGAGACCGGATGTGAAATACGCTTTGCCGATTCGCGGCACGTGTCTGCCGAAGAGGCTTCTGTGCCGAAAGGCTCCAACTTTGCCGTAAGGAATCTTTTCTACAATGTTCCGGCGAGGCGCAAGTTCCTGAAGTCGGACAATGTGGAGTTCAAGCATATTGTCGCAGAATTTACTCATCTGGCGCTGACAAGGCCTGATGTGGCTTTTACCCTCACTCACAACGGTCGCGAAGTTTTTGTTCTTAAGCCGGCCAAATCATTGAAATTCAGGATACAGGATGTGCTCGGAACGAATGTCGTCAATGAACTTGTGGATGTTTCTGCCGAGACATCGGTTGTGCGGGTTTCGGGATATGCCGGACGGCCGGACATGGCGAAGAAAAGCCCGGGGAATCAGTATTTCTTTGTGAACGGAAGATATTTCAGGAGCCCCTATCTCAACAAGGCCGTGCTGAAAGCATACGAGCATCTTGTGCCGGATGGAGCTACCCCGTCATATTTCATCTGGCTCGATGTTGACCCTCATGCGGTGGATGTCAACATAAGTCCGACCAAGTCGGAGGTGAAGTTTGAAGATGATTCTGTTATCTTTCAGGTCCTGTATGCCTGCATCAAGGAGGCGCTCGGCAAGAATTCTTTTGTTTCCGGCATAGATTTCGACAGGGAAGGGGCGCCAGACATCCCTGTATTCGGCAAGGACTTTGAAAAGTATCACCCTGTGACGGAGCCTCTCCCGTCGCTTGATCCGGTATATAATCCGTTTGAAAATGACGGTTTCCCGTCACAGGAGTCTCATTTCACCAACATTATCCCGGCAGGGAATGCAGGCGGGTTCCCGCACGGTGCCGAGCCTTCCGGCAAGTCCGGTGTCCCAGAAGCCTGCGGACATGGACTGGTAGACAAGAGGGAAGACTATGGGAAGCTGTTTGAAGACAAGACATTGCCGTCCAAGTCAGTTGTGCTGGTGCAAAACCGCTATATAGTCACTTCGGTCCGTTCCGGTCTGCTGGTCATAAATGTCCGCAGGGCCAGGGAGCGCATTTTCTATGACCGCTTCATCAAGGCGTTGTCCCGGAATGCACATGTTACCCAGTGCTCGCTCTTTCCAGTCGCTGTTCAGGTCGGAGTGGAGAACAGGCTGCTTTTCGAGGAGCATTCCTCTTTGCTCTCCTCTCTCGGTTTTGACATTTCTTCTTTCGGGAATGACACTGTTGTGGTTAACGGTGTTCCCGAGGGCTATTCTGTAGAGCCGGGTAGGGTCCAGACGATGGTTTCGGACATGATTGTCGCCCTTACCGACGACCACAATTCAGTCGCCGGTGTCATGCAGTCGGCGATGGCCGAGAGATTTGCAAGGCTCGGGGCTGCAGGAGACAATCCCCGGATGACAAATTCTGAGGCACAAAGATTGATAGATGCGCTGTTTGCCTGCGAGAATGCGGAGTACACAAGTTCCGGGCATCGGACAATGGTGATGCTGACCGCCGAGGACATTGACAGAAAATTCTGACGGTCCGCTCTCCGACAGTCCGGGTGACAGGAATATAATCCTGATGCAGGGCAGAAATACCGCAGACTCAATCAAGACAACGATACAACAAGTGAAACTGTACATCAAATATTAGAAATTTCAGACGATGGGATTCTTTGAAGGCAGGACTTCAACTCCTGCAACCACCAACCTCATTATAATCAATGTGCTCGTGATGATTATGATATTGCAGAACGAGGAATTCATGTTTGAGCATTTTGCCTTGTTCTGCCCCGGGTCGCATTATTTCAGGCCATGGCAGTTCATTACACACATGTTCATGCACGGCGGATTTTGGCATATTTTCTTCAACATGTACACTCTGTGGATGTTCGGAAGCGTGCTTGAGCGTTCATGGGGATGGAAGAAATTCCTGCTGTTCTATTTTGTGTCGGGACTCGGTGCGGCATTGTTGCATACGGGGGTGCAACTGATTGAGGCCCATATCTATATGTCCCGGCTTGCAGACGGATTACATGAAGCCGCACACTCTCTCGGTATGCTGTATGCCACTCCTACTGTCGGGGCTTCGGGGGCCATCTATGGCCTGCTGCTTGGCTTCGGTATGCTGTATCCGGATTCGAGACTCATGCTGCTGTTCCCTCCGATACCTTTGAAGGCCAAGTGGTTTGTGATTATTTTCGCAGTCATAGAATTGTTTACCGGCATATTCAGCCGCTACGGAGGAATTGCCCATTTTGCACATCTCGGAGGCATGCTGTTCGGCTGGCTACTGATAATGTTCTGGAAGCGCAGGGGAACCCTCTATAACTATAAGTATTGATATGATTTGGAATTTAATGCAAAAGGAGGAATGAATATGACAAGCGGGAAATCTGCAAAAGGCAATATGACGGACTGCATGAAGGAAACTCTCGAGGTACTCGGCAAAGGCGGAATAATTCTTTATCCGACAGATACGGTGTGGGGTCTTGGCTGTGACGCTTCTGACCCTGAAGCCGTGGCAAGGATATTCGCCATAAAGCACCGTTCAGACAGCAAGTCGCTCGTACTTCTGGCAAGTGATCTTGATATGGTGGCCCGCTTTGTGAAGGAGGTGCCTGAGATGGCTGTCCAGCTGGTTGAGGTGAATGACAGGCCGATGACAATCATTTATCCCGAAGCAATTGCCGCAGAGCCCGGACAGCCGGCCGACAGGCATTTCCTTGCACGCAATGTGGTGGCGGAGGACGGAAGCGTCGGCATCAGGATTCCGAAGATGGATTTCTGCATAGACCTTGTCCGTCGCTTCGGGAGGCCGATAGTCTCGACTTCCGCCAATATCTCCGGGGAACCGGCTCCGAAGAATTATTCAGAGATAACAGATGTCATAAAGGAATCCGTCGACTATGTCGTCGACCCGACCCTTGAGTCCGGTGCCACCGGACAGTCATCCTCGATAATAAAGGTAGGGGTGGATTCCGAAATCCGGATAATCAGGAAATGACCGGCGTGCCGGCCTGTCAGTCTGCGGAGCTGCCTGCGGGCTTGTCCGGCCGTACATTCCGTGGCATCAGTCCATCCATTTGAAATATACTGCTTCGGCTGCGGTCACGGCTGCAGTCTCCGTGCGCAGGCGTGACGCACCGAGATGCACCGGGATGAATCCGTGTCTGACGGCAAGTTCCGCTTCCTCGCGGGAGAAGTCTCCTTCAGGCCCTATCATCACACTCACTTCGTCTCCATTGTACTCTTCCAGTGCCTGTCTGACGGATATCCTCGGCCGGCTTTCGTCTTCAAAGCAATATGCTATAAGTCTCAGATGGCCGTCCTGCAGATTTTGACCCTCCGGCGTGTTGTCCCCTGCGGGCTCCGGCGTTCCGTATTTCAGGATGAAATCACTGACGGACATCGGGGCATTGACCGAAGGGACAGAGCCCTTGAGCGACTGCTTGGCCGCCGATATGAGTATCTTTTCTATTCTTGCTGTCTTGAAAATCTTCCTTTCGGAATGCCTGCCTATGACAGGAGTGATTTCATCTACTCCGATTTCACAGGCTTTTTCGGCGAACCATTCATATCTGTCTGCATTTTTCGTCGGAGCCACTGCGAGATGGAGCCTGTATGGATGTGTCCCCCAGTTTTCTTCTGCCGAGAGAATATCCGCCTCTACGCATCTGGGGGAGGCGGACAGTATGCGGCAGGAATACATGGTCCCTTTGCCGTTGATAACGGATATGATGTCTCCTGCCTTGTGCCTTAGCACTTTCACACAGTGTGCCGCTTCATCATCTGTGAGGATGCACCTGCCGCTTCCCGTCCCGCATCTGTTTCCTTCCGTATCAGGGGAATAAAAAATCTCCATTTGTAGTCATTTTAAATGGTTATCAAGATTGACTTTCAGCAAATATATTGAAAAAAGATTACCTTTGTGCCCGAATATTAGAGATTTGAATTTTTGATGAAGACATTTGAAGAACTTGGCGTCGCTCAGGAAATCCGCCGCGCCATCGAGGAAATGGGATTTGTCAATCCTATGCCAGTGCAGGAAGAAGTGATTCCGTACCTACTGGGAGAAAACAATGACATCGTGGCACTTGCGCAGACAGGGACAGGAAAGACAGCCGCTTTTGGACTGCCGCTCATACAGAAGGTCGACATAGACAATCTGGTCCCGCAGTCTCTCATCCTGTGCCCGACAAGGGAGCTCTGCCTGCAGATAGCAGGAGACTTGAATGACTATTCCAAGTATGTGGACGGACTGAAGGTGCTTCCGGTATACGGCGGTTCGTCGATAGAGAGCCAGATCAAGGCGCTCAAGAGGGGAGTGCACATCATTGTCGCCACTCCGGGCCGTCTGCTTGACCTGATGGATCGCAAGACCGTGTCTCTTGCTACAATAAAGAATGTCGTGATGGACGAGGCGGACGAGATGCTTGACATGGGATTCACCGACAGTATCAACGCCATCCTTGCAGATGTGCCGCAGGAGCGCAATACCCTGATGTTCTCGGCTACGATGAGCCCGGAGATAGCAAAGATAGCGAAGAATTATCTCCGCGACCCGAAGGAAGTGACTATCGGACGCAAGAATGAAAGCACCGCCAATGTGCGCCATGTCGTGTACATGGTCCATGCCAAGGACAAATACGAGACCCTCAAGAGGGTGGTGGACTATTATCCTCGCATATACGCCATCATTTTCTGCCGCACGCGCAAGGAGACGCAGGAAATCGCCGACCAGCTCATGCAGGAGGGCTACAACGCCGACACTCTTCACGGAGATCTTTCCCAGGCCCAGAGAGATACTGTGATGCAGCGTTTCCGCCTGCGGAACATCCAGCTGCTTGTCGCCACTGATGTGGCTGCACGGGGTCTTGATGTGGATGACCTCACGCATGTCATCAACTACGGCCTTCCGGATGATGTGGAGAGCTACACCCACCGCAGCGGACGTACCGGACGCGCCGGAAAGACAGGAACTTCGATTGCCATCATCAACATGAGGGAGAAAAGCAAGGTCCGCCAGATAGAGAAAATTATCGGCAAGCAGTTCGTTCCGGGTGAAATCCCTACTGCACGCCAGATCTGCGAAAAGCAGCTCATAAAAGTCATTGACGAACTGGAGAAAGTGCAGGTCAATGAGGAGGAAATCAACGACTTCATGCCGGAAATCTATCGTAAGCTCGACTGGCTCAGCAAGGAAGACCTTATCAAAAGGATGGTTTCCCATGAGTTCAACAGATTCTACGAATATTATCGCAACAAGCCTGAAATAGAGACTGTTTCCGAAGAGAAAGGGGGCAGGAAAGGCCGGTCTTCTGAAAATGGAGGCGGTCCTCGCCAGGCAGAGTCCGGATATTCACGGCTGTTCATCAATATCGGAAAAATCGACGGACTGACGGTCGGCCGGCTCATGGAGATACTCAATAAGAATATGCGCGAAAGGGTTGAGGTCGGGCGCATAGACCTAATGAAGAGATTCTCGTTCTTTGAAGTGAGGGAAGCCGATGCTTCCACCGTTATAAAGGCCCTTGACGGAGCCTCCTGGAAAGGCTACAGACTCGGTGTCGAGATTGCCGGGGCTGAGGGCGGAGAGGCATCAGGCAAGAAGGATTCCGGACATAAGGGTGCCGGGAAGCCTGCCCCAAAGAAGAAGTCTTCTTCCCGCGAAGAGCGTCGTCGCGAAGGATATCCTGAGGAAAATTCCGGACGCAGGTCCCGCAGCCGCAAGGATGACTGGAAGCAGTTCTTCAACAACGACGGATGGGACAGGGACACCAGTTCAAAGGGCAGGAAATCCAAGAAAAGAAAATAATACGGAAAGCCTTTCCTGTCATGTATATAGGTCTCATATCAGACACTCACGGACTTTTTGATGCCCCGCTGGAGAATTTCCTGCAGCCGGTGGATGAGATATGGCATTCCGGAGACTTCGGAGGTCTGGAGACCGCGCAGAAGATATCTGCCTTCAAGCCCATGAAAGGGGTGTACGGCAACTGCGACGGGCAGGATGTCAGGCTTGACTATCCGCACCGCCAGCTTTTTGACTGCTGCGGCATGAAAGTGCTGATGGTTCATATCGGAGGCTATCCGGGCCGTTATGACCCGAGGGCAAGGGCTCTTATTGACGAATTTCATCCTGACATTTTCGTATGCGGGCATTCCCACATCCTCAGGGTGATGAACGACCATAAGCGCAGCATGATGGTTATCAATCCGGGCGCTGCAGGCATCTATGGATTCCATACTGTCCGCACTGCCCTCAGATTCCATATTGATGACGGCAGGATTCATGACATGGAGGTCTGGGAGATGGACAAGGTCCGCCGTCAGGCAGAATAAAGGATTCGCCGTCAGGCAGAATACATTAGGATTATGGCACTGAAACAGAAGACAGTATGGGTGTGCACCGCGTGCGGTGCTGAAAGCGTGAAATGGATGGGCAGGTGCCCGTCCTGCGGGGAATGGAACACCATGGTGGAAGAGAAGGTCATTACCGGCAAATCACCTGCCGGCAGAATGAATGCCATCCCCGGCGGCAGCCACAGGCCGATGCCTCTGTCTGAAGTGGACACGACTCAGGACAGCCGCATTTCCCTGAACAATGCCGAAATGGACAGGATTCTCGGGGGCGGCATAGTTCAGGGGTCGCTTGTGCTGATAGGCGGAGAGCCGGGCATAGGCAAGTCCACGCTTTCGCTGCAGATACCCCTGCACAGCAAAGGACTCAAGACCCTGTATGTGACGGGAGAAGAGAGTGTCAGGCAGGTGAAGCTCCGCTCGGTGAGGCTCGGCGGCGATGACAGCGGCTGCATCATCTACAGCGAGACCCTGATGGAGAATATTCTGGAAGAAGCCAAGAAGGCCGCCCCGGACCTTATGATTGTGGATTCCGTCCAGACGGTCTGGACCCAGACGCTGGAGGCTTCGCCGGGCTCCGTATCTCAGATAAGGGAATGTGCGGCCCTGCTGCTGCGCTTTGCAAAGGAGACAGGCATCCCTGTGATTCTCATCGGACACATCACCAAGGAAGGCAGCATCGCCGGACCCAAGGTACTTGAGCATATCGTGGACGTGGTGCTTCAGTTCGAGGGAGACAACAGGGGGACATACAGACTTCTGAGGAGCATCAAGAACCGTTTCGGCTCTACCTCGGAACTTGCCGTCTTCGAGATGACCGGCCGCGGGCTCAGGGAAGTCAGCAATCCGTCAGAAATGCTGATTCCGATGCATGAAAAGGGGCTGAGCGGTGTCGCGGTGAGTGCAATGATTGACGGCTCGCGGCCTTTCCTCATTGAAGTACAGGCTCTTGTAAGTTCTGCTGCATACGGTACTCCACAGCGCTCCGCAACCGGCTTTGATGTGCGCAGGCTCAACATGCTGCTCGCCGTGCTGGAAAAGAGGGCAGGGTTCAGGCTCGGTGTCAAGGATGTCTTCCTGAATATGGCAGGGGGCTTGAGGGTGAATGACCCGGCATGCGACCTTGCCGTCATCTGCGCCGTGCTTTCGTCCAACTTTGATTTTGCCATTCCGCCAGATGTCTGCTTTGCCGGAGAAGTCGGCCTGAGCGGGGAAATCCGCCCCGTCTCACAGACCGGCCGCAGGATAATCGAGGCCCAGAGATTAGGATTCAGGAAGATATACATATCCTCATTCGGCAGTCCCGATGAAGTCCCTGAGGGCATTGATGTGGTCGGAACACCAGATGTCACAGCCCTGTGCCGGAGCCTTTTCGCGAAGCAGTAGGTTGTCTGCCTGCGGCATCCCCGGAGGCTATGGATGCTATTATCTTTTCCAATGCCATCCGGACTCTGTAGGCGGAAGAAGTGCTGTTGTTGGTCATTATTGAAAAGACTATTACCCCGTCCGTATTCCCGTTCTGTTCCCGGCATTCGTCAGAAGATTCCGGCAGAATGTACCCGCTGTAGCAGAGGATGCCGTCCATTGAGCCGCTTTTCATCCTTATCCTTGACTTGAGGCCTGCGGGGTATTTTTTCATCATATATGACAATGTCCCGTCTTCTCCCGGAGACGGAAGACTCTTCAGGAAGTCTTCATGAGCCGGTGAGTCCAGCATGGCGAGCAGAAAACTGCATAAGAATGACGGGGAGACATAGTTTTGTCTGGAGAGTCCGCTGCCGTCCTGGATTTTCGTATTGCTGACACGGACCCCCATTCTTGAAAGAATGCTGCGTACTGCGGCTCTGCCTCCGGCGTATGAGCCTTTCCCGCAATATTCTTTCCCCAGAGTCTTGAAAATGGTCTCGGCATAGAAATTATTGCTCTCGCGGTTGGTCTCGGATACAATCCGTTTGAGTTCAGGAGAAAATGTCTCCCCGAGACTTGTCAGACTGCCTTCCCTGTCCGGCATCAGGTATCCGATCCTGTTCTCTTTCTCATGCCATGCGCCAGTCAGCTCCCCGGTGTCTGCCGGTCCTTCAGAGCAAACGACGCCGCAGGACTTGAGGTATTCGGTGAAATGCCATGCGCAGGTGTATGCCGGGAATTTATTGCTCACTTCTTCTGTGTGTCTGCCTCTGTCAACGGCAAAAGTCCCCCTCATTTCACCGTAAGGGGCAAATGCTGTCGTGTAATAGTACAATTTGTTGCCTGTTCCTGCAGCTCCGGTTGTGCAAGGGAAATCCAATGTCATCCATGGGGTGTCAGGAAATCCCGGGACAACATTGACCGGATCGCCTTCATTTTTCCCCGCCTCCACCAGAAAATCTTTTTTGTTCTCGTAAAAAGAAAGTCCGCTTGTGCCTGTGCCGTAATAAGTCCCGATGTCATTCCAGACCCATGTGTCTTCTTCTGCCACATTGTCAAAATAGCGCGAATCGCCGATGATGCGGCCTTCTATTTTATGTATTCCGGCTTTCTCAACATAGCTTTTCCATTGACTGAAGACGGCTTCCGCCGGAAGGGAGATGGAATCGTCGGCTGCAAGGGTAGGGTCTCCGCCTCCAATGATGTACAGGTCTCCGTGGAGTACACCGTCTGTTATATGTCCGCTGTATGCAAGGCTTGTGCGGAATCTGTAGCCGCTTCCAAGAAAATGCATGGCGGCACCGGTTGTGACAAGCTTGAGATTGGACGCCGGCACCATGTTCCTGCCGGGATTGCAGGCTGCAAGGGTATCTCCGCCTGCCGATATGGCGAGGACTCCTGTCACTGTATTTTCAAGGGCTTCCGATTTCAGGATATTCATGACTTCGCCTGCTGTATCCGGTTCCGGTCCTGCTGCATTCAATATATGCATCGGAAGAGTCAGAAACAGTATTATGGCGGCAAGCCCCAGTCTGCGGAATGTCTGCAATCCGTATGTAGTGTCAGTGCTGTACATGGTCCAGTCTTGCAAAATTATCTATTTTTTTGATGATTTTCTGCAAAATTGCTAATTTTGAAGATTGTGACAAAATGAAGGCATACTATGATGAAAAGAGTTTTGGTTTCCGGAGGTGCCGGATATATAGGCAGCCATGTTACGGTAGAGCTCCTTCAGGCAGGATATGATGTGGTGGTGGCGGACAATCTGTCCAACTGTGACCTGACCTGTTTTGAGGGGGTGAAGAAAATTACAGGCAGGAATGACATTCCGTTCGAGAAGATTGACTGTTGTGAGCGTGATGCCGTTGACAGGCTTTTCTCGGAATTCAGAATTGATGCGGTGATTCATTTTGCTGCATTCAAGGCTGTCGGGGAATCTGTAGCCGAGCCTTTGAAATATTACAGGAACAATCTGTTGTCATTCCTCAATATCCTTGAGGCAGCCTCGGCACACGGAGGCTGCAATGTCCTCTTCTCTTCTTCGGCCACAGTCTATGGGGAGACTGACAGGCTGCCGGTGACAGAGGAGTCTCCCCGTCAGCCGGCGACATCTCCATACGGAAATACAAAACAGATGTGCGAGGATATTCTTCGGGATACGGTCATGGCTACTGCCGCATACGGGACAGAGGTGATGTCCGGGCTTGACAAACCGGGGCCGGTGAAAGGAATTTCCCTCAGGTATTTCAATCCTATAGGAGCACATCCGTCTGCCCTCATCGGGGAACTGCCGCGCGGAGTGCCTAATAATCTTGTGCCTTATATCACGCAGACTGCGATAGGCAAGAGAGAATGCCTGAGCATCTTCGGCAACGACTATCCTACTCAGGACGGCACATGCCTGAGGGACTATATAGATGTAGTTGACCTTGCCAAGGCTCATGTTGCCGCAGTCTCAAGAATGACAGACGGCAGGATGGAGGACGGCTATGAGATTTTCAACATCGGCACAGGCCGTCCTGTGTCAGTCCTTGAACTCGTGAACACATTCGAGAAGGTCAATAATATAAAGCTCAACTACAGATTTGCCCCGAGACGGGCCGGTGACATCACCGCTATCTGGGCAGACCCTGCGAAAGCGGAGAAAAAATTAGGATGGAAGGCGCAGCGCACTGTTGAGGAGACTCTTGCCTCTGCCTGGGCCTGGGAAAAGCATCTTGCCGGGAAATAATACAAAGAGGCCGGCCTCTTTATATTGGGCCGGCCCAAAAGGTTTGATAACTCTCTGAAAATCGAATATTCGGAAAAGAGACTGAGCTTTCCTGCCGGGCAGGAAGCCTGTCTTCCGGGACTCAGGCCTGTTCCGTGATTGCGGAACTGAGTTTCTCGCTGAGCTCGTCCAGCTTCTCAAGCATTTCCTTGCGGATGCCGTCAAAGTACGGGGCAAGATTCTGCCTGTCTTTGCGGGTAAGTTTCTCCTTGCGCTTCTTCTCCGGCTTAGGTGCATTGTTTATCTTGTCCTTAAGGTCGTTGTAAAGATCTACGGCCTCGTTGATGATGCCGCTCACTTTTTCATTGTCCTTGCCCGGATTGAGCATTACAAACAGGGAGCAATCGTCGATGAACTCACCGATGAAATACTCGATGTCCTTCTTGATATCTCTGAGATTCATGGTATTATAAAATTATATGAATGAAATTTTCGTTTTTCGGCTACAAAGATAATAAATTTTCAAGAATGATTTCCGGCTGCCTGCGGATGATGCGGGATATCAGTCCTGCGGAAAATATGCCGGGCTGTGCAGTATGCTGACAACTCCGCTGCCGGTGTCTTCTTCCCCTATGACTCTCCTTGCTGCAATCATTTTGTATGAGAGGTCATAGTAGTCCTCGTCTCCAGGTATCAATGAGCCCCATCTGACGGTTCCGGATGCATGTATGAATCTTCCGCCTCCGGCATAGATGCCTACATGGGTTATCCTGACTCTGTCTTTCCCTTTCGTTCCGAAGAAAATGAGGTCTCCCGGCTCCAGAAGGACAATGCGCCTGAGCATTTCCTCTTTCATTTCCGGCTCGGGAAGGCTGCCTGAGGCAGAAAGGGAGTCTTCTGATGCATTAACAGGAATTTCTTTTCCCGCCACAGCTTGCTGGGACGCATTTCTCGGCAGGAGGACTCCGTTGAGAAACCATACCATCCGGGTGAATCCGCTGCAGTCGACACCTTTTACGGAAGTGCCTCCCCACAGATAAGGAACGCCGAGGAATTTTTCCGCAGTAGATATTATTCCGGCTGCTTCTGCCCTGGATTTTTCAGCCCACTGATAAAATGCTTCCACATTTTTCTTCAGCACATAGCCCGGTTTTCCCGACGGCAGCCATACCTTTATGAATTTTCCTTTTTTTATGAACTTGTGTGTCCTGTCCTTCCGGCAGCCGGAGGCGGCAGGTCCATTGTTCCCGACAGGATTTGTGGCAGTCAGCAGATCTCCGGCAACGAGGTCGGAAATCCGTCCGGAATCTTCGTCCGGACTCTCATAAAGATGGCCGTACCATCCTGTAAAGATGTATTTCGGGGCGGCGATGTATCGCTCAAGTCCCTCTCTGTCCATCTCTGTCAGACTCTTGTCTGCGCACCATGCCTTGTATGGGTCTGGCGAGACCACTTGTCTCCAGTATCCTGAAGAGTCGGCAATCGTCACCGGCGTGCCCATTAGCAGCTGATTCCCGAGTTCTGCGGCGAAGTCCGGCTTTTCCCGCAGGCAGTTTGCGGAGATAGCCGTGACTGCGAATCTTTTTCCCCCCGCATGCATGTCATTGCAGAGGCTGTCCTCTGCCGGAAGGCCTTCCTCTCTGTCTTGAAGTGAGGCAGCTTCAATGCCGGTGCCGCAAAAAAACATGCTGACGGCAATGGCCGGCAATGTCAGTCCGAATCTGAGATTCGTCCGTATGCAGGATTTTCTATTTGTCTTTTCCATCCTTTTCTTTCAGAAGATCCCGGATTTCTGTCAGAAGCTTCTGGTCAAGAGTTGGCTCCGGCTTGGCGGGTGCCGGGGCAGGTGCTTCTTCTTTCTTTTTCATGAGCGCATTCAGTCCTTTGATCATCATGAAGATGACAAAAGCGATGATGAGGAAGTCAAATGTGTTCTGGAGGAACATTCCGTAGTTCAATGTCACTTCCGGGACAGAGGCGCCATTGGCGTCAACGGTCGCTTTTTTGAGAGTTATCGCGAGGTCCTTGAAATCCACGCCGCCGACAAGCACTCCGACAGGAGGCATAATCACGTCATTGACCAGTGAACTTACTATTTTCCCGAAGGCACCTCCCATAATCACACCGACAGCCATGTCGATGACATTGCCTCTCATGGCAAATGTCTTGAATTCATTCAACAGTTTCATTTTCTTTTGGTTTTGAGGTCTGAATCTATCAGCGCAAAGATACTTATATTTTACAAATAAACTCTTGTAGTCGGATTATTGCCGTATTTGGCCGCAAATGTGTAATTTTGGGCATTTGAACACGACACGGCGATGGATGGACAGAATATGGCAGCAATGGGGCAGTCTTTGCTACCCTGCTGTATGCCTTCTTTCCCTGAAGGAAAGAGATACAATACCTTCGTGGGGCATTTCAGGAGAATTTACGGGGAACGGCTGCAGAAAGTCGTTCTGGATGCCGGATTTACCTGTCCCAACAGGGACGGGACTTTAGGCAGGGGAGGATGCACATATTGTGACAATGCCGCTTTTCATCCGGCCTACAGTTCTCCGGGAAAGAGCCTGCATGAGCAGATTGACGAAGGCATAGAGTTTCATAAGGTGCGGTACCGCAATGCCGTACATTATCTGGCTTATTTCCAGTCGTTCTCCAATACATACGCTCCGCTTCCGAGCCTCAGGAAGCTTTATCTTGAAGCCCTGTCTCATCCTGCTGTGGCGGGGATAGTCATAGGGACCAGACCTGACTGTGTGGATGCCGAAAAACTTGACTGGCTGGCATCTCTCAAGGACGGTAAGGTGCCCGGCGGCTGGCACAGGACTGTCGGAGGAAGGGACTTGTCTGCGCCTGTGGTAATCATTGAATACGGGATTGAGTCATGTCATGACACGACTTTGCGGAGGATTAACAGAGGACATGACTTTGCCTGTGCGCAAAGGGCAGTGGAGATGACTGCGGAAAGAGGCATCGGGACAGGGGCGCATTTCATTCTCGGCCTGCCGGGAGAGACCTGCGGGATGATGCTTGAGGAGGCGGAAATGATTAATGCCCTGCCTCTTGATTCGGTGAAATTCCATCAGCTTCAGATAGTCAGGGGAACGGCAATGGAAAAGGAATTTGCCTCATGTCCCGATGATTTTGTACAGTTCTCTCTTGACGGCTACATTGATTTTTTCGTGACTATGCTTGAGCGGCTGCGGCCTGACCTTTATATAGAAAGATTTGCGGGAGAAGTGCCGCCCAGGTTCGTGAACAGCACGCCGTGGGGTCTTGTGAGGAATGCGGAGCTTCTGCGTATGCTTGACCGCAGGCTTGAAGAAAGGGATACATGGCAGGGAAAATGCGTCGGAACGATGAGTTGCGGCTAAAATTTATTGATTTTATTAAATTATCCGGATAATTCTTATATTTGCGTGCAAAATTGTACATAATGCAGACTTTTGTTAATTCTCAGATTCCTGAAGGACTGACTTTCGATGATGTGCTGCTGGTTCCGGCCAAGTCTGATGTCCTTCCGCGGACGGTGGATGTGTCCACCAAATTTTCTACCGGTATTTCTCTCCATACGCCGATTGTGTCGGCTGCGATGGATACGGTCACTGAGGCCGAACTTGCGATAGCCATGGCCCGAGCCGGAGGCATAGGTGTGATTCACAAGAACATGACTATCGAAGAGCAGATGAGTCAGGTGCGCCGTGTGAAGAGGGCTGAGAACGGGATGATTTATGATCCGGTGACTATCCGCCCCGAGGCTACAGTGGGCGATGCCCTCGGCATGATGGCCAATCATCATATCGGAGGCATTCCTGTAGTTGACTCCAACAATTTCCTGATAGGCATAGTGACCAACCGCGACCTCAGGTTCCAGGACAACATGAAGCTTCCTGTATCCGAAGTGATGACCAGGGCGGAGAATCTTGTCACTGCCCAAAAAGGCATCGGCCTTGCCGAAGCGACTGAAATCCTTCGGCAGTACAAATTTGAGAAACTTCCTGTGGTGGACAAGGACGGAAAGCTCGTCGGCCTCATCACCTACAAGGACCTTATGAAGATAAAGGACAATCCTATTGCATCGAAAGATTCTAAGGGCCGACTTCTTGTGGCTGCTGCAGTAGGCGTCAAGTCAGATACAATCGAGCGCATAGAGATGCTCTGCAGCGCCGGAGCTGACGCAGTGGTTGTGGATACGGCCCACGGTCATTCGGTGTATGTGCTTGAAGTGATAAAGAAGGCCTGTGAGGCACTTCCCGGAGTGCAGATTATTGCCGGGAATGTGGCTACAGGAGAGGCAGCCAAGGCCCTTGCGGATGCGGGGGTTTCCGGTGTCAAGGTCGGAATCGGACCGGGCTCGATATGTACTACAAGAGTCATTGCCGGTGTCGGCATGCCTCAGCTCACTGCCGTGATGCTTGCAGCCGAGGCGCTCAAGGGTACAGGCATACCTGTCATAGCCGACGGCGGCATCAGATATTCCGGAGACATAGTGAAAGCCCTGGCGGCAGGTGCCAGCACTGTCATGGCCGGCTCTCTTTTTGCCGGAGTCGAGGAGTCTCCGGGGGAGACCATCATACTCAACGGAAGAAAGTTCAAGTCATACAGAGGCATGGGCTCACTTGAAGCCATGCAGGCAGGCTCGAAGGACAGGTATTTCCAGGACATGGAGGAAGACATCAAGAAACTTGTCCCGGAAGGCATTGTTGCCCAGGTCCCTTACAAAGGCACGCTTGCTGAAGTCGTATATCAGCTTGTGGGCGGCCTTAGGGCCGGAATGGGATATTGCGGAGCAAAGGACATAGAGACATTGCGTTCTGCCAGATTTGTCCGCATTACCAATGCCGGATATGTCGAGAGCCATCCGCATGATGTGACTATAACAAGGGAGTCCCCGAATTATTCAAGATAGGACTGCCTATGAGGGGGACTGTCCGCTGCATATTGGTTTTGGGAATCGCCTTGCTGACATTTTCGTCGTGCCGGGCGATTTCCTCACTTCTTTATGATGATGAGGTGGTGGCGGAGGTCGGCAGACATTACCTGTACCGCAGCGAGGTGGCGTCCCTTATCCCTGACGGCACATCTGAGGAGGACAGTCTCAGACTGGCCCTTCAGTATGTCAATTCCTGGGCCACGGATCTGATATTCCTGGATGTCGCAGAGGCACAATTGACCAAGGATGAGCTGGATGTCTCAGAAGAACTTGAGGAATACAGGCGCTCCCTGCTGAAGTACCGTTACGAGCAGCGGTACATTAACGAGCGGCTGGATACTATGGTCGCCGACAGTCAGATAGATGACTATTATCTGGAACATGTGGAGAACTTTGTGCTTGAAGTTCCGGTAGTCAAGGCCCGGTTTTTGCGAATTTCGGCTGACTCGCCCAATCTCGGCGTCATCAGGAAAAAGATGTCCTCGTCCCTGATTGAGGATCTGGAGGCAGCAGACAGCCTGTCTTATTTTTCAGCCGTCAAGTATACCGATTACAACGGCGGCTGGACAGACATGGTCTCTCTTTCAAGGGAATTCGGGACAGACTATGCCGAGCTTCTTTCGCTGATGCGGAACGGATTCATTGAAAAGGAGGATGAATACGGAAAGATGAATGTGGCTTATATCGCGGATTTTATTCCGGCGGGAGAAATAGCGCCGCTGGAATATTGCAGGCCGAGAATCAGAAATATAATAATCAGTGTCAGAAAGCAGAAGCTTATTTCCGATTTGGAACAGGACTTGCTTGCTGACGCCCGCGACAAAGGGAAGTATAAAGTATTTTAACAATAATGAAACGGATGGTATTGTGCGCAGCAGCCTGCATTTTCATGATGTTGCCGGCGGCGCTGCAGGCTCAGAAATATGGTGACGGTCTTATCGACAAATCGATAGCTGTCGTGGGAAATGAAATGATATCCATCTCTCAGCTTGAGGAAGAGGTCCAGATGATGAGGGCGCAGGGTCTTGCGTCCGACAGGAATGTCAGGTGCGAGCTCCTGGAGCAGATGATGGAGTCAAAGCTGTTCCTGATGCAGGCCCGGCTTGATTCCCTTTCCGTGAACAATGACATGGTAGAGGGAGAGCTCCGCAACAGGATGGACATGATCAGGTCACAGCTCGGAGGAGACGAGGAGATGGAGAAATATTTCGGCAAGCCCCTGTACCGTCTCAGACAGGAATGGCGGAAAGCCCTTGAAGACCAGAGTCTTACCCAGCAGATGCAGAGCAACATCATGTCTGACATTCCGGAGATTACGCCTTTTGAAGTCAAGCAGTTCGTTGAGTCTCTGGACTCTGCGGATCTACCTGTTGTCCCTATGAAGTATCAGCTGAGCCAGATATGTATATATCCGGACCGTGAGGCTGCGAACATGGCCGTCAAGGAGAGGCTTCTCGCCATAAGAGAACGTATCATAAACGGAGAAAAATTCTCGACACTTGCCCGCATCTATTCCCAGGACCCTGGAAGTGCGATGAAAGGAGGGGAGCTCGGCATGGCATCCAAATCCATTTTCTGGCCGGCATTCTCCGATGCCGCCATGGCTCTGAAGCCCGGCATTGTTTCCCAGATAGTCGAGACTCCGGATGGCTTCCATATAATTGAGGTGCTGGAGAAAAAAGGAGACATGTTCAATGCAAGGCATATTCTGATGAAGCCGGAATATACTTCCCAGGACATGGAGAATGCTTTCCGGGTGCTGGACAGTCTCAAGACTGAATTGAACAACGGGGCTGTCACATTTGATCTTGCGGCAAGGTTCTATTCTGAAGACCCGGCCACCAAGACCAACGGCGGTCAGATGTCGGATCCGAATACCGGCTCGGCATATTTTGAGATAGACCAGCTCAAGCCACAGGACTATGCGGCAATCAAGGACCTGAAGGAAGGGGAAATCTCTGCTCCGTTTGAATCCCTCGACAATGAGGGCCGTTCCGGAAATACCATATACAAGATTATTAAAGTGGACAAAATCATTCCGGCCCATACGGCTACATTTACCGAAGATTATGACCTTCTGCTGTCGATAGTCAAGCAGAAGAAGTCCATGGAGGCCATAGACAATTTCATAAATGAGAAAATCGGCACCACTTATATTGTCATAGACCCTCTTTTCAAGGACTGTGCATTCAACAGGGAGGCGTGGTCTGAAAAATTCGCGGAGACTGAATAGGCCGTCCCCGCATTTAATCCGTCTGTCCTCATGAAAAGATTCCGAGTCCTGTTTCTGCTGACATTGCTGTTCCTGTCCGTTTTTCCTGCCCTGTCGCAGGAAAAAGAGCAGGAGGACAGTCTTGTGCGCCTTGTGCAGGCAGACACTCTGCGCCAGATCGAGAGAAGCGGCAGAACATACCGGAGGGCTACGGGCAATGCCGTGTTCCTGCACAACAATACGTACCTCATGTGCGACACAGCCATCTGGGATGTGGATTCCCGTCTTATTGAGGCCATCGGCTCCGTGAGGATACTTCAGGAGAGGACGGAACTTGAAAGTGACAGGATGTTCTATCACATAGACCGTGATCTTGCGGAATTCAGGGGCAATATCGTACAGCTCCGCGACAAGGACAACAATACCCTCAGGACTCGTCATCTGGACTACAATACAAAGGACAGCGTGGCTGTCTTCATGAACGGGGGCTCAATGAGGGATAAGGACGGCCAGATTATTGAAAGCCAGCGGGGGACATACGACTCGAAGATAAAGGAATTCAACTTTGTCTCGGATGTCAATATGTTCACGGATTCGATTTTTGTGGAGACCACGACTCTCAGGTATGAGTCTGACCGAAATTTCGCGACATTCGGCCGGGGAACCAATGCCTGGCAGGAAGACAATATGCTTTCTGCCGATGCCGGCTGGTATGACCGCGGCAGGGAGGTGTTTTTCTTCAGGCGTAATGTCCATGTCATGTCTGACACCCAGGAAGGCTGGTGCGACTCGCTGTATTTCTACAGGAATACGATGAATGTCGATATGTTCGGAAATGCGCAGGTGACGGATACTACCCGCAATGTTTCTGCTGTTGCGGGTCATATAAACTATATTGACAGCCTCTCCAGAGTGACATTGCTCCGCAAGCCTGCCGTGATTGCAGAGACGGAGGAAAACGGGCAGGTCGACACTGTGTATTTCGGCGCGGATACCCTCATTTATTATACGAAGAGGATGTGTGACATAGACTCTTGCATGATTGCGGATGCCAATACCCGAAAAGCCACGCTTGACATAGATCCGGTGTCGGAATACAGGCACAAGGCAGCCGAGGAAGCCGCCAGAGCCGCAGCAGAGGCTGCCAAGAATGATCCGAACCGGCCTCCGGACATTCCTAAAAACAGGAATCAGCAGGGAAATGCCGCTGCCCCATCTGAAGAATCTCCTTCGTCTCCTGCAGAAAAACAGGATTCATCCGCAGCGGCTCTCTCCGATTCGTTGACAGTCAATCCTCGGGATTCCCTGCAGATATCATCTTCTGATTCCTCAGCGTTGGCCGTATCTGATTCTGTGGCGTTGGCCGTATCAGATTCATTGGGAATTGCTTCTCCCGATTCATCGGGAATCGTGTCCCCGGATTCTTCGGCAATGCTTCAGCCTGTTAAGGATACGACAGAAATCGGTTTCGTGACAGCCTTGCGTAATGTCAAGATTTACAGGAAGAACATGCAGATTATCTGTGACTCCCTTGAATATTCTGACTTGGATTCGCTTGCCAGGCTTTTCAAGACCCCAGTCATCTGGAATGAGGTGACGCAGCAATTCTCTGCAGACAGCGTTACGGCCGTCATCCGTAACCAGATGATGGAGAAGGTCAGTCTGATGGCCAATGCGTTTATCCATATTCAGGAGGATACTGCCCATTACGACCAGATCAAAGGGACGGAGATGATGGCATATTTCAACGCAGACAGCCAGCTGGAGCGTTTTGATGCACTCGGGGGTGCGTCTGCCATATTTTACCTTGAGGAGAATGATGTGCTTGCCACAGCCAACAGAAAAGAAAGCAAGATGTTGTCTGCATATTTCAAGGATGGCAATATTCACAGGGTCTATTATTTTGATACGGCAGCGAGCGATGCCTATCCTGTGGCGCAGATGACTCCCGAGGACCAGAAGCTGAAAGGCTTCAACTGGACTCCCGAGAAACGCCCGGTTGACAGGTATGCAGTCACGCCGCTTGAACTCAGGGCCCCGCAGCGCCAGAATTATTCTTCTGTCCCGCGTGCGGATTATGAGCAGACGGACATATATTTCCCCGGCTACATGGACAATATTTATGTCCAGATTGCCGTCCGGGATTCTCTGGCAGAAGTACGGAAACGGCAGAGGGCAATACAGGAGAGGGAAAGACAGATGCTGGAGGAGCAGCGTCTTAGGGATTCTGTCCTCATGGCGGATTCTCTGAAGATAAAGGCTGCAGCTGATTCACTGGCTTTGGCCGACAGCCTCAAGGCTGTTGCGGATTCTCTGCATCTTGCCGACAGTCTTGCCTCCCTTGACTCTGCGCGGCTTGCATCGCAGGCAGATTCTTCTCTTGTGCTGACAAAGGAACAGCTGCGGGAGAAGGCCCGGGCAGAAAGGGCTGAGAAGAAAGCCCAAAGGCTCGCCGCCAAGGAAGCCCGGTGGGAATCCCTAGACAAGCGGGATGCCGAAAAGGCGCGCATCAAGGAGGAAAAGAAGCTGATGAAAGAGCGCAGGCGCAAGCTCAAGCTGCTTCAGGCCATGGAAGAAGAGAGGCGGAAGGAAGAACTCAAGCTTGAGAAGTACAAGGCACGGTTCCTGAAGCGTGAAAACCGTAAGAAATCTTTTGGGGCATCTTCAGGGAAAAATACTGAATGAAAGGCCTGATGCTTTCTTTCATAGAGCCGTTCCCATTGAGACAATACATTCAAGTCTGATGTCTTCGGATGAAGTCCCTGCAGAAATCCTGAAATCCCCGGGTTCCACCACGGGATTCATTGCCGGGTCATAGAGCATGAATGCGTCCTTGCCGAGGATGAATTCCGCCCGTACAGTCTCTCCGGCTGGAATATGAATCCTCTTGAAGGCCCGGAGCTGTTTCTGCGGCCGGACGACGGATGCAAGCAGGTCCGTCACATATATCTGGGCAACCTCATCCCCGTCGTATTTCCCGGTATTCCGTATGTCGAAAGAGACTCTGAGTGACTCTCCTCCCGGAAGTGTTTCTGTCCTCAGTCCCGAATATTCAAAGGATGTATAGCTCAAGCCATAGCCGAATTCATACAGCGGCAGCCCGGATACTTCCACATAGTCATGCCCGGCAGGGAATCTCTTGTTGTAATATACCGGAAGCTGCCCGGAGCAGACAGGCACTGATACCGGAAGCCGTCCGGCCGGATTGTAGTCTCCGAAGAGTACGTCGGCAACGGCATTGCCTCCTTCCTGTCCCGGATACCACGCAGTGAGCAGGGCGTCAGCATTTTCCTTTGCCCATGTCTTGTCAAGCGGGCGGCCTTCAATATAGACGACGACAACAGGGGTTCCGCAGGCGTGCACTGCCTCGAGAAGTTTATTCTGGAGTCCCAGCAAAGTGAGAGTCGCCCTGTCGAATCCTTCTCCGGATTCCATGTCGCTTACTGATGTCCTGTCTACGACTGCGGCTCCCGTGTCAATGTATTTGGTCCTGAAGTCCCGGGCGCTTGAGCCTCCTACCACAACTACGGCCACATCGGCTTCTGACGCGGCCTCCACGGCTTCACTGATTCCGTTCCATGATGTGTCTCTGACGGCACAGCCTTTGGCGTAAATTACATTTTCTGCCCCGATTTTCTTTATGACGCCGTCCAGGACAGTCTTTATGTTGTTGCGGGCCTGCGGCGCGGTGTAGTCGCCGAGCTGGTTGTACATGTTGTCGGCATTCGGACCGATGACTGCCACCCTGATGTCTTTGCCGAGAGGAAGGATGCCGTTGTTTTCAAGAAGGACTATGCCTTCACGCGCTGTCTGCCTTGCAAGGCTGACATGGGCGCTGCTGCGGACAACTGCTGCGGCAGCTTCTGTGCCGATGTACGGATTGTCAAACAGTCCGAGGGCAAATTTCAGTTTCAGGACCCTGCCTGCGGCTTCGTCTATGAGACTCTCCGGGATTTTCCCGTCCCGGATGCTTTCAGCAAGAAGAGAGTAGCAGTTCGCCCCGAGGTCAACATTCACCCCCGCCTTCAGTGCCAGTTCTCCGGCATTCTGCCTGTCCGATGCAATGCGGTGCGACTGCCAGAGTCCGTCAATACTTTCAAGGTCAGAGACGACGAAGCCTTCAAATCCCCATTTGTCTCGGAGGATGTCTCGGAGATATTCTTCATTCGATGTGCTCGGGATACCGTCTATGGCATTGTAGGATGTCATCACGGAAAGGGCTCCGGCATCTATGGCAGCCTTGAACGGCGGCAGGAAATTTTCGTACAGGTCCCTTTCGCCGATGAACGACGGATTGCCGTTGTGTCCTCCTTCAGGAATGCCGTATGCGATGAAATGTTTCAGGGTTGATATTACTCCCTTGTCAAAACCGTTGTACTTCGGACTTTCTCCGCGCACAATTGCCGAAGCCATTTCCGACGTGAGGTACATGTCTTCTCCGTATGTTTCCTCGACTCTTGACCATCTCGGTTCCCTGGCAAGGTCAATGACAGGTCCGTATGCGATATGCCCTCCCTGGGCCCGGAGTTCTTCCGCCGTGGCTCTGCCGACCTGTTCCATGAGGGCGGTGTCCCATGTGGACGAAAGCCCGATGCCGGTCGGGAATACGGTGGTCCCTATGGCCATGTGCCCGTGCGGCGCTTCTTCTGCAAGGATTATCGGGATGCCGAGCCTGCTGTGTTCTATGGCATATTTCTGGAGCTTGTTGTAAGTCTCGGCGGCAAGAGTCGGATTGAGACCCGTCTCAAGTGTTTTCCGGGTCCACGGGTCTGCTCTGAATGTTGCCCAGAGCATTCCCCCGTACTGCTTCCCGATGAAATCCCTGAACTTCTCCGACACTTCTGTCCTGGTGTCGGAGATTTTCTCATACATCGGCCACCCGAGCGGGCACAGCGTCTGTCCGATTTTTTCTTCAAGTGTCATCCTTGAGAGGAGGTCTTCCGTCCTTTCCTCCGGAGTCAGTTCCGGATTCATATACGGCAGCTCCTGGGCGTCGGCCGCATGGAAAATTGTCATTGCCAGCAGACTCGTTGCGGCCAGATATAGTGTCTTCATTTTTATATGCCGTTAATATTATTCAGCCAAAATTAATCAAAGTTTGTCATATTGAACCGGAGTCAGTGGCATCCTCCAGTCAGCTTCTGTGCTTCCACAACACGGACATTTCCTCCAGTGTCTTCCCCTTTGTCTCCGGAACGAATCTCCATACAAACAGGGCGGAGAGCAGGGACATGGCCGCATATATCAGATAGGTGCCAGCTATACTCCATGAACTGAGGGCAGGGAATGTGGATGATACCAGGAAGTTTGCCGCCCATTGCACGGCCACTGCGATGGCCACCGCCTGTGACCTGATGGTATTCGGAAATATCTCCGAGATGAGCACCCAGCAGATCGGCCCCCATGACATCATGAATGAGGCTGTATATATGATGATAAATACCAGGGCCCCTATTCCGATGACTTCGCGGAAAGAAAATATGGCGAGGGCCAGCATTCCTGCAGTCATTCCTGCAGAGCCGATGATCAGCAGAGGCTTTCTGCCCAGTCTGTCCACCGTGAAAATTGCCACGAGGGTGAAGATGATGTTCACGATGCCCATGACCACGGTCTGAACCATTGATGCGTCTCCGCTCGCCCCGAGGTCCCCGAATATTCTCGGAGCATAGTAGAGCACCACATTGATTCCTATTGCCTGCTGGAAGAAAGACAGCATGATGCCGATGCCGATGACACCGGCGCCGTATGACAGCAGTCTCTCTTTTTTCTCATGAATGGTGCCTTTGATTTCAGCAAGGACCCCGGAGCCTTCTTCTTTCCCGTTGATTCTTGTGAGAATCTCCAGTGCGGAACTTTCCTTCCCCTTCATCACCAGAAAGCGAGGTGTCTCCGGAACGAGGAACACAAGAATGAAGAAAAGTCCTGCGGGCCAGGCCTCGCACAGGAACATCCTTCTCCATCCGATTTCTGTCATTGCCGCCTGGATCTCTGCGGCTGAATCGGCCAGATTGTTCCTTATCATCCAGTTGACGAAATACACCACGAGCATTCCGAAAATTATCGCGAACTGATTGCATGAGACAAGGGTGCCTCTAATGCCGGCAGGGGAAATTTCGGCGATGTACATCGGGCAGACTGCAGATGCGAGTCCTACGCCGATACCTCCGACAATCCGGTAGAAGTTGAACATCGCAAGCAGTCCCGCCGACGGTTCCCCGTAGGGGAGTATTCCGCTTTCTGGACACCATGAACCTACGGCGGACACGAAAAACAGGGCTCCGGCTATGAGCAGGGATTTCTTTCTTCCCAGAGACGAGGCAAGCATCCCTGACACGGCTCCTCCGATGATGCACCCTATCAGTGCGCTGGATGCCGTGAACCCGTGCAGCAGCCTTGTGTAGGTGAAGTCTTCTGCCTGACTGAAGAAAGTGTCAAGGGCCTGCTCCGCCCCGGATATGACGGCGGTGTCATATCCGAAGAGCAGTCCGCCTATGACAGCGATGAATACTATTGAAAAGAGATAGGCCCGGTTCCGGCCGTCAGCAGTATCCATGGCTATCTGATATAGAGGTTTATGAGAGTTTCATACAGCTCCTGTTTCCCGCTTGTCATCTGAGGCTCCCCATGTATCCTCGCGTATTCGGCGGCTTCTTCAAGGGTCATCTTCCCTTCTTCGAATTTCTTGCCTTCACCTGAGTCAAAGGAGGCGTATCTTTCCCGGAGCATTTTCTCATACTCGGAGTTCTCAAGGATGTCGGCGGCAATCAGCAGGGCCCTTGCCATGATGTCCATGCCCGAAATGTGTGCTATGAAGATGTCTTCAAGGTCAGTGGAGTTCCTTCTGGTCTTTGCGTCGAAGTTCGTGCCTCCGCCCATGTAGCCTCCTCCGCGCAGGATTACAATCATGGCCTGGACGAGTTCATAGATGTCGGCCGGGAACTGGTCGGTGTCCCATCCGTTCTGGTAGTCACCTCTGTTGGCGTCTATGGAGCCGAGCATGCCGGCATCGACGGCACACTGGAGCTCATGCTCGAATGTGTGTCCGGCAAGGATGGCGTGATTGACCTCGATATTTACCTTGAAGTCCTTGTCAAGTCCGTGTGTCCGGAGAAATCCTATCACTGTCTCCGTGTCTGCGTCATACTGGTGCTTCATGGGTTCCATAGGCTTCGGCTCTACGAGGAAGTTGCCTCTGAAGCCTTTGGCCCTGGCGTAGTCTCTTGCCATCCTGAGCATTGTGGCAAGGTGCTCTTTCTCTCTCTTCATGTCGGTGTTGAGAAGAGACATGTAGCCTTCACGGCCTCCCCAGAACACATAGTTCTCTCCACCGAGTTCGATGGTGGCATCAATAGCATTCTTTATCTGGAGCATTGCCCTTGCAGCAGCATGGAAGTCCGGATTGGTTGCCGCCCCGTTCATGTATCTCGGATGCCCGAATACATTTGCCGTGCCCCACAGCAGCCTGATGCCTGTCTCAGCCTGCTTCTGTTTCGCGTATGACACGATTTCCTTCATGTTCCTTTCATACTCTTGGGCAGAGTCACCCTCTTCTATGAGGTCCACATCGTGGAAGCAATAGTATTCAAACCCGATTTTCTGCATGATTTCAAACCCTGCATCCATCTTGTTCTTTGCCCTCTCAAGTGCTGTGTCTCCTTCATTCCATGGAAATTTCTTCGTCCCGGAGCCGAACTGGTCTGAACCGTCGGCGCCGAGGGTATGCCACCATGCCATTGAAAACCTCAGCCAGTCTTTCATCTTTTTTCCGCGGACCATTCTTTCCGGTTCGTAATAATGGAATGCCATGGGTTTTTTTGACATTGTTCCTTCAAACGGTATCTTCCCGATATTCGGAAAAAATTCTTTTGTAGACATAAATCGGTGTATTTTAGTGTTTTATATGTGTTTTATTTTGTCTTTCCATCTTCTGTAGCTTTCTTCAAGCATCTCCTTGTCTTCTTCCCTCGGCGTCACTTCTTCTGTCTTTGCCAGAGATGCGAAAGTTTCTTCCCTGCTCTTGTAGATACCGGCCCCCAGGGCTGCTCCTCTTGCCGCTCCGAGTGCTCCGTCCGTGTCATACAGTTCGATTCTTGCTCCTGTGATTGTTGCGAGTGTCTGCCTGAACAGCGGCGACAGGAACAGGTTGGCTTTGCCTGCCCTTATGACATCAGGCTTCAGCCCCATTGTCTTCATGATTTCTATGCCGTACCTGAATGAACAGGCAATTCCTTCCTGCGTTGCACGCAGGATATGCGCGAGACCGTGCCTGTTGAGGTCAAGCCCTGATATTGAAGCGGCTGTCCTTATGTTTCCGAGCATTCTTTCCGCCCCGTTGCCGAACGGGACCACGCATATCCCGTCTGAACCTGCGGGTGCAGTTGCGGCAATGGAATTGAGCGAATTGTAGTCCATGCCCGGTGCAAAGTGCCGCCTTATCCAAGCATTCATGATGCCTGCTCCGTTGATGCACAGCAGGATGCCGTATCTCGGTTGTTTGGAGGTATGGCCCACATGAACGAATGTGTTGACCCTGGACAGCGGGTCAGCCTCCGGAATGTCCGTCACTCCGTATACAACCCCGCTCGTGCCTGCGGTCGCGGCAATTTCCCCCGGGTCCAGCACATTGAGAGAAAATGCATTGTTCGGCTGGTCTCCGGCCCGGTATGAAATCGGAGTTCCGGCCGGAATGCCGAAAAGATTCTGCGTCGCAGCATCAGTGACAGTCTGAATGCCGACAGAAGGCACTGTGTCAGGTATCAGGTCATGGGGAATTCCGTAAAAATCCGCCACGAAATCCGCCCGCTTTCCTTCCCTGAAGTCCCAGAGTATCTGTTCCGACAGCCCGGTCTCGGTAGTGTGTATGTCACCGGAGAGCCTGTAGGCTATGTAGTCGCCCGGGAGGAAGAACGAGGCAGTCTTCAGGAAATTCTCTTTTTCGTTCCGGATGACCCATGCGAGCTTTGATGCGGTGAAATTGCCCGGTGAATTCAGCAGGTGCGACAGACATTTTTCCCTGCCGAGTTTTTCCATTGCATATTTCCCGATATCCACTGCCCTTGAGTCACACCAGATGATTGCGTCTCTTACTGGACAGCCGTTGTTGTCCAGACATACAAGTCCGTGCATCTGGTATGAGATGCCGATGCTCCGCACATCGGCCAGTGAATACTGCTCCTTTATTTTGAGTACACTTTCGCAGACATGTTTCCACCACAGCTCCGGATTCTGTTCCGCCCATCCGGGAGCAAGGGCTGTAATTGGCATTTCCGTGTCCGGACTGCCGGCGGAACAGAGGCATCTCCCGCTGTCTGTGTCAAGAAGGGCAGCCTTGGCTGAAGATGAACCTATGTCGATGCCTAAACTTTTCATATCCTTTGTGTTATTCTGTTATGTGGTGAGTCGGCTCGTCTGATTTTTACGCCAAGTCAGTCTGCCGTAGCCCTGAGCAGCATTTCCCGTGGAATCGGAATGTGCCGTCCGGTGCGGTCCGTGAAGCCTGCTTCAAGGATGCCTCCGTTTGAGTCAAAATACCTGAGGGACAGCATGTGCAGACCTTTTTTCAATGCGGCCTGACCTGTTTTTTCGACCCGGGGGTGTGCCCCGTCATTGTCGACTACGGTCATCCCGTCTATTGTCAGTATGCTGCCGTCATCAGAATAAGTGTAAAAAGTGTATATGCCGTCTTCAGGAATGTCTATGTATCCTTCAAAGATAAGTCCTATATTGCCGGAGACATCTGCCGGGATGTCCAGACTGCCGCAGATGAATTCTTTTTTCAGAGGGGCTTCTTCTATTCCTGCACAGTAGTCTCCCTTGTAGTCGTACCATCTGGCTTTCAGGCCCTCCGTTGTCTGTGCTGGTGCCTCTGCAGCCGGAAGGTAATCTGTTTTCCTGAAGACGGCGCTGTCAAGTTCTCCGGCGATGCCCAGGCTATTGTAGCTCCGGAATTTCATCGTACAGTCTTCGCTTATTGTCAGCGGCCCGATGTAGACAGGAGAGAATTTGTCCGGGATGCTTCCGTCAAGGGAGTAATGCAGAACGGCCATGTCCGGGACAGTCAGGCAGACTGTGTCTTTGTCTGTAAATACATTGACATCGAATATGCCTTCAGGGTCGTTGAAGCGATATTTCCATCCGTTCTTGTCAAGGTCCTGCAGATGGCGTGGAAGCCTTTTTTCAAATCGGGCGAAATCCTTTCGCTCCGGAGTGGTCCATCCTGTCTCGGCGATGGCAAGAAGACGCGGGAAAATGCGCTCTCCCACACTTTCCAGAGTCGGAGCCTCTTCACTCCAGAGATGACCCTGTATGCCTGTGATATGCGGAGAATTTCCTCCTGCTTCATACGGGTCGTATGAATATGTCTTGAACAGGGAGTTCCTGTCTTGTTCCGGGGCCAGATAATAATATTCCGAGGACGAGATAATCACATCATGACCTTGTGCTATTGAGGCCCGGAGTGTCTGCGGGGCCCAGTTGCGCCACCACATCACGATGCTTTCCGGAGAGAGTCTGTCTCCGGACACTTCGTCCCATCCTATGATTGTCTTCCCGTTGTCCATGCAGAATTTTTCCATTTCCCGGGTGAAATGCGACTGCAGGTCTTCTGGTGATGAGATTCCGAGTGATGCCATGAGTCTGCGGCATTCCTGGCATTTGCCCCATGCTGTAGGATCCACTTCGTCTCCGCCGATGTGGATGTATTGTGACGGGAAGAGTCTGAATATTTCAGAAAAGACCTCTTTGCAGAAGTCTGTCGTGCTGCTGTTGCCGAGGCACAGGGGAGTGGTGAATGTCTTGCCCCATGCCCCGCCTTTCCTGCCACAGGAAAGTTCCGGGTAGGCCTTGAGCACTGCGAGTGAATGACCGGGGAAGTCAATTTCGGGAACGATTTCAATTCCCCTGTCAGCCGCATATGCTACCATTGTGCGGATATCATCCTCTGTGTAGAAACCGCCGTGTAGACAGCCTTTCATCTTGTCTTCAGGCAGAAGGAATTTCCCGTCTTTCAGGCTTTCCGCCAGCTGCAGGCACAGGCTGTCCTTGCTGTTGAGTTCTCCCCAAGCCCCTGCGGATGCAAGCTTTGGCAGAGATGGGATTTCCACCCTCCATCCCTGGTCATCAGTCAGATGCAGATGTAGCCGGTTGAATTTGTACAGGGCCATCCGGTCTATCAGCTTCTTTACCTCATCTGTATCGAAAAAGTGTCTTGCTACATCCAGCATTGTCCCCCGCCATTCATATCTCGGCCAGTCGTGCACTGACACTTCCTGAAGCCTTCTTCCGCTTTCCCACAGCAGCTGCCTGAGGGTGGAGACGGCGCGGATTGCACCGGTGCATGTGCTGCTTGTGACCGTAATGCCGTCTTCGAGTATGTCGAGCCTGTATTCTTCCGGAGCGAATTCCGGCTCAAGCAGGAAAGTTACCGAAGCGTCCTCTGGTTTTGTTTCCTGAGGATTTCCTTGTCTCCATTTTTCTGTCAGGTGGTTCCCGGCATCTCCGGTCCACATCCAGTCGTTTCCAGCAAGGGCATCGTCAAGGTATCTGACGGCAGAGAGGAATGAGGAGTCCGGAACAGACACTTCAGGGCACGGTTCAAGTTGAAAATATCCTGAACCATAATAAATTTCGGCCGGTTCAGGTATCAGGACAGTATTCCCGTGCTGGCCTGAGGATTCTTTCACTGCTCCTGACAGCGGGATTATTACAGTATCTTTTCCTGTTGTCAGAAGCAGGGTTTCCTCATATGTTCCTTCACCAATCGGAAGAGTATTGACATAAACCTTTATCCTGCAGCTTTCTCCGGGACCGAGAGAAGCAGGTACTTCTGCCTTGACCATGCCGGATGTCCGGATCCATCCGAGTTTCATCGCAGTGTCGGATACATTGAGTACGGAGAATTCCTTGGCCGAGATTTTCCCACGCTCATAAAGCCTCATTCCCACTTTGTTCACTTCAGAGCGGAGGCCAGGAGCAAGTTCGTGCGGCCAGCGCAGTTCTTCTTCAGTCACGCCTCTGTCCACATAGCCGTGGATGGTGATTGTGTTGAATTTCCTGTATTCCCCGTTGGTGGCAATTACCGTCATGTGCCGCTTCTGCTCGGCAAAAAGATTTTTCGGGTCAAGCGTGACATCGACATATCCTTTCCCTCCGGGAGGTATCGGACTTTCTGGGAATACGGCTTGGGTACATCCGCATTGGACATGAACATCAAGTATCTGTACATCCTTTTCAGCGATGTTCGTGCATATAAAGCGTACTGTGACTGGACCTGCATCATGGCGGATTGTATCCACTTCCATGACCGTATTCTCGAATTGAAGCAGGCGTGGAGTCCCGGCATGCAGCCATTCTCCGGCAAGAATGCTTGCAAGAATCAGGATGAGAGCAGTTGCCGTCTTGTTCATGTTCTGTCTCGTTTGTTTGAAAAGAAGGCGTGGCCCTGCCGTAGCATGCCGGGCGGTGAGCCACGCCAACGAACTATATAATAACCAAAATCCGATATGTCAGTCTACGACTGGGCATTTGATTTCTTCCCATACAGGAGACTGGTTTGGCTCGCCGTCGTTGCCGTTTCCTGTAAGGTCTTCAAAATTGCCTTCGTCATTGAGGTTGTCAAGTCTCCAGTAGCCGATGAGGCCTTCAGAGTCAGGACTCACATAGCACTGGTTGTTGACAAGTTCGGTAGGAGTCAGGGCTCTGTTCCATACTCTGGCTTCGCTTACAACGCCGTTCATCAGACGGCCTCTTTCAGAGAATCCCACATGGAATCCGTCCATATAGTCCCACGCAAGGTTAATCGGGTCTTTGGATGATGAATCCACATATCCTACATTCTCCCCGTCTGCATAGAGTGTTGCCGTTGTGCCGTCATCCACTACTGCAATATGATACCATTGCCCTGTATTGAAGTGAAGTGAAGAAGTCACGGAAGCTCCGCGGCCGGCAAGCTGCAGCTGGTTCTTGTCGCAGGAAATGTCTCCGAAGCGGAGGAGGAAGTTCTCCTCGACGCCGATTACAGATGCAATGCCCGGATTGGCAGTTGCCCCGTAGAAACTGTTCATCTTCACACGGATTTCCATTGTACATGCGGAGAGGTTCTGGAACATGGCGTTGTTGACGATTGTCGGGAAACTTACATAGTTGCTCTGCTGGAGGTTTATTCCATTTGTCGTGATTATCTGGTTGATCATCACATAAGTGGTCTTTGATGTTTCCAGTATCTTCATCCCGTTGGATGTGCCTGTCAGCGTGAGCGGAATGCAGTACAGCGCGCCTTCCTCAAAGTCATCCATGGAAGTGATTTCAAATGTCACGGGCTGAGATACGCTGCTTCCTGCATTGATTGTGAAAGTGTCGGAAGAGAGTGTATAGCTTCCCTCCGGAAGCATCTTGTATGAAGTGCCGTGCAATGAATTGTAGCTGTCAACTGCGGCTCCGTTGACCTCGACTGACACGCTCATGTCTGAAGCGAGCTTTGTCGAAGATGTCACAGTCAGTCCCTTGGAAGCCGGGCCGTCGACATACATGGTTGTCACCGGAGAATTCTCGGTGCCTGTGAAGAACACCACATCTTCGTATCCGATGCCTTTCTGGCAGCCGGAGGCAAGGGCCGCAGCCGCCATGCTTATCATTATGAATCTGATGATTTTCATGATTTTCAATATTATGGTTTGTTATTCCTGAACATAGAGTTCGAATTCTCCTGTCCCCATGTTGCTCCCGTATGTGGCGCATACCCTGAGGTAACGGACCTGAATCGGTTCATAAAGGGCGCACCATGCTGTCTCATTGGATACTGATATGGTCCCGTCTGACCGGCTCGGAGTCTCGTCGAATGTCGTCAGTGCGTCAGGATTGTCTGTGCTGTATTCTATCAGTATTGAATCAGGTGCGTATGTATATCCCGTAGTTGCTGTAAGCGACATACCGGTTATGTCATATACTTTGCCAAGGTCAACCGTAAAGTCCACAGGGCCGCCCCATGTCCTGATGAATGTGCTTCGTTCTCCGTCAAACAGGTTTTCGTATGCTCCTGAATGGATACCTCCATCGTCACATGCCAGCAGTGTCCATGCCGACTTTTCTTCAACTGAAACTTTTGTCCCGAGTATGTCATCTTCAGTAAAGTTTGACATGAGCTTGGCGTCGCTGAACTTGACATTGACCACGACATATACGGTGCCGTTGCTTTCGCTCACTGTAGTTGAACTGCTCAGGTGCAGCGGGATGATGTAGCCGTTTGCGTTAGTCAGTTCAGAAAGGTCTCCTGTCAGGGATATGCTGACTTCATCTGAAGATTCTGTTGAGCCGGCTTCAATGGCAAGAGGCGAGCCTCCGATGCTGACGAGGCTTTCATCGATTGTAGCATAGCTCGTTCCGTGCAGGCCGTTGTATTCCGAAACAAGCGAGTTGTCTACGGCGACATTTACGGTGTACCCGCCGGAGGATGTTGTGGTGACCTTTGCCCCGAACGATGCGCTGACAGAACCTGAAGTACCGGCTATCGCATGATGGGTGATTGTCCCTCCCTGGAGAACATTGTTGCTTCCGCATTCAGCGTAGATGATCGGAGCATCCGGGTCTGTGCCGTCAATCTTGTAGATGTTGAACTCCGCAAGCACATTGCCATACCAGGATGAGCCGCTTTCATTGCAGGTGAAGCGGAGATATCTCGCTTCAAGGTAGCCGTCGAACGCCACCTGGAATCCGCTGTATGTCGAGACATATTCGCCGTCAATCATTGAACCGGCCTGCTCCCAGGTCTCTCCGTCTACGCTGAATTCAATCCCGGAGAATATGACATAACCGGCGACATCAAAGGCAGTCACATGGTTGGTCTTCTTCATGTCCACTGTGATGACCTGGCCGTCTTTGAATGAAACGCCTCCGCTCCAGGTGGAAGTATTGCCGTCAAAAAGCTGTCCGTATTCTGTACAGTCTGCGGTCCAGATGTCTCTGTCTGCCGGCCTGTATCCGACGAGTTCATCGGATGAAGTAATCGGACGGATTCGGTTCTGTTCTGTAAGGATCTCAAGATAATATGTGCCCATCACTTCGCTGACTCCAAGGTCCGGAGCATCGATTCTGAGAGCGCAGAGATACCTGCGTTCTGTCAGTGATGCAAGGTCTCCTGTCAATGCCACCTTTACGGTGTCGGCCGTCTTTGTGGCTCCTGCCTCAAGGGTAAGACTTGAATTTTCTATCTGGAGATATTCCTCAGGAAGCACGACATATGATGTGCCGTTGTCGGCATTGTATCTGTCTACCAGAGAGGCATCGTACATAATGTCGATGGCAGCTGTCCCGTGGTTGCCGGAGTTGCACTCCACTATGAATTTATCCTTATAGCTGCCCGTGGTGCCGGACGGCCTGTGTGTCAGTGTCGTCGAGTGCCAGTTGTTATTGTCTGTGTTGACAAATGTCAGCAATGGGGCGGCATCAATCGTTGTCCGATAGTCCGGCAGCTCCTCGCAGGACGCTAAAGAGAGCAATGCCGCAGCTGCAAATATGTATGTTATTTTGTTTTTCATGATATGTCCTCAGATTATTTGGTTACTGCAGGATTCTGAAGCTGAATGGCACGGCGGAGGTGTCCGTACGGAGTCTCCTTGTCGGCACCGGAATCAGTGGTATTGTAGTCTCTCTGGCCGTGGAAGGCTCCGAAGCCGCCTTTTCTTCCTCCCTCGGACGGTTGGAATGCGGCCTGCTGCTCCATTACTCCTCCGTCTGCCCAGGCGTCACCGATGTTTTCAGTGAAGATGAGCTGTGAATTTTTCCATCCCGGCCTGTTGAAGCTTCCGTCGCTCAGTGTGCTTCCGTAGCTCTGGTTGACCCAGTATGAGCAGAGTTCTTCTGTGCCTGCAGGAGGCTGGTTCCCGTCAACAATGAGAAGTGTATGCGGGTTCTTGGATGCCGGACCGAGGTACTGCGCAAGATACAGCAGGAATGTCTTCATGCATTCTCCGCTGAGTGCGTCACCTTCCGGCTCATAGTCAAGGTCGTAGCCGTTCAGGTCATTGTCCCTTACTTCATCGAGGATTGACTCGGCTGCATATACGCACCATTCAGGATATACCCACTGCGGGTTTTCTTCGGTGGTGCCTTCCGCGAGGGTACGGGACGGGTTTGCCTGCATGTCCGAAATCAGTGAAGAGGTCCCTGCGTACTGTCCGGCTGATTCGGCTGCAGCGGCAGCCACGGTCTCACTGTCACCGGCGGCTATCCTTTCCTGATATGTCTTTTCGTATGCCTGGTTGTAGCCATCCATCCCGTTATATCCGTTCATATAGGAAGGGATGCCGATTTCAAGGGCCCATGTCGGGTTGTAGGTGTGATGTGCAAGACGGATAATCTTTACTCCCACGATTTTTGTCCCCTTCTTCTCCCTCATCTCATACATTTCCTTTCTGTCAAGGGTCCCTTCTTTCGGGATGCCTCCCCAGAGGGAAACGATGTCGACGCTGTCCGGGATTCCGGCGAAACGGTATGCCGGAGATGTCGGCACTCCATAGTCGGCGAACCACAGATAGCAGATGGAGTGGTCGCTCTCCTTATATGCTCTCAGAGCCTCATAATACTCGTCCGTATATTCGTATGCAGGCTGGAGGTCGAGAGCTTCGGGCTCAACGCAGGACGCTGCGGCTCCTGCTGCGAGCAAAGATGCGGATATGATTGAATATCTGTTCATTTTCAGTTATGATTAATGTAGATTAAAATCTCGTGTTTTTGTCCCACCATACTCTGGTGCCGCCGTTGTCTCCCTGTGCCTGTGAGGATTCACCGTTGAGGGTGCTTACTCCTGCACTCACATTCGCTGCATTGGTGCGGTATTCGGTGGCAGGATAGTTGAGTCTGCGTACCTGCTGGTCTGTGTCAATGTCTCCGTTGCTGTTGTTGATGCTGTATGGTATGATGTGAGGATAGCCTGTGCGGCGGAATTCTGACCATGCTTCCTGTCCTTCAGGGAAAATGGCTATGTATTTCTGGGTGATGATTTTCTCAAAGTTTGTTTCGAAATCACCTCCGTCTTCCCAAGCTACAGTACAGTCGGTGAGGTCAGTGTTGTATGAATTGCCTGCATTGACTACATCTGTGAATGTCCCCGGCGTATTCTCGTTGTCGGCAAGATAGCTGTCGACTCCTGACGCATTGCACATAGTGAAAGACACTCTCACGCCTTCTTCGTAGCATGATCTGGCCTGGGCATTGTCTCCTGAACGGAGCCAGTATTCTGCCTTCAGAAACCATGCTTCGGCAGGACTCATCCACAGCAGGTCGTCGTTGTTGGTGCAGTTGATTCTGGCCAGGTTGGTGGCATTGAGATATGCTTCGGTGACAGATATGCCGTTGCGGACTCCATGATATTCGCTGCCTGAGATAGGGCTGAAATAGCTTGACCGGCGCGGGTCGTTGTATCCGTTCATGTATGTTTCGATGGTGGCTCCGATACGGGCGTCGTTGAAGCTGTACTGAATCTGATAGAGCGGGTATTCCCATGCTCCGGCTTCCGGCTTGTGGAGGGCGGCCATGTCATCTGCGGCAGTCATCAGTCCGACAGGATTGGCCAGAGCTTCTGCCGCCTGCTCCATTGCAAGGGCTTCGTCCGCATATACGACTCTCATCGCAAGACGCATACGGAGTGTGTTGGCGAATTTGATCCATTTCTGTACATCGCCAGAGAACACATTGTCATATCTTTCAAGAAGCTTCGTGCCAGGCTGGGCCTGCCAGAATGCGGTCAGGGTCTCGATGGCGCCGTCAAGTTCCGTGAAGAAACTTCTGTAGATGTCTTCCTGGCTGTCATAAGCCATTGTGACAGCCCCTTGCCCAATCTGAAAATAAGGTACCGGTCCGTATGTATCCGTGACCCTGTGCATGACCGCTACTTTGAGGATATCCCCGAGAGCTGCTTCTTCAGGAAATTCATCCCTTACATTGTCAAGCTCTACCCACGAACCGGTGGCTCTTGTGTAGGCGTCATTGAACATGGCCTCGTACCAGTCTCTTGCAGTGAGGGCATATACATTGGTGGCATTGAAGCCGGTGTTGATGTTGCCGATGTATCCGGCAAAAAGATTTCCTATGAGATCCTGGACTACCTGATAATTGGCGCTTCCGTATTCTTCATCGCCGATAATCTGATAGGAAGGGATGACATTTCTGGTCATCTGGGAGAAAGCGGATCCTGTGGAAAGTCCGTCCCATGACATCATCTCTTCTGTAGCCTCTTCGGGATTGGTATTCTTCTCGAGGAAGTTTTTGGTACAGGACATCGCCACAAGAGCGGCGGATGCCATAATGATATATTTCAAATTCTTCATATTCTTCCAATGCTTAGAAAGTGACTTTCACTGAAAATCCGAGATTGCGGGTCGACGGCATCATGAAGTAGTCGATGCCCATTGAGTAGTTGCCGGCACCTGAAACAATTTCAGGGTCAAACGGAGCCTTGCAGTAGAGCATGGCCAGATTGCGTCCTACGAATGAGACATTCAGGCCCTTGATGACTTTCTGCCATTTCTGGACAGGAATGTCATAGCCGACGGTAAGTTCTCCGAGGCGGATATTGGTCATAGAGTAAGTGTAGTATGCTCCGAGTGCATCCATTCCGTTTCCTCCGGAGATCGTCTCATAGTATGACTGAGCCGGTATTCGCTGTCCGTTCACGAGAGCTCCTCCGTTGAGTCTTGCATCTGCGGTCCTCTGAGACATTCCGTAAGCATCAAGTGTTGCTTCGGTCAGGGATACTCCCACGCCTCCGACACGGGCTGTAATCATGAAGCCGAGAGAAAGTCCGTTCCAGTGGAATTCATTCCTCCAGGAGCCTGTCCATGCAGGGTTGACATTGCCGGCATAAATCAGTCCGTCAAGTCCTTCGGACACTTCGGCAGGTACTACTGTGCCTCCTGTAGGGGATACCCAGATGAATCCGTGCTCGTCGGTCTTGAGCCCGCGGACATAGATGTCACCGATGCTGCTTCCTTTTGTCAGCCACATCTGTACGCCGGTTGTTCCTCCGACGGAGAGCTGGTCGCTCTGGAAGCGGGTGCCGTCAATGGTCGCATCCAGCATCTCTACGATTTTGTTCTTGTTACGGGAATAGATGAGAGTTGATGTCCAGTCTACAGGGCCGAGATTCTGGTTCAATGTCAGTGAAAGTTCAACACCCTTGTTGTCTACCCGTCCTGAGTTCACATAGTATGTGCTGTACTGGAATGATGCAGGCATTTCAGGAGTGAAGACCTGGTTATATGTCATCGAATGATAGTAGGTGGCGCTGATGGCGAGTTTGTTCTGCCACAGTTTTACATCCGCACCGACTTCCCATGACCGGGTACGCTCAGGCACAAAGTCATCGGCTACTCCGTAAGTGTTTCTTGCCGGCTGTCCGTTTGTCACAGCCCGGGTAGGTACTGTAATATATCTCATGACTGGGTTACCCACTTCTGCGTAGGAGCCGCGGATTTTTGCGTAAGAGAACCACCTTGAGTCGACATTGAAGATATCTGTCAATATCGCTGAAAGACCTACTGACGGATATATCACCGGAAGGGCATTGGTATTCACGAGGGCTGTGCTCCAGTCACTGCGGACCGTGGCGTCAAGAAAGACCATATTCCTGTAGCCGACCTGTGCAGTTGCGAAAATTGACTGAGTCTGGTCGTTGTAAGTGGTCTTAGTAAAGCCCTTGTTCGTATCCATGTTGGCAAAAGTGAACAGGTTTGCCACGCCGAGAAGGTCACCGGCGGCAAGAAGTGCTCTGTATCTGTAGTCCTCTATGGATGCTCCGAGAGTGGCGTTGAGCTGAATGAGATTGTCCCCGAATGTCTTGTGGACATTGGCCAGGACATCGGCATATGTCTGTACAGTAGTGTACTGATTATAGAGATATCTTCCGAACTCCCCGGCAAACAGACCGGTCGTCGACGCATAGTTCTTCTGTTCTGAAACAGTGCCGTTGTAGTCAAGGCGCACGCGGCCGGAAATGTCAAGCCAGTCTGTAATGTCATATTTGAGCGAGCCTCCGACAAGGAAACGGTTCTTGTTGTTGTTGAACATATTGCGGTTGATGATCCAGAACGGGTTCTGAGCCTGGAGGTTCATTGATCCCCATGGCCAGTACTGAGTCTTGAAATTCCTGGATGCATCATAGCGTTCATATACGGAATATTTGTAGATGTCATCGCTCGGTGACATCAGATAGAGAGGGATGAGCGGGTTGTAGTACTGTCCGCCGGAAAGCATATTCTGTTCCTTGACATTCATGTACATTGTGAGAAGGCTCAGGTGCAGTTTGTCGTTCAGGAAGTCTTCAGTATGATTGGCGGTGAAGTTGTATCTTCTGTAGTCATTGTTCGGTATGATTCCCTGTGCATCGGAAAAGCCTGCGGAGAGATATGTGCTCCGTGATTCTCCTCCTATTGACAAAGACAGGGAGTGCTGAGTATTGTATCCGGTCTGGAAGAAATCCTTCACTGACCATGACTGAGGAGATGCAAGCTTGTCTCCCCATGAGGCATAGACTCCATCCTTTGCGCCGTATGTGCTCTGAAGATTCGGGAGCATCAGCGGGTCGGAGAATGTCGTATTGGTACTGTATGATACGCTCACTCCTTTCTCGCCTGTGCGTGTAGTGAGCATCAGCACGCCATTTGCGGCCTTGTATCCGTAGAGGGCTGCCGCAGACGGACCTACGAGAGCCGACATGCTGGCGATGTCTTCCGGATTGAAGTTGGAGATGCCGTCACCTGATATTGCACTGCCGTTATAGATAGAATAGCTGTCGCCCGGAGATGTAAGCGAAAGCGACGGAAGAGGAATGCCGTCCAGCACATAAAGTGCATTGTTGTCGCTTGAAATGGATTTTGCTCCTCGCATCACCACCTTTGTCTCTCCTCCGGCACCGGCCGAACTTGCATTGATCTGTACACCGGCGAGTTTGCCCTGGAGGCTGTTCACCATGTTTGCTTCCCTGGTCTTGAATACATCGTCGTCCAGCGGCTGCACATTGTATGAGACAGCTCTTTCGGACCGCTTGATGCCGAGAGCAGTAACTACTGATGACTCAAGCATTTCTACATCTTCGGAAAGGATAATGGTAATGCTTCCCCGTCCGTTTACCGGTACAGACTGTGAAGTATAGCCGAGCATTGACACATTGAGGGTGGCAGAAGCGAGATTGTCATTCCACGGGAACCAGAATGTTCCGTCGAGATCAGTTACGGCAGCCAGGCTTGCCGAACCCTCTACCATGACAGCAGCTCCAATAATCGGAAGTCCTGCAGAGTCGATGACCTTTCCTGAAAGTTTTCCGTCAGCCTTTTGTGTGTTCTGTGGAGTTTCTCCCTTTGTCAGGATGACATGAGTCTCTTCGATTGACCAGGAAATGCCGCTGTCTTCAAACAGTTTTTTAAGGGCAGTCCTTATGTCACTTCCGGAAATGGATAGTGTTACATTTCTGTTGATGTTCACATCCTGGTTGTTGAAGAAGAATGTGTAACCGCTCTGCTGTTCGATTTGTCTGATGACATCTGACATAGGAGCTTCAGTTACATCGATAGTGATGTTCTTTTGTTCTTGGGCAAATGTCGGGACGGCAAGAACGAAGAGAGCCATGCATAGCGAAAGCATCATTTTCAGCGTATGCAACCGCCCGCCCCCAAGAAAAATTTCTTTAGAGGAAAAATTTTTCATATATTTGAATGATTATGTGGATTTTTGCGTGGAATGGCAGTTCCTCGCGATTTCTTATTGGTTGAGGATGGTTTGAGCATCCCGATTTCGGGTTTTCTGCAAGGACCGTCCTCATTTTTAGTGTCTTGTCATTAAGTCATGGCGTTCTTGGTTTATGTGGTTTAATGTCGGTTATTGGTTTATGTCAGGACACCTCAAACACAGTGCGTTCCGAAAGTCCGTCGCGATCGGCCTCTCCGGTGGCAATCTGTCTGAAGTGCAGGTCTGATGACATGCTGAAGTAATGCAATATCCTGTCAAGGCTCTGGTTGGAGAATGTGCCTGTGAAGTTATATTGTCTGATAGAATTCTCTTTGATTACGAATCTTACATTATACTTGTTCCCGATCATCCTGAGCGCTTCTTCAAGAGAAGTGTTGTCAAGGATGATTTTCCCGTCTTTCCAGGATGTGCCGGACAGTACATTTTCATTTACAAGGCGCATTACACCTGTTTTAGTGTCATAAATTGCCTTCTGTGAAGGTTTCAGTGTAAGGCATTTCGAGCGGTTGTCTCTGTTCTCATACCTTATGCTCACCGAACCTGAAACAAGTGTTGTGAGGATTTCGTCGTCATATGAATCTACATTGAATTCCGTGCCATGTACAACAACTTCTGTCGGTCCGGCTTCCACGACAAATTCCCGCCTGCTGTCCTTTGTGACATCGAAATATCCTTCGCCCGTAAGGGTTACCCTGCGCTCTTTGCCGAAACGGCTCGGATATCTGAGATATGAATCAGAGTTGAGCCATACTTTGGTGTCATCCGGAAGTGTGACGCAGCTTATCATACCGGCAGTCGAATAGACTTCAATTATTGATTCCGTCTGTGTGAAATAGTCGTAGATGAACCATCCTGACAAGCCGATAATTGGCAGCAGCAGAACTGCGGCTGCTCTCTCAAGGTTTTTGACGGCCTTGCGGAATCGTCCTGAAATGATTTTTCTGCGTGTCTCGGCAAATGCGGCGTCAGTCTTTTCTTCCATCCTCATCGCATCCGCAGCGAAACAGATGTGATATACATCTTCAGCTGTTGCTCGGTTGTCCGGGGAAGCGTCTATCCAAGCCCTTATGTCCTGTATTTCCTTTTTGTCAAGCTCACCGTTATAATACCGGACAAGCAGGCTTTCCATCTGTTCTTTCTGTGTCATGCTCTCTTCTGAAATGAAATGAAATAAAATTCATACATAAGACCGTCAAGAGCCGTCATGTCCTAAACGGCAAATGAATTTTTTTCAGTTTTTAGAAATTTTATTGCTTATATTTGCGTTATGCGCGACAGAGGAAATATATCAGACAGGAATCTTCTGGAAAGACTTGGGGAGGGTAGTTTATCGGCCTATGAAGAGCTTTTCAGGCGATATTATTCTGCAATGTGCGCATATGCGAGAATCTGGCTCAAGGATGACGGACGCATAGAAAATCTCGTCCAGGATCTGATGCTGTGGCTGTGGGAGAACCGCACGACACTTAATGTGACATCATCTCTTTCATCCTATCTCTTTGCCGCCGTGCGCAACAGATGTCTGAAGCAGATAGCCCGGGACAGAATTGAGCAGCGCGTGCTGGGTGAAATTTGCGGCAGGCTGGATGACGAGTTCGAATCCCCTGATTTTTATGTCGTGCATGAACTGCAGGGTAAAATAGCCGGGGCGATTGCCTCTCTTCCGGATTCATACCGCACAGTCTTTGAAATGAACCGTTTCCGGGGGATGACATATCAAGAAATAGCCACCGCCCTGGGGATTTCCTCCAAGACGGTGGACTATCGCATCTATCAGAGTCTCAAGTTGCTGAGGGAGTATCTCAAAGATTATCTTCCGCAAAAAGGCTGATGATGTTCAGGATGACCTTTGAGGCCTTTTCCATGCTTTCGAGCGGCACATATTCCAGTTTCCCGTGGAAATTGTGTCCTCCCGCGAATATATTCGGACATGGAAGTCCCATGAATGACAGGTTGGCTCCGTCTGTCCCTCCTCTGATTGGCTGGATGTGAGGCTTGATGCCCTCCATTTCCATTGCCTTTACAGCCTTTTCTATGATATGGTAATGAGGCTCCACCTCTTTTTTCATGTTGTAGTACTGATGCCTGATCTCGACTGAAGCGGTGCCCTGCCCGTATTTGAGATTGATGAAATCCGCGCATTTCTGCAGCATTGCCTTCTTGTCCCCGAAGAGCTTCATGTCGTGGTCCCGGATGATGTAGGAGAATGAAGCCTCTTCTACCGTTCCGCTGAAACCGACGATGTGGAAGAATCCGTCGTAGCCGTCAGTGGATTCCGGACGCTGTTCCACAGGAAGCAGGCCGTTGAGTTCCATTCCGATGAGGATGGCGTTGAGCATCTTGCCCTTGGCGTAGCCGGGATGTATGTTGCGCCCCTGGATGCGGACAGTAGCCGATGCTGCATTGAAGTTCTCGTATTCGAGTTCTCCGACGGCGCCTCCGTCCATCGTATAGGCGTATTTTGCCCCGAATTCTGCCACATCGAACTTTGCCACGCCTCTGCCGATTTCCTCATCCGGGGTGAAGCCTATCTTTATCGGGCCGTGCCTGAATTCCGGATGGGCCATGATGTATTGCACGGCATCCATTATTTCTGCAACTCCGGCCTTGTCATCGGCCCCGAGCAGTGTCGTGCCGTCTGTCGTGATGAGTGTCTGTCCTGCATAGTCCTTCATCTCCGGGAAGTCCTCCGTCTTCAGAGCGAGGCCGGTCTCTTTGTTGAGGAGGATGTCCCCTCCGTCATAATTCCGGATGATCTGCGGCTTTATGCCTGCCCCTGAAGCGTCCGGGGATGTGTCCACATGAGCGATGAACCCTACCGCAGGAGCCTTGTCCCCGCAGTTTGACGGGATAGCCCCCATCACATAGCCGTATTCGTCCAGTGTGGCTTCCACACCCATTGCGAGCAGTTCGTCCCGGAGCATCCTGAGCAGGTCCAGCTGTCTTGCGCTGCTCGGCTGGCTTTCGGATTCGGGGTCAGACTGTGTGTCAACCGCCACATATCTGAGAAATCTGTCGAGAATTGTTTCCATTTTTCTGTTGTTCTATTGTCATTATAATGTTTCTGACGGCTTGCGCCTGTCTTTTCTTCATGCTTTGCGGCTGCAGCTGCCGGCATCTTAAGTCTGAGCCGGGTCTACAGGACCAGAAGGCTGATTCCCATTATTGCCATGCCTGCGACAACCCCGGCTATTGCCACATGGTGCTTCCCGTATTTTTCGGCAGTCGGCAGCAGTTCGTCGAGTGATATGTATATCATGATTCCGGCCACTGCTGCAAGAATCAGCGGGAATGCCAGTCCCCCGTCTGAAATCCTGATGCCGGAAAGGGCAGTCACTCCGTAGCAGATTGCTGCTCCGAGCGGCTCGGTCAGTCCGGACAAAGTGGCGTATATGAGGGCCTTGACTTTGCTCCGTGTGGCATAATATATAGGTATTGCCACGGCTATTCCTTCCGGAATGTTGTGCAGGGCGATGGCGAATGTGATGCCCGTTCCTGTCCCCGGGTCATTAAGCGCCCCGATGAAGGTAGCCATTCCTTCCGGAAAGTTGTGGATGGCAATGGCCAGGGCGGACATGACCCCCAGTTTCTTGAGGGCGGAGGCATTTCCTGATTGTTCCGAATCATGTATCATTTCCGTGGCTGCCGTCCTTGCATTCAGAGTCAGACCAGTGGCCTCATGAGGATTTTCATATTCAGGAACAAGAAAGTCAATCAGGGTGATCAGTCCCATGCCTCCGAAGAATGCAAGGAGCACCCACACTCTGGCATTGTCCAGTCCTGCCGACCCTGCTGCACTCTGGGCTTCAGGGTACAGCTCCGCCAGCGAAATGAATATCATCACTCCCGCAGAAAGACCAAGTGCTGCTGCCAGAAAATTGCTGCTCAATCTTTTGAGAAACAATATCAGTGCTCCTCCGAGTCCTGTGGCGGCCCCGGCAAGCAGCGTCAGCGTCAGTGCGTGAATGACATTTTCCATTATTCTAAGCCTTTCTTGCCCGCTTAGCAGACACTATGATATATATGATTATTGCGGCATACGGAATGATGGCCACCGGCTCTGTCCATGGGGACGGCTCCATCATCCAGTCGACTTTGGCAAATCTCAGGATGGCGCTGACCACTCCCATGAGTGCGCCTCCGGCTATGAATCCGGAAGCGATGAGCGTGCCTTTTTCCTGTCTTGCCTCATTGACTTCCTTGTCTTTGCTCCTGCTGCCGACATACCATGAAATCGCTCCTCCTATGAGCATCGGGAGGTTCAGGTCAATCGGAATGAACATTCCGAGTGCAAAAGGCAGGGCAGGAACTTTGGCGAGAGTCAGCACTATGGCAAGTGCGGCTCCTATCCCATACAGAAGCCATGGGGCCCCGCCTCCGTTCATCATCGGCTCTATCACAGCCGCCATTGCGTTGGCCTGCGGAGCGACAAGGGCATTCTCTCCTGTGAAGCCATAAGTCTCGTTGAGGACAAGCATGACACCGCCTACAGTCGCGGCTGCAACCAGAGTTCCGAGGAATTTCCATGTCTCCTGCTTGGCCGGGGTGCTGCCTATCCAATACCCTATCTTGAGGTCGGTGACGAAGGCGCCTGCAACAGAAAGGGCCGTACATACGACACCGCCGATAATCAGGGCCGCCGTCATCCCTGCCGTCCCCTCCAGTCCGCATGCAACCATCACCAGAGATGCCAGTATGAGTGTCATCAGGGTCATGCCGCTGACCGGGTTGGACCCGACGATGGCTATTGCGTTGGCCGCCACGGTAGTAAAGAGGAATGCGATGACTCCGACTACAATCAGGCCGATCACGGCATGCCAGATGTTGTCGACGACTCCGAAGGCAAAGAACGCGAGGACGGCCAGCAGAGTGAGGCCGATGCCTATGGCAATGACTTTCATTGAAATGTCTCTCTGTGTTCTGATTGTCTGTCTTTCTTCGGTCGTCTTCTTGCGAGAGAATTCGCCGGCGGCAAGCCCGACTGCGGACTTGATGACGCCGAAAGACTTGATGATGCCTATGATGCCGGCTGTCGCTATGCCTCCGATTCCGATGTGTCTTGCGTATTCTGTGAATATCTGGTCAGCGGACATTTCTCCTACAGCCATTGTTATGCCTGTGTTCATCAGATCGATGACCTGGCCTCCCCAGATGAGATTCATCAGAGGAATGATGACAAGCCAGACCAGAAAACTTCCGCAGCAGATGATGAATGCATACTTGAGGCCGACGATATAGCCGAGTCCGAGAACTGCCGCCCCGGTGTTGAGCTTCAGCACGACCTTTGCCTTTTCTGCAATCATTTCTCCGAAGGGAAGAATCTTCGTTGTCACGGTTTCTCCCCAGAGGTGGAATGTGGATACGATGAAATCGTAGAGCCCGCCAACGAGTCCGCTGATGAGAAGAGTCTTCGCCCCTTTTCCTCCGCTTTCCCCGCTTACAAGCACCTGAGTGGTGGCAGTGGCTTCGGGGAAAGGATATTTGCCGTGCATTTCTTTGACAAAATATTTTCTGAAAGGAATCAGGAACAGTATTCCGAGTATGCCGCCCAGAAGCGACGAGAAGAATACCTGGGTGAAATTGACGGTAAGCTCCGGATACCTCTCCTGCAGGATGTACAGTGCCGGGAGTGTGAAAATTGCTCCGGCCACGATTGCTCCCGAACATGCCCCGATGGACTGAATCATCACATTCTGTCCCAATGCGTTCTTTTTCCCGAGGGCTCCTGATACTCCGACGGCAATGATAGCAATGGGGATTGCCGCTTCAAAGACCTGGCCTACCTTCAGCCCGAGGAATGCTGCGGCTGCAGAAAAAATAATTGTCATAATCAGCCCCATGCTCACTGAGTAGGGCGTCACTTCCGGATAATTTCTCTCCGGAGACAGGAGCGGCCTGTATTCTTCTCCGGCCTTCAGTTCCCGGTGGGCATTTTCCGGCAAAGTCATTTTTTTCTTTTCCATCTTTTGTCAAGTCCGTTAATTGATTTTGTCAAATCTGTTTATAATACAATTTATAATACAATTTATAATACATAATACAATGGATGTTTCCCCGATGTGTTTATAATTACAATGAATGTTTCCCCGAAATGTTTCCCGGCAAATATACTTAATATTTTATTTAATGTCTATTGCGTATTGCAGCCGGTGGGTACCGGTTCCGGCTTATCGTGAGTTGCGGCCGGTGGATACCGGTTTGACTGTCCGACGGCCGCGATTTTCCCATGGAAGTGCGCCCGATGGCATTTTGAAAATGCCGACTGCCGTGAAAATGCAGGAAAATCGCGCCCGATGGAGATAAAAATGCTTTCCATCGGGCACGGCTATGAACTCTCGGGGCAATTTATGAACTGCCGGGGCTTTTGTCGTCAGTCAAAGCCTCGCTTTTGTGGAGGGGAGTTTCTGCGGATAAGGGAGGGGAATTTTGCGGATAAGCATAAATTTTTGAAAAAATCTTTAAAAAAGTTTGGAGGGAAAGAAAAAGTGCGTATCTTTGCAGCCCGTTTCGGAAAAAGCAGGAGTTTTCCTGCGGAGAAACGGAAAGTTCATTGACAATAATGAGAGAGAAAACGAGGTAAAGAAGCAGAAACGAGAAGTCGAGTAGTCGGCCGCCGGGGAGCAGAGATGCGCCCGGGAGGCAACCGACTGCGGACTGCAATTTCAAGGCAAAAAAGCACACGAGAGTGTGATTCACGAGGAGAAGGAAATAAGGGCGGACGGAGGATGCCTAGGCTTCCGGAGGCGAGGAAGGACGCGGCAAGCTGCGAAAATGCACGGGGAACCGCAAGCAGGTATCGATCCGTGCGTGTCCGAATGGGGCAACCCGGCTGGAAGGAGTCCAGTCACACCTGATAAGGTGGGCGAACGCGGGGAACTGAAACATCTCAGTACCCGCAGGAAAAGAAAGAAAACGATCGATTGCCGTAGTAGTGGCGAGCGAACCGGCAAGAGCCCAAACCGTGGCTGTCGAGGCAGCTGCGGGGTAGTAGGAGCCGACATTAGAAATGACTAGAGGAACCGGAACGGTCTGGAAAGGCCGGGCGCAGCGGGTGACACCCCCGTACGGGCAACGAGAGTCAGAGAGTCGGCCACCTGAGTAGGGCGGGACACGAGGAATCCTGTCCGAATCAGCGGGGACCAACCCGCAAGGCTAAATACTCCCGGAAGACCGACAGAGGACCAGTACCGTGAGGGAAAGGTGAGAAGCACCCCGAACAGGGGAGTGAAAGAGAACCTGAAACCGTCCGTCTGCAAGCGGTCGGAGCCCTTATTGGGGCGACGGCGTGCCTTTTGCATAATGAGCCTACGAGTTGTTCCTCAGCGGCGAGGATAAGTGCCTCAGGCACGGATCCGAAGCGAGAGCGAGTCTGAATAGGGCGGAGAGTCGCTGGGGACAGACGCGAAATCCAGTGATCTACCCTTGGCCAGGCTGAAGTGACCGTAACGGGTCATGGAGGGCCGCACCGGTTTA
>CALUPG010000014.1 GCA_944322565.1 uncultured Bacteroidales bacterium | reverse complement strand
CGCTCTCTCTTATTGTTTCGGTACTTGCTTGTACTTAAGTCTTTCAATATTTTCAAACAACTCTTTCTCGTTTCTTTTTGCCCATGACTTCATCGGTCATTTCCGAAACGGGCTGCAAAGATACGGACTTTTTTCATCTCTCCAAACTTTTTTATGTTTTTTTTCATTTTTTTGTGTTTGCCCTCAAAAATTCCCCCGATCTTGCCCTCTTTATTCAGAAACATGAGAATATTAACGGCAAATACCTCTTGGCACGCAGACCTCTTCCTGACAAGAGAGCACAGGCGGCCATGCAATCAAATTATACGCCACATCCGGCGGACACCATTTGGCAGCGCAGCCTTACTTCACTATGATTTCAATGTCTGGATAGTCTTGCCTGACATCATTCATCCATGAGGCATTTCTCTGACTTTCAGATATCGTGATGGCCTGAAGAGGATTGCCGCCGCAAGACAAAGATCCCAGAGCCGTATTGTTGCTCACGTCAAGGGCGGTCAGCTGATTGTCGTAGCAAGACAAAGTTTCCAGAGCCATATTGCTGCTCACGTCAAGGGCGGTCAGCTGATTATTGTCACAAGATAAAGATGTCAGAGCCGTATTGTTGCTCACGTCAAGGGCGGTCAGCCGATTGTTGTAGCAATACAAATATGCCAGAGCGGTATTGTTGCTTACGTCAAGGGCGGTCAGCCGATTGCCGCCGCAATACAATTCTTCCAGAGCCGTATTGCTGCTCACGTCAAGAGTGGTCAGCTGATTGTTGTGGCAATACAACACTGTCAGAGCCGTATTGTTGCTGATATCAAGGGCCGTCAGCTGATTGAAGTGGCAATACAAATATGCCAGAGCGGTATTGTTGCTTACGTCAAGGGAAGTCAGCTGATTGCTGTGGCAATTCAAATATGCCAGAGCGATAAAATATCGTATTTCCGACATTTCCTTTATGTCACATGCAGGTATTAACAGTTGTTCTACGGACTTGGCCTCGTCAACGGTTATCTGTCCGTCTCCGTCGGAATCAACGTTTTCGGAGAGCAATGCCTCCAGGAAATTCGGGTCTTTGAATGGGATGACATCATCCCCGGAAAGTGCTGTGTCTCCTGCATTGTTCCCGCCATTGCCGGTGCCGACGGGTTCTTTATTGCACGATGCGAAGCATATCGCGAGCAAAGGCAGCATCAGTAAAATCTTTTTCATGGTTATTTTGAGTTTGATATGTAAGGTCAGCGGAAAACATTTTCAGCATGTATGTATTCCTGATTGTTCCTGCAGGCAGCACAAATATATGAATTTTTCTTCAGATACTCCGGCCGACGGACTCCATTTGATTTCCGGGGACCTGGCGGATGCGCATTATTTTTTTATCCATTATTTTTTTATCACCTTTGCAGTCAATTCTCGGAAAATAATGGCGTCATACTGGAAAATACTGTGGGTCTTTGCCAAAATCGGAGCCTTCACCATCGGGGGAGGCTATGCCATGATACCATTGATCCAGAATGAAATCGTCAGACGCGGATGGCTGGAGGAAAAGGACTTTCCGGACATAATTGCGCTGGCACAGTCTGCTCCGGGACTGCTCGCAGTCAACATCTCGATTTTCGCAGGATACAGGATGAGAGGAGTGAGAGGGAGCATTGTCGCGACTCTTGGCAGCATCCTGCCGTCTTTTCTCATTATCCTGCTGATTGCCATGGCTTTCTCCGGATTTCAGGATGACCCGACTGTAAGACGGATTTTTCAGGGGATAAGACCAGTCGTGGTGGCTCTTATCGCTGTCCCCATGCTTCAGATGGCCCAAAAGGCAAACCGCAATATCCTGGCATGGGCAGTCAGCCTCGTGACGATGGTTCTCGTGGCCTTTCTCAAGGTCTCCCCTATATATATACTGGTCATTGTGGCAGTGGTGTCATATACTGTCGCCAAATACCGTGAAAGTACACGGAAAAAGGAGGACAGATGATATATCTGGAGCTGTTCACGACATTTTTCATGATCGGACTCTTCACCATCGGAGGCGGATATGCAATGCTGTCCCTGATTCAGGCCCAGGTAGTGACCATCCACAACTGGATTGACGAGAAGACATTCACGGACATTGTCGCTATCTCGCAGATGACGCCTGGGCCCGTGGGGATAAACAGCGCGACATATATAGGCTATACAGTACTCCAGCAGTCCGGCGCTCCGGAGATGATGTGCATCCTCGGCTCGTTCAGCACAACCATTGCGGTGGTTCTCCCGTCATTCATCATTGTGCTCGGCATCTGCAGGATGTACTCAAGATTCAAGAACAATACTGTCTTTGAAGGGCTCATGTCCGGAATAAAGCCTGCCGTCGTCGGCCTCATAGGTGCCGCCGCCATTGTACTTATGACAAAAGAGAATTTCCCGGACTGGAAAAGCTGGGTACTCTTCGCCGCTGCATTTGCAGCCTCATGGTGGGGGAAAGCCAATCCAATCATTGTCATCCTTGCGGGAGGGATGTCGGGCCTCATTCTCTATTGACATTTTCAGAATTTACATCGATTACTCAAAATGAATTGGTTACAGGAAATATTGTGTCAGCCGTCAGTCATCCAGACTGTGATTGTGCTTGCCGTCGTCTCGGCAGCAGGCGTATATCTGGGCAAAATCAGGATATTCGGCATTTCTCTGGGCGTTACGTTCGTATTCTTTGCCGGAATCGTCGCCAGCCACTTCGGAGTCAGGGTAAACAGTGACATGCTGGCATTCGCACAGAATTTCGGACTGATCATCTTCATCTATACCCTCGGGCTCCAGGTCGGGCCAGGGTTCTTTTCTTCTTTCAAGAAAGGAGGACTGACCCTCAACATGCTTTCTCTGGGAGTGGTCTTCCTGGGCACCTTCATGGCATTGCTGATGGCATGGCTCACGCCGATACGGCTGTCTGACATGATGGGGCTTCTCAGCGGGGCCGTCACCAACACCCCGATGCTCGGGGCCGCGCAGCAGGCACTCATGCAGGTGGAGCCGGACAATGCAAAAGGAGTCACGGACATGGCTCTTGCCTGCGCCGTCACCTATCCGATGGGGGTCGTCGGTGTAATCCTTGCCGTAATCATTCTAAAGGCTCTATCGGGGGTCAAGGGGAACAACAGTACCGCAGAACAGAATGCCACGAAGACTTATGTGGCGGAATTCCTTGTCAGCAATCCTGCCGTCTTCGGGAAAAGCATCAAGGAAGCCATGCACATGACTGACAGGCATTTCGTCATCTCCCGCTTATGGCGGGACGGGAAAGTCTGCATTCCGACATCCGAGACCATGCTGCAGAAAGGAGACCAGCTGCTTGTTGTATCTGCCCAGGCCGATGTCGAGAATGCCACGGCCCTGTTCGGAGAACAGGAAAACGAGGACTGGAACAAGGAGGACATTGACTGGAATGCCATAGACAGCCAGCTGATTTCGCGGCGCATATTTGTCACGAGGAACAAAATAAACGGTGTCAAGCTCGGCTCGCTGAGGCTGAGGAACCTATATGGAATCAACATCACCCGTGTCAACCGTGCCGGCATTGACCTCATCGCCTCTCCGGACCTGAGGCTGCAGGTAGGGGACAAGCTCACGATTGTAGGAGAAGCTAATTCCGTCGACACTGTGGGAAAAATACTCGGAGACGAAGCAAAGAGACTCAACAGACCGAACCTGCTGGCAATTTTCATAGGACTGGCCGTGGGCGTATTCATAGGCGCAATCCCTTTCTCTATTCCGGGCATGAGCACGCCTGTGAAGCTCGGCATTGCCGGAGGTCCTATCATTGTGGGCATCCTCATGGGAGCTTTCGGGCCGAGAATACATCTGACCACATATACCACTGAAAGTGCCAATCTGATGATGCGTGAATTCGGGCTTGTCACTTATCTCGCCGGCCTTGGGCTTGACTCCGGGGAACATTTCTTTGAAACGGTATTCAGAACCGAGGGTCTCGTATGGATCGGCACAGGCCTGTTCCTGGCAATCGTCCCTGTCGTCATAATGGGATGGATTTCATCCCGATTCTTCAAGGTGGACTATGCGCACAATGTCGGCATGCTGTGCGGCAGCATGGCCAATCCGATGGCGCTGAACTACGCCAATACCACCGTATCGGGAGACGAGCCGTCTGTCTCATATGCCACGGTCTACCCTCTTTCAATTTTCGTCAGAGTCATAACGGCCCAGCTCATCCTTCTTGTCTTTTGAAATCCGGGATATTGTCCCTATCTTTACAAACCGTGGTGGATAACCCATAATATCAGATAACCGTAACACATCTTGTACATCATGAAGAGCATCTTCTCCATTCTTGCGGCTGCCGCAGTCATGACGGCTACCATGTCATGCTCATCCGGCAACAAAGAGCCGCTTACAATCATTCCTTATCCGAATTCCGTGACAATGCATTCCGGCAGCTTTGATGCAGCCGGAGCTGATTTCCATTGCAGCGAAGGGACATCGACCCTGGAACGAAAGGCTATTTCTGAATTTGCCTCCGCTCTTGCCGCAGCAAGCGGGACAGAATGCAATGTCATGGAAGGAGACAACGGCAGCGGCTTCGTATTCCTTGCGGACTCGACCATTGCCGACGAAGCCTATGAGCTGAAAGTCAGAAAAAACAAAGTGACTGTCAAGGCCGGTTCATACAACGGATTCCTCTATGCCATTGAGACGATAAGGCAGATGCTTCCGCCTGAAATCTATGCCGGGACCCCGGCTCCGGACAAGGACTGGACTCTTCCTTGCGTCACCATAAAGGACGCGCCGAGATTTGCATACAGGGGTCAGCATCTCGATGTAGCAAGACATTTCTTCGATGTTGCGGAAGTCAAGAAAGTCCTTGACATGATGGCAATACACAAGATGAATGTGCTCCACTGGCATCTCACCGACGACCAGGGATGGAGAGTGGAGATTGAGCGGTATCCGGAATTGACCGAAAAGGGTTCTGTACGCGAAGGCACTGTCATCGGAAAGGACTGGGACAGATATGACAATATCCCTTACGGCGGATACTACACCAAGGACGAGATAAAGTCCGTGATAGAATATGCCGCAGAGAAAGGCATAACCGTCATCCCTGAAATCGACCTTCCGGGCCACATGCTTGCCGCCCTCACTGCATATCCGCAGCTCGGCTGCACCGGAGGCCCTTACAAAGTCTGGGGAAGATGGGGAGTGGCGGACGACGTGCTCTGCGCAGGCAAGGAGGAGACAATGGTATTCCTTGAGAATGTGCTGGCCGAAATCGCCGAACTGTTCCCGTCTGAATACATTCATATTGGCGGAGACGAATGTCCGAAAGTACGCTGGGAGAAATGTCCTGTCTGTCAGGCAAAGATAAAGGAACTCGGCCTCAAGGACACCGATGAGTTCAACGCCGAGCATTATCTCCAGAGCTATGTGATGGAAAGAATGGAAAAATTCCTTGCCGGGAAAGGAAAGAAAATCATAGGCTGGGACGAGATTCTTGAAGGCACGCCGGGACCTGACGCCACAATCATGTCCTGGAGAGGAAGTGAAGGCGGAATCAAGGCATCCAAGATGGGCCACGATGTCATCATGACTCCTAACTCCCATTTCTATTTCGACTATTATCAGGCTCCTGACCCGACCACTGAGCCGTTCGGAATCGGAGGCTACATTCCTATTGAGAAAGTATATTCATACGAGCCTTATACCGAAGACATGGACGATGCTGCAAGAAAGCACATCCTGGGCATCCAGGCCAACCTCTGGACAGAATACATCAAGGACAACGGTCACCTTGAATACATGCTCTATCCGCGTCAGGCAGCCCTTGCCGAAGTCCAGTGGTGCATGCCGGAGACAAAGGACTGGGAAAGATTCCTCGACAATCTCACCCACGAAGTCGCAGTCTATGACCTTCTTGGATACAATTATGCCACGACAGCCTTTCAGGTCATCAGCGAAGTCCGCCTGAACAAGGAAAAGCATTGCTCCGAAGTGGTGCTGAGCACACAGGGAGACGCACCAATCAGATACACAACAGACGGGACAGAGCCGGGAGCGGACTCGCCTATCTATACTGCCCCTGTTGAAGTCAGGAAGGCCTGCACCGTCAAGGCGAAGGTGGAGAGAGACAATATGAAGACCACCGTATACACACAGGAATTCATTGACAACAAGGCCATAGGACGTGAGGTGGAACTTCTCACCCAGCCACGGAAAAAATACAGATACGGCGCCCCTGACTCGTTCGTGGACGGCATCCGCGGAGTCTTCCAGTATAGTTCAGGACAATGGGCCGGATGGTTCGGAGACCCGCTTGAAGTGAAAATCGACATGGGCGGAGAGCAGGCATACGGCAGCGTGACCCTCGGCACCATGGTCATCAAGGACGAAGACATCTTCCCACCTCTCAAAGTGGTTGTCAGTACCTCTGAAGACGGGGAGACATTCACTGAGGCAGGAAGACTGGAGATTCCTATGGAGACTCGGGCAAAGCCTGACGGGCTGCGGGAATACACCGTGACTTTCCCTGAGACTTCTGCAAGATATCTGAAAGTCTCTGCAGAGACAGTCAGCGAAATGCCGTCATGGCATGGCCGCGCAGGCTCTCCGGGCTTCCTCTTCGTCGATGAAATTGTAGTACGATAAAGAGCGTCAGGAGAACTGCGTCTGCCTGAAAACACAATCGCGGCCGGTGGAGGTAACATTTATTGTCCACCGGCCGCGTTTTTCCTGACAAAGTGTGGCCGTTGGTAATTTGAAAATACCAACGGCCACGATTTATGGCAATTTCACGGCTGTTGGAGAGGTAAAAAGGTATCCACCGGCCGCGATGGTCATTCTATCCTTCAGGGATATTCTCCCTGATTATGGATTCTGCCGATAGAATTTCTGGTCCGGATTCCGGTTATACAGAAAGACAACAGGAGGATTCCCGGAATAAGCACATACATTTTGTGTAGTCCTGTAGTCTAGGGCTATCACGCTGTAGTCCGGGCGGTCTTCATAATAGCCGGAATCGTACCACTGCAGCACATGGCCGGCCTCATCCTCAAACCAATGCATGTATGTCATGTCCTCATGAAAGCGGTATGCCTCGAATCCCGAGACACCGTCAAGAACAGTCTGCTTCATCCACACAGTATCAGCAAACTGATTGGAAGCCCCGTCTTTCCTGCATGATACAGCCGCAAGAAGAAACATCGCGGCAACAAAAAAACAAAAACGCTTCATATCCATGATACTTGAAAATGAATTTACATGCCTTGAATAAACAACTGCGTCATCGGTCTTCCGATCCAGACTTGAGGAAGGTCACCGATGCCGAGGATATATGCCATGGTCGCGGCAACATCATACTGCATCATGCTCTCGGAGAATTCTCCCATGTCGCGGACATTCGGGCCGGCGATGATGAACGGGGTCTCCATCTCCTCCATCGTGATGCCTCCGTGGCCGAATCCGATACCGCCATGGTCCGAAGTGACGATGAATATGGTATTGTCTGCGATTCCGGCTTCTTCAGCAGCGGCTATGATTCGGCCGACATATCCGTCAAGTTCCTTCAGCTTCGCATAGTATTCAGGGGTATCGTGGCCTTTTGTATGGCCTACATGGTCCGGTTCGTCAAAGCACACGGCAAGGAGCATCGGTTTTTTCTCCTTAATGTACTTCTCCGCCATCTCGCAGAGTCCTTCAGGATATTTCTGATAGTCCGGGGACTGGGCATGATGACTGAGCGACAGGGTGTCGACCAGATATTTAATTCCGTCCCAGTCATAGAGGACGCCTGTCTCGGCATCCGGATAATTGTCCCTGCAGACCTGGAATATTGTCGGGAAAATATTGTTCTTCAGAATCACCCTTGAGGGAAGCTCGGGTGTCCTGGCGCCCCATGTGGTATAGCCGTGAAGCTCCGGCCCCGCACCCATGAACATTGACGCCCAGTTCGGGGCACTCGAAGACGGAAGAACCGTCCTCTTCTCAAGAGTATAGGCACCTTTGTCCATCAGGGACTTGACATTGGGCATGTCCGCCTGAGGCAGACTGTAGGCGCCCCATCCGTCGAGTCCGATGAAAATCACATGTTCAGCCAATGGCTCAGCGGCATCATTCTGATTGCCGGAAGACTGGCAGGAAACGGCTGAGGCCGACAGTACGGCAGCTATAGCAAGAAAAGAAGCAGCTGCCGTGAGTGAAAAACCATTTTTCATAACCATGATATTTTTCTGTTGTTCTATGATTTGTATACGCTTCTGTCAACTCAATATCTTTCAAGCATCTTCTTGGCGGCATTGACAGCATCCGCGGCGAAATCCGGCATGTCCTTGTCAAGCACATGTTGTCTCACGGCATCAGCATCAGGCAGTCTGAACAGGGCAAGTGCCTTTTCGAGTCTTGCCAGGCCTGACCGGTTCCCTGTCCGGGTAAATTCTTCACGCAAAGCCATGATTTTCCTGTATGCGGTAATGCCGGCCTTGAGTCTTTCGAATCTTATCGATGAAAGGCCGCCAGGATATACAAGATAGGTGTCGCCGGCAGCCCAGGCAGTGAAACGGCTGTCGCGCATCGGATCTTCAGGCCAGCTGTTGAACGCCCAGCGCAGATAGCCGTCCAGACCGTTTGCGGCCACATACCACCCTATCCACTCCGCTTCAGCAGGATAACTGAATGTGAATGTATTGGGCCATGATTCCGTGCAGCAGGTGTACCATGTGGTGATTTTTCCCTCCTCCCGGCGCTTCTCGACCGCACCCTCCGGATAATTGTCCCATATCGGTATGCAATAATAGTCCAGCACATCCAGCAGTTCCTCGTGGCAATTGCCCTCAAAGGCTATCCTGAAGTCCGGGTCCGCGTTCTTGATTACTTCCACTGCGGCGAGCATCCTGTCCATCGGCCGCTCATCCATGGCAATCATCGTGATATCAAACCACCCCTTCTCCCTGAGATGCGCTGCAAACGACTTGAGCATCCGCGTCCAGAATTCCTCATATTCAGCCTCTCCCGGGACAGTGTCCAGGAACTTCAGAGAATTGCTTGCCTGGTCAAAGTACTGGAAAGAGAGTCTCCATGGTATCATGGAATAGCAGTTGATCTGGCGGTCCACCCCGAGCGACATCATGAACTCAACCCACATGTCAAACACGGTATAGTCGAACAGCCATGTCCCGTCCGCTTTCCGCATCCATGTCACCATGCTCTCGAACGGGTCGTATGTCTGGCCGTTCCAGGGTCTGTGGGTTATCGATGCCGTAATTACCTTGCCGCCGGCATCCGCATACAGCTGCATTATCGGGCGCATCAGGTCAAAATGCTCCTCGCTGAAAGGCTCCACGCCATAATACCTTGCCACTGCATACGGGTTCTGCCACAGGTCCAGATGAAAATCATTCTCCTCGGGAAGAGTCCTGCCGCTGACCTCCAGTGTGAGACTGAGTGATGAGAGCACCCTGCTGCCGTCGCATATCCTTACCTGGCCGTCATATTTCCCCTCCGGGATATCCCTCGGAACATCCACAGTAAGCCACAGGGGCTGGACAGTATTCTCCGCCACCGCCTTTACCTTTGTCAGATAATCGACAGGGTCAGCGACATATGAGGAGTCATAATCGGCATTGCGCCTGTAGCCGCATCCTCCGCTGCCGTCACGGTTGAGTTCGTCTGTCATCACATAACCGACAAATCCCGTGCTGACGCCGCACGGGAAATCCGACATTTCCGCATGCAGAGAATCCAGTGCGCTGCCCGCTCCTGTGGCAACGACAATCTGGGCAGAGACAGACTCCCCTCTCCATGCCTTCAGGGAAATCTCCTTATCCAATGAAAAAGCATCATCCGATGAAAAATCGGATTTATGCTGCCCGGAGACACCACTCCGGGACAATTTTTCGGGATATCTCACATCCGTGCTTCCCCAGCCCGCAACAACACCGTCTTCCATGTCCAGCCGGATGGAATTACTCTCTGTTGAATACAAAACCGCCGGCACAAGGAGCATGGGCAGCACCGCCGTCAACGCAGATAAAAATGTCTTGTTCATATTTCAATGGCATCAGTCAATCTTTGTAAAGATAAGAAATTTCACAAACAGAATGACAGAAATCCCCAAAAGAAAAACCGGACCGGAATCTTGCGATATCCGGGCCGGCCTTTCAGAAAAATTATGAAGATAATTGTTAGTCGTTGAGTGAGAATCTCTTGAATGCAACTACCTTTGCGTCCTTGTCCACACTTGCGAGGAAAGCCTTCACTGAAGTCTTGCCGTCGCCCATCTGATACTCCTGCTCCTCGAGGGTATTTTCCTTGAAGAATTTGTTCAGACGGCCGTTTGCAATGTTGTTGACCATGGCTTCCTGAAGATTGGCGGCCTTCTCGGCGGAGACAGTCTTGATAATCTCCCTGGCCTTGTCTGCCTGCTCAGGAGTAAGCCAGCCCTTGGCAGTGTTGGACTCGATGTGGTCCTCGCTGTCGACATGGGCAGGATTGATGCCGGCTTTTTCAAGGGCGGAGTTCACAGCCTTCTTCACGAGCTCTTCTCTGGTCTTCTCCACTGCCACTGTAAGCTCCCTGTCAATGACTTCCTGCGGAACAGCCTCTTTGTTGACTGCTACAGGATTCATCGAAGCGACCTGCATTGCAATACCTTTGCCGACCTCGGCAGGAACCTCCTTGTTGAAGGCTACGATTGCACCGAGCTTGCCGTTGATCTTGTGGATATATGAAGAAATATACGGAGCCTCAAGCTTTGCATAGTAAGCAAGAGAGTGCTTCTCACCCGTCTTGCCGGTCTGCTGGGTAATGGCTGACTCTACAGTCTGCCCGTCAGCGAGAGTGCAGGACTTGAGTGCCTCCGCATTCTCCGGGAATGATGCCATTGCTGCATCTGCAATAGCCTGGGCAACAGCCTGAAATTCTGCATTCTTGGCAACGAAGTCAGTCTCACATCCGAGAGCGACAAGGATAGCCTTTCCTCCGTTTACCTCAGCAATGACAGCACCTTCTGAAGTCTCTCTGTCAGCCCTCTTGGCAGCAACGAGCTTGCCTTTCTCACGGATTATCTCCTGAGCTCTGGCATAATCACCGCCTGCCTCTACAAGAGCTTTCTTGCAATCCATCATGCCGGCACCGGTCATTTGACGCAATTTCATCACGTCAGCTGCTTTGATTTCCATTTTTTCAGAAATTAAATTGTTAATACATTCAAACAAAACGCATCTCAGCCGAATTATTCAGCCTTTGCCTCAGTGGAAGCAGCCTCGGCAGCAGCCTCAACCGGAGCCTCAGCGGCAGCTTCAACTGGAGCAGCAGTCTGCTCAGGAGCCTCAGCGGCAGCCTCGGCCTTCACGGCAGTTTTGCGTGCGCGGAGCTTCTTTCCCGCAGGAGCCTTCTCCTCAGTCTGCTCGGGAGCCTCCTTTTCCTTCTCAAGCTTCCTTTCGTTCAATCCCTCAGCGATGGCACCGCATACCACATCCATTATGAGAGCAATGGACTTGGCGGCATCGTCATTTGCCGGAATCACATAATCAATTGGGGTAGGGTCGCAACAAGTATCAACCATGGCGATTACCGGGATATTGAGACGGTTGGCCTCTTTGACGGCATTCATCTCTTTCTGTACGTCCACTACGAAAAGTGCTGAAGGAAGGCGGCTCAGATCCTTGATTGAACCGAGGTTCTTCTCAAGTTTTGCTCTCTGACGGGTCACCTGAAGACGCTCGCGTTTTGCGAGAGTATCGAATGTTCCATCTTCAATCATCTTGTCGATGGTGTTCATTTTCTTGACAGCCTTACGGATAGTCGGGAAGTTGGTAAGCATTCCGCCCGGCCATCTCTCTGTCACAAACGGCATATTTACAGATGCTGCCTTCTCGGCAACAATCTCCTTTGCCTGTTTTTTTGTAGCTACGAAGAGGATTTTACGGCCTGAACGTGCAAGCTGTTTGAGCACATTGGCTGCCTCATCGATTTTCACTATACTCTTATGCAGGTCGATGATATGGATTCCGTTCTTCTGGTCAAAGATATACGGAGCCATTTTCGGATTCCATTTTCTCGCCAAGTGTCCGAAGTGGACACCTGCATCAAGCAGTTCCTGGAAATTTGTTCTTGGCATTGTTTTGTGAATTTTACTTGTTCATTAATTCCCCTTCAGGTCTTTGCCGGTTCCCTGTCGGGCTCTTTTCTTCAACCGTCGGGCAGCGGCCTTGCCGGTCCCTCCGATTTTCCGCAGTCTCGGCAAATTCAGGCAGCCAGGGCGGATTCACACCCGCAGCATGGGTCCTGATATTTTCTTCCGGACTGTGCTTTAATGTAAATCAACAGTAAGCAACGATTAACGTTTGCTGAACTGGAAGCGCTTGCGTGCACCAGGCTGACCAGGCTTTTTCCTTTCCACCTCGCGGGCATCGCGGGTAAGGAATCCTGCAGCCTTGAGTGCCGGGCGGTAAGCCTCTTTGTCCACCTCACAGAGAGCGCGGGCAATGCCGAGTCTCATCGCTTCTGCCTGACCTTTGATACCGCCGCCGTCAATGTTGGCCTTGACGTCAAACTGAGCGGCTGTGCCGGTAACTTCAAACGGCTGGTTCACAATATAACGGAGAGAATCCTCTGCGAAATACTCGTTGAGGTCACGGCCGTTGATTGTGATGTTGCCTTTGCCAGGCACGAGATAAACGCGAGCGACTGCTGATTTACGTCTTCCAAGGGCGTTTACTTGTTTCATGCTCTGCTTAAATTTCGTTTAACTTGATTGTTTTTGGTTTCTGGGCCTCGTGCGGATGCTCACTTCCCTCATAAAGATAGAGGTTTCCGAGGAGCTTCGATCCGAGACGGTTCTTTGGAAGCATGCCTTTGACAGCCATCCTTACCAATTCAGTAGGTTTCTTGCGAAGAACCTCCTTAGGTGTGGTGAACCTCTGCCCGCCCGGATATCCGGTATGGCGGACATACACCCTGTCAGTCATCTTCTTGCCAGTAAGCCTTACCTTGTCCGCATTCAGGACGATGACATTGTCACCGCAGTCCATGTGCGGAGTGTAGCCAGGCTTGTTCTTTCCGCGAAGGATAAGAGCCACTCTGGAAGCAAGACGACCGAGCACCAAGTCGGTAGCATCGATCACGACCCACTCTTTCTTGATATCGCCGGCTTTCAGCGATACAGTCTTGTAACTCTGTGTGTCCACTGTCTTGATCTTTAATGGTTAATACTAAAAATTGCGACCCCTACACTATATAGGGGGCGCAAAGATAGCAATTAATTCATTCTGAACAAAATTTTTTGTTTGACAGCATAATGGGCGAGGTGAATTTTTGCGGACAGGCATATAAAAAACTATTTTTGTAAAAAATATTCCCTGCTAAGGAAGACTGGACATCAAAAAAAGCCTGGGAAGGCAAGGATTTCCCTCGGGACCATTCATACAGATAGAGACAGCCCGGCCGTACGATTCCGGGAAACTATAAATTTCATCCGGAATTTTTGGTTAATCGGATTGATATGGATAATTTTGCAGGACTTAAGTTAAATTTTATAAAACCAGACGAAAAATGGGACTTCTTGACGGAAAAGTCGCACTCATCACAGGTGCGGCAAGAGGTATCGGAAAGGCAATCGCCTTGAAGTACGCATCCGAAGGCGCAGACATCGCCTTTACGGACCTTGTCATCAATGAGGCAGCCGAAGCCACTGAAAAGGAAATAGCGGCATACGGAGTCAAAGTGAAAGCATACGCCTCAAACGCGGCCAACTTTGAAGAGACACATACTGTCGTGAACGAAATTCTCAAGGAATTCGGACACATTGACATTCTTGTCAACAACGCCGGCATCACAAAGGACGGACTCATGATGAGAATGTCCGAGGCACAGTGGGATGCAGTGCTTACTGTTAACCTCAAGTCCGCATTCAATTTCATCCATGCAGTCATTCCGGTCATGGCAAAGCAGCACGAAGGAAGCATCATCAACATGTCTTCTGTAGTGGGAGTATCCGGAAATGCAGGGCAGTGCAACTACTCAGCTTCAAAGGCCGGGCTCATCGGACTTGCAAAGTCAATCGCAAAGGAGATGGGACCACGCGGAATCCGCGCAAACTGCATTGCTCCGGGCTTCATCATCACCGACATGACCAATGCGCTTCCAGAGAAAGTGCGTGAAGAGTGGGAAAAGCAGATTCCTCTCCGCAGAGGCGGCACACCGGAAGATGTGGCAAATGTGGCCCTCTTCCTCGCCAGTCCGCTCTCATCCTATGTAAGCGGTCAGGTCATCCACTGCTGCGGTGCAATGAACTGCTAAAGGAAGAACATGTCCGGCATATATCATCTGCCTGCCGGAAATTCATTGAAAGTGACTCAGGGGAGCTTTCTGCATTATGCCGGAAATTCAACCTTCTGAGTCACTTTCTTTTTATATTTCTTTTCTCTTTTTTTAATAACATTTTTCTCTTTTTAACAATCATTTTTCTTTTTCTGCACCGGGCCAAGACCGTTCCTGCCTAAATTGGTCCTGACAAAAAATCGTGTGATGAAAAACGGCCTTGTCAGGAATATACGGACATCTTTCAGTCATGCCATGTCGGCGGCAGCTGACATAATTTTGCCCCGGTATTGTACAGTCTGCGGCCGCAGACTTCTCTCTGCCGAGCAATTCATCTGCATATACTGCCTCGGAGAATTCCCTTTCACTCATTTCTGGAAACTTGAGCACAACAGGATGGCGGACAAGTTCAACGAAATGATTCAAAGTGAAACCTGGCCCAGGAGGGCAATGGAAGATGAACCTGACAATGAAGCGGAAATTCAGGGCTGGGAGCCTTACGGATATGCCGCAGCGCTTTTCATGTACAGGGGTGATGCCCCGTACAGGAAAATACAGCACCGTCTGAAATACAAGGGAGACATCGCCTGCGGCAGATTCTTCGGAAAGATGCTGGGAGACAGACTTGCCGGCTCCGGCATCTTCTCAAATGCAGATGTCATAATCCCCGTCCCGCTGCACTGGACAAGACTATGGAAACGGGGATACAATCAGGCGGAAGTGGTAGCAAAAGAAATCGCCGGATGTCTTGGAGCCAGCCTCAGAACTGATATCCTTGTCAGGACCAGAAAGACAAAGACCCAGACAAAACTCGATGTGGAATCAAAGCGGGACAATGTCAGAAATGCATTTTCAGTCCGGCCGGACAGCATCTCCGCCATGGAGGCTGCAGAACACATAATCCTTGTCGACGATGTGTTTACCACAGGAGCGACAATATGCGAATGCTTCCTGGCCTTGAGAAGAGCGGCAAAGGAATGTAAGACGAAACAAAAGGCAAGAATCAGTGCCGTTACCCTCGGCTTTGTCGACAGCGGATAATCCGGGACAGGACATCTGCCATAGCGGCACTGTCATCCGCCACGATGATTTTTTCCCTCGGAATAAAATAATATTTGTGAAGGTCTGCCGCCACATGCCTGTCTGCGGCGATGAAATAGTCGGCAAGCCGGCGCAGACGATGATACCTGAGATTGAGCAGATGCCTCTGCAGCCAACCGTAGCCCTCAGGAGCTGACACAAAGTCCAGACTGTATACCGCAACGGCTGTTTTTGTAAGCTGCCGGTCAGGATGCCAGAAAAGAGGAAGAGTCCCTGAAATACTTACTATCAATGACAACTGGGGTTCCCTGACATTTGATTCCGTCCGGAAGTCATGCACGGCACGCATTGACCTTTTCCCGCCATGGACAACAAGACAGACTCCGGGAATGCCGGCAGCCGCATCAGAGACAAGGGCCATGACCAATGCCGCCTTTTTGTCGGACTTATGCCCGACCATATTGTCCACCAGAATTTTCATCAATATAAACTACTTGCGGATAAGCATTTATTGGTATACGACATCATCAGGATTATGAATTTATCAAACATTCCCATCTTGCGCAAGTCATTTCTTTATGAAATGCCCGAAATTTCACCTATCTTTGCAGGACTGCTCTGGTGTTGGAATCGGTAGACAAGAGGGACTTAAAATCCCTTGGGCAGAAATGCCCGTACGGGTTCGACCCCCGTCCGGAGCACCACTAAAACATATAGACAACTATATAATACATCATTACGCAGCAGGCGATGATTTTTATGCCAGTCCCCAGAAGGAAGCCGAGAAAAGACCCCATGGCTGCCTTGAATGCTGCGCCGGAATTCTTCTTTGCATAAAATATTTCCATCAGAAATGCCCCGAGAAAAGAGACGATTATCATCCCGTACGGAGGTATAATGAAAGCCCCGAGAATAAGACCTATAAGGGCTCCGCGCTCCGCATACTTTGAGCCTCCGGTGGCTTTGGTAAGATACATCGGTACAATATAATCGATTATGGACACTATTATGGTCACACCGAGCATCACCAGAAGTATCATCAGGGACATGGGCTCACCCGCCCCGTTGGTTCCGCCCCAGAAATAAAGGAGAAGAAGGCCGACCCATGTGAGCGGAGGCCCCGGCAATGCAGGAAGAATACTTCCGAGAATGCCTATTATACCGCATAAAACTGCTATTATCGCTACTACCGTTCCCATAAAAGTATTTCAGCTGATTGTTGTCCGTTCATATCGCCATGACAATCATTCTGCCATGGCGGCCTCGACATCATCGGCGGCAATCGGCAGTCTGTGAAATCCCAGACGACGGCACCCGTCGGCTGTTATGAGCAGGTCATCCTCAAGCCGTATGCCGCCGAAGTCCAGATACTCAGCCTCAAGCCTTGAATAGTTGACCATACCCTTGTCTGTGCCTTCCGCCTTCCACTTGCTGATGAGGGCCGGGATGAAATAAATGCCTGGTTCGTCAGTGATGACATGTCCCGGACGAAGCCTGCGGGCCATCCTCAAAGATCCGAGGCCGAGCTGCGGGGACCTGGTCTGGTCCTCATCATAGCCTACAAAGTCTTCGCCGAGGTCTTCCATATCATGCACATCCATACCCATATTGTGCCCGAGTCCATGAGGCATGAAGAGACCGGCTATTCCCTCTGCCGCCATATCCTCAGGAATGCCGTTCACCAGTCCGAGGGACTTGAGGCCCTCAAGCATCCTCACGGCAACCTGAATATGCACATCCCGGTAGGTCACTCCCGGCTTTGCCAGCCGGAACGCGAGTTCATTGCAGTCTGCGACTATGTCATATACAGCCCGCTGCTTCGGAGTGAATTTTCCTCCGCAAGGCAGGGTCCGCGTAAAGTCGGATGCATAGTGCGTGTTGCTCTCCGCCCCGGCATCGATGACCAGCAGATTGCCCGGGGTAATGATGCCGTCATGCCTGTGATTGTGAAGAGTCTCCCCATGCTGGGACAGGATTGTGGCAAATGACACGCCCCATCCCCTGGAAATAGTCACGCCCTCCATCCGTCCGACGATTTCCTGCTCCGGGACACCCGGACGACAGGCATTACGGGCTTCAGTATGCATCAGATACCCGATTTCGCAGGCTTTGTCAATCTCCTCAACCTCACAGTCCTGCTTTATCAGGCGCATGGACACCACAGCCTTGACAAGTTCCTCGGAAGCGTGGAAAAGCATTCCGCCGGCGGCAGGCGCATCCATTGGCGCCACTGTCCTGACTGCGTCCGGAGATGTTCCGAGCAGGAGGGAAAGCTTCAGCGTATTGTAATATCTTGAAGCAGGAAGGAAATGGATTTTGCGCCCCTGCGACTTCGCCTTGAGAACAGCCTTGTCAAACTCGGAATACGGGGCGGATACATTCGCCCCCACCCGAGCTGCTTTCGATGCAACCGACTCCTGCGGCCCCATCCAGATGATGTCATCTATGTCCACATCATCCCCGAAGATGCATTCGTCACCGCTGTCAAGATCAAGAATGGCTGCAAATCCAGGCTCGTCTATCCCCCAATAATAGAGGAAAGAACTGTCCTGCCTGAACCTGTAGTCATTCCCCCTGTAATTCTGCGGAGCCTCGGCATTGCCGGGGAATATCGCGATACCGTTGTTTTCAGTCCCGGCCGACATCTTTTCCAGAAGAGCACGGCGGCGGGACACATATATTTCCTTGTCAAACATATCCTGAAAATTATTGTTATCTTTCAAAGATACGAATAATTTTCATTCATCATGCGCAAGACAGCAGTTCATCAGACGATTTTACAATACCCTTTCTCAATGAGCAGCTGCGCTATCTGTACGGCATTTGTCGCGGCACCCTTGCGGAGATTGTCAGCGACGCACCAGAGATTAAGGCCATATTTGACGGACGGGTCCCTGCGGATGCGGCCAACAAACACTTCATCCTTGCCCCATGCAAAAAGCGGCATCGGATAGATGTTATTGGCAGGATCATCCTGAAGCACGCAGCCCGGCATCCCGGAAATCAGACGACGGACCTCTTCAAGGGTGAATTCCTTCTCAAACTCAAGGTTGATTGACTCTGAATGTCCGCCCTTTACCGGCACCCGCACAGTGGTCGGAGAGACGGCGATACTGTCATCCCTCATTATCTTATGGGTCTCGTTGACCATCTTCATCTCTTCCTTGGTATAGCCGGTCTCAAGGAATGAGTCTATGTGCGGAAGGATGTTCTCATCGATAGGATAAGGGTATACTGCAGGATATTCTCCCCATTTCCTGCCGGAGCGCTCCGCCTCCATCTGGTCAAGGGCCTTGTATCCGGTACCTGTCACAGACTGATAGGTTGACACTACTATCCTTTTGATTCCGTATGCCTTGTGGAGCGGGGCAATCGGGAGAAGCATCTGTATGGTGGAACAGTTCGGATTGGCGATAATCATGTCATCCTCCTCTATCACATCTCCGTTTATCTCCGGCACGACGAGTTTCTTGGTCGGGTCCATCCTCCAGCATGAAGAATTGTCCACTACGCGGCATCCTGCCTCTGCGAATTTCGGGGCAAGCTCCCTTGACGCCGAGGCTCCGGCCGAAAAAAGAGCCACATCAGGCTTTGCCGCTATGGCATCCTCTGCGCTGACTACGGACCATTCCTTTCCTTTGAATATAATCTTGCGGCCCACTGACCTGGCCGAAGCCACAGGGAAAAGTTCCGTCACGGGGAAATTGCGCTCTGCAAGCACCTCCAACATTCTGGTGCCGACAAGACCGGTGGCACCAACTACTGCTACTTTCATCTTTTTTTATTCTATTAATTGTTTTATAATTGATTTTCTGTCTGCACCGGCGGTTTTCCATATACACTTGGTCACAACGCCTGCTCAAGATCGGCAATCAGGTCATCAACATTCTCAATCCCGACTGAAAGCCTGAGCATATTCGGATACACCCCTGCTGCGGCCTGTTCTTCCGGACTCAGCTGCGAATGTGTGGTGGAAGCCGGATGAACTATCAGAGACTTGGAGTCCCCGACGCTGCCGACATGCAGGATGAGCTCCAGCCTGCCGACGAGGGCGGCAGCAGCATCAAACCCTCCCTTCACCCTGAAGGTCAGGACACCGCCGAAACCGTTGCGCAGATACTTGCAGGCCAGGCCATGATAAGGATTTGAAGGAAGACCGGCATAATTGACGCTCTCGACAGACGGATGCTTCTGAAGATATTCAGCAACCGCGAGAGCATTCGCGCAGCATCTTTCAGTCCTGAGGGACAGAGTCTCAAGTCCCTGAAGCATCAGGAACGAGTTGAACGGAGACTGGGCAGCCCCGATATTCCTGAGTCCGTCCACGCGTACCCTCCCGGCAAATGCGGCACTTCCGAACACATCCGTATAGACAAGTCCATGATAGCTCGGAGACGGGGCAGCCAGCAGAGGATACCTGCCGTTGGTCCAATCGAACCGGCCTCCGTCGACGACCACTCCGCCGAGAGCCGTGCCGTGCCCGCAAATCCATTTGGTCGCTGAATGCACGGCAACATCAGCACCCCATTCCAGAGGACGGAACAGATAGCCGCCGCAACTGAAAGTATTGTCCACGATGACACAGACACCGTTTCTGTGGGCCATCTCTATTATAGGCTCATAGTCCGGCACATTGAAGGCAGGATTGCCGAGATTCTCGAGATAGACCGCTTTTGTACGGCCGTCAACCAGATCAACCAGGTCATCCACATGGTCGCTTTTTGCAAACCTGACCTCTATTCCCATGTCCCTCAAGGTAATCTCAAACATAGTGAATGTCCCCCCGTACAAAAATGGGGATGTCACTATATTGTCTCCCGGGCCGCAGATATTCAGCACCGAAAGGAAGACGGCCGACTGTCCCGAAGCCGTCGCCACTGCTGCGGCCCCGTTCTCCAAGGCAGCCATGCGCTTTTCGAACACTTCAGTAGTCGTATTGGTTATCCTCGTATAGATGTTGCCCGGCTTCTTCAGTGCGAAAAGGTCTGCTCCGTCCTGCACATCATCGAATGTGTAGGCTGTGCTCTGATAAATCGGGACTGCCGTCCCCTTTGAAACGGGGTCTATCTCCTGTCCGGCCCTCACCTGAAGGGTCTCAAATCTGTATTTCTGTTTCTTTGTACTCTGTTCCATCTTGCTTTTTCTGTTCTTCAAGGACTTGAATATCTTCTTCTCTGCCGGCACGCCTTATCCGTAATCTGTCACAGCAGAATGTCATTCAGCACTCCGGAGGCAGTCTGCCGCGCACCCGCCCCGGCACCCTGGATTACAAGCGGTGACGGATAGAAGTCCGTGGTGATGATGGCGGCATTGTCTGTACCGCAAAGATTGTATAGAGGATGTCCCTGGGCGACATTCTCGAGAGACATCCGGGCCCGGTACCCCAGAGGAGCGGCCGGGTCTTTTACCAGAGATGCGATGTACCTCTGGCGAAGACCGCGCGATGCTGCCTCCTGATATCTTGCGGCAAAGGCCGGCTCATTTTCCTCAAGAAGCCTGTAGAATGCGTCCTGCCGGACTGAGAAAAACTCCGGACCGAGAACAGGCACTGTCTCCACATCCTTCTCGTCAAGGCCGACGCCGGCTTCCCGCGACAATATGAGAAGCTTTCTGAGCACATCCCTGCCGCTGAGGTCAAGCCTCGGGTCCGGCTCCGTGTATCCAGCCTCCTGTGCCCGGCGCACGACTTCGGCGAATGTGCCGCCCTCCCCGCCCCGGTATGTGCTGAAAATATAGTTGAGTGTGCCGGAGAGCACGGCCTCTATTTTCAATATTGTATCCCCGCTGTTCACGCTTCTGGCAATGGATTCGAGGATAGGCAGAGCAGCCCCGACCGTCGTCTCATACCTGAGCGTTGCCCCGTTCTCAAGCGCAGCATCTTTCAGAGCCCTGTACTGGCTGTACGGCGCAGAAAAGGTAATCTTGTTGCACGCAACCACCGAGTATCCACGCCTGAAAAGATTCATGTATTTGTACGCTATGTCCGAACTTGCCGTGCAGTCCACGAAGATTGAATTCTCGAGAGAAATCCCTGCCAATTCCTCAAAATATGCTTCATCCGCCGCGATTTTTCCTTCGGCAAGAAGGCTGTCCGCCTCGGAAAGATTGATTCCTGCCTTGTCAATGACATATCTGCGGCTGTTGGAAAGGCCGGCTACATGCAGCCGTTTTCCTGTTCTGGAGGCAATGCTGTCGCCGTTTTCCTCAATGATTTTCACCAGAGCCCTGCCTACCACTCCATATCCGGCTATGAACAGATTTATATCCCTGACTGCAGTCTTGTCAAAAAATTCAGTATGGATGTGACGGATGGCGGCTTCTGCATCCGAAGATTTGACTATCACCGAAATATTTCTTTCTGATGAGCCCTGCGCAGTCGCCCTGATGGAAATGCTGTGTCTGCCGAGGGCGGCCAGCATGCGTCCTGTTGCCCCGCACTGGCTCATGATGTCATCCCCCACAAGACACACTATGGAAAAGCCTTTCTCCACTTTCAGGGGATTAAGCTTGCCGAGGGAAATCTCATACGCAAAGCATCTGTCCGCTGCTTCCTTCGCCTTGTCCGCATCTTTCTCCGACACGGCGACACACATGGTGTGTACGGAAGAAGCCTGTGTGATGAGAATTATATTGATGTCATTCTGGCTCAAAGTCTCGAACAGACGGCTTGAGAAACCCGGGATTCCGACCATACCGCTTCCTTCGAGGGAAATCAGGGCTATGTTGTCCGAATTGGATATGCCCATGAGCCTTTCTTTTCCGCGCGGAGGGTCATTTTCTATCAATGTCCCCGGTGCAGACGGGGCAAATGTGTCTTTCACATATATCGGGATGCCTTCTGCCACGACCGGCTGGATTGTCGGAGGATAGATGACCTTGGCGCCGAAATGCGACAATTCCAAAGCTGCCCTGTATGATATGTGGCCGATGGTCCTGGCAGTCGGCACGGTCTTCGGGTTGGCTGTCATCATGCCCGGGACATCAGTCCAGATTTCAAGGATTCTCGCCTTGCTGCCCACGGCATACAGGGATGCGGTATAGTCTGAGCCGCCGCGTCCCAGTGTGGTCATCTTTCCGTGTCTGTCGGAAGCGATGAAGCCCGGAAGGACGAAAAGCGAAGTGATTGGATTGGAATCAATCATTTTCCTGACATTGGAATATGTGATGTCCGTGTCCACGATATTTTTCCCGCCCTTGGAATAAGTCCGTATTATGTCCCTTGAATCAATCCATTTGGTGGAAATGCCTATGGAAGCAAGTTTTGTGGCGATGATTTTGGTCGAGAGAAGTTCTCCGATTCCCTGGATTGCATCAAGGCTTGCACTGCTCAGTTCTCCGAGCAGGAACACGCCCTGTGCAATCCCGCGCAGATATTCAAACAGACTGTCGCAAGCATCCGTCGAATCTTCATGTTTCTCTATCGGAAGAAGCTCCCTAATTATTTCATGATGCTGTTTTTGAAGATTGTCTATGAGACTCTTATATGATTCATCCCTCCTGGAGGCCAGATGTCCTGTCCTGATGAGGGTGTCGGTACACCCGCTGATGGCCGACAGCACAAGAATCGTCCTGTCTCTGTCCACCGCCGCAGACACTATGTCCACGACCTTTTTCATATTTTCCGCATTGGCGACCGAAGTGCCGCCGAATTTCAGTACCTGCATAGTCTGTTCTGGTCTTTATTTGTCAATCGCTTCATTCATTATTTGTCAATTGCTTCAACAAGAGTCCCGAGCACCCGCTTCAGCTGCGGATACTCGAGCAGAAATCCGTCATGCCCGAAGCGTGATGTTATTTCATGATATTCAGCGCCCCGTATATGATCGGCGATATATTGCTGCTCCCGCGTCGGAAACAGGCGGTCGCTGTCAATGCCCACGACAATGCAGCGGCACCGTATGGAAGCAAGTGCCTGCTCCACTCCGCCCCTGCCTCGGCCGAGATTGTGGCTGTCCACCGACTTTGTAAGATAGTAATAGGAATAGGCGTCGAACCTGTCGGAAAGCTTTTTCCCCTGATACCTCTGGTAAGAGCCTGACCTGTCGGCGAATATGGTGTCCTGAGACTGTTCTTCCTGTGTCAGATTATACCCCTCGTAGCTTCGGTACGAGATGAGAGCCATCGACCTCGCCGCCCTGAGGCCTGCCTCTCCTCCGCGGAGGCTTTCTGCCGCCCGGAAAGTCCTGTCGGATTCAAGTGCCATCCGCTGTGATTCATTCCATGCTGTCAGCCACGGGGTAACTCTTGCTCCGCAGGCTATGAATGCCGCATTCCTGATGACATCAGGCTCCATGACAGCCCATTCAAGGGCCTGGAAACCTCCGATTGACCCGCCGACAAGAAGGTCAATGCCACTGATGCCGAGATGCCTGCGTACGAGAATGTTGGCCCTGACAATGTCCCTTACGGTAACAAGAGGAAAATCAAAATAGTATGGCGAGCCGTCAGCCCCGGCGGAAGCAGGTCCCGAAGACCCGTATGCCGAGCCGAGCATATTGGCGCAGACCACAAGATATCTGTCCGTATCAAAGAAACGGCCCGGACCGACGAGCTCCGGCCACCAGTCTTCCGCATCCGAATTGGCTGTCAGGGCATGACATATCCAGATTACCTTGCGTGAGTCTCCTTCGGCCAGAGCAGAATGGGGAGACGATATATGATACACCACACGGAGAGAGTCCGTGCTGCCCCCCGCTTCAAAGTCAAATCTGTCCTGATGGATATATTCCTGTCTGATCATATCTTCATATCAAAAATCAATGTCCGTATGAATTCTTTCTGTCCTGAAACGCCGCCCGTGCATCCCGCACAAGGTTGGGCAAAGAAAAACCTATGCATCCTGACGATGCATTCGCTTGGACATCATTGATATGAAGGAGTCTTTTTTCATAAATCCGCACAAAGGTATGAAATTTCCGGGAGAAATTTCATACCTGCGGACAGAATTTGGAGAATCAGCGGCTTTCCCTGATAAATTCTCCTGCGGAATTGAACAGGAGCTCAAGGCCGCCTGTTATTGTAACTTCATATCCCCCAAGTTCTTTATCTGCCTTATAGGCTTTGGACTGAGGATAGTTGGCTGTAATATATTCTGAAATCCTGGCCGGAAGGATTCCGTCAGGAAGTACGGAAAATTCGCAGTCTATGCTTGTCCATTCACCATTTTTGTCGAAGTCAATTTCCGTCCCGTCGTAAAGACGGACATTATACTTGACGACTCCGTCATCCTTTTCCTTTTCGGCAAATTTAACTGTTGTTCCGGGGAAAAATTGAGAAATAAATGTCTGTGCTGCCTCGGGAAGCTTGTCAAAACCAATCTTATGTTCCTCGCAGCTCTGGAATACCAGCAGGCCTGCAAACACGGCACCGATAAAAGCAATGAACTTTTTCATATCTGCAAATTTTAAAAGTATTAATATTTTCCGGGCACAAAATTATGCGCCGATATTGCAAAGAAACTGAAACGGATGATTTTATGGACACATTCTCTTGGACTTATAAATTTTGTTGATTTTACGACAAATTTATCTAATTTTACATAAGTATTTGTATTAATCAACATAAATCAAAAGAAAAATCATATATAAAAGAAAAATTCAACATCACCATGGACATAAGGAGACATACAATTTCCAGAATTCTCGGCAAACCGGCCGATGACTTTTCCCTTGAAGACATGATGTCCTTCATAACGGACAATGGCATCGACATGCTGAATTTCATGTATCCGGCGGAAGACGGGAGACTGAAGACCCTGAATTTTGTCATTGACACTGAGGAATATCTGCTCTCAGTGCTCACGAACGGGGAAAGGGTCGACGGGTCAAGCCTGTTTTCATTCATCGAAGCCGGCAACAGCGACCTCTATGTGGTGCCGAAACTTCGCACCGCCTTCATTGACCCGTTTGAAGAACTGCCGACAATCTGCTTCCTGTGTGCGTTCTTTGACAAAGACGGCAAAAGACTTGAATATTCTCCGGAATATACCCTGCAGAAGGCCAAGACGGTCTTCAGGGAAAAGACAGGAATGGATTTCGAGGTCATGGGCGAGCTTGAATACTATGTATCGGCTCCTGAAGACGAAGGCCTGCAGATGTACCCTGCAACAGACCAGAAGGGATATCATGAATCGGCTCCTTTCGCAAAGTTCAATTCATTCCGGGCAGAATGCATGCACGCCATCATGCTTGCCGGAGGAAAAATCAAATACGGGCATTCGGAAGTAGGAAATTTCAGGTCAGGAGGAAGGATATGGGAACAGAATGAGATTGAATTCCTGCCCTCTGACATGGAAAAGGCGGCAGAAGGCCTGATGACAGCCAAATGGATTATCAGGAACCTTGCGTTCAGATACGGGCTTGATGTCTGCTTCGCTCCGAAAATCGCCACGGGGAAAGCCGGGTCCGGACTGCACATTCACATGAGGATGATGAAAGACGGCCGGAACATGATGCTCAATGACAACGGCAAAATCTCCGATGTCGCCAGAAGAGCCATTGCCGGACTGATGGATATGGCCCCGTCAATCACGGCGTTCGGCAATGCCAACCCTACATCATACCTGAGGCTTGTGCCCCATCAGGAGGCGCCTACAAATATCTGCTGGGGAGACCGCAACAGGTCGGTGCTCGTGAGGATTCCGCTGGGCTGGACAAGCGGCAGAGACATGTTCTCAGAAGTGAATCCGCCTCTGGCCGACGATATGCCTGAAGGGACTTTCCTTCACCGAGGACATGAAAGGAACTCCGACCCGTCAGTGAAACAGACCATGGAAATCCGTTCAGCGGATTGCTCCGCAGACATATATCAGCTGATTTCTGCCCTTAGCATAGCATGCCGGCACGGGCTTGGAATGGACAATGCCCTTGAAGTCGCAGAGCGCACATATGTAGACACGGACATACACAAGGACACCGGGCTTGCTGATTCTCTTGCCCATCTGCCGGCCTCCTGTGCCGAATCCGCCGGAACTCTTGAACAGCAGAGAGGCATTTACGAGGCTGACGGCATCTTCCATCCGGCAATGATAGACAGCATCATATCCCGCCTCCGCAGTTACGGAGACGCAGACCTGAGGCAAAGGATGAAAGAGAATCCTGAACTTGAGGGAGAACTCGTAAGGAGATTCTACTGGGTCTGAATCCGTCGTCAAAGCTCATCAGGCCATGGGCAAGGCTGTCCCGTGGCCTTGAATGACGGACGCTGAGCTCCCGCACGGCGAAGATAGCGGCCCAGGTCAGACGAAAGCTTCTTCACGATGTCCGGACGCCCGGAGGCGAGGTTCCTGTCCTCGCCGATGTCCTCCGCAATATTGTAGAGTTCCTTCTGACCTGTCTCGTAGAAATATATGAGCTTCCAGTCTCCCTTGCGCACCGTACATGAAGCCCCGATGCCCGGACCGGTCTCTCCCCACAGATTAGGATAATTCCAATAGAGGGAACGGCCTTTGGAAGGGTCTCCTTTGCCCTTGAGCAGCGGCACGAAACTCTTGCCGTCGATTTTCTGCGGAACTCCGGACGGCCTTATGCCTGCCATTGCGAGTATTGTCGGGAACAGGTCTTCAGAGGCCACATAGCTGTCGCATCTGGAGCCGCCGTCTGTCACTCCGGGCCAATATACTATAAGAGGCTCGCGGATGCCGCCTTCATATGCCGAACCTTTCCCGCATTTCAGAGGGCTGTTCTGGGTGTACAGAGGCTCGTCTCTCCATTCGCCGCCTGTCGCGTAGCCGCCGTTGTCTCCCATGAAGATTATGATTGTGTTGTCGGCCTCCCCGTTTTCTTCGAGCCAGTCCATGAGATCCCCCAGACTCTTGTCCATCCCCTCTATCAGACCTGCATACGCGGCTTCCTTGTCTGAGAGTCCCTTTGCCTTGTATTTTTCAAAGTATCTGGCATCCCTGTCAATCGGGATGTGTATGGCGTAATGCGACATGTAGAGATAGAACGGCTGGTTGTATTCCCTGGCCTTGTCAAGTGCCTTGATGGCTTCGCGGGTAAGAGCCTCCGTGACGAAGGTGTCAGTGTCCCAGTATTTTTCAAGTCCGGGGACAGACATCAGTGACACAGGATTGCCGTCCTTGTCATGTCCGTATCTCGTCTCGCCTAGATAGCTGGCAAGGCCTCCGGCAGCATGGCCTGAGATATTGGTTTCAAAGCCGAAATGACATGGGTTCTCCCCCGGAGTGTCAATCGCACCCCAATGTGCCTTTCCGCAATGAATGGTATGATATCCGCCGTCCCGGAGATATTGCACGAAAGATTTTGCAAGGAATGTGTTATCAGTCCCCGGCACCTGGGCAATCCCGTTATAGTTCCAGTCAGGAAGCGAGAGCACATCACTCTGCATGTCCGTAGGCGTGTCTTTCTGAAGAGTCCAGTTCGTCACCCTGTGGCGGGCGGCATTGGCGCCCGTCAGCATGCTGCAGCGGGACGGGGAACTGACACTCGAGGCATAAGCCTGCGTGAAGAGCATTCCCTGTGCTGCCAGCCGCTCCATATTCGGAGTCTCGTAGATGTCATTGTATTTTGTCCTTTCTGTCCAGAACGGCACGGAGGTATCCTGCCAGCCCATGTCATCCACGAGGAAAAATATTATGTTAGGCCTGTCCCTTCCGGCAGCATCTCCTTTGGAATTGGCGCCGGCTTGCCGGGCCAGAACATTCTGCATGGACAATGTCAGGGCAAGGGGTACCGCACCTGCGGCAATCAGAAATTTTCTCTCCATAATTGAATCAATTTATGTAATGTGCGCTGAAGCCCGATATAAGAGGCTCCGCAACGCAGTTGTCTATTACAAGAATGAGTTCATCGGCCGAAACAGGGTCGAACCGGACAATATGTCTGTGTCCGATTGATGTGCCGCGGCATATAGTCCGGCTTTCTTCCCCGGTCCTTGCCTCTATGTGCCAGGAGCGCACGCGTTCGCCCCCGCTGATGTCCTCGGACAGAATGCAGCAGTCGACGACTGCCGGAGAGCCCGGGCCGCTCCCGGACACTTTGCCATGACTGCGGGAAGACAGAGACAGGACTGTTTCCCGTCCTTTCCCGCAAGTCTCGGCAAGAGGCGAGCCATAGCGCCTTTCTATTTCTTTGCCCCATTCCTCCAGCCTCTCTGCATCCGTCCGGGGCAAGAGGCCGTCTGCATCAGGAGTCAGTCCCACAATCAGAGTCGCATTGCGCCCTGCCGACCTGTCGTATATGTCCATCAGTTCATCCAGGGGATATACGGCGGCTTCGTCTCCGGGCTCCCAGAACCATTCGTGTCTTCCGTTCCAGCCCCGCAGAGGAGTGTCCGCCATCGCAGGGACCCAATATTTCCCGTCAGGGTCCCCATGGGCAAGCAGCTCATTGTGGGCAGCTGCCGATTCATTGCTTTTGTTGTGGCTGAAGGGATAAGGGAAAGACGACCAGCAGGGATAGCCCACCGTCCCGGTCTCGGAGCCACCCCAGCGGACATCAGCCCGGCTGACATTGTGGTAAAACAGACATTCCGGCTGGTACTCAGCCACTATCGGCTCTACATCCGGGCCGAGTTTCTCCGGATCATCGGCGCCTCCGTCAAACCATATCATGAAAAGGTCCCCGTACTTCGTACAGAGTTCCGTCACCATTCGCTCGCAATACCTCCTGTACCACTGCTGCCTGCCTGCGGCAAACTCGCCGTCGCCTTCAGCCTTGAAATTATGGATTCCGAGCAAGGAATTCCACCTGATTCCGACATAGAGTCCCGGCTTGAGGCCATATTTGCGGCAGGAACGGACAAAGTCCCTAACAATGTCACCCTTGCCGGCCTTCCACTTGAGGGCTTTCATGCAATACGGGTTGACATCGCTCTGCCAGAGGCCGAACCCGGTCTCATGCGTAGCTGTCAGCAGGGCAAACTTTGCTCCGGCAGCCTTGGCCGAGCGTATCCACTGGTCAGTGTCAAGATGCTCGGGGGAGAAGATATTGTAGTCTTCCACAGGATTGATTCTGTTACTCCCCTGACTGTATTTTTCCCCGTCAAAGACATGAAGGTCATAATGGAATATAACCCCCATTTCTGCATCATGCCATGCAAGCTGGGATGCGGAAGGCCGTGGCAATGTCTCTGGATCAGCGACAGAATAATACAGTCCCTCTGAGGGAAGTTCAGCTCCGTCAGGGGAATATACCGACATCCCGAGCAGGCCGCCGTTATGGTCAAAATATTTCACCATGATCTCGTGAAGCCCCTTGCGCAAGGCCTTCTGTGCGGTAATTTCTATCGGAGTATGGCCCCCGTCATTGTCTATCGCCAAGTCGCCGTCCAGATACAGCAGGCTGCCGTCATCCGACAGCAGCCGGAATGTATAGATTCCGTCCTGCGGAACATTGACATAGCCCGAAAACACAAGGCCGACATTGCCTCCGACCCATTCCGGAATGGATATATCCGCCACCCTGTATGCTCCTCTGTAAGGAGCAGACTCTATCTCCCTGCATGACTCGCCCGGATAATCATACCACACAGCGTTCAGCCCGTCGGCAAGGAAACCTCCGGCCGAATCTTCCGGCACTGCTTCCGCCCAGTCCTGACGGACAAATTGCGTCCTGTATATTTCCCCCTGCCTGCCGTCCCTGCCGAAAATCCTCAGGGTAAAATCCGTGTCCGAACTGACCGGTACGGGAGCCGTATATTCTTCCGAAGTCATGTCAGGAATGCTCCCGTCAGTCGTATAGAAGACTCTTGCCCCGGGTCCGATATCTGTCACTTTCAGAGAAGCTGAATCAACGAATGCATTTATGTCATGGAATCCTCCGATATCAGGCATCCTATATCCGACGCCAAGCCTGTCCAGAATGCCATAATGAGCCTGAAGGCGAGCTCCGAAGTCCGTCATTGACTTGACTTCAGGTGAAGACCAGCAAAGTTCGCTGACAGCCAGCAGTCTCGGGAAGAACTTATAGAGCATCCTGCCGCGCGAAGGCACCTGCTCCGACCATACATTCGCCTGAAATCCCTTGACAGAGTCCATGCCGTCCCCGAAAAGCTCAGCCATCGTCCTGTCATAATCATAAATGTTCCCTAGAGACTTGCTGTCTTCAGGATAACTCAGATAGAACACGGCGTTCGGGCAGGCGATGATTTCAGTCCCGGCCGCAGCCGCCTCAACCACCGGACCCGGAGTCCAGCCCTGCCACCACATCACAGTGGATGTCCCGGAGAGTCCTCCCTCGATTATTTCATCCCAACCGATGATTTTCCGTCCGCTGGCCGTAAAGAAATCCTCCATCTCCCCGATAAACCACGACTGAAGAGAAGCGGGACCGTCAAGTCCTTCATCCGACATTCTCTTCTGACAGTCGGGGCATGCAGTCCAGTTGGACATGTCCACCTCATCTCCGCCTACATGCACATATTCATAGGGGAAGAGCTCAAATATCTCCGAAAAGACATTCCTGCAAAACTCCATCACTTCATCTTTTCCGGGACACATCGGGCAGGAAAAAAGTTTTCCCCAGGACAAGTCTTCATCACATGCCAGCCACGGATAATTGGATATTGCCGCGAGCGAATGCCCCGGCATATCTATTTCCGGAATAATGTCAATGCCACGCGCAGCAGCATACCGGACTATGTCCAGGATTTCTTCCTGAGTATAATATCCGCCGTAGAGTGTATCACCCGACTCAATCCTGAGCCTGTCCTGCGGTATTTCAAAGTCCCGGATCTGCTCTTTCTCCGCAAGAGACATACACTGTCTGTCATTCTTGTCAAAGTGCCGCCATGCTCCTTTTTCTGTCAGCAGCGGATATTTCCGGATTTCTATCCTCCACCCCTGGTCGTCGGTCAGATGCCAGTGGAACTTGTTCAACTTGTACAATGCCATCAGGTCCAGCAGTTCCTTTACTTCCCCGACAGTGAAGAAATGCCGCGCCACATCGAGCATCACTCCCCGCCACTCATATTGCGGGGAATCGGATATTGTGCAGCACGGAAGCAGGACAGCACCTCCGGCATCGGCATTGGCCTTGTCTCCGGCTGCACTTCGGACATCTCCAAGCAGAATCATCTGGCGGAATGTCGCGATGCCGCTTGCCAGAGCTCTGCTGTCTGCTCCTGTTATGAACACATTCCTTTCAGAGATTTCAATACTGTAGCTCTCAGGGCTGCCGATGCCGTCTATTTTCAGAATAATTGCATTTTCGGGCAGCAGCCCTGCGGAGGACACGCCTTCCGGAAGAATCCCCGTACCGATGCTTACACCAGCTTCGCGTTCAAGAGACTGCACAAGATATCGGGCAGCCGGATTTTCTTGATTTCCACATACATAAACCACTGTTTCAGAATCCACTCGAAATGTCCCCGTACCTGAAACGGAAGACAGGGGACGGGGTATGAGATCGGGACCGGAAGCGAACTGTTCCGCATCCCGAGCATGGATATCAGACGGTATAAAACAGAAAATCACCGAGCAAATGCCGGAGACAAGGATACTGAAGATGTGGTTTTTCATAACTCTGAAATGACTGTCTTTGAGTTCCAGTGTTACGGAACAACTTTAAGCGGGTTACTGAGGCGCAACAGTATATGTGGCGTACAGCGACAAATATAGGCATTTCATAGGATTTTCGGCAATGCTGACATTTACGATTGGCTTTGATTGGCTCTGACTGGCCTTGATTGGCTCTGACTGGTTACATTTTTGACTGGCTGGTGCAGATAACACCTGAAAGAACTTGCCGGCACGGTCATTCTGAAGCGCGCCCGGTGGAGACCCCAAGAGCTGTCCATCGGGCGCGGTTTTGTGGGATTTTCGCGCCCGACGGCATTTTCAAAATGCCAACGGCCACACTTTTGCCGGAAAATCACGGCCGTTGGACGCCATTTTACATATCCACCGGCCGCGGTTATGAAATCAATATGGATTTTCCGTTGATGCCATATCTGCTAACATGAATCAGTTTGCAATCCTGTCAAAGCCATACCGTCACTGCTTCAACAGACACCGCCATATACTAAAAAAGCAGTCAGATTTTCATCTAACTGCTTGATTCATAAAGGCTTTTGAAAGCCATTTCCGTGGTCCCGACAGGGCTTGAACCTGTGACCCCCTGATTATGAGTCAGGTGCTACTAACCAACTGAGCTACGAGACCTTTTATTTGTCATTCCCGTCCGGAGCAAACCGGACAGGAATGCAAATATAGAAATAATTTTCGATTCAATGAAATCTATCTGCCATTTCGGAAAATTATATCGGAAGAAAATTCTCGCCGCGCGAAATGACAGACTTAGAAATCGAAAACTCAGACTTTGATTTCAACCTCTACTCCGCTCGGAAGCTCCAGTTTCATCAGGGCATCAACAGTCTTCTGAGTAGACTCGTAGATGTCAAGAAGACGGCAGTATGAGTTGAGCTCGAACTGCTCGCGGGACTTCTTGTTGACGAAGGTTGAGCGGTTGACAGTAAAAATCTTCTTGTCGGTAGGGAGCGGAATAGGTCCGTTCACGCGGGCACCGGTAGAAGATACTGTATCAACGATCTTCTTGGCTGACTTGTCAACCAACGCATGATCGAATGATTTGAGTTTTATTCTGATTTTCTGGCTCATATCAATAATTTATATTCCGATTATACATTCCCTGTTATTCGTCTTCGTCAACATTCTTGTAGCCGCTCTTCTCGATGACCTCTTTTGCGAGGTTGGCCGGAACTTCTGCATAATGGTCAAATGTCATTGTGCTGGTTGCACGGCCTGAAGATATGGTTCTGAGGATGGTGACATATCCGAACTGCTCTGCAAGCGGAACGAATGCCTTCACGATTCTGGCTCCTCCGGCTGCAGAATCCATCGCGTTGATCTGTCCCCTGCGGCGGTTGAGGTCTCCGACGATATCTCCCATGTAGTCCTCTGGAGTTACGACTTCGAGGGCCATGATAGGCTCGAGGAGAACTGGCTTTGCCTTAGGGCAGGCGTGACGGAATGCCTGACGGGCACAGATTTCAAATGAAAGCTGGTCTGAATCGACAGGGTGGAATGAACCGTCTTTAAGGGTCACTTTCAGAGACTGGACCTCATAGCCGGCAAGGACACCGTTTGCCATGGCCGACTTGAAGCCTTTTTCAACTGAAGGAATGAACTCCTTAGGAACGTTACCGCCTTTGACTTCATCAATGAACTGGAGACCTGTGACGCCTTCGTCTGCCGGTCCGATTTCAACGATGATGTCTGCGAACTTACCGCGGCCTCCGGTCTGCTTCTTGAAGACTTCACGGTGCTGTACAGTACCTGTAATTGCCTCCTTGTAGTTGACCTGAGGAGCACCCTGGTTGATCTCGACACCGAACTCACGGCGGAGACGGTCTACGATGATGTCCAGGTGAAGTTCACCCATACCGCTGATGACGGTCTGGCCTGTCTCGTGGTCGGTCTTGACGGTGAATGTAGGGTCCTCTTCCGCAAGCTTGGCAAGAGCAAGGCCGAGCTTGTCAAGGTCCTTCTGGGTCTTAGGCTCCACTGCAAGGCCGATGACCGGATCAGGGAATTCCATAGACTCAAGGGTAATCGGGCTGCTTTCCACGCAGATTGTATCTCCGGTACGGAGGTCCTTGAATCCTACTGCGGCACAGATGTCACCGGCCTCAACGAATTCTATCGGGTTCTGCTTGTTGGAATGCATCTGATAAAGCCTTGCCACACGCTCTTTCTTGTCGGAACGGGTATTGAGCACATATGAACCTGCATCCAGACGGCCTGAATAAGCCCTGAGGAATGCAAGACGGCCTACAAACGGGTCTGTAGCAATCTTGAACACGAGTGCGCAGAACGGCTCCTTGGCATCAGGCCTGCGCTCGACTTCCTCGCCTGTCCTCGGGTCAGTGCCTTTTACGGCGCCCTTGTCAAGCGGAGACGGGAGATAACGCATCACTGCATCAAGAAGGAACTGCACGCCTTTGTTCTTGAATGAAGAACCGCAGCATGCCGGAACTATCGACATGTCAATGGTAGCCTTTCTGAGGGCTGCAATGATTTCATCCTCCGAGATGGAATCAGGATCCTCAAAGAATTTCTCCATGAGGGACTCGTCATATTCGGCAGCAGCCTCAACGAGCTTCTCTCTCCAAGTGGCCACTTCGTCTGCCATCTCGGCAGGAACATCAGTGACCTTGTAGTTTACAAGCTCTTCGCTATTGTCATAGATGATGGCTTTGTTTGCGATGAGGTCAACGATGCCCTGGAACTTGTCCTCTGCCCCGATAGGGAGGCAGATAGGAACCGCACGCGCACCGAGCTTTTCCTTGATTTCCTCAACCACTGCGAGGAAGTCAGCTCCGACGCGGTCCATCTTGTTGACATACGCAATTTTCGGAACTCCGTACTTGTCAGCCTGACGCCATACGGTCTCAGACTGAGGCTGCACGCGGCCCACAGCACAGAACGTTGCGACTGTGCCGTCAAGCACACGCAGTGAACGCTCAACCTCCACTGTAAAGTCCACGTGGCCCGGAGTGTCAATCAGGTTGATCTGATAAGTATCCCCTTTGTAATGCCAGAATGCAGTAGTCGCAGCTGAAGTGATGGTAATGCCGCGCTCCTGCTCCTGAACCATCCAGTCCATTGTGGCAGCTCCCTCATGCACCTCTCCTATCTTGTGGGTTTTCCCCGTATAGTAGAGGATACGCTCTGAAGTAGTTGTCTTTCCGGCATCGATGTGAGCCATGATGCCGATGTTTCTGGTGAATTTAAGATCTCTTGCCATGTTCGTCAAATCTTGTTAGGGGATTAGAAACGGAAGTGTGCAAATGCCTTGTTTGCTTCCGCCATCCTGTGCATATCCTCCTTTCTCTTGTAAGCCGCGCCTTCACAGTTGTAAGCGGCGATTATCTCTGCACAGAGTTTTTCTGCCATCGAGTGGCCGGAACGCTTGCGGGCGAATACGATCATATTCTTCATGGAAAGCGATATCTTCCTTTCCGGACGCACCTCGGTAGGCACCTGGAAGTTGGCTCCGCCGATTCTGCGGCTCTTCACTTCAACCTGAGGAGTGATGTTCTCAAGAGCCTTCCTCCATATATCAAGAGGAGCCTTGTCAGAATCTTTCATCTTCTCGCCTACCATGTCAATGGCATCGTAAAAAATAGAATACGCGATACTCTTCTTTCCCTGCAACATAAGATTGTTCACGAAACGAGTTACCATCACATCGTGAAACTTGGGATCAGGAAGTAGAATCCTCTTCTTAGGCTTCGATTTTCTCATTGTTGTGAAAAATTAAAAAGGTGAACTGTTTAAGATTACTTCTTAGATTTCTTCGGTCTCTTGGCTCCGTAGAGAGAGCGGGACTGTGTCCTGCCGTCTACGCCTGCCGTATCCAAAGCTCCTCTAAGGATGTGGTAACGCACTCCCGGAAGGTCCTTAACACGACCGCCCCTTACGAGCACGATTGAGTGCTCCTGGAGGTTGTGGCCCTCGCCAGGAATGTATGCATTGACCTCCTTTGAGTTGGTAAGACGTACACGGGCAACCTTACGCATTGCTGAGTTAGGTTTCTTAGGTGTGGTTGTGTACACACGCACGCATACGCCCCTTCTCTGAGGGCAAGCATCCAACGCGCGGGATTTGCTCTTCTCGACGATAACCTCGCGCCCTTTGCGAACTAATTGTTGAATTGTAGGCATAAATGATTGTAAATCTATAATTTATGTTTCCTCCCCATACATTATGGGGGTGCAAAGATAATCATAATATTTTAAATGCCAATAGGATGGGATAAATAATCTTAACAAAGAAATCCACAGAAATTTTCATACGGCCGTTAATTTGGTTATTTTTGCAAATAAAATTCTTGTAAGATGAAAAATTTATCATTTATCTCTGCAATGCTGTGTGTGGCAGCACTGTCAGTCTCCTGCTGCGGACAGCCAGAAATTGAAACGGCGACTGTCGGGCTGTCGGAAGAAATTGCCCTGGCAGACGGACGGGACAACAGGCTCTCCGTGGAAATTTCAGCCGAATACCCCGTCTTCAAAACCGGAAATGAAGCGGGAATGACGATTTCCTCTGAAATAACCGGGGCCCTTTTCGGTGAAGAATACATGTCCATGGACCCTGAAGCTGCCGCAATTGCGTACAAGGAAGCTCTGGGGCAGGAGTACAGGGAAGAGAACCTGCAGTTGCTTGAGGATGAAGTATTTGAGGGCAGCGCCTCACTGAACTGGGATGACATTGTATCCGGATCTGTCGAGGGCAGGAAAGACAACATTATCTCATATGTTGTCGAACATTATGTCTTCAGGGGCGGAGCACATGGCATGACAAGCGTAACCGCATATAACTTTGACACCAGAAGCGGAAAAGAAATAAAGGAAACCGACTTCTTCAAGAAAGATTATGAAGAAAAGCTCACCAAGCTCCTCACCGCACGCCTGCCTGAAGCGGTCGGCGGGCCCGAAAATATGGAAATGCTGTTCATCGCTGAAGTTGAGCCGAACGACAACTTCTGTATCACAGAAGACGGCGTCACCTTTATATACAATCATTACGAAATAGCTCCATATGCCATGGGGGTCATCAGGATAACCATTCCGTGGAATGAGCTCGAAGGTCTATATTAATCCTGCATTTTCACTCAGCATACAATAACATCCATATCCACGGAATGAAAATTTTATCGACATTATTGGTCCTTGGCCTCGTGGCAGGCTACGCCCCGGCTGCGGATGCAGAAACTGCAGATGGTGCAGGATGCAATACGCCGGGGCCGAATTATGAGCTTGCGGAAAGATTCTCCCAGAAGAAGATTTCGCAGATGGTATTCTCCACGAGGGTGACTCCGAACTGGTTCAGGGACTCGGACAGGTTCTGGTACGAATGGAAGACCCCGGAAGGCACACAATATTACATAGTGGACGCAAAAAGCGGGAAAAAGCAGGCTGTGTTCGACATGGAAAAGCTTGCCATGCAGATTACCCGAATTGTCAGGGACCCGTTTGACGCGCAGCACCTGCCACTTGCCGCACTTAAGCTGAAGGACGACAGGACATTTGTGTTCAGAATCAAGAGTTCTGTTCAGGAGACAGACTCCGCCCGCATAGAAAGATTCGGAGAGAAAAAGACATATTCATTTGAATATGACATAGAATCCGGCCATCTGACAGACATTACGGGAAATGAAGAGGACGACAAGTACCCGGCATGGGCGAATGTTTCCCCTGACGGGCAGATAGGGATTTTCGCCAGGAACTCCGACCTGTACTGGATGGATGCCGAGAATCTGGCAAAGGCGGCAAAGGATGAAAAGGACAGCACGCTTGTCGAGCATCGGATTACTTCCGGCGGCACTGCGGAATTCGGCTGGGGAGGAGACAGCTACATGGGCTGGACAGAGCAGGACACCACGGCAAGGGTATTCCCGTATTACCTCGTATGGTCTCCGGATTCGAGGCATTTTGCCGCGATGAAATACGACATGAGCCCGGTGAAGGAATTCTGGGTCATCAATTCCCTCAGCAACCCTCGCCCTACCCTTGAGACATACAAGTACCAGATGCCTGGGGAACCGGGGCCGAAGGAATATCTCTATGTCTTTGAGACCGGGGGGATGACCGGCAGCCGTGTAAAGATAAATGCTTTCAAGGACCAGTCGACGGACTTTGAGACAATGCCGGATATGGACAGGGATGAATACGAGGATTTCATCTCACACAAATGGCTCGGAGACAATGACGGATTCTACATCCTCCGCCAGAGCAGGGACCTCAAGAGGCTGGACATCTGCCGCGTGGACATAGGGACAGACTCGACAAGGACTGTCATCTCAGAAAGGATGAACACCTATGTGGAATACAGGCCGCTGAGACTTGTGAACGGAGGACAGCAGATGATTCACTGGTCGGAGCGCAACGGCTGGGCCAATCTCTATCTCTACAATGCCGACGGGACACTGGCCAATCCAATAGCCGAAGGGGCATTCCATGTCGAAGACATCCTTGCAGTCAATGAAGACGAGAATTATGTGATATTCAGCGCCTGCGGCTACAACAAGGACGAGAATCCGTATCAGATGCATACATTCCGCGCCGGTCTGGACGGCAGCGGACTCAGGCAGCTTGACATGGAGGACATGGATGTGAAGGCTTACGCAAGAGACAACGGGAAATATATTGTATGCAACTATTCCCGCGTGGATGCCGTCCCGGCTGCGGCTCTGTACGGAAGCACGGGGAAAAAGATTGCCGACCTGGAGAAAGCCGACCTTTCTGAGCTTTTCGAGGCAGGATACAAACTTCCGGAAAGGTTCACAGTGAAGGCCGCCGACGGGGTTACGGACCTCTACGGAGTGATGTACAAGCCGTTCGACTTTGATTCCACGAAGGTATATCCGATCATCGAATATGTCTACCCGGGACCACAGACAGAAGCCAACAACATCTCCTGGAGCTCCGGAATGACCCGTACCGACAGGCTGGCGCAAATGGGATTCATCGTGATTACCGTCGGAAACAGGGGTGGCCATCCGAACCGCTCCAAATGGTATCACAACTACGGCTACGGGAATCTCCGCGATTACGGACTTGAAGACCAGAAGACAGCCGTACAGAGGCTTGCGGCCAAATATCCTTGGATAGACGGGACCAGAGTCGGCATCCACGGACATTCGGGAGGAGGCTTCATGTCCACTGCGGCAATCCTCAAATATCCGGATTTCTACACTGCCGCCGTCTCATGTGCGGGGAATCATGACAACAGCATATACAACAGATGGTGGAGCGAACAGCACCACGGGATACTGGAGAAAATCACCGGGACAGGGGACACTACATTTGTCTACAAGATAGACACCAATCCGGAAATAGCCTCCAATCTCAAGGGCCACCTCCTGCTTGTGCACGGGGACATTGACAACAATGTACATCCGGCAAACACAATCCGGGTAGTCAATGCCCTTATACGCGCCAACAAGAGATTTGACATGCTCATACTGCCCGGACAGAGGCACGGATTCGGGGACATGAACGAGTATTTCTTCTGGAGAATGGCCGACTGGTTCTGCGAGCACCTCCTCGGGGAAAGCCAGTCCGACCGGGTCGACATTATCCAGCTTAACAACGACTGACCATGAAAACCTTGCCAGAATGGATTGTCACACGCGTCGACGGGAAAATCGCAGCCGTCTCGACTGACTACAGGCTTTTTGCTGCAGTGGCCGGGAAAATCGCAACGATGCCGGCAGGCAGAATCAATGAAATCACCTGCACAAAAGTGCCGGCGGAAGAGATTTTCCGGCTTGCAGCCACAGTAACCGCAGATGATTTCCTCCTGTTCGGGACAAAATTCCAGAATATGGTATGGGAAAGGCTTTTCAGCATCAGGTCTGGCAAGAAGCGCCTTATGAGCTATACGGAATTCGCAGAATACTGCGGCTGCCCCGGCGGCGTACGGGCAGTAGCCCATGCCGTGGCAATGAATCCTATTCTGGTCATCATCCCGTGCCATCTCATCATTCAGAAGGAAGCCATGGACAGAATCCATGAGACGGAAAAAGAGGCGGAGTCTTCCCTTTTCGGGACAGACGGACTCCGCCTTGATACTTCTCTGCATTTCGGGGAGTACAGGCTCGGCCCGGAAATGAAAAGGATGCTGATCGCAGCTGAATTCAATCAATAAGCTGCCGCCCCGTCCATTTCAGCCGTTCTTCTTTTCCCCATTTTGTCCGGATTCATTCTTCTTGTACTTGAAGCGGCGGATTTTCTGTGTCGCAGTCTTCTCGAAAGGCTCTTTCATCACCTCGACCTCCTTGATTTTCGAGAATTTGTTTACATGCTTGTTGACATAGTTCAGGATAGCCTGTTTCCTTGCCTCAAGCTTTTCGAAGAACTGGTCCTCCCCTTCCAGATTCCAGTCAATTATATTGTCATTGAGCTGGACAAGAGCCACAAGCCGCCCGTCCCTTTCCATGACAAGGGACTCGCTGACATCTTCCATATTGTTGATGACATTCTCTATTTCCTCCGGATATATGTTCTCTCCGGACGGACCGAGAATCATGTTGTTGAGACGGCCCCTGATATAATACCGGCCTTTGTCGTCGACGGTCGCAAGGTCATTGGTCCGGAACCAGCCGTCATCCGTAAAGACAGAGCGTGTTCTGGTCGGATCCTTGTAATATCCAAGCATCACATTGTCCCCTTTGGCGACAATCTCGCCTTCGCCGGTCTCCGGATTGACATTGATGAGCTTGACGGACACCCCGTATGCGGCAACTCCCGTCGAGCCCGGCTTTGTATACTTCACTCCTGCATTGCAGATAAGCGGGGCTGTCTCAGTAAGACCATAGCCGATGGCATAAGGGAATTTGGCTTTCTTGAGGAACTCTTCCACATGAGTGTCAAGCTTTGACCCTCCGATGCCGAAGAACTTCAGCCTGCCGCCGAATGTGCTGCGCAACTTCATTCCTATCAGCCTGTAGAGAAGCCACGGCATCTTCCTCTGCATCCAGCGGAGAACACGGCTTCTTCTGATGGTCGGCACGATGCTGTTCCGGAAAATCTTCTCAATGATTAGGGGCACGGAAAGCATTATCGTCGGCCGGGTTTCCTTCAGGGCCCTGGTCAGAATAGACGGTGTAGGCGGCTTCTGTATGTAATACACACAGGCTCCGCAGAATATCGGATAAAGCACGCCTATACTGAGTTCGTATGTATGTGCCATCGGAAGAATGGAAAGCCATACATCCTTCTCACCGCACTTCTGGGCATGCTGGGATGCGATTATATTGGCGCATAAATTCCTGTGGCTCAGCATAACGCCCTTGGCATTCCCGGTCGTTCCGGAAGTATAGATGATTGTAGCCAGGTCATCTGGCTGAGGCTGCCGCACACGGCCGTCGCATGTAAACGACGAATCATCCTTCTTTATCAAAGAAAAATCCTCGATGTCGATGACAAGAACCATCTTGTCCATGCATTCCCGGCTGAGCTTCGGCAACATGCGGCGGGAAATGAAAATGGCCTTGCTTCCCGAATGTTTCAGGATATTGGTTACCTCGTTTTCTGAAGAATCCGGAAGAATAGGCACCGAAACCCTTCCGAACGGCACAAGAGAGAACATTGCGACAGTCCAGTTCGGCATGTTCTGGGAAAGTATCGCCACCCTGTCTCCCGCTCCTATGCCATATCGGGACAGCCGTGCCGAGATCTCGTCGCATTTTTTCCGGAATTCACCATATGTATACCTCATGTCGGAATCAAGCATTGTCGACAGGGTATTGCGTTCATAAATCGCCGTGGAATATTCATACAGCTTGCCGAGAGTATCGATGTAACGTTCCCGGAGCTTCATCAGTTTCTTGTAGATAAAATTCATATATCAGAGATGTGAGGGCGCAAATTTAACATATTTTTTGACAGGGGCCGCAATCCGGTCTCTGCCGCAGGCAGAAAAGCGGCTATCTGCAGCGGTTCAGGTAGGCCTGCAGGGCAATCTTGTAGTCAATGCTCTTCTCTATTAATTCTTCGGAGGCCTGCTGGAGCTGAGTCTGTGCCTGCAGCAGCTCGGACAAAGGTGACATGCCGGCATGATAATATGCGGACAATTCCGAAACACTGGACTCGGCGACAGTCACACTCTCCCTGGCAACAAGCATCTGCTCCCAGGAAGCCTCGATGTCAAGCCACAGCTTCCTTACCTGCAGGACAAGCTGGGCATCAAGATATTCCTGCTCATTCTGAGCCTTTTCGAGCTGTCTGTCGTATCTCTGCATTTTTCTTGCTGTCTTCCCCCAGTCAGACAACGGAATCTGCACCATGGCAAATACGGCTCCATTCATGCGCCCGTCCGTAATCATACGGTTGTATCCATACGATGCCCCGACTCCTATCTGAGGCAGGGCCTCTCCCATTGCCATCTTCTTTTCAAGTCTCTTGGACTGTACGGAAATTTCAAGAAGCCGGCTTTCTTCCAGTCCCGCGGCCACCTCTTCTTCCGGACGATAATATGTCTGCGGAGGGGACAGGGAATCCAGCCTGTCAGTAAGGACAATGTCATCAATATACGGGATTGAGTCATTCGGGACAGTGCTGTACGGATTATATTCAAGCCCTATGGAATTGAATAGATTCATCTTTGCAAGACGGATTCCGTTCTTGAGCTGAATTTTTCCGGACTTAAGCTCATTCTGCCTGAGGCTTACCTGCAGAAGGTCATTCCGGGAAGCAAGGCCGGCGGCACAGGCAGAAGACACATCCCTGTACAATGTGTCGACAAGGGTCTGAAGACGGTCAAGGGTCTTCTTCTTCTGCTCAAGCGCAACCACCTGCCAATAACTTTTCTCTATTTCCTCCGATGTTCTGCGGCGCGTCATGCTCTGCTGCAGCCCGGCAGCCTCAACGCCAAGGGATGCGAGTTTGTTCCCGTTCACTATGCGTCCTCCGGCAAAGAGCGGCTGCATAGCGGAAACAGTTGCCGTAACCCCATACTTCATTGTCGAATACACCGGATCAAAGCCACATACTGATCCCAGCGAAGTGAGGACATCCTGAAGATTCCTGCTGAAGTCTGATTCTCCCAATATGTCCGTAACACCTATTTCAAGCAGCGGGTCAAACGCATAGAATGCAAATGCATTGACTGACACTTTCGGGAAATATTCGGCAAATGCCTCCTGCTTCTGCGCACGTGCCGCAAATACATCAAGCTCAGCATTCCGCACAGACATATTGTTTTCAAGCGCCATAGTCATGCACTCATCAAGCGACAGCTCACGCCCGGGCACATCCGAAGCATAAGCCCGGCAGGCAAATGCACAGAAAATGACGGTGAAAACCGGAATGATTATATTTTTCATTCAATTGCCTCCTTTTCATTTACAACGGCGTTATCTGATTTTTTGAATATCTGCCAATATGAAACCGGCATTATGAGGGTAATCAGAATGATGGACAGCATCGTGCCGAAACAGATGACTACACCCATCGGCATCCACAGGGCATCTCCGCTGATTATCATCGGAAGAACCCCGAGGGCCGTAGTGCAGGATGTCAGGAAAATAGGGCGCATCCGTCTCTTTCCGGCCTCGACTGAGGCAGACTTTACATCCCAGCCTTTTTCAAAGCGGAGCTCTTCGGCATATTCGAACATAAGTATCCCGTTGCGAACGATAATCCCGACAAGACTGATGAGACCCAGCACAGAAGTCAGACCGAAGTCAAGGCCGAAAAGCCACAGGCCGAAAAATGCTCCGAAAAGACACAGAGAACTCAGCACCAGCGTCAGCACTGCAATCGACACTTTTTTGAAATGCACAAGCAGGAAAAGAAAGAGAATGGCCACCGCACAGAAAAAAGTCACCAGTATCTCCGGACCGACCTGCCCGTTCATTGATGACAGGCCTCCGTATGAAATCGTGACTCCTTCCGGCAGCTTCGGCTCTATCTTTTCTTTCACAAATTTTTTTATTTCTCTCATGGCCTCCGGCTGACTGTATCCGTATTTCATGTCTGCCGCCACCGTTATTGTCTCCACCCCTGCTGTCCTGAGATAGGTGTCGGGACGCCACTGCGGGACTATATCCGCTATCTGACGCAGGGGCACAGATACCCCGGGCACCTTTGTTGCGACCATCTGATTGGCCACAGCATCGTAAGACATTGTGTCCGAGACCGCACAGCTGTAAAGATTGACAGGTATCTTCTCGTCATCCTCCCAGACAGAGGCTATCGGAATAGAGTTGAATGCTCCTGCAAGCGACAGTGAAAGCATTGACCGGCTGACACCCAGACGAGATGATTCGTCCGGGTCAAGGCCGACATCCACAAACGGAGAAATACCGTCAGCACTGCTGTGAATCCATTGGAGCCTGTCATCAAGGTTGGCAGACATGAAATGCCTGACTGAATCCGCCACAGCCAGCAGCGCAAAGTAGTCCTCTCCCTTTACCTTCACTTCAACCGGAGCTGAAACCGCCTGATAGTCCATCTGCTTGAAGCGCACAACCGCATCTGTAAAATAATGCTGATACATGGATTCATAGTCACGCAGAACTGACTCCGTAGCCTTGACGGATGTCGTGTTGACTATGAATTGGGCGAAGTCCGGTGAAGGGGTCTGCGGAGCGTATGTCGCATGAAATCGAGGAGAACTTGTCCCCACAAACGATGTTACCGAAGTTATTCTCTTGTCGTTCAGAAGTATTGACTCCAGGGAATCACTCACGGCCCTCGTCCTGTCAAGTCCTGAGCCGCTCTCAAGATAAATCTCCACCACGAAACATTCCCTTGCCGCCTTCGGCATGAGCTGGATGTTCACATTAAGAAACATGAGGATACCGAGAGCTACTGCGGCGACACCGGAAATTATTGTCAGCTTCGGATGCCTGAAGCAGAGGGCCTCCATCTTCTCGTAGCCGTTCTGCATGGCATTGAAAAAGAAAGTCTGCCCTCTGGAGATGATGCCTTTGTCTGTGTTCTTCGCCGAACTTATGTACCTGACCTCAAGCGACGGCACTACAAGGACAGCATATGCGAGAGATGCGCCGAGCGCAATGGCGACGACCCATGGAAATGTCGTCACAAAATCTCCCAGATAGCCTGTTATAAGCACTTTTGCCGGAAAAAACATCACGCTGATGGCAAATGTGGCAGTGAACATCGGCATGAAAAGCTCCTTTGCACTCGCGCAAGCCGCCTCAATCCTGCCCATACCGCGCCCGAGCTTGTCCATATACCCGTCCATATTGATGATAGAGTCATCCACTATCATTCCCAACACCACAATCAGAGCGGCAAGGGACACCGTATTCAGGTCTATGCCTGTCAAAAACATTATTGCCAAAGCAACTGCCGTGCAGACCGGAACTCCCGAACTTGCAATCAGCGCAGACTTCATCGGGAAAAGCATCAGCATCACAAGTATGACGACAAGCATGGAAATCACAAGGTCCCGGAGAAACGAAAGCACTGACGACCCGACCACATGAGGCTGGTCAGTAATCTTGCTGACATGGACACTGTCCGGCAATGTCTGTCTGAACTCCGAAAGCACATCGTCGACATCTCTGCCGAAGGCCACTATATTGTTGTCCGGACGCATTTCTATGGAAATGATGACAGCCGTATTACCATTGTGCGAAACCATGGAAGAGGGTTTCTTCCATCGTCTTTCTATTGTTGCGACATCCTTGAGTCTCAATATATTTCCCTGAGAATCCGAATAGACAATCTTATCAGCAATCTCTTTCTCTGTGGCTACTGTGTTTCCTATCCTTATCGGAGACGACACATATTCAGTATTGAAATCGCCGCTCCCGAGCTGCAGGCCGGAAGTCTGGCAGGCCAACATGATTGACGAAGGGCTTATGCCGTATGCAGACAGCCTCTCCATATCAAGAGTGACGGCAATCTCATCGTTCTGGGCACCGATAATGCGGGCATTAGCGAGTTCCGGAATCGTCTGCAGCCTGAGACTCAGTTCTTCGGCATACCCTCTCATCTCTCCATAGCCTTTGTCATCCGACTCAAGCGCGACAAGAAGTGACGACACTGCGCTGAAATCGTCCATAACTGCCACGGCAAGAACTCCCGGAGGCAATGTCTGCCTGACGGCCTCAAGCTTCAGCTTGATTTTCGCCCATACTTCATTCTTTGTTGAAGCCGGCGTCGTCAGATCAGTATAAATATAGCACATCCCGTTGCGGGAATATGACGAAGTATTCTCCCTGCTGATCTCTGAAAAAGAAAACAGCACTTCCTCCAGAGGTTTGACCAGCTGCTTCTCCACTTCCTCCGCATCCGCCCCGGGATAAACTCCCACAATCAGTCCGTTCTTGATTTCAAAAGTCGGGAATTCATCCTTATTCATATACGCAAGTCCCGTAATGCCGAGCGCAATAAGAACCGCTACGGCAAAATAGACGATTTTCTTGTGGCGGACTGCTCCTCTTACTATATCAGAAATGTCCATCTGTCATTCCTCCTGGCATCATTCCACAATAGTGACAGCCATTCCTCCGCTCACTTTCTGTACTCCCTCCGTTATCACCATATTTCCTTCTGAAAGGCCGGAAGACACGAGCACGCCCTTCCCTGAGAAGCCTCCGACCCCTATATATTTCTTCTGAACGCGGCCGTCCGCCACCGTCCACACATACCGTCCGGCCTCATCAGTGCGCACGGCTGAGGCCGGTATCACAATCCCTTCCTCCCGGTCTGCAAATGTCACTTTGCATACCATGCCAGGCATAAGTCCACGGACCTCTGATGTCGGATTAAGGGTACAGCCATAACTGTGTGAAACAGGCGATGCCACCAGACCTCTGGTATCCATCACGGCAGAGAACTCAACACCCCCGAGGGCCGGCACTGACACAGCCGCTGCCTGTCCCGAAGACAGCATCCCGACTTCGTTTTCCGGCACGGATATCTCAATTTCCAGAGACGACACATCAAGAAGCCTGACAAGCGGCTCCGCCGGAGACAACTCAACACCCTCTTCCGCAAAGACATCGCTGACGACACCGCTGAACGGAGCCTTGACCCGGCAGGCTGCAAGAGCACTGTCGGCTGCTTCCGCAGATGCCCTGGCCCGGTCAAGCTGAGTCTTCACCTCCACCACCTTCACATCTGTCACACTCCCTGTTTCGCGGACCTGCATCAGCCTCCTGTATCCGTCTTCCGCCTGTTCAAGCGCAGCATGAGCCATTTTCCATGAGCTCCTCACTGCCTGAGACTCGACATCCGCGACAATGTCACCTTTTGTCACCGAATCCCCTCTTCTTGCTGCAAAAGTCTTCAATGTGCCGGAATAAGGGCATGAAAGCACGACCGACTTTGACGGCCGCACCGTACCCACATACGAACGGGATGCCGCGCCGGCGCTTCTTTCAACCACTGTCACCCGCACAGGCACAGGATTGTGACTCTGACCTGAACCTGATTGTCCGGAACAACCATGCAACAGAAATATAACCGCAAGGAAGCCGCATATTGACAAAGCTATTCTTTTCATAACAACCTATTTTATCGGAGATATCCTGACATCATTGATATTATTGGAGATGAGAAGCTCAACCATGGTCTCATACGTGGATCTCATGGCATCATAATCCCCCGAATGAAAGAACTGTATCTCAATTCCTTTCAAAAGGACAGACAACAATTTGGAAAAAGCCTCCGGATTGACAGCATCAGTAAGGGACCCCATTCTGTGGCCCTCAGCGCACAGATACATGAAATATTCTGTTTCCCACCTGTCAAAATCCGCACGGGAAGCATCGACAACTTCTGAAATCTCATTGTTGCCGTATATATAAGGGGAATTCATGTATTGGATATAGACTTTTGCCGAATGCAGCAATGCCATCCTCGTAGTCAGATACGCAATGAGCTGAGACTGTATGTCCTCCGAATATTTGGCCCGGACTTCCTGGAGACCTTTCCGGACAAGGCTGAATTCTCTTTGCAGGACAGCCTTGAAGATGGACAGCTTGCCGTCAAAATAATAATAGACCGACGTCTTTGCTCTGTGCGCCCGTCTTGCAATCTCATCCACCGATGTCTTTTCATATCCGTATCTGTCAAACAGCCAGATTGCGGAATCTATTATGGAATCCTTTACTTTTTCCGAGTTCTTCATACCTGACACAAAAAGCCACAAGATGTTTTTCTTGCAAATTTTCGACCAAAATCGTTTTTTAGTCCATAAAATATCAAACAAAAGCAAGCGGCATGGACATAGCCGTGTGCCGCTGCCTTCTGACCGTTGTCGGCCTACATGTTATTCAAGGGAATCAGCCTGAGCCCCGATACCTTCCATAAAACCTTCAAGAAATCCAGGGACCCGGTCAAGGAACTCCTGGACACCCTGCTTGGTCTGCTCTACACCCTGCTTGACCTGTGCCCCAAAGTACTTGCCGAGAGCCTGATCAATCTGAGCCTGCTCCTCAGGGGTATAGGCTTCTTTGTTGGCTTCGTATTCATTCATAAGCTCCTCAAGAAGACTGTCTCTCTGCTGCCACTCTTCAGGGGTCAATTCCTCTGAATTGTTCAGAGTGTCATCTATCAGACTGTTGATTTTTTCTGCTGTAGTGGAGCATCCTGACATCAGCATGACAATTACTGTCGCCAACATCAATTTGACTGAAATAAATTTTTTCATTGTAAGTAATTTAATTGATTGAACTAATTTTCTTCTGTGCTATACCCCGGCATATGAAACCGTCACAGTGACCAGTCCGTCACTGCAGGATACCGAAACCGGACACGCCATAAGTCTCCCCTGCGCTTGTACGCACCGGCGTAAGGCGGATATGGGAGATTTCAGCCGGCTGTCTGAACCGGACTTCCTGGCGCACAGGATTGTTCTCTATGTTTTCGAACATCTTGTCAGAATAAATCCCGGTCCATGTCTCGCCGTCCGCACTTACTTCAAGATCATAACTGACGATGCACCCTCCGGCACCATGTTTTTTCGGTGTGTAATAAAATCCCCGGGCAACAACTGTCTTTCCCAGGTCAAGGACAAGCGGCTCTGACGCCTTTTTCACTTGCCCGGAATCATCAGGCTCATCCCAGGCCTCAGTCTCGCCCATTATCTCATCCAGATACAGTCCGAAACCGTTCAGCACAGGGCACGCGTAAGATTTTTCTATATTGATGCGCACAGCATCCGATGCAATCCTGTCCGTAAGAAGAATCCGCTTGTAGCCGATGGTAGTGGCTTCTGCCGCACACACCCAGTTGCCGGAGCTGTCCCGGACATCAACGCTGAATTCCGCCACACGCTGGCCAAGCGGGATGTATTCCTGAATCATAATCCTGTTGAATGTCTTCATGCCACCGAGTTCAACAACAAGGGATGCCTCAGTGACCCCGTCATCAGTCGCCCAATAGGAATCATAGTCATCATCAAGAATATTCGAAGCCGCAAACCGTCCGCTTCCGCCCCTTACAGTGGTGGCTTCTGCCTCAGCTCCGTCAGACATGTCTGCAGCGAAAATCTTGTCCAGTGCCGCCCTGAACTCCATAAGACGGAGGGAGTCAACACTGTGGATGAGACCGCGCTTGTCAGGAGGAACATTCAGAAGCAGAAGGGAATTCCTGCCGACGCTGGCGTAATATATACCGAGCAGATCTGACAGAGACTTGACCTTGTCGTTCTCAGAATCTTTATAAAACCAGCCAGGACGTATTGACACATCGGCCTCGCCTGGAATCCAGGCCTCGCCGCCTGCATCCCCGCAGTTAAGGGACTCCCTTGACGGGTCGGCCTGCCCGGGAGCAAAACCGGCAGTATCCAATGTCGACCAGCAGGTTCTGCCCGCATATCCGGCTTCGTTGCCTATCCAGCGACACCCAGGCCCCGTATCACTGAAAATCACGGCATCCGGCTGATATTCATATACTGTCCTGTGATAGAGATCCCAATCATACACCTGGACTTTCCCGTTAGGACCTTCTCCGCATGCTCCGTCAAACCACTGCTCGAACACGGGGCCATAATCTCCGAGAGCACTTGCAAGAGTCTGTCTGAAGACTTCGTTATACTCATCAGTTCCGTATGCCGGATCATTCCTGTCCCATGGTGAAATATAGACTCCGAACTTCAGTCCGTATTCACGGCAGGCGTCGGACAATTCCTTGAGGACATCACCCTTGCCGTCTTTCCATGAACTCTGTGCCACAGTATGGCGACTCACCGGATTCGGCCAAAGACAGAACCCGTCATGATGCTTTGCCGTAATGATGATGCCTTTCATCCCGGCAGCCTTCGCTATTGAAGCCCACTGCCGGCAATCCATCCCGGTCGGATTGAAAATATCGGCATCTTCCTGTCCTGTGCCCCATTCGGCACTTGTAAATGTATTCGGACCAAAATGACAGAACATATTGGTCTCCATCTTCTGCCATTCCACCTGCCGGGGAGACGGCACAGCCCCATATGGAGCCGGGGCATCCGGTCCGCAGGAAGAGACGGCCGCCGCTCCCGCCAGGACACACAAAGCCTTGAAGAAATTTCCTTTCATAAAATGGTCAGTTTGTTGTTATTTTCCTCCGTTTGTTGTTATTGTCTCATTTATAGATGGGGTCCCGGGGAAGCCCGTTTCCCTTTTCGGAAACACACATCCATAAAGATAGGCATTTGATTGGAAACAGGCAAAACTACAGCAGGGAATTTATCCGGAAAGGCCATGACAGCCCACTAACAGCTACGAATTTGCAATATTCAATACATTGTTATGATATTTTTCCATTGACTGCCTATGGGCGACGCTGATAATAGCCGTCTTTTGCAATTCATTCAGAAGCACCAGGAAAGTCTTTTCTTCCAAATCCGGATCCATTGCAGAAGTCGCTTCATCCAAAAATAGAAAATCCGGCTTTATCAACAGGCAGCGGGCAAAAGCCAATCTTTGCTTTTCACCTGGAGACAACTTCCTGTGCCAACTTTCATCTTCGTCATCAATCATTTCAACATACTGGCCCAAACAGCATTTTTCCATTGCTTCTCTACATTCATCCGAAGAATAAGTCTCCGGCGAATATGGATAACATAACGCTGTCCGTAGATTCCCCAAAGGCAAATACGATTCTTGAGGCAAGAACATCATGCGTGCTTCCGGCAGACTGATGTATCCCTTGCCGAATTGCCAGATTCCTGCAAGAGCCTTCAAAAAAGTAGTCTTTCCGGCTCCTGATTTACCTTTGATAAGCCATCTTGATCCGCGGGAGATATCGAGAGAGTCAACCTTGGATATAATGCTTCCATCCGCCAAAGCCATCGTCAGATTTCTTACACGAATCACCCCTTCCGTGTTCTTGTCAAAGTTGATGCTGTTTTCATAATCTGCATTTATGCAATTATATAGCTCGCTCAATCTTCGACACATGGAACGCAATGATGTCAGCCTCTTATACTGAAACACAAACCAGGCAAACCCGACACGGACATTGGTAAAGCTCATGGTAAGCTGCATTATCGAGCCCAATGTGATCTTATGGGCAAAGTATCTCGGTATAATGAGAAGATATGCCAGAAGAATACCCATTTCAGTATACCCCTTTTCAACAACTGTGATTCGCCTTGTATAAAGTTTTATATACTCCCAATTGTTTTCTATCCGCGAAAATAGCTTCTTGAGCATGGAACGCTCCGATTCTTCACCTCTGCTGATGGCAATCTGGGCGCTGTTTTCTCTTATGCGCATCATCATGAAACGAAAGTCGGATTCCCTCAGCTGCTGTTCATATTCGACGGCAACCATCTTCCTGCCCCACTTCTCCATGACCACGGACGCAACGAATGCATATATGACAGAAAACCAAAGCATGTAGCCGGGGATACTGATATTCAGGCCAAGGAAGACAAAAGAAAGGGCTCCGGACATACTCCAAATTATCATTGAATATGTCACAAGCTTACATAGATTGGCGAAAAAACCGAGACTCAGGTTCAGGGAAAGGTCAACCATCTGCTTCAAGTCTTCCGATATCCGCTGGTCAGCATTATCGATTTCGTGATTGCTCTCTATCCTATGAAATGCCGCTTTTTCAAGCCAGCCTTTCATATATACCTCCGTCACCCATCTTCTCCACCTGATTTGCAAGGTCTGGTAAAACCATGTTCTGGATGCCTCAGCGACAATGCCGCAGGCCGCAATAAGCAACGCCTGCAGCATCAGTCTCCATACCTCGGCGATATTGTAGTCGGCAAAGGCATTAAAAAAATTCTTGTTCCAATATGAAAGCCATGCACCGATGGCCACAATACCCATATCCAAGGCAAAAACCAAGAGAAACAGGCCTCGCGCGACCCATTTCTCTTCAGAGACCCACCAAGGGCGTATCAGATTCCAACACTCCCGAAGTTCTGTTCCGGTAATCTTTTTATCCCTGTTTCTCTTGATTCTCATCAGAAACTACATCTCAGGCTCAAGGTAAAGTTGAACGGATCTCCAAAATAGTCTCCGTTCCCACCAAGTCGAGCATAATACACAGTGTCGGTAATATTATTAAAGTTAAGATAGAAAGAAAAATGAGTATTCAATCTATATGACGCAAAAGCATTTAACAAAGCATACGGCTTCTGGTTCCTCTCCGGCGTCAGGACTGAAGCGTAGCTTGTGCTAAATGCATTCACACCGGCCCCCAGGGACAATCCATTCAGGATGTTTCCATTAAACCGATAAGCAGCAAGGAACTTGAAAGAATGCTCCGGCTCCACCGGACTGAATGCAAGGCCCTCGTCACCTGACGAAGACTTCGTAATCTTGGTATCAAGATATGTGTAGCTGGTCATCAGTTCAAGTCCGTTTATCGGATAGGCATTGACTTCTATGTCCACACCTTTATTTTCGACGAGTCCGCCATTTACATAAGTATTTTCGGCCGGATTTGTCTTATATGCACGTCCATTATCCCTAAGATAGAAGGCAGCTACATTGGCATTCAGCCTGTTATTCCAAAATGACATTTTGGTCCCGACTTCATACTGTGCACCTGTTCTTGGATCAATGAGACTTCCGTCCGCCTTTTTCTCAGTCTGCGGCACATACAGGTCCGAATAACTTGCATAAATCGTAATCTGCCTGACCGGCTCATACAAAAGAGATGCTGATGGGGTAAAATGGAGTTTCGGCTCCAGCGCCACCGTCCAGTCTGAATTGTTGAAGTCATACATACTGGCCTGAATAGTACTGAGACGGCCACTAAGAAACAACTTGAGTGGTCGTACAATCGTGAACTGAAGCTGGGCATACACTCCTCCCTGAGTCACTTTCATTTTAGACTTATTCAGCTTGTCGTATGGAATCTGGAAGTCCTGAACCAGAAACGGGTCTCCCCATTCAAACTTCTGATATGCGCTCAAATATTGCTTATCATCCACAAAATTCTCAAAGTTCAATCCGGCAAACAGATGGTGTGTCCGGTTGAAAAGACAGAAAGTTCCTGTCACATCAGCGGCAGCCGTGACACGCGGGATGCTTTCATCGTTGTATCCACGCAAATAATTGGACAGATTGTCGTCTTTTGACACGGTGCCTGCAAAGCCGTATTTATTTTCCTGATGCTGGGCCCTTATATTTGTCTTTACCGAGAGATTCCATTTTTCTGCAAGTCTCTGATTCATCCTGAAGAAAATTTCATGAGTCTTCCATTTGGTCCAGTCCCAATCCGGAGTAGGATTGAATGACCTGTCGACATCAATATGGTTTCTGCTCTGATCGTCAGCATTTTCTCTTATGGCAGGTATTCCATTGTAAAGGACATCTCCTTTAGAATCTTGATAAGCATAAGACAGAGAGAATAGAGTATGCTGAAATGGCTGCCATTCTATCACTCCATAAGCCCCTGCCTTACGTGCATGAGAGCGGTCGTAAAAGAAATCTCTGTCATTTGCAAAGAATACCCAGCGACTTCTGAGTTTTCCCTTCTTATCCAGAGGCGCATTGATGTCTATCTCACCCCTGTAGTTATTCCAAGAACCATAACTCAAAGAAGTATTGATACCCAATTCTTTGCCTGGAGTCTTTTTTACCAGATTTATGATTCCTCCCAATGACTGCCCGTCCGGTGCTCCCTGTATCATTCCGGCAGGGCCTCTCAACACTTCAATCTGCTCATAGAATGACAGGTCCAACTGCTGCGAAATGGCAAGTGAATTATAGGCAGGAAGTCCATCATACATGATACTCATATTGTATCCGCGAGCCTTGTATTGGCTTCTCATATAATCATTGGCGATTATAGTCACTCCCGGCACATCCCTCAGGGCCTCATCAATGGTGTTCATATTGAACTCCTTGATTCTGGTAGGGTTGACCACAGACACGGACTGAGGAATATCCATTATGGGCAATTCCAGACCTCCGACAGAGACCGGAGACAAATAACGAGTGGAAATTACCGCCTTATCAAGAACTTCCGTCGTATCCTTCTGAGCGTATGCTGTCAGACAGCATACCGAAGCTGACATAATAAGGAAAAGTTTTTTCATGATTATCTGATTTAATAAAATAAAAGGTAACCTGCCGCACTTTATCGCAAAGACAGGCATCGCGAGGCAAAGATAGAAAATGTTTCCAACATGCAGGAATATAGGTATAATTGACATTTTTGGTTGGTGACAATGACAAAAGTGGTTGGTGGAATGCAGCTGCATTCCACCAACCACTGG
>CALUPG010000013.1 GCA_944322565.1 uncultured Bacteroidales bacterium | reverse complement strand
GTTGGTGGAATGCAGCTGCATTCCACCAACCACTTTTGTCATTGTCACCAACCAAAAATGTCAATTATACCGTAATGATGCACGGAACAGTTGGTATTTGACGATTATTGGTAAAGATGCAAACCATTATACCCGGGGCAGCTGACGGTTTAATTAATAAAAGCACCCGACTTTACATTTTTTGGTGTAAAATCGGGTGCTTGTTTTGCAAAACATTGAGTTTTAATGTCCCTTGCGGAGAGATCGGGATTCGAACCCGAGATACGATTTTGTCGTATACACGCTTTCCAGGCGTGCCTCTTAAGCCACTCGAGCATCTCTCCAATGACATTCGTCTTGAAACGGGTGCAAATATAGGGATTATTTTTCGTATTAGGAAAAAATTTAATTGTCGTATGGTTGGCCCGGATGCTTGTCCGGGATTTGGACTGTTCTGCTGTAGTTTTCACTTTGGCGATACTCCCGATTTCGTTGCCGACATGGTCAGGCGGCAGCGCGCCCGATGGAGACTCAAAATGCTGTCCATCGGGCGCGATATTGCTGGATTTTCACGCCCGTCGGTATTTTCAAAATGCCATCGGGCACACTTTTGCCGGAAAATCGTGCCTGTTGGGAGGGACAAAGTGGCTCCAACAGGCACTGCTATACAGAAATCTCCCGCGGAAATGCCGACGGAAACAACAGGCCGGTTCAAAAGGTTTGACAGCTTTCAGGGAATCGAATATTCTGGAAGGAAGATGAGGTTGGCCTCACGGAAAAACAAAAAAAAGGGATGACTTTCACTTCTGAAAATTCACCCCCTTAAATCTTTTTTAAAGTTGCAATTTATTCTGCAGGAACAACTGCGGTTGAATCCGCCGCAACTGCGGTTGAATCGGCTGCAACGGCTGTTTCAGCTGCGCATTCTGCTGCAGGCTCTGCTGCTTCAGCTCTTCTTGTGAGTTCCATGGCGACATTTCCTTCTGCGTCACAAACCTGAAGAACATCAGTGCTGACAGTCTTTACTGTGGCTGCAGTGTTGAGGGCGTTGAGGACCTTGGCCTCAAGTTCCATGAGTTCCTCTGGTCCGGCCATCATTGTTGTGGCGGCCTGGCTGAATGAGAGGCTGTCACCAGCAAATGTATATGTGCCGTTCATGATGTTGCATCCGGCGTTTCCATGGAAACGGCCTTCGGCTGTATTGAATTCAATGAAAGGAGCGGCGGCTGAGAGTGAATCGCTCAGAACTACCTGTTCGCCGGCAACGGAAGTGATGTCCCATGTGCCGTTGAGTTCAGGCTGGCTGCAGCATGAGGATACGGCGAATATGCCGGCAGCTGCTGCAAGGACTGCGTTAAAAACTTTTTTCATGATTATTGTTGTTTTATAGTTGGGCGCAAATATATAATAAAATCCGTATGGATGAACTCATTATAAGGAAAAATTTGATTAATGCTGAAGATAATGAAAAGTCCGGGGACCCAATCTCTCGACCCTTCCCCGGACTATCTTGTTGTCAATCCAATATTTATGTTTAACTAAATTTATCTTTCAATCCCGATATATGCGAACACCATGCCAAAGTGCGTGACAATTTGAATGCGTTTTTACATGGCTGCGACAAAATTTCAAAACAGATTCGTACCTTTATGGAAAATTTATTTGTCATGTTCGGCAAGAATGTTTCGGAAAGGGAGAAGTCTTTGCTTTTGGTTGTTTCCGCTGCTATATATGCGGCAGCCGTGCTGCTGTATTTTCTTCCCGTTGATATTCCATATAAGATTTCGGTTCCGACGGTTGTCATTGCCGCCGTGTCTCTGCGCATTCTGCCGTGGCAGATGAGTTTTGCCCTGATTGCTTCCGCGCTCGGCGACATCAGTGGGGCAGCAGGGAGTTTCATGGGGAAGATTGAGTTTTTTTCTGTGGCGCATCTGTTCCTGATAATTTTTTTTGTCCACAGGTGGTTTCATGACAGGGCGGCTTTTGCCAGAGCAGGAGGGCACCATCCGGAGACAAAGCCGGCCCGGATAATTGTGCTTGCCGCAATAGTCTTGGGAATCCTTGTCTTTGCGATGGCCAGAATCGTACCTGATGCGCCGGAGGGTATCATCCGCGGATCCGTGGCCATGTATGCGGTAATTATCTGCATGATGTTTTTCTGCGCACTTGTCCAGAGGAGCCGGGTGTATGCCGCGGCTGCCTTTCTCTTTGTCTTTTCTGATGCCGTGATAGGGTGGAATGCCTTTGTGGGGCATGTGTGTGGAGAGAAATATATGATAATGATCCCGTATTATGCCGCCCAGCTCATGTTTTTCCTTAGGGCGGCGCATTTCAATGTATGCGGATTCCTAAAGAAGAAATGAGGTCCGTTTCAGCTGCGGCTGCATACCCCTTTCTTCAGAATTTTCGGGAATGTCATCATGAATATGATTGTGCAGCAGACGGCTGCAGTGGCGTCAGCCATGCTTTCTGCGGCGAACACACCTTTGACACCCCAGAAACTGGGGAGAATAAGTGCAGGCGGGACGAGAAGGATGACTTTTCTCAGGAGGGCGATGAACAGTGATATAGAAGTGAACATGGATGCCACCCGGCCCGGGAAAATAATCATGAGCAGCATTACGGCGGCATTGAAGGAGAACATGGTGATGAGGGAGATTCTGAAACATTCGCGGACTCTTGCCGTTCATTTCATGCTGCGGTCATGTCAGTCCAGAGACTTCTCGTATCTGTCCAGGGCTTCCTTCATCTTTTTTCTTCCGGCATCGGAGATTTCTTCCGCACGGGCATAGTCGGATATGGCACCGAAGTCATCAAATGGCATGTTTACAAGGATGTCCGGAGGGGTGATCTTCAGTGCAAGTCTCGTATTCACATGGTTCATGAGACTGAATGTGCGTCCCAGAACAGAAAAATAATTGTCTTCCTCATTCAGGAGCTCGTTCTGTTTCGGGTCCGGTTCCATTGCATGTTTCAGCACCCTGATGCCTTCGTCTCTGGCAAGCTTTATCTTGTCTCCGAAAGACAGGCTGTCATTGTGCCGCACGGAGTCAAGGACGGTTTTTGTGATTTCTGCGCTGGCTTTGTCCCGTGCCTCCTTTTCAGCCTCCTGTTCGGCGTCCTCCCGGAGAATCTGCCTCACTTTGTCCACATCGATATCATTGACATTGATTGCTACCATAATGTCGCCCTCTGTCCTTTCAACCCTGTCAAGAGGCATTGTGTTGGCAATGCCTCCGTCTATGAGGGTACGGAAACCGTATTTTACCGGACGGAACAATGACGGGATGGAAATGGATGCCCTTATGGCCCTGTACAGATTGCCTTTGTCAAAGACAACTTCTTCTCCGGTGTAGAAATCAGTGGCAATCGCCTTGTATGGAATCTCAAGGTCTTCTATGTTGACATCCGGGACAATGCCTTTCATGGCTTCAATGACCCGGTCCCCGTTGACGAGATGATTCATGCTGACGGTCAGGTCCATGAGCCTGAATACTTTCCAGACTCCGAGTGAGAAAAGCCATTCTTTTATTTCCGGAAGTTTGCCTGCGGCATACATGCCCCCGATAAGGGAGCCTATTGATGTCCCGGCTACAGATGTGATATTATAGCCTCTGTCCAGAAGTTCTTCAATTGCCCCTATGTAGGCGAATCCTCTTGGCCCTCCGCTTGAAAGGACTAATGCTACATTCTTTTTCATGGCCGTATGGTATTTTGTTCATTTTTCTTCCGGCGTGCCCTGTCCGCTCCAGATGTAGACTTTGTCGGAGCGGCGCAGTTTCCCTCCGCATGATTCAAGAAGTTTTGCCGGCACGGGGATTGAGCAGTATGTCCCCTTTTCCGCCTTGTCGGCAGCCTTGAGGTCAACACGGATTTCATCGGCTGTCGTTTCCAGTACTCCTGTAGACGGTCCCATGACCAGAATCCTGTCTCCTGCATGCAGGGGAGCAGATTCAATGAGGATTTCAGCAACACCTATTTTCCCGAACCAGTTGGTGACTTTCCCGCAATAGACTTTTCTGCGTGTGGCCTTGCTGCCGTAAACCTCGCTCCACTCCCCGAGCCTTGCCCCCATATAGTATCCGTCCCAGAATCCTCTGTTGAACACTTCTTCCAGTTCTTTCTTGAGGGAGGCCGCCATTTCCCCGGTGTATGTGCCGTCGCATACGGCATCTGCCGCCCTGCGGTAACAGGATGCGGTGCGCTTGACGTATTCGGCGGACCTGGCCCGGCCCTCAATCTTGAATACGGAGACTCCGGCATCTATTATCTTGTCCATGAACTCTATCGTGCACAGGTCTTTGGGTGACATTATGTATTTGTTGTCCACCACAAGCCGGTTGCCGGTCTCAAGGTCAGTGACCTCGTATCCTCGGCGGCATATCTGGTAGCATGAGCCCCGGTTGGCTGAGGCCCCGTATTCGTGCAGGCTGAGATAACATTTGCCGGATATGGCCATGCAGAGAGCCCCGTGTGCGAACATCTCTATTTCTACAGGCCGGCCCGAAGGCCCCTTGATGCCTTCCCGGATTATTCCTTCCTTTATTTCCTTCACCTGATGCAGGTTGAGTTCCCTTGCCAGCACAATCACATCCGCAAATTGTGAATAGAACTTCAGGGATTCAAGGTTGGAGATGCTCAATTGTGTGGAGATGTGGACCTCAAGCCCAATTTCCCTTGCGTACATTATGGCCGCCATATCAGATGCGATTACGGCCGTGATGCCTGCGTCCCTGGCGGCGTCGAGAGTCCTCCTCATGTCGGCAAGGTCTTCATTGTAGAGGACTATGTTCAGGGTCAGGTAGGATTTGACACCATGGCTGCGGCAGATGCTGCATACCTCCGCGAGGTCCTCAGGCCTGAAATTGTTTGCGGAGTGGGATCTCATGTTGAGGTTCCCGATGCCGAAATATACAGAATCGGCACCGCCCTGGATTGCCGCATGGAGGCATTCGAAGTTGCCTGCCGGCGCCATTATTTCAAGTTCCTTTCTTGTCATTTGTTTCTCCCGAGAAGTCTGTCGGCATATCTGTGGAGCATTTCATAGCGGACCTTGCCCAGGCCTGTCATCCCGACATTTTCCATGGCATTGGCATGAAACCGTATGATTTCGTATTTTGCATCTTCGTCTACTCCGAGGACTTCAAATATGTCTTTGATTTTATTTATTTTGGCTGTTTTCTCCGTGTCATTTGACACAGGCATGTCCAAGGCACGGAGCAGAGCCTGCTGCCCGTGCCCGGAGTCTATGGCTCCGGATTTTTCCATTTCTGCGCTTTTCTCCAGCGCCCTTGTGAGCAGCCATGTCTTCTTGTTGTTGACAATGTCTCCGCCGATTTTCTTTCCGAACACGGACTGGTCCCCGAATGTGTCAAGATAGTCATCGGTTATCTGGAACGCCAGCCCGAGGTCATATCCGAACTTGTACAGGTAATCGCATGTGCGGGCATCGGCCCCGGCAATCATTGCCCCCATCTTGGCCGAACAGGCTATGAGCACGGCAGTCTTCAGTCCTGTCATTTTCATATACATCTCCATCGGCACTTCGCTTTCGGACTCGAAGTCCATGTCATACTGCTGGCCTTCACATACCTGGGCGGCGGTGTCGTTGAACAGCTCCAGAATGGCCGGCAGCTTGTCGGCCGGGGCTTTCGCCAGCCTGCGGTAGCTGTCGATGCACATGACATCACCGGAGAGTATGGCGGTGTTCCCGTTCCATTTGCTCGCCACGGTCGGCATCCCCCTGCGCATCTCCGCCTTGTCCATGATGTCGTCATGGATGAGAGTGAATGTGTGGAATACCTCGATTGCCGCCGCCGGCTGCAGGATTTCTTCGCAGAAAGAGTCCTTGAAGAGAGAATATGTCAGGAGACACAGTCTGGGACGGATGCGTTTGCCCCCGATGCCGATCATGTATCCGAGAGGATTGTAGAGCCCGGAAGGCTCCGCCTTGAAATCTATGGTCTCAAACAATTCTTTGAGGGACTCTTCGATCTGAGATTCGCTGATCATGTCCAGGTATGTTTTATTACGGATGAATTTATTTAGACAAATGTAATAAGAATCTAGCAGAAGAGAGTTTGATATTCATTAAAATTTCTGAAAAAATATTCTCTTGAATTTCCTTTGCCCCCGGCTTTGCGTATATTTGCAACGGATTATATGAATCCGGCCAATTGTCAAATGAAGACTGCAACAATAGTAAAACATACCGGAAGCCATTATCTTCTTGCAGAATTGCCTGACTGGAATCTGTTCCCTGCTGTCCTGAGGGGGAAAATCCGGCTCAAGGGGAGTCCTGCGACAAATCCGGTGGCTGTAGGGGACAGGGTCATGTTCGAGTTTGACGGCAAGGAAGGCGAGATGCCTTCTGCGGAACATCCGGCCGTCATCATTTCGGTGCTTCCGCGGAAGAACTATATGATAAGGAAATCAGCCAATCTGTCAAGGCAGGCACATATTATTGCGGCCAATCTGGACAGGGCTTTCATTGTCGTCACCATGAATTTCCCGGAAGTCAAGCTTCCTTTTCTGGACCGTCTGCTCGTGACATGTGAAGTATATGGGATTCCGGCCGTGATAACGGTCAACAAGACAGATCTCTACAATGAAGATGACCTGGCCCGTCTCAAGGTCTTCCATGAAATATATGAAGGCGCCGGGTATGAGGTGCTGGATGTCTCGGCGCTGACAGGGGAAGGTACGGATACAATCAGGGAAATGTGCAGAGGCAGTGTCTCTCTGTTTTCAGGAGTGTCCGGTGTGGGGAAGTCATCTCTGATCAAGGCCGTGGATCCGGCATTGTCTCCGCGGACAGGTGAAATTTCAGAGGCTCATCTTCAGGGGAAGCATACCACAACTTTCTATGAAATGTACCCTCTGGCATCCGGAGGCTTCATTATTGACACACCGGGAATCAGGGGCTTCGGGCTTGTTGATTTGTCCAAAGAGGAGATTGCCCTGTATTTTCCGGAAATGAGGAGGGTTTCTTCCGGCTGCCGGTTCGCTCCGTGCACACATACTCATGAGCCGGGATGTGCTGTCAAGGATGCGGTTGCGGCCGGTTCCATAAGCCCCGAAAGATATGAGTCTTATCTCGGAATGCTTGATGAAGGGGGAAAATACCGTTGACGGCAATGGAGAATATTAACAAAAGCATACTCAAGCTGGCTGTGCCCAGCATATTGGCAAATATCACTGTCCCTCTTGTCGGCCTGGTTGACATGGCGGTCGCCGGACATCTCGGTACCTCCGGCACTATGGAGACGGCGTCTCTCATAGGAGGTATTGCTGTCGGTGCCATGCTGTTTGACCTGCTGTACTGGAATTTCGGCTTTCTGAGGGCCGGCACCGGCGGGCTTGTGGCGCAGGCGTACGGCGGCGGTGACATGGCGCAGGCGGGGAAGATTCTGTCCCGGGCCCTGGGCCTGGCGCTGATGTGCTCCCTGTTTCTGATTGCCGTGCAGGTATTGTTCGTCAAAGGTGCATTTCTGGTTGTGGATTGTTCTCCTGAAGTCAGGGAACTTGCCGCAAGGTATTTTTATATACGCATCTGGGCTGCTCCTGCAACCTTGTCCCTCATGGCATTCAAAGGCTGGTTCATCGGCATGCAGGATGCTGTCAGTCCGATGGTGACGGATCTTGTGGTGAATGTCCTGAATGCCGGGGTGAGCATCATCCTTGCCTTGGGCTTCAGAACAAGGGGATTTTCATTTGACGGGATGGGGTTCGACGGAATAGCATGGGGAACGGTGGCTGCCCAGTATTCCGGACTTCTGGCGGCGGCATTCATTCTGGCTGTCAGATACAGAAAGAAGATTGCAGGTTCATTTGAGGCGGCCGACATGCTGTCTTCATTTGCCGGAAAAGGAGCAAGGGAGTTCTTTTCCCTCAACCTGGATCTGTTCCTGAGGTCCTTGTGTCTGATATGCATCTATATCGGGTTCACATCAATAGCTGCTTCATACGGGGATCTTGCTCTCGCCACGGCGGCAATATTGATGAAGCTGATGATGCTGTTCTCTTATTTTACAGACGGCTTTGCGTATGCGGCAGAGGCATTGGCCGGGAAGAGCATAGGCGCACATAATCCGGCTCATCTGATGCTGGCTGTCCGCGGTGTCTTCAACTGGAGCATGATACTCATGGTCATGGCGGTGGTTGTCTACGCGCTGTGCACTACGGCTTTTGTCGGCCTGCTGACCGATGATGATGCCGCAGTCACCGATGCTGCGGGAAAATATCTTATCTGGCTTATGACTATGCCGGTCCTGGGGTGTGCCGCGTTTGTGTGGGACGGGATTTTTATCGGCGCTACTGCGGCAAAGCCTATGCGCAACGCCATGCTTTTGTCTACAGTATTCTTTTTCCTGTCATATTTTGTCTGGACGGCATTGGCAGGGCATGACAGGGATGCATTCTTCGGTGAGTCGGCCATCCACGGCCTTCTTTTCGGATATCTGGTGCATCTGGCAGTCAGAGTGATATATCTGCAGGCAAGATTCCGAAAAGATGTCCTCCCTCTTGCGGGCCATAATCCGGATGCCGGTCAGGCATGAGTGCGGGAGTCGAAAAAATCTACAGAATGAGTCTTTACAGTTTTTACAGAATAAGCAGGCCTTCGGCGGACAAAGTCCCGCAGGCGGAAGTTGAATCTACATATAAAAGATTGCGGTCCAGGACTTTCTGGGGTGCGGTCGTGGCCTATAGCCTGTATTATGTCTGCCGCCTCAGCCTGAGTATAGTCAAGCAGCCTCTCATTGACGGGGAAATTTTTACTGCCGGGCAGCTCGGGGTCATAGGCTCGTCGCTGCTGTTTGTGTATGCAGTCGGAAAATTCATGAACGGATTTATTGCCGACTATTGCAATATAAGGCGTTTCATGGCCACTGGTCTGCTGGTTTCGGCCGTGGCAAATCTTATTCTCGGACTTCTGGGCTTCTTTCACGGGGCCTCGGGAATGTCATCTGCCGTATTCTTTATTTCATTTGCCGTGCTTTGGGGAGTGAACGGCTGGGTGCAGTCCATGGGATCGCCTCCGGGTATCATAAGTCTTTCCAGATGGTTCCCCCTCTCCAAAAGAGGTACTTACTACAGCTTTTTCTGTTCCAGCCCGTACCTCGGAGAATTTCTGTCTTTCATAATCGTCGGACTCGTGGTGGGGGCACTCGGATGGCAGTACGGTTTTGTCTTCGCCTCTCTCGGAGGCTTCATCGGTGCTGCAATCATCATTTTCTTTGTCAGTGATACGCCTGAAAGCAAAGGACTTCCGTCTGTTCAGGAACTTTCCGGAGAAGAACTGAAGGAGGAAGACAGGATGAGGACGGCGGAGATACAGAAGTCCGTGCTGAAGCATCCGGGCATCTGGATTATTGCGGCGTCAAGTGCATTTGTCTATATAGCCAAATATGCCATAGCCAACTGGGGCGTGCTGTTTCTCCAGAAGGAGAAGGCCTTTTCACTGGAGTCTGCCACACAGATAATCGCGTTTTCGGCGGCCTTGGGTGTTCTGGGGACAATCCTCGCCGGATGGCTCTCGGACCGGGTCTTCAAGGGAAGCCGCATCATGCCTGTGATTATTTCAGGCCTTCTGAGCTTCATCTCCTTCGGTCTTTTCCTGTTCGCGGGCGGCGGATATGTCGCCAATGTCATCTATGTGTCGACATTCAGTCTTGCTGTCGGTGTGCTCTACTGCATCATCGCAGGTCTGATGGCCATGGACATAGTGCCGAGAAAGGCGACGGGGGCCGCACTCGGAATAGTCGGCATATCCAGTTATGTCGCAGCCGGCATCCAGGACATTGCCAGCGGCTATCTCATCCAGGGCTATACGGAGGCAGCGGCGGATATGGCTGATGCAGTCTATAATTTCACGCCGGTCTCACTCTTCTGGCTTTTTGCGATGTTCGTCGCCTTTGTTCTTCCGGTCGTCAGCTGGAAGATGATGAAAAGGAAATAAAACCATATATTTGGAACATATAGCCGATAAACCATGGAATTGATAACACGAATCGAATACCGGACATCATGGGGACAGAATCTTTTTCTCCGGTCCGGTGACAGACTTTACCCGCTTGAATATACTGAAGGAGACATCTGGGTCGGGACCATAGCCGGTCTGAAACCCGGGAAGATGTTCGAATACCGTTATGAGGTGCATCAGGAAGGGGTGTGTATCCGTTCAGAATGGGAGTCCCACAGGATTGTGCCGGGAGAGGAAACTGCCGGCAGCGGTTCAGTGATTCTTTACGGGTCAAAGACCCGGCTTGAGGTCAGGGATTCCTGGCAGGATGTCCCTGGGGACATCCCACTCCGGTCGGCTCCATTCAGAAGCGGTGTGTTTTCTCTTGTCCCGGGGAAAGTCTGGAAAGCTGCCGGCACGGCGGTTCCGGTGTTCTCTCTGAGGTCGGAGAAGAGCTTCGGAGTCGGGGAGTTCAATGACCTGAAGCTGCTTGTGGACTGGGCGGCGGCCACCGGCCAGAAGGTCATCCAGCTTCTGCCTGTCAACGACACGACGATGACCGGGACTTGGGAGGACTCATATCCGTACAATGCCAATTCCAGCTTTGCCCTCCATCCTCAGTTCCTGCATCTTCCGGATGCGGGTGTCGTTGAGGATGAAGAGTATCTGCGTCTGCGAGATGAACTGAATGCCCTTCCTCAGGTGGATTACGAGAGGGTGAACAGAGAAAAGCTCAGACTTCTGCGCAAGGCGTTCAAGAAGACAAGGAAAAGGGTGTCCGGCACAAAGTCATATATGAAATTTGTCAGCGGGAATGCTTCCTGGCTGCTGCCATATGCTGCCTGGTGTATGCTCCGGGATGATTTCGGGACTGCTGACTTCACCCGGTGGAAATCAGACAAAGGGGATTTCAGGACACATAAGCCCGAGAAAGTGCGGGAATATGTATCTGCAAGGCAGGACGAGTCGGACTTCTGGTGCTTTGTGCAGTATCACCTTCACCTTCAGCTTTCTGCAGCACGGGACTATGCCCATTCCAAAGGGGTGGTGTTCAAGGGGGATCTCCCGATTGGAGTGAGTCGCACAAGTGCCGACGCGTGGGTGGACAGCCGGCTTTTCTATATGAACTGTCAGGCCGGGGCTCCGCCTGATGCCTTCTCGGAGGAGGGTCAGAACTGGGGATTCCCGACATATAACTGGGATGAAATGGCCAGGGACGGCTATGCCTGGTGGAAATCCCGCCTGAAGACGATGTCACAATATTTCGATGCTTTCAGGATTGACCACATATTGGGATTTTTCCGTATCTGGGAGATTCCTGCAGATGCGGAGCACGGACTTCTGGGGCATTTCAATCCGGCTTTGCCGTATTCTTCGGAGGAACTCTCCAGATTCGGCTTCGACATGTCGTCCGGAAGATATTCGCTGCCGTATATTGATGATTTTCTGATTGACGGGGTGTTCGGGGAATATGCCGCCGAAGTGAAGAAAAAATGCGTTAAGGACGGCCGGCTCAGGGGCAGGTATGCTTCCCAGAGGAAGGTGGCTGAGGCATTCCCGGGCCAGGACGGCAAATCCGTTGCTCTCAAAAACGGCCTGATGCACATTCTCGACAATGTCCTTTTTGTCGAGGATCCGAAGAAGAAAGGATTCTGGCATCCGCGCATAGCTGCCCAGTACACATACAGTTACAGTCTGCTGGACGAGTACCGGCGGAGGGCATTCAACAGACTCTATGACGATTTCTTCTATCGCCGTCACAATGCGTTCTGGAAGGATTCGGCGATGCGGAAGCTTCCGTCCCTTCTGACTGCTACCGGAATGCTTGCCTGCGGCGAGGACCTCGGCATGATACCGGACTGCGTGCCTGACGTGATGCGCGAATACAGCATATTGTCGCTTGAAATCCAGCGGATGCCGAAGAATCCCGGCGAAGATTTCGCCGGTACGGCCGGCTATCCGTATTATTCAGTCTGCTCTACATCGACGCATGACATGAATCCTATAAGAGCCTGGTGGGAAGAAGACAGGGCTGTGACAGACAAGTTCTGGCATGAAGTGCTCGGGGAGCAGGGGGATGCCCCGTGGTTCTGTGAGCCATGGATATGCCGGCGCATAATGAAGATGCACCTTGGCTCTCCGTCGATGCTGGCAATATTTCCTCTGCAGGACTGGCTTTCTATGGACGGGGACCTGAGGCTTGAAGACCCGTCGGCGGAAAGAATCAATGTGCCTGCTGTCGCGCGGTACTACTGGCGTTACAGGATGCATCTGACTCTGGAGAACCTTCTCTCACAAAGCGGATTCAATGCTATGGTGAAGGAAATGATTGTCGCATCCGGAAGGTAATGCATCTGTCCGGTTTCCTCTCCGGAAAATCTCTATCGGCCTTCAAGCCATCTGAGGAAATCATCGGTCCGGGAGCGGCTGACAATCATTTCAAAGGAACTGGCGGGAGCGGATTCTATCTTGAATCTGCTCCCGATTCTGATGATGCTTGAAATGGCCGGAAGTGAGATGATGCAGTTTCTTGAGATTCTGAAAAAGACATCGTCCGGAAGCCGGCAGGTCGCAATGTCCAGCGAAAAGTCCACAATGTATTTTTTTCCTGATTTTGTCACAATGTAGGTGGCCTTGTCTTCGGAGTAGAAATATGCGATTTCGATTGTCTTTACCGGGACAATCGTATCGTTCAGTTTTACAAGAAATCTTTCTTTGGGGTGTTTTCTGCCTTGAGGGTCTTTGTCTGCACTTCTGTCTGACTGCGGCAGGCCTGCATCTTTTCCTGTCCTGGCCAGGCATCTGCCTACTGCCCGCTTTAAAGCCGTCTCGTCTACCGGCTTGAGCAGATAGTCCAGACTTTCCACTTCAAAGGCCTTGACGGCATAGTTGTCGTATGCTGTTGTCATTATTACCTGGGCCCTGATGTCCGTCTGTCTGAATATTTCAAAGCAGTTTCCGTCGGACAGTTCTACATCCATAAAGATGATGTCCGCCTTGTTTTCCGGATTTTTCAGCCAGGCAATAGTCTCGGCCACAGAACCGGTTTCCCCTGATATTTTCATGTCGGGATACAGCCTGGTCAATGTATTGGCGAGGTTTTTTCTCGCCATGATTTCATCTTCGACAATCAGAACATTCATCTCAAAAGGGCGGTTAATGGTTTTATGTGTTAATCATGGTTATGTATATAGCCGTTTTATTCTGACAATGGGATGGTCACAATAAATATCCCGTTGGCTGAACTGACTGTTATATCTTTCCCATAAAGGTCAAGGTATTGTTTTCTCATGTTGTTGAGTCCGATTTTGGTGGATTCGCCCTCATTTATCTTAGGTCTCAGGTAATTGGCCACGGCAAGCGAGCCGTTTCCTGCTGAAATGCTGATATGCAGAGGTTCCTTTCCGCCTACGATATTATGCTTGATGGCATTCTCCACGAGCATCTGCACCGAGCAGGGGATTACTTTCAGAGGCATGGTTTCCTTGGGGATATCTGTGATGACATCGAATCCGTCCCCGAACCGTTCCTTGAGGAGGTCAATGTACATTTCCACGAAATCCATTTCTTCCTTGAGCGGCACTGTCGTATCCTCATGCTTGAGCATATAGCGGTAGATGCCGGCCAGTTTGTGGATATAGGAACTGGCCTTGTCATTCTGACCGTCCCGGACCATGCAGTCCAGGATGTTCAGGGAGTTGAAGAGGAAATGCGGATTGACCTGCTGCTTGAGTCTGGTATACTGGAATTCCGCCTGTCTGGCCTGTTCTTTCGCAGCATACATTTCCGCTCTGATGGAGTACGCATAGTCAATCATATAAATGATGGAGTAACTGATGATTTCAGCTGCAAAGGCCACGATGGACAACTGGGCATATTCCTTCAGGGGAATGCCGGAGCCGTCCCCGTCCAGATATATCATTCCTGCAGCAGCGGCAAGGACTCCTGCGATAATCAGGCAGAACCCCATTACGGCTATGGTTTTTGCAGGCGAGCTCCAGTCTTTCCGCTTGATTCGTATATATCTGACCAACAGTATTGTAAGACAGAGCATCGCTACAGGGATTCCTGTGTTTGAAAAAAGTGTCTCTATGTAGAATGGCAGATTGCGGTCATTGGACGGAGAATCTGTGAAGAGCAATGTAAGAGTTGTCCTGAACAGCAGAATCAGTACAATTGCGACGGTCAGCCAGATTATATGTACCTTCTTTATGTCGGGGGGGGCAGGCCTTGCGGTTTGCCTGCTTTCCGCAGCAGAGTCTTTCCTGAATACTTTAAGGAGTCCGGCAGTGCTCCACCCGATGATTTCCGTCGTGACGAATGTTGAGATTGCGTGGACCAGCATCTCGGACTGCAGCATCAATGCAAGGAGGCGGGCCCCGTATACTCCGATGATGTATCCTGCCACATTCATCAGTATGACACTGGCGGCGATGACTTCAACCTTGACGCTCTCACGGATACAGATGAGTACAACCATTGCAATGGTAAACATTGTCAGCCATATCTCATCCATTACTCCCGCCCACCGGCAGATTGTCGCCACTGCCGGATGCAGCAGGGCGAAGAGATGGATTATGATGGCCGTCTTGGTTGTATGTTTCATTGTCTTCCGGATTATCCGGTACCAAAGTTACGATTTTTCAAGGTCAGAGCAAATTTCAGTCCGGCTTCATCTTGAAAATATTACCGTTCGTCAAGACTTTCTGTCCGCTCGTCACTGATGAATTTTTTGTCAGATTCTCATTTTTTAGTTTTGTATGACCACAATAATGCTGACACTGAAATGAAAAAACCGAAATTGTCCTTTTGGCAAATTTGGAACCTTAGTTTCGGCTTCCTCGGAGTGCAGATAGGATATTCCCTGCAGAATTCCAACACTTCGTCGATTTTTGAAGCCCTGGGTGCCGAAGTGAGCCATCTGAGTTATTTCTGGCTGGCGGCTCCGCTTGCCGGGATGATTGTGCAGCCGCTTGTCGGCATGTTCTCCGACGGGACCTGGACCAGATTCGGAAGAAGGATTCCCTATATTTTCGCAGGGGCGCTGATATCCACTGCCGCATTGCTCCTTATGCCAAACTGCCCCGTTCTTCTTGCTTTCGCCCCGCTGGCAATAGGGGCGTTCATCCTGCTTTTCATGGATTTGTCGTTCAATGTGACCATGCAGCCGTTCCGGGCGCTTGTGGCGGATATGCTTGACGATTCACAGAAGACGCAGGGATATGTAGTCCAGACTTTTCTCATAAATCTCGGGGCTGTCATAGGGGCATTTCTCCCGCTGATAATGACATGGATGGGGGTTTCTGACGAGTCCGTCCCGGGACAGGTGCCGGACCATATTGCGTATTCATATTATGCCGGAGGAGTTCTTCTGCTTCTTACGGTACTTGTCACGGTGTTCAGGACAAGGGAATATCCGCCGAAGGAATTCGCGGAATACAACGGGCTCCAGTATGACGGGCAACTTGCCCGGGACGGGAGAGAAACTGACGGAAAGCCCGGATTCATTGCTCTGCTGCGCAATATGCCTAAAGTCATGCTGCAGCTGGGTGTCACGCAGTTTTTCTCATGGGCCGCCCTTTTCCTTATGTGGACGTATCTCAAGCCGGCAATTACGGGCAATGTCTTTGATCCTGCCTCTGGCCTTGTCCTTTCTGATGGGGAGACACAGACATGGGTCGGCGTGCTGAACGGCATATATCCGATACCGGCATGCATCGTGTCTATATTTTTGGGCCGGATTGCTGCCAGATACGGGAACAAGGTTGTCTATGCCGCATGTCTTCTGTGCGGGGCCCTCGGCTTCAGCGGTCTTCTTGTCATCCATAACCAGTACCTGATGATGCTTCCTATGGTGGGAATCGGGATTGCATGGGCCGGTATTCTGGCCATGCCGTATTCAATCCTTTCCAGGGATGTGCAGGCGGCGAATATGGGCGCGTATATGGGTATATTCAATTTTACCATAACCATTCCTCAGATTGTCATCGGCCTGACAGGCGGCATGATAGTGAAATGGATTTTCGGCTCGGATGCAGTATGGATGCTGGGACTTGCCGGAGTGTTCATGCTCCTTGCCGCAGTGTCTGTGGCATTTGTCAAGGACGGCAATAAATAAACCACTATAATTATTAACAATCATCAAAATCCTATGAACAGAATTTTATCCTTATTTGCGGGTCTGATGTTCCTGAGCATCTTTACCCCTCCCGTATCGGCCCAGAACGGATATGAGGTGAAAGGTGTGGTCAAGGACCAGATAGGACCGGTCATCGGAGCCACTCTCATCGAGCAGGGAACCGGCAACGGAGCCTCAACGGGGCTTGACGGAGATTTCATTTTGGCCGTATCAGGTCCTGATGCTGTCGTGGAAATTAGTTGTATCGGTTACAAAACCTTGACATTCAAGGCTTCCGATGTGCCTGCAGTAGTGATGCTTCAGGAAGATGCAATTTTTCTTGATGATGTCGTTGTCATCGGATACGGCACTGTCAAAAAAGAGGACATGACAGGGTCGGTCGTGGCAATCAAATCCGAAGAACTTAACAGGGGAGCAGTCGTCTCAACCCAGGATATGCTCAAGGGCAAGGTGCCCGGGCTGCAGATTATTCCAGGCGACGGCGGCCCGGGATCAGGCTCCACAATCCGTATCCGAGGTGCGGCTTCCCTGAATGCCTCGAACGATCCTCTTATCGTGATAGACGGGGTGCCTATAGCTGTCGACGGCGGGGCGGGAATGGCAAATCCTCTTGAAACCATCAACCCTAACGACATAGAATCCTTCACTGTGCTCAAGGACGCCTCTTCGGCGGCCATCTATGGTTCCAGGGCATCCAATGGTGTCATCATCATCACTACAAAACGCGGAAAGGGCGGCAGACCTCAGGTCAGCTACAGCGGAAGTGTGAGTGTCCAGACGAATTCAAAGCGTATTCCTACCATGACTCCAGGAGAATTCCGTGAATATGTGGCCGCCACATTCCCGGCCGGGACAGATACAGGCAACTATGTGTCCGGCCTTCTCGGGGATGTCAATACGGACTGGCAGGCTCTGATTTTCCGTCCGGCAATCTCCCACGACCACAATGTCAGTCTTTCCGGAAATATAAAGGAGAGGATGCCGTACAGGGCATCAATCGGCTGGACAAGCCAGCAGGGTACCCTGGAGACATCAAAATATGACAGAGGGACTGTTGACATCAGCCTTTCTCCTAATTTCTTTGACAATCATCTCACTGTAAGCCTGAGCGGCCGCGGGGTATACACGAATCAGAGATATGCCGACAGCGGAGCCGTAGGCAATGCGGCATTCTTCAATCCGACGCAGGACCCGTATTTCAGGAATGAGGACGGGTCGATAGACTACACTACGACAAACGGATTCTGGAATTATGGCTCGGGCCGGGGAGAGAATTTCACTCCGAACACCCTGCTTGGAGTAGGGCCTCTGTCGCAGCTCTATGATGTGGACAACCGGGGCAGCGCCCTGCGTATGATAGGAAATGCTCAGGTTGATTATAAAGTGCATGGCTTTGAAGCCCTGAAGTTCAATCTCAGCCTCGGAATGGACCTGTCTGAATACAAGTCTCACAATGGCGTGAATCCGGGGTCCTTCCAGGCATATGCCGATACCGAGAACAGAGGAATCGGGCAATATACAGAATCAAGACAGCTCCGCCGCAACCAGGTGCTTGAGTTCTATGCCAACTTCAACAAGGAATGGGGTATTCATCACCTTGATGTGATGGCGGGATATTCCTGGCAGCATTTCTACAGTTCAGACCGCTCTGTCACATATTTCAATGTCACAAATGAGCAGAAGGGAGATGATTCAAGATATCCTTACAATAACCAGGAGAGTTATCTTGTGTCATTCTACGGCCGTATCAACTATTCGATAGACTCAAGGTATCTCTTTACTTTTTCCCTGCGCAACGATGCGTCATCAAGATTCTCTCCGGAAACCCGGTGGGGACTTTTCCCTTCAGGAGCATTTGCATGGAATATCAAGGAAGAGAGTTTCATGAAGAGTGTGCTGCCTGTCTCCCAGCTCAAGCTCCGTCTCAGTGCAGGACAGACGGGCCAGCAGGAAATCGGAAGCAATTATGCCTATATGGCAATCAATTCTCTGTCAACCAATGTGTACCAGCAGTATTACATGGGTAATGCAGGATATCAGTTCTATCTTACTCCCGGAGCATACGACCCGAACATCAGATGGGAGACCACGACGACATATAATGTGGGCGTGGATTTCGGTTTCCTTGATGACCGCATCACCGGTAATGTCGATGCATATCTCCGCCAGACAAAAGACTTGCTGAACAGTGTCATCACTCCTATGGGTGCCAATTTCGGAAATACTGTCCTGACCAACATCGGTTCGATGGAGAACAAGGGAATAGAGTTCTCCCTTAATGTGATACCGGTAGAGACCGAAGACTGGCATCTTTCAATAGGATTCAACGGGACTTTCCAGGACACGAAGTTCACAAAACTCAACAATACTGATGATCCGGATTATGCCATACAGGTGGGCGGAATCACAAAGGGGACAGGCAGCATGCTCAGTGTCCATAAAGTCGGGTATGCCCCTTATTCTTTCCGTACTTTCCAGCAGGTATATGACTCGGAGGGCAGGCCTGTCCAGAATGCCCTTGTGGACAGGGATGGAGACGGAGCCATTACGGACAATGACCGTTATATTTCCGGAAAGAGCCCTAATGCTAAATTCTATTATGGGCTGAATGTCAAGCTGACATACAAGAACTGGGACTTCGGTTTCAACGGACACGGCTCAGCCGGAAACTGGCTCTTCAATGATTTCGCTTCGGCCAACTCAACTTCCAATCTGGATGTGAATGCCGGCAATCTGCCTAATTTTGCCCAGTATGTGAAGACAACAGGATTTACCGGAGCCAACAGCGGTGAGCAGTGGTATTCTGACATGTTCCTTGAGAATGCTTCATTCTTCAGGATGGATGACATCAACCTCGGATATACATTCAGAAATATCCGGAACTGGGGCGGAGATATCCGTCTTGCCTTCAGTGCTCAGAATGTGTTTGTAATCACAGGCTACAGCGGCGTGGACCCTGAACTTCCGGGGACAACAGGCATTGACGGCACGATTTGGCCCCGTCCGCGCACCTATTCGCTGCGAGTGAATGTCAATTTCTAAATATTGGGAAAATAAAGATTTATGACAATGAAAACATATAGAAAATTCATATCCATGGCTGTCACAGGCCTGGCTGCGGTCTCTTCCGTTTCCTGTGTGGGAGATCTGGACACTATCCCGCTCAATCCGTATGACATTTCATCAGAGACAGCATACGGCAAGAATGAGGCAGGGTATCTGCAGGGATTGACAAAGCTGTATTTCCAGTTTATTTCCAACGATACCAAGGACCTGCAGGTCAGCGACGGAGGCGCCTCCGAGCTTATCCGTGCATTCTGGTCAGTACAGGAAACTTCCACTGATGAGGCAAAATGCGCGTGGGAGAATGATGCCTGGGTACGGGCACTCAATACAAACACATGGTCCGAGGCGCAGAACGATGCGACATATGCTGTATATGTGCGGACTTTGCAGGGCATTTCATACGCCAATGAATTCCTCCGCCAGACTACAGCGGAGAAGCTTGACAGCAGGGGCGTGGATGATGCTCTCAAGGCCAAAGTCGAGGGATTCAGGGCAGAAGCCCGCTTTATCAGGGCGTATTTCTACTGGATGCTCATGGATACATTCGGGAATGTGCCTTTCATCACGGAGTCCTCTGATTTCGGAGTGGGCGTAAATCCTCAGCAGAAATCTCGTGCGGAAGTCTTCAGTTTCTGTGTGGACGAGCTGAAGGAGCTGGCTGCGGACGGCAGTGCCATGCCGGCCCCGCGTTCAAATTATCCGCGTGCAGACAAAGGTTCTGTTAACGGACTTCTGGCAAGGCTGTACATCAACGCGGAAGTCTATTGCGGCACTCCTATGTGGCAGGAAGCCAAGGATGTGTGTGAAGATATCTTTGGTATGGGCTATGACTTGTGCGACAATTACGAGGATCTCTTCCGCGGAGACAACGGAGAGAATCCGGAGGCTCTGAAGGAAATGCTTTTCGCTGTTGCATATGATGCCGAGCAGTCCCAGTCATACGGAGGCACTTCCTATCTTACTCTCGCGGCTGTGGCGGCGACAGATGTCAGTGAGGGAGAGGGAGACAACCAGGTGTTCCATGCCCCCAATGGTGTGAACAACGGATGGGCAGGCATCAGGACCACATACGAATTTGTTTCCGAGTATTTTGATGTCCAGAATCCCGATTATACTGCCGGGACATATGACTGTGCGGACAAGAGAGGCCGGATGTTCTATATCAAAGGCCGCACTGAGACCATGCAGGATGCCCTGTATGTGTTTGCCAACGGATGGTCATGTCTGAAATTCAACAATATTCCGTCCGATGAGACAGCTGCCGGCTATGTGGAGACGGCAAGGACAAAGGCGTACAGCGACATTGACTATCCTCTCATACGCCTCGGAGAAATATATCTGATTTATGCAGAGGCTTGTATGCATCTTGACCAGGTGGCAGATGCATTGCCGGAAATGGCGAAACTTGCAGAAAGGGCGGGGGTTGAGCCGACGGATTATATTGATACGGATTTCCTGATTGCAGAACGGGCCCGCGAACTCATGTGGGAAGGACACCGCAGGACGGACCTCATCCGTTACGGGGTTTTCAATTCTGCCAGATTCACCTGGCCGTACAAGGGCAATTCATACCAGGGTACAGGATTCCCGGAGTACATGAATATATTTGCAATACCATTGACAGATCTTGCTGCCAATGTTGACCTCGAGCAGAATCCCGGCTATGCCGATCTGCTCTGATGTGTGGATTCAAGATAAATTATAACAGAAAAGGATATGAAAATATTGAGATATATCGCGGTGTTCGCAGCTGCAGCCGGGCTGTCCACAAGCTGCATGAATCTCGAGGAGGCAATGATCCTGGACCCCTCCAGGATACAGCCGCCGGTGCTCAATCCGTTTGATGTCGAGTCGGTTGAAGTGACCAATGAGACCTTGGACAAGACGCTTACCTTTGCATGGGATGCCGCACAGTTCGGCGTCCGGACTCAGGTCAACTATTCCATAGAGGCCCAATATGGAGACAGTCCGAGGACTGTACTGTTCTCCGGCCTTCACGGCACCTCTGCTTCAATCACATACGAAGACCTTAACTATACCCTCAGCCTTGACCCGCAGCTCGGCGGACTCGGAGTGCCTCTTGATACTCCGACTCAGGTGAACTATTATATCAGCGCAAGCATAGGCAGCAGTCCTGACAAATATTATTCGGAGCCGAGGCCTCTTGCAATGACGGTCATCTATGCCGAGCCTGTCTATCCTACAGTATGGGTCATAGGAGACTATTGCGGTTGGGCACATGACAGTTCGCAGCATCTTTTCAGCTTCAACTATGATGCGAACTATGAGGGTGTTGTGAACTTCGGAAGCAGTGCGGCAAACGGATTCAAGATTACGGGAGCCGCCAACTGGGAGAATTCAACAGGAAACTGGGGCTATGAGGGCAATGATGAGCCGGAGGCTGAGAGTATCACGCTTACAAACGGAGCCGCCACCAACATCATGCTGTACAGCAGGACTTTCTACAGTTTCAAATACAATACGTCCACAAGGGTGTTGACAAGGCAGATGGCATTTGACAAGGTCACCTGTACTTTGAACGGTTCAGAGGAAGACATGCTTTTCAATTCTTCCGACCAGTGCTTCTATCTTGACAAGACTCTCGCTGAGACAGACAGGATGGTCTTTACAATTGTGGACGGAGACAACAGGACAGTCCTCGGCTCCACCGAGAATGAGAAACTCAACGGAGGCGAGACCGATGAGATTACGGCCGGAGTATCCGGACAGTACCGCATCATCGTCAACCTGAACAATTCCTCGGACAGAACCTACCGCTTCAGTACAGATTTGGAGGATGTGCCTGTGGATCCTGAACCGGAACCGGAGCCGGAGCCGACCAATGCATGGGGAATCGTCGGCGGCCCTAATTCATGGGGAGAGACCCCGGATCTGGTCATGACGGAAGAAAACGGATTTCTGGTATATAAGGGTCTGGAACTTGAGGCAGGTGCGGATGCCGGCTTCAAGATAAGGTTCAACAATGAATGGAACGATGCGGCAAACTATGGAGTGCTGACAGATGATCCTGCCGTAATAGGTCTTGCCGGCAATCCTGTGGAGACAAGCGGCGGTTCAAAGAACCTGTATGTGACTGCTGCCGGTACCTTTGACATATACTTCAATCTTGAAGGCAAGGTCGTCTATGTAATGAATGCGGGCGACAATCCTCCGGCATTCGAGACCTGGGGCATCTGGATTGACGGCCAGGCAGCCGAGACGGATGACATTGTGATGGTCCAGGAAGGAGACTGGTATGTTGCAAAGAACGTAGAGACGGATGGCCGGTCCGCAAAAATCAGGTTCGGCTTCAAGTGGGATCAGAGCTACGGCACGGCGACATCATACAGCGGCGGTTTCCCGACAAACGAAGCTGTCATTTTACAGCAGGGAGGAACCGGCAACAATCTGAACCTGCCTTCCGGTATCTACGACATTTACTTTGATCCGGACAACGGGATTGTCTATGCCAATGATGCCGGGAAAGAGGCCCCCGCTTCAGTTTCCTGGGGAATCGTCGGCAGTGTTACTGCCTGGGGACAGGATGCCGACCTGACCATGCTGTCGGAAAACGGATCATTCGTATGCCGCAATGTCATTTTTACGGGGCAGAATGAAAACGCCTTCAAGATTCGTGTCGTCGGCAGCGAATGGAATGCAGCATACAGCGGAAGCTATCCGGGGCCGAACATCTCATTCGGTGTATCTGCTGCATACGCAGACAATATCAGAGTGCCGGCCGGAGCTTATGACATATGGTTCAATGCAGCCGGCAGAACGGTGACGGTCAATGCCCTTGACGAGGTGCCTGAACTTACCTGGGGCATCTGCGGCACTATGACAGACTGGGGAACAAGTCCGGACCTTGAAATGACAGACAACGGTGACGGGACATATACCCGCACGGATCTTCAGTTGACTGTGACAGATGAGTTCAAGATAAGGTTCGGCAATTCCTGGGACCAGCAGTATACAGTCAACGGAGTCGCGTCTGAAGGCCCGAACCAGGCACTGCGGGACGGAGGAAACACGAAAGTGTCTGAAGACGGTGTCTATGATATTACTCTTGATGTCAACAACAGCACCATTGTCATGGAAAAGAAACAGTAGACCCAACAGATTATGAAAAAGTATCTTACCATATTATTGCTTTCTGCCGTAGCAGTCTTCTGGCAGGGCTGCACTGATATTGAGGATGACCTTGGGCAGGGGAATACCATTACTGTCACGGCATCTGAACTGTGGTTCGACTCCGAGGGCGGAAGCCAGCTGCTGGAGTTCCGGACATACGCCGAATCATGGACTCTGACCCAGACTTCAGGTACTGAAGACTGGTGTATTCCCGACAAGACTTCCGGAAATACTTCAAGTGCATTTTATGTGAAAGTCAATCCTAACCCGGACTTGTCCCGGGAATCAGTCCTGACAATATCCGCTCCCGGCTGCAAGTCTGCTGAAATCAAAGTCATACAGAACGGGCTGCAGGATGATGCCATCAGTCTGGAACCTGCGTCTCCTGACGCTGATCTCCCGCTGACAATCATCTACAAGGCTGTGCCGGATACACCTCTTTATGACTATGCCGGAGATGTGTATGTGCATATCGGAGTGGTTGACGGGGATTTCTGGCAGTTCACTCCTGCCGACTGGTATTCCAACATCGACAAGTGCAGGATGAATCCAGTGGGCGACAACACCTGGTCTCTGGAGTTGTCCCCGACGGTCAGGGAATGGTTCGGGGCAGACAAGACTGCAGTGGAGCGCATCGGACTTGTAATAAGAAGCGATGACCGTACTCTCCAGGCCTTTGAAGACGATTATTTCATTGATGTCACTGACGGACAATATCATTTTGACCATGAGACTCCCGCTTTGGAATCTGTGCCTGCCGGTGCCGGATATGGCATAAACTATAATGACGACGGCTCCGTGACCTTTGTCCTGTATGAAAAGGACAAGAACGGAAACCATTATGACTATGCATATGTCATAGGTGATTTCAACGGATGGGCTCCCTCAAAGGATTATGCCATGAAGAGGGACGAGGCAAGAGGATGCTGGTGGTACACCATGACCGGAGTGGAGCCGGGCAGAGAATATATGTTCCAGTATTATCTGGTAAAAGAGGATGAGACTGCGCCTGGTTTCTCTTCCGCTGTCCGCATCAGCGATCCGTTCACAGAGATAGTATATGACGGCAGCAATGACCAGTACATACCGGGCTCCACATATCCGGACATCCCGGATTATCCGGCCGAGACTTCGGGGCTTGTTTCTGCATTCTGCTCCGGAGCTCCGGAATACCAATGGAAAAATGACGGCTTCAGGATTGAAGACAAGGATGACCTCGTCATCTATGAACTTCATTTCAGGGATTTCTCTGCAACAGGCGACATAAAGGGCGCAATGCAGCACTTGGACTATATCGAGTCCCTGGGAGTAACTGCCATAGAACTGATGCCGGTGCAGGAGTTCGACGGGAATGACAGCTGGGGCTACAACCCGTGCTCCTATTTTGCCATGGACAAGGCTTACGGAACAAGAGACGACTACAAAGCTTTCATTGACGAGTGTCACGGAAGAGGAATTGCAGTCCTGTTCGATGTGGTGTACAACCACATGACGGGGGCCAGTGCCTTGGCAAAGCTATATTGGAATCCGGAGGGGGCCGACGGCGGTCTGACCGCAGAGAACAATCCATGGTTCAATGTTGTCGCACCGCATCCTTACAGCGTGTATCATGACCTTAACCATGAGGACCCTTTTGTCAGGGAGTATGTGAGCCTCAGCCTGGAATATCTTCTGGAAGAATATCATGTCGACGGATTCAGGTTTGACCTTACCAAAGGTTTCACAAATACTCCGAGCGACGAGAGCAGTGCAAGCCGCGAGGACCAGTCCCGCGTGAATATCCTTGACGGCTATAATCAGCGCATAGCGGCGAAAGACCCGGATGCCGTTGTAATCCTCGAGCATTTCTGTGATGACGGGGAGCACATTTCCCTTGTCAACAAAGGGATGAAGGTATGGCGAAATCTCAACTACGCCTACGGGCAGAGCGAAATGGGATATTATGAGGGCAGCGGCTTCAATGCTCTCTGGTCCGGTGACACCCCGTGGATGCCGTTCGGCGGATATGTCGGCTACATGGAAAGTCACGATGAGGAAAGGAATGCTTTCCGCTCCCTTGAATATGGAGCAGAATCCATAAAAAATGACCTTGGCGCCCGTATGAAAAGGGCAGCGCTGAATGCTGCTTTCTTCTTTACAGTACCGGGACCTAAGATGATATGGCAGTTTGAGGAAATCGGCTATGACATTTCCATAGAGGAAGGCGGCAGGACAGGGAAGAAGCCTCTGCATTGGGATTATTATGACATCCCGGAAAGGAAAGCCCTGTATGATGCGTATGCTGCACTTCTTGATTTCAGAACAGAGAATCCGGAATTTTTTGACGAAGGTGCGGAATTTTCATGGAATGTTACTGCAAGCCATTGGACTACAGGTCGCAGCATCACCTGTGTCTCTGGAGACAAGGCGTTCGTGATGGTGGGGAATTTCGACACTGTGACAAGAAATCTGACAGTGGAGCTTCCGGAGGTTTCCGGCACATGGAGAAACTGGCTGGACGAGACAGAGAATGTGACTGTCACAGGAAAGTATGCAACATTTGATGCGGTGGAGACGGCCGGATATAAACTCCTTGTCAACTTTTGATTATGAATAGATTACATAATATTGTCACCGTTCTTTCATTGGCGGTTGCAGGGCTGCTTGCCGCAGGCTGTTCCGGCAATTCTTCATGTGCACAGCCGGAAGGACATCCGGACTGGTCATACAATGCCGTCATCTACGAGATGAATGTCCGGCAATATACTCCGGAGGGAACTTTCGCGGCTGCAGCCGGGCAATTGCCCCGCCTGCAGAAACTTGGTGCAGATGTGATATGGCTGATGCCAATTTATCCAATCGGAGTGGAAGAACGCAAGGGTACACTCGGCTCGTATTATGCGATTTCGGACTATTGCGCAGTCAACCCGGAGTTCGGAACAATGGATGATTTTGATGACTTTCTGTCAGAGGCTCATGATGCAGGCTTCAAGGTGATACTTGATTGGGTGGCCAACCATACTTCTCCTGATGCAGTCTGGGAGTCGGAGCGTCCGGAGGACTGGTATGTGAGGGATTCGCTCGGAAATACCGTTACGCAGTATGACTGGACGGATATAGCTGAGCTCAATTATGACAATGCTGATATGCGGGAAGAGATGCGCAAGTCCATGCGATTCTGGCTTGACAAGGGGGTGGACGGCTTCCGGTGCGACATGGCATGTGAAGTTCCGATGGATTTCTGGAGAGAGACTCTCCCGCAGTTGCGCAAGGAGTATCCCGGTACATATTATCTTGCCGAGGGGGAGAGTCCGGAGCTGCACAATTGTGCATTTGACGCCAGCTATGCCTGGGAACTGCACCATTTGATGAACGACATTGCCAAAGGCTCGAAGTCTGCCGCTGACCTGAAGGCATATATAGAAAAAGATGCCGCGGCTTGTCCTCCGGAAGCATTCCGTCTGATGTTTACATCCAACCATGATGAAAATTCGTGGGCCGGGACGGAATTCGAGCGGATGGGCGATGCTGCAGAGGTCATGGCGTTGCTGACATTCCTGCTGCCTTCCGGGCAGCCGCTCATCTATACCGGGCAGGAAATGGGATATGACCACCGGTTTGAATTCTTTGAGAAAGACCCGGTGCCGGAATGGGTATGGAATGAAACGTCGGACTTCTACAGAAGCCTTATTGATTTGCGGCATTCTCATCCTGCGCTTGCCGCAGGCGAGAAAGGCGGCAGCATCAGGTATCTTGAGACAGATGCTGCAGGGAGCAGGGAAGGGACAGCTGCCGATGGGCTGATAATCTTTTCAAGATCGGTCCCGGCAGAAGAAAGTCTTGACGGTGAGGCGGATGAGGTCATAGCCATCGTGAATCTAAGCCAGGATGAGGCCTCTTTGTCTCTTCCTTTTGCAGGAGATATGCAGGAATATTTTTCAGGGAAGACATATTCCGGAGGTGAGACCGTGACTGTTTCCCCGTGGGGCTGGTTGGTGTTTTCGTGAACATTGCTAAATTTACCTTAAAATGTTTAAGAATATAATTATGACGGCAGCTGTTGTCACCGGACTTGCATCCTGCACCGGCCGCACTTCTTTTGAGGCGGCATCCGTACCTGATGCCGGGGAGCGGGTGTCCAGGGTGGAGCCGCTTTCCTGGTGGACCGGCATGAAGACTCCTCTGCAGCTTCTGGTCGGAGGCGAGGGCATCTCTCAGTATGATGTCCGCATCGAGGGCGGAAATGGTGTTGAGGTGAAGGCTGTCCACAAGGCCGACAGCCCGAATTATTGTTTCGTGGATGTGGCTGTCGCGGAAAATGCCGCCCCGGGCACATATTGGCTCGTTTTCAGCAGAGGGGAGGAATCTTTCAAATACCCATACGAGATAGCGGCCCGCGCCGAGGGCTCCGCTACACGCGGCAGCTTCACGACCGCAGACATGATATATCTGATAATGCCGGACAGATTTGCCAACGGTGACCCCTCGAACGACTCTGTCCCGGATACGGCGGAGCAGCCTGCCCGCGATGAGTTCTTCGGCCGTCACGGAGGGGACATCCAGGGCATCATCGACCATCTGGACTATATAGCCGACCTCGGCGCCACTGCCATCTGGAGCACCCCTCTGCTTCTGGACAATGAGCCTGAAGGCTCGTATCACGGCTATGCCTGCGCTGACTATTACCAAATCGACCCCCGTTTCGGCTCCAACAGGCTTTACCGGGAGTTTGTGGACAAGGCTCACGGCAAGGGACTGAAGGTTATAATGGACATAGTCACAAACCATTGCGGTACCGCCCACTGGTGGATGAATGACCTGCCTTTCAAGGATTGGGTACATGTGTTCCCTGAATATACGGGGACAAATGTATGCTTCTCCACCAATATGGACCCGAATGCTTCGAAATATGACCTCAATCTTCAGGAGAGCGGCTGGTTTGTGCCTTCCATGCCGGACATGAACCTGGACAATCCATATGTCCTCCAGTATTTCAAGCAGTGGGCAGTATGGTGGATAGAATATGCCGGGCTGGACGGCTTCAGGGTCGACACCTATCCTTACAACGAGAAGAATCCGATGAGCGAGTGGTGCGCCGCCGTCCTGGCGGAATATCCTGATTTCAACATCGTGGGCGAGTGCTGGACATCTTCCATCCCCCAGCTTGCCTACTGGCAGGGCGGTAACGCCAACAAGGACGGCTTCGACTCTCACCTTCCTTCTATCATGGACTTCCCTCTGCAGGAAGCCATCTGGCGTGCAGTGCCGACCGATTCCCAGGCCTGGGGCGAGGGCATGACAAGGGTCTATGACTGCCTTTCACATGACTTCGTGTACCATGACTTGTCGAAAATGATGATTTTTCCCGGGAACCATGATACAGACCGCATCGGTGATGTGCTGAAGCAAAATGCGGACAGGCACAAGATTGTGATGACCATGATGGCTACCATGCGCGGAATCCCGCAGCTCCTTTATGGAGATGAGATGATGTTCGTGTCAAAGGACAGGTCTCAGGGACATGGCGGTCTGCGTGTGGACTTTCCTGGTGGCTGGCCGGATGATGAACTTGATTTCTTTTCTCCCGAAGGCCGTGCCTGCGCAAAGGTCAGTACGGACGGCAAGCCGGTGCCGGACGGCCAGATTGCAGAACTGCACGACTATACACGGCATCTTTTCCGTTGGAGAAAAGACAGGCCGGTCATTCACAGAGGCAGGACAATGCATTTTCTGACAAGAGACAACACATACGCATATTTCAGATATGATGATACTGATGCGGTCTTTGTCTATATCAATAATTCCAGAGGAAAGAAGCATGTCCCGTGGTCGCATTATGCAGAGATTGCGGACGGTCTTCATGACGGTCGCAATGTGATTACCGGCGAGCCTGCCGAGGTGTCGGATTCCACAGTTGTTGGTCCGCGCCAGGTGCTGGTCGTTGAATATAAGAGGCAGTCTGAGTCTGCGGAATAATCTGCTGAAACAATACGGAAGAAAGAATATTTTTTGAATTGCGAACTATGAAAAAGATACTGGTGCTTGTTATGACATTGGCTTATGCTGCAGGCCTTTTGGCCCAGGAAGCAGCCCGGACAGAGGTGGAGACTCTTTCTTCTCCTGACGGCAACCTCTCGTTGAAATTCACTGTCACCGAGAAGGGAGAGCCTTGCTATTGGCTTGATTATAAGGACAGAAGTGCGATTCTTCCGAGTACTATGGGGCTTGAGCTCAGGGGGGAGATGCCACATCTTGAATTCGGAGCAGAGATTGAGCGGGGGCATGTCGGGGAGCCTGTCTCGCTTTATGACGGTTTCAAGGTGGACTCGGTCGCAAGGAGTACTTTTGATGAGACATGGCAGCCTGTATGGGGAGAAGAGTCGTCGATCAGGAACCATTACAATGAGATGACCGTCTCATTGAGACAGGCAGGGACAGAAAGAATCATGATTGTCCGCTTCAGACTATACGATGACGGTCTCGGTTTCAGATATGAATTCCCGGAACAGGACAATCTCAAATATTTCGTCATCAAGGAAGAACTCTCCCAGTTTGCGATGACGGGCGACCATAAGGCATTCTGGATTCCCGGGGACTATGATACACAGGAGTATGACTATGTGGAGTCCAGGCTTTCTGAAATCCGGGGACTTATGCCGTCGGCAATTACTCCGAATTCTTCCCAGACACCGTTTTCTCCGACAGGAGTACAGACATCGCTTCAGATGAAGACGGATGACGGCCTGTATATCAACATCCATGAAGCAGCTCTTGTGGACTATTCCTGTATGCATCTTGATCTGGATGATGAGAAATTTGTCTTCACGTCGCATCTTACTCCTGATGCACAGGGGTGGAAAGGCTATATGCAGACGCCGTGTACTTCCCCGTGGCGGACAGTGATGGTTACTGACGATGCCCGGGACATCCTTGCTTCGCGGCTGATACTGAACTTGAACGAGCCGTGTGCATACGAAGATGTCTCCTGGATAAAGCCTGTGAAATACATGGGCGTATGGTGGGAAATGATTACCGGGAAAAGCAGCTGGGCATATACAGACCTCTCTTCAGTCAAACTTGACTCTGTTGACTACAGCAGTCTTGTCCCGAGCGGGAAACATGCCGCCAACAATGAGAATGTCCGCAGGTATATTGACTTTGCCGCAGAGCATGGCTTTGACCAGTTGCTCATAGAGGGCTGGAATATCGGCTGGGAGGACTGGTTCGGACAGAGCAAGGACTATGTGTTTGATTTTGTGACCCCGTATCCTGATTTTGATATCAGGGAGCTGAATGACTATGCACATTCAAAGGGCATCCGCCTTATGATGCATCACGAGACTTCATCGTCAGTGAGGAACTATGAGAGGCATCTTGATGCCGCATACGACCTTATGAACAAATACGGATACAATGCCGTGAAGAGCGGATATGTCGGAGACATCATCCCTCGGGGAGAGCATCATTACGGCCAATGGATGAACAACCACTATCTCTATGCCGTAAAAAAAGCGGCGGAGCATCATATCATGGTCAATGCACACGAAGCCGTCAGGCCGACCGGACTCTGCCGCACATATCCCAATCTTATCGGAAATGAGTCTGCCCGGGGTACCGAATATCAGGCATTCGGAGGCTCAAAGCCGCATCATGTGACCCTGCTTCCGTTCACTCGTCTGCAGGGAGGGCCGATGGACTATACACCGGGAATTTTTGTAATGGATGTTGAGAAACTCAATCCGGACAACCGCTCTCATGTCAATTCTACCATTGCGAATCAGCTCGCCCTGTATGTGGTGCTGTATTCTCCACTGCAGATGGCCGCCGATGTGCCTGAACATTATCAGGCCCGCATGGATGCCTTCCAGTTCATCAAGGATGTGGCGGTGGACTGGTCGGAAAGCAGGTATCTGCTGGCTGAACCGGGCGATTACATAGTGATTGCACGCAAGTCCAAGACTTCACAGTGGTTTGTCGGAGGCGTGACAGACGAGAATGCCCGCACTGTCGAGTTCTCTCTGGATTTCCTTGATCCGGGAAAGAAATACGAGGCTGTTATATATGCCGATGCCAGGGATGCTGACTACAGGACCAATGCCGAAGCCTGTACGATAGTTACGAAAAAAGTGACTTCGAAGTCCGGGATGAAGATGTACATGGCCCCGGGCGGAGGCTTTGCAATCTCAATCCGGGAGGTCGTGAAATAGGGCAAGGTGCAAATACAGCTCAGTTCAGCACTACGCAGTCAAAGTATTTCCTGAAGATCTCCTCTGCACTTGAAAGCTGTTCCCTGGTGTTGAGGGGGACAGCTTTAAGTTTGTATTCCTGCCCGAGAGATTCGTACTTGTTGACCCCGAGTGTGTGGTAGGGGAGTATCTCCACCCTCTGTATCATCCGGTAGCCGGATTTGAGGGTATTGCTGCCAGAAGTTTCTGTCCTTCCGAAATGTTCCCCGAGAGCCTTGATGTCCTCCTTGAAATCGCTGTATCCCGGTACGAGCACATACCTGAGCCAGAAAGGTTTCCCATGTTCCTCCAGCCAGGCTGCAGTGCGGAGTGTCTGTTCATTGCTCCGGCCGGTAAGTGACAGGTGCCTTGCTGGGTTGAACTCCTTGACATCAAGCAATACGAGGTCTGAGAGAGAGAACAGTTCCTCGACATCACTGTTCCACACGCCTCCGTTGGAGTCCAGGCACACATTGATGCCACTCTCGTGCAGCTTTCTTACGAGCGGCACAAGGGCTTTGGCCTGCACCGTCGGCTCTCCGCCCGAGAATGTCACGCCGCCGCGCTTCCCGAAGAAAGGCTTCTGCCGGACTGCCATCTGAAGGATTTCGTCAATGTCAGTCTCTGTGCCTCCTTCAAACGGGATTGTGTCCGGATTGGCGCAATAAAGGCATCTGAACGGGCATCCCTGCAGAAAAACGACGAGCCGGAGCCCCGGCCCGTCGTATGTTCCCATTGATTCGTATGAATGTACTTTCAGAGTCATGGCTGTCTGAAAATTCCGGAATTTGCGGAAGATTACATGGACTGGTGGAAAGTGCGGGCTATGACTTCCAGCTGATGCTCCCTGCTGAGCTTCGTGAAGTTCACCGCATATCCTGAGACTCTGATTGTAAGCTGCGGGTAGTTCTCCGGGTGCTCCATTGCGTCTTCCAGCATTTCCCTGTTGAGGACATTCACATTGAGGTGATGGGCACCTTTGGTGAAATAGCCGTCCATCATGGTGACAAGGTTCTCCACTCGCTCTTCAGCTGTAGGACCGAGGGATTTCGGCACAATCGAGAATGTGTTGCTGATGCCGTCCATGGCGTCATGGTAGTCAAGCTTGGCGACAGAGCTGAGGGAAGCGATTGCACCATGGCAGTCGCGCCCGTGCATAGGGTTCGCTCCAGGAGCAAATGCCACGCCCTTTGCCCTTCCGTCAGGCGTTGCACCTGTCTTCTTTCCGTACATCACATTTGATGTGATGGTAAGGAGAGAAAGAGTCGGCATTGCATTCTTGTAGACCGGAAGCTTGCTGAGCTCCTTGCTGAAGAAATGCACAAGGTCTACTGCCAGCGAATCAACCTTGTCGTTGTCGTTTCCGAAACAAGGGTATTCTCCCTGAATGTCGAAGCCGTCAGTGAGGCCGTCGGCATTGCGGTGGGCAGTCACTTTTGCATATTTGATAGCAGAAAGAGAATCCACCGCGATGGAGAGTCCTGCCACACCATATGCGAGGTTAATTTCCGGATTGGTGTCGATGAACGCCATCTGGGAGCGCTCATAGTCGTATTTGTCGTGCATGTAATGGATGATGTTCATGGCCTCGTTGTAGACTCTTGCCACTTCATGCAGCACTTTCTTGTAGTTGTTGAGAACTTCCTCAAAGTCAAGAACATCACTCTTGAGCGGCTCGATTCCCCCGACCATCAGAGTGCCTGTGTTCTCGCAGCGTCCTCCGTTTATGGCGAGCAGGAGGGCCTTGGCGAGGTTGGCACGGGCCCCGAAGAACTGAATGGCTTTTCCTATGGCCTGATATGAAACGCAGCAGGCGATGCCGTAGTCATCACAGCTGCGCACATGGCGCATGAGGTCATCATTCTCATACTGGATGGAGCTTGTGTCCACTGACACTTTGGCGCAAAATTCCTTGAACCCTTCCGGAAGCTCCGGGCTCCAGAGTACAGTCATGTTAGGCTCGGGAGCCGGCCCGAGGTTGTACAGGGTCTGCAGAAAGCGGAATGAAGTCTTTGTCACCTTCACCTTGCCGTCGTTGAAGCGGCCTCCGATAGACTCGGTCACCCAGGTCGGGTCTCCTGCGAATATGTCGTTGTAAGACTGCATCCTCAGGTGTCTTACCATCCTGAGCTTCATCACAAATTGGTCAATCAGCTCCTGCGCGAAGCTTTCATCGATTGCTCCGTGGTCAAGGTCGTACTGGATGTATATGTCAAGGAATGAAGACACATTGCCGAGGGACATCGCGGCTCCGTCCTGTTCCTTGACGGCGGCCAGGTAGGCCATATATACCCACTGTACAGCTTCGTGTGCATTCATTGCCGGCCTTGAAAGGTCCAGGTCGTAATATGAGCCCATGACTTTGATTTCATCCAGAGCCCGGATCTGCTCTGAAACTTCTTCCCTCAGCCGTATTGTGGCGTCTGTCATCGGGCCGGTAAGATTGTGCAGGTCTTCTTTCTTGGCTTCTATGAGCCTGTCGGCGCCATACAGGGCAAGCCTGCGGTAGTCACCGATTATGCGTCCTCTCGAATAATTGTCAGGCAGACCTGTAAGGAATCCGAGTGACCTGAATTTCCTGATTTCCTCCGTATATACGTCAAACACTCCGTCATTGTGGGTCTTGCGGTAGTGTGTGAAGATTTCCTTTACCTTAGGGTCAAGCTCCACTCCGTTTTCCCTGCAGGCCTTTTCCACCACTTTGTATCCGCCGAAAGGCTTGATGGCTCTCTTGAGCAGTTCGTCTGTCTGAAGTCCGACTATCAGTTCGCTTTCTCTGTCAATATAGCCGGCCTTGTGTGAAGTGATGGTCGAGATTGTCTTTGCATCAATTGACCGTACGCCGTTGTTCTTCCTCTCCTGGTCAAGAGCGGCGAGACATTCGTTCCAAAGTTTCTTTGTCCTTTCGGATGGTCCTTTCAGGAATGATGCATCCCCGTCATAAGGGGTAATGTTTCTGTAGACGAAATCTGACACATCGATTTTGCGGCTCCATGCGCCGTCATTGAATTTCTCTCTGATTTCCATAAACAAACTGTCAGTTATTGTTACCTCTCAAAATTTCAAGGCGCAAAGATAACTGATATTTTTAATTATTCAATTTTATTTGGACGGGCGGAGTCCATTTTGTCCGACAGACAGAATCAGACTTTCGGACAGGCAGAATCCGGCCTGACAGGAGTATCCGACGGCAGCGGCATCCCGCAGTGAAGGCTGGCATAAGGTCAGAGAGGGTATCCCGAAAGGGTACTTCCTGCACCATCTTTTGAGTCCCTCTCTTCAATGTCATTCTCCCGGAGCCTCTATTGCCAGTCTGCTGGCAATGACTTCATATATCTGCCTTTCCGTTCCGTCGCCTGCTGTATATTTTGAACTTTTCAGCCGTCCGCACACATACAGAGGCACGCCTTTGCTGATCCTGTTGAAGTCCGGCATTCCTTTCCCGGCCCATGCCACTATATTGTGCCAGGTGGTTTCCACGACAGCCTCTCCGTCCTTGGTCTTGTACATGAAGTTGGTTGCCAGGGAGAACCTTGCCACCTGACTGCTGCCAACCGTCGAAATGCGTACATTTCCCACATTTCCCCTCAATTCGATTCTGTTCAGTTGTTCCATAATGTGATAATTTTGTTCGGTATTTGTCCGCCAATGACTTTGTGCGCACTCATCGGTCAAAGGCAAAGTAATGCAAAATATTTTATCAGTCCATGATGTCCGGATGATGCACAGCCGGTATTTTCTGTTTTTTGCGCTTGTTTTTTCTCTTTTTTGAAAACAGTTATTTTTATTTTCATTTTTCCGGTTGTAAAAATTTATTTTTCAAAGACGGCAGCATGGCATAAAAAATTTAAAAATGAAAAGAAAAAGAAAAATCATTGCCCGGATATTCTAATTTCACCACATTGATTTGTCTCTTTGTCTGTCTTTTGCCACATTTGGACAAACAATGATGCCGATATGGATTACAGGAATAATGAAGAGAACCGTCAGTTCTCGCTCTGTCTGGAATGCGGGGATGAAATCCATTACGGAAGGACAGACAGGAAGTTCTGCTGCGAGAGCTGCAAGAACCGCTACAACAACAGGAAGTCCAGAGACAGCCGCAATGCAAAGCTCAGGATAATCAACGCCTTGTATAAAAATTACAAGGTTCTGGACCGTATGCTGAAGCTTGGACTGGAGTCAATGGACCGGACGGAACTCAAGCATCTCGGCTTTGATCCCGCTTTTGTCACATCTTACAGGAAGTTCCGCCGGCATGATGAGTTCTGCTGTTTTGACATACGGTTCATCATGACACCGAATAAGATTTATTCCGTTTCCAGGCTTCACGGGTCGTTGGATACGGAAGATGATGCCGATGAACCGGAAAAATCCTTACATTCGCATCCGGAAAGCAATAAACAGGATACAATATGAAAGATACGCAAAACCCTCTGTTGGCAGATTCTCCGTATCCTTACGGGGCTCCGCAGTTTGACAGGATAGACAACAGCCATTATCTTCCGGCATTTGAGGCGGCGCTGGCCGAGGCCAGGGAAGAGATAGATGCAATAGCGGGCAATCCGGATGAACCGACATTTGAAAATACCATAGAAGCTCTTGAATACAGCGGCCGTACTCTGGACAGGGTGTCGGAAATTTTCTTCAATATTCTGGAGGCCGACACCGATGAGCAAAAGCAGGAAATCGCAGAGAAAGTGTCTCCGATGCTGTCGGCATTTTCAATGTATGTGTCAATGAACGACAGACTTTTCAGACGGGTGCGGAGTGTGTATGATAGAAAGGATTCGCTCTCTCTGGAGCCGGACGGCAGGAAACTTCTGGAAGACACCTGGAAATCGTTTGTCCGCAGCGGTGCGGCTCTTGAAGGAGAAGCCAGGGCAAGATTCTCGGAATATACAGAACGGCTCTCGCTGCTGTCCGTCCTCTTCAGCAAGAATGTGCTTGCGGCGACCAACGCATATTGTCTCCACATAACGGATGAGTCAGGACTTGAAGGGTTGCCTGACTATGTCAGGGATATGGGAAAGGCATCGGCAGAGGAGAGAGGACTGGAAGGGTGGGCGTATACTCTTGAATATCCGAGCTACAGTGCATTCATGAAGTTCAGCCGCCGCAGGGAGCTCCGCCGTCAGATGTATATGGCGAGGGCCTCCAGGGCTCTGGCAGGAGACGGAGGCAATGCCGGTATCATCGGGGAGATAGTTTCTCTCAGGCTTGAAATGGCAAGGCTTCTCGGATACAGAACCTATGCCGACTATGCCCTGGAGGAAAGGATGGCAAAGACCCCGCAGACAGTGGACGGATTTCTTGCCGGACTGCTGGCCAAGACCCTGCCATTTGCCCGCAGGGAAGTATTGCAGGTGAGGAAATATGCCGTTGATCACGGATTTGAGGGAGACAGGCTTGAGCCATGGGATTTTACATTCTGGTCAGAGAGATGCCGGGAAGAGAGATATTCGTATAATGAGGAGCAGTTGAAGCCGTATTTCAGACTGGAGGACTGCATATCCGCTGTCTTCGGACTCGCCGGCAGACTCTATGGTCTGAAATTCATTGAAAGGGATGATATTCCTGTATATCATAAAGATGTCAAGGTGTATGATGTGAAAGACGGGAGCGGAAGGCACCTCGCCCTTTTCTATGCCGATTTCTTCCCGAGACCGTCCAAGAGGGACGGAGCATGGATGACGGAATTCCGCGGCCAGAGTATCCGTGACGGGGAGGAGGAACGGCCGCTGATAAGTATTGTCACCAATTTCACAAAGCCGTCGGTCACATCTCCTTCTCTGTTGACGCACAGCGAATTTTCTACTCTTCTCCATGAATTCGGACATGCGCTTCACGGAATTCTTGCCGAAGGCAGGTATCCGTCTCAGACAGGAACGAATGTGGAAAGGGATTTTGTGGAACTGCCTTCGCAGATAATGGAAAACTGGGCCTGCGAACCGGAATACCTGGCTTCCTTCGCCAGGGACTACAGGACTGGAGAGGTCATTCCGGATTCCCTTGTGGAGAAAATAGTGGAGTCACGGAATTATCTTGCCGGGTATCAGCAGGTAAGACAGCTTCAGTTCGGGATTCTCGACATGGCATGGCATACGATGGAAGATACCGCGGACTGCAAGGCTGCAGCAGAAGACATGTGCGGATTTGAGAACAAGTCTCTGGCGGACTCTGCCGTGCTGCCGTATGTGCCGGGTACAGCTGTATCCCCGTCGTTCGGGCATATTTTTTCAGGAGGGTATGCCGCCGGCTATTATTCATACAAGTGGGCTGAAGTGCTGGAAGCCGATGCCTTTTCTCTTTTCAGGAAGAACGGCATCTTTGACAGGACTACCGCAGATTCGTTCCGCAGGAACATTCTTTCCAGGGGAGGGTCGGAAGATGCAGCCGTGCTGTACCGCAATTTCATGGGCCGTGACCCTCAGCCGGAGGCCCTGATGGAAAAATTGGGGCTGACGGATGCAACATTTCAGGCAGATGTCATGTCTGATATGCAAAGATGATTCGAATATGAAAAAGATTTTTATTGCAGCAGCCGCTTTGTCGGCAATTGTCTTCGTCTTCGGGTGCGGAGCAGAAATCAATTTGTCCGGTGTCAAAGAGACAAGGACTCATGCCGTTGCGGACAACTATACTTCACTCCGCATTTCATCTGCCATATCCGCGGTCCTGTCCGCAGATGCAGATTCTGTGAAAATCATTGCGGACGGGAATGTAATTGATTATGTGTCCGTAGAGCAGCAGGACGGGAAGCTGGTCCTTTCAGTAAAATACCCTTCAGCCTTCGGCCTTGTGCAGAACGGTTTTGATGTCAGGGCAATAGTTCCGTGCAGTCCGAGTTTGTCTGAAGTGCAGGTCAGTGGAGCTTCAAGCATTGTTGCAGACAAGGCCCTGGAGGCAGGGGTGCTGTCTGTCCGTCTTTCCGGAGCATCGTCTTTCAGGGGGGAAATAATTGCAGATACTGCGCAGCTTGTCATTTCCGGGGCAAGCAATGCCTGTCTTTGCGGTCACGCCCTGTCATGCGACATGACCGTTTCCGGAGCATCTTCACTCAAAGGCCGGGACGGGAATTTCCTTGAGACGGATGTTGCCGACATCGATATATCCGGGGCAAGCAGTGCCCGGTTTGTATGCAATGACACTCTGTCCGGAGCCGTTTCCGGAGCCTCTTCGGCAATATGCAGCGGAGATGCCGACTGGTCGGTATCAACAAGCGGCGCATCCTCGATAAAACGGAATTGATACTTTAGACCAATGACTCTTCAGTCTTTCCGGGCTGCAGTTGTGTCTTTGCGGGGGTCCTTGAAAATCAGGGCGAAGAGAATGGCCACAAGAAGGGCATATCCTGCAAAGATATACCATACCGTACTCCAGTCTCCCATGGTGTAGATGACGCCTCCGATGTCTTCCGTATGGGTAAATCTGTTGACTACGGCCTGGGCGCCGATCATCCCGATTGACGCACCGAGGCCGTTGGTCATGAGCATGAACAGGCCTTGTGCGCTGGCGCGGATGTCCTCAGTGGTCTTCTGGTTGACATAGAGACTGCCGGAAATGTTGAAGAAGTCGAATGCGACTCCGTAGACTATCATCGAGAGGATGAACATCCATACTCCGGGCCCCGGGTTTCCGAGCCCGAACAGACCGAATCTGAATACCCATGCAATCATGGCAATCAGCATAACGTTCTTTATGCCGAACCGTTTCATCGCAAACGGTATGAGAAGGATGCCAAGTGTCTCTGACATCTGTGATATTGAGATCAGTGCATTGGCATTCTCAGCGCCGAATGTCCCGGCAAATTCCGGAATGGCCTTGAAGCTGGTTATGAACGGATTGGCATAGCCGTTGGTTATCTGGAGGGCAACTCCGAGCAGCATCGAGAAGATGAAGAATACAGCCATGTCCCTGTTCTTGAAGAGAGTGAAAGCCTTCAGTCCGAGCGCATCTGCAATACTCTTCTTTTCTTTTGCCGCCTTTACCGGGCAGTTCGGAAGCGTGAATGCGTAGAGCATAAGTGCGAGTCCGAGAATGCCTGAGGTGATAAACTGCCAGTAGGTTGACTGGAACTGCACTCCTTCTCCGTCTCTCATGAAGTTGACGAAAAGCATGCTGCAGATGAAGCCTATTGTGCCGAATACCCTGATCGGAGGGAAGTCGCGCACCGTGTCGTACCCGTTGTCTTCAAGGATAGAATATGCGACGGAATTGGACAGCGCGATTGTCGGCATGAAGAACGCCACACTCAGTGAATACAGGGGAAAGAGGATGCCGAATTCGACGGATGCCCCGGCAGTCATTCCATAGTATCCTGCCGCCAGCATTGCCACTCCCGCGATTCCGTGACAGAGGCTGAGGACTTTCTGTGCAGGCATGAATTTGTCTGCTATTATTCCTATTATAGCGGGCATGAAGATGGAAACGATGCCCTGTATTGAATAGAACCATCCTATATCTTCTCCGAGCCCGGCCTTGCCGAGGTAGTTCCCCATTGAAGTAAGATATGCACCCCAGATGGCAAACTGGAGGAAATTCATTATAATCAGCCGCGTGCGTACAGCTGCGCTTTTCGTTTGCATAATGTCGTCAATTATATGGAGAGAACAAATATACGAGTATTTCTTCAACTTTTGCTATCTTTGGCGTTTGAAAAAGGATTCCGGATGAAATTTGTCAAGACACATGCAGATGCCGCCTCGTCCGCCCGCTGCGGCATTATAACTACGGACCATGGTACCGTCGAGACCCCGATTTTCATGCCCGTCGGCACAGTGGGGTCCGTCAAAGGTATCTATCACAGGGATTTGAAAGAGGACATCGGTGCGGAAATCATTCTGGGCAATACCTATCATCTGTATCTGCGCCCTGGCCTTGACATACTCCGCAGGGCAGGGGGCCTCCATAAATTCATTTCCTGGGACAGGCCGATTCTGACAGACAGCGGAGGTTTTCAGGTCTTTTCCCTTTCTCCCATCCGGAAACTGACTCCTGACGGCTGCACATTCAGGTCGCATATTGACGGCTCCAAGCATGTCTTTACTCCTGAAAATAATGTTGACACCCAGAGAATTATAGGCGGAGACATAATAATGGCCCTTGACGAGTGCACACCAGGGGACGCTTCGTGGGACTATGCGAGAAAGTCCTTGAATCTCACGAAGTCATGGCTTGAGAGATGCATCAGGCATTTTGACAGCACAGAGCCTCTGTACGGGTATTCGCAGACCTTTTTCCCGATAGTCCAGGGGTGCGTATATCCGGACCTGAGGCGGGAGGCGGCCGAGCATGCGGCATCCTTTGACCGGGAGGGCTACGCCATCGGGGGACTGTCCGTAGGCGAGACTACAGAGCAGATGTACGAGATGCTTGAGGTAGTCTGTCCGATTCTGCCTGATGACAGGCCGAGATATCTCATGGGGGTCGGCACGCCTGCCAACATTCTTGAGGGAATTGCCAGAGGTGTGGACATGTTTGACTGCGTCATGCCGACACGCAACGGACGCAACGGCATGATATTCACATGGGACGGCATAATGAACATGAGGAATCTGAAATGGGCGGACGATTTTTCTCCTCTTGACCCGAAGGGCACTTCCTTTGTTGACAGGACATATACCAAGGCATACCTGCGCCATCTTTTTGTGGCCGGGGAAATCTTTGCCGGGCAGATTGCCAGTGAACACAATCTTGCATTCTATCTGGATTTGGTCAGAGAGGCGAGAAAGCACATTGTTGCCGGTGACTTCGCTTCATGGAAAAATGAAACTGTCAGACGGGTGATGACAAGGCTGTAGGAATCGACACATTGCGTCGGGAATTTAAACCATCGGGATATGGAACTGAAACCGAGACTGCTTGATCTCTATATAATCAAGAAATTCATATTCACATTCTTTATCGCGCTGCTGCTCATCATCGGCATTGTGATAATCTTTGACATAAGCGAGAAAATCGATGACTTTGTGAGCAATGAAGCTCCGATAAAAGCCATAATATTTGACTATTACCTGAATTTCATTCCATATTTCATGAACATGTTCAGCCCTCTGTTCGTGTTCATTACGGTGATTTTCTTCACTTCCAAGATGGCCTCCAACTCAGAGATAGTGGCGATTCTCTCATGCGGGATAAGCTTCCACCGGATGATGGTGCCCTATATTGTCTCGGCCACATTCATCGCCCTGTTTTCCCTAAGCCTCAATCTGTTTGTCATCCCCCAGTCCAATGCGACCCGCGTCGAGTTCGAAAGCAAATATATCAAGGGACACAGCAAGAAGACGGCCAGGAACATCCATTATCAGATAGCCCCGGGGCAATTCGTCTATGTGGAGTCCTTCAGCTCGTGGAACAACACTGCCTACCGTTTTACCCTCGAGGAAATCAGGGACAACAAGCTGGTGTCCAAATTGTCTGCGGAGACTGCGGTATGGGACAGTACGGCCGCCTGCTGGAAGCTCAGGAAATATTTCATCAGGGACTATACTTCTGCTCTCGGCGACCAGGTGCGCAGCGGCGCCCAGCTTGATACCGTAATAGATCTGAGTGTCAAGGATCTATATATACAGGAAGGGGAGGTGGAGACTCTCTCATACAAGGCACTCAATGAGATGATAGATATCCAGAAGATGAGGGGAGATGCCAATGTCAAGGTCGCCCTTATTGAGAAGCATACGCGGTTTGCCCTTCCGTTTTCGGCGTTCATCCTGACGATAATGGGCGTGGCTCTTTCATCAAAGAAGCGCAGAGGAGGAATCGGGTGGAACATAGGAATCGGAATTGCCCTGAGTTTCTCTTATATTCTGTTCCTGCGTTTCAGCCAGATGTTCGTATATACGGATTTTCTCCCTCCGGGAATCGCGCTCTGGGTGCCGAACATTCTCTTTGCCTTTATTGCAGGATTCCTGTACAGGATAGCTCCTAAATAAAAGACCGGCTCCCGGCTTTGATTTGATATGAATCATCAGATTGCCGGGAGCCGGATCAATGTCATGAGTCAGCCTGTGTGGCCATGAATCCGCAGCTGTCAGTCAGCGAAGATGCACCAGCCGAACGGGTCTTCGATTTCCCCGTACTGGATGCCGGTAATCATGTTATAGAGCTTCAGGCTCTTCGGCCCGCACTCTGTCTTTGAGCCGAATCTGTATGAAGTGACTTCGTCTGATTCAAGGAAAGGCTTGTCGTCGACCTGATATACAGGGGTGATTACGACTGCGGTGCCGCATTCTCCCACCTCCTCGAAGGTGCTGAGCTCTTCCACTTCAACAGGTCTCCTCTCCACATTCATTCCGAGATATTCTGCCGCTGCCTCAAGTGATTTGTTCGTGATGGAAGGAAGTATGGAGTCAGACTTCGGAGTGATGTAGGTGTTGCCCCTGATGGCAAAGAAGTTGGATGAGTTGAACTCGTCAATGTATTTCTTCCGTGCAGGGTCAAGGTAGAGGACGGCCTTGTAGCCGAGCTGATGGGCGATGTTATAGGAACAGAGGGATGCCGCATAGTTTCCTCCGAGCTTGTAGCATCCGCAGCCGTTCGGCGCGGCCCTGTCATAATTTCTTGCTATGACGACATTGATAGGCTCAAGATTTCCTCCGGTATATGCCCCCACAGGAGAGCAGAGCATCATGAAAAGGCAGTCTTTCGAGGAGTTGACTCCAAGCTGAGGGTTGATGCCTATTAATGTCGGCCTGAGATAAAGGGAAGCATGGGAACCGTATGGAGGGAGAAAGTCGATGTTCTCCTTTACGGCACGGATGCACATGTCGATGAACATATCCGTGGACGGGGCCTCGATGCCGAGGTATTTTGCCGATCTCTGGAGTCTGGCTGCATTCTCATCCGGTCTGAAAATGCGGATTCTTCCGTTCTTGCATCTGAATGCCTTGAGTCCCTCGAAGCATTCAATGCTGTAGTGAAGGGCTCCGGCAAAGGAACTGATGGTAATATCGTCGTTAGTGCGGCTTTCGACTTCTCCCCATTTCCCGTCCTTGAACATACATGTGAGGATGGTGTTTGTCTTCGTGTAGGAGAAAGTCAGCTTTGTCCAGTCTATGTTTGCCATGTTGTACCTCCTTTAAATCAATATTTCAAAAAGTTTGTTGTTTTCGTTGATGTACTCGTAAGTGATGTTGTGCGCCTTCATACGGTTGATAAGGGCGACATAGTCATCTTTGGATGCAACCTCTATGCCTATGAGCGCAGGCCCGTCTTCCTTGTTGGTCTTTTTGATATACTGTATGTACACAAGATCGTCCCCGGGGCCGATTACATCCCGGACAAAAGACAGTATCGCCCCCGACTTCTGCGGGAAATTGACGATGAAGTAGTGCTTGAGTCCTTCAAACAGCAATGATTTCTCCCGGATTTCCTCCATCCTGGTAATGTCGTTGTTGCTTCCGCTCACGATACATCCGACCCTCTTCCCTTTGATTCTGTCGGCATAGAATCTGAGGGCCGCCGACGAGAGTGCTCCGGCGGGCTCCACAACAATTGCACTCTTGTTGTACATCTCTATGATGGTGGAGCATACTGCTCCCTCCGGAACTGCCACGATGTCGTCAAGAACCTTGCGGCATACTTCGTATGTGTATTCTCCGGCCTTTTTTACCGCCGCCCCGTCAACAAACTTGTCAATGTGCGGGAGTTCGACTATTTCCCCTTTGTCTATGGCGGTCTTCATGCATGCTGCTCCGGCAGGTTCTACTCCTATAAGCTTTACATCGGGCCATATCTGGCGAAGATACCCTCCGACTCCTGCAGCCAGTCCCCCTCCTCCTATAGGAATGAACACATAGTCAAGAGGTTCCTTGCACTGACGGGTGAGTTCCAGTCCGATGGTCCCTTGCCCTTCAATGATTTTCGGGTCATCAAACGGCGGGATGAAAGTCTTTCCGCTTTTCTGTGCGTATTCTGTCGCAGCATTGTTGGCCGCATCGAATGTATCTCCCGTAAGCACGATGTCAATATAATCCTTGCCGAACATCTTCACCTGTTCGATTTTCTGTTTCGGAGTCGTTGTCGGCATATAGATGGAGCCCATAATCTGCAGCTTGTTGCATGAAAATGCGACACCCTGTGCATGGTTGCCTGCGCTTGCACAGACAATCCCGTATTTCAGGACATCCGGCGATATTGAACGGATTTTGTTGTAAGCCCCCCGTATTTTGTATGAACGGACAATCTGGAGGTCTTCCCTCTTGAGATAGACGTCAGCCCCGTATTTCCCTGAAAGATTGTTGTTTTTCATCAATGGGGTAGGCTCGATTATTTCCCCGAGAATTTCGGCTGCATTCTCTATGTCCTTGACGGACGGAAAATATTTTCTTTCAGACATTTTCTTATTATTTTTATCTAAAAAATCGTGTTATATACAAAAATATGACTAAAAGAGGAGAAATCCTAATGAATTGTCATCAAATTTAGTCCAGCATGACGACGGCAACCGACCTGTGGCTGAACACGAGTTTTACAGTGTCTTCTGATGCTCTGTTGAGGGTCGCCTTCCACCAGTTGTCAAAGACAACATTGTCTGTCGGCCAGACAAGCCCTTCCGAATGTATCCGCAGAGAACTGTCGGGAGAGAATATGGATACGCTTCTTCCTTCTCCGCATTGGAATTCCGCGGTGTCTGTAAGCGGAAAGATTGTCTCATAGTCGGATATGATGTCAACCGTCACCCCTCTGGCCTCCGGATTATACGAACGGGCGTATTCCATGAGGAGGGAAATATTTCCTATCGTATGGTCTGCCCGTTTTCCTGTCGCTCCGATTATGTGTATTTCGGATATGTCCTGGAATCTGCCGATGGTGTATTCGAATGCCTTTGTCTGGTCATTGGTATCCTGATCGGGATTCCTGACGATGATGCCTGCGTACTCCTTCTGTCTTTTTTCCGAAAGTGAATCCATGTCTCCTACTATGGCATCAGGGATTCTCGCCTCTTCCGAAAGTGTCCGGGAGTATCTGAGATATCTGTCGAATGCCCCGTCGCAGCAGATTATGTAGTCGGCATTGCGGACAATATATTTCGGGTATTCTTTTTTGGGGAATTCTCCGTTTGCTATGATTACTGCACTTTTTCCCATCGTGTTCAGATTTTCATTTTGCCGGTTTCCTCCTGGGCGGGAATGACTTTCCATATCTGGGGCTCCCTGAATCCTGCCAGAAAGTCCCTTATGCCCATGCGTTTCTTTCCTGACATCTGAAGCTCTGTGACGGATATTGCCCCGTCCCCGGAAGTTACGGCCATCCATGATTTCCCGTCAGAGAGGATTGTTCCCGGGGCAGGCTTTGCCGCAGATGCGGATGTGGCTTTGCCGTCTGATGCCGCCATCAGAGCAGCCAGCTCTTCTTCTGTCAGTTTCTCGCTTCTGTATATCTTGACCTGGACCGGAGCACTGTCCTCTTTTCCGATTTCCATATATGCTCCTGGATAAGGGGACAGCCCTCGGATGAGATTGTATATGTCTTTGGCCGGCATATTCCAATTGATCCGGCACAGTTCTTTCGTCAGCTTGGGTGCCGGCTTGAGCACTTCGTCTCCCTGTATGAAACTTTTCTGAAGGCGCAGCTCGACATTCCCTTCGATAATTGTCTCGACGGTCTGCACGACAACCTTGGAGCCGAGGTCCATGAGCCTGTCATGCAGGTCTCCGGCTGTGTCTGTGTCAGATATCCGGCACTGCTCCCTGAAAATGATGTGTCCGGTGTCCATGCCGTCGTCTATCATGAAAGTGGTGACTCCGGACATATGTTCTCCGTTTATTATTGCCCAGTTGATCGGTGCAGCTCCACGGTATTGAGGCAGCAGGGCGGCGTGAAGGTTGAATGTGCCGAGTCTCGGTATCTCCCAGACGGCTTTGGGAAGCATGCGGAATGCCACTACGACAAAGATATCGGGCCTCCATGCCTTCAGGGCCTCAATGAATTCAGGATCTTTCAGCGAGAGAGGCTGCAGTACCGGAATTCCGTGCTCCACTGCATATTTCTTTACGGCGCTTTCATTGACTTTCAGCCCTCTGCCGCTGGCCTTGTCTGCCACAGTGACGACTCCGACAACATGATATCCTTGCCTTATCAGTTCATCAAGAGGGGCGACGGCAAATTCCGGCGTGCCCATGTAGACTATGCGTGTCTTTCTTATGCTTCCCATTATTTTCATCTTTACTTTCTTGAACCATGTCTTCATGCTGTCGGTGCTGAAAATGGACGAGTCGTTGATGGCTTTCCATGTAAGGAAGATGCCTATCGGGAACAGTACATATGATGATATGAATACTCCTCCGGCTGCGGATATGGCTCCGTCATTCGCAAGTTTGGTTCCGGATATGTCTATGACCCAATAAAATACGAAGAACAGCACGGATATGATGGCCGGGGTTCCCAGTCCCCCCTTGCGTATCAGGGCCCCGAGCGGTGCGCCTATGAAGAAAAATATAAAGCAGGCGATTGCCACGGCGAATTTCTTGAGCTGCTCGACATCGATTCTCCGGAGTGTATAGGTATAGTAATATGTTTCTCTTGAGAAAGTGGTGAGCTGGGAGATGAACTCATTGGTATGTGAAATGGCCTTTTCGTATCCTTTGATTTCCTTGTCGAGACTTTCCCATTCACCTGCGCCTTCATACTTGAACGGGACACTTATGCTGCTGTGTATGGATGTGTCGAGCTGACGGCTGTATGAAAGTATTCCGCTTTTCATCAGCCTGTCCAGATGGTCGGCCTTCGCTTCGGCCCGAATATTCCCGATTGAATCCTTTCCATGTGTCAGCTGCTTGAGATTCATGGACTTGACCTGATCTCCGAATCTGTCTTCGTCAGACTTCTGGAAAGCATAGTTTTCAAGAGGAATGACGAGCTGCTGGCTGCTGAATTCTGATTTCTGCAGCTGCAGGGTCGTGTCTCTGAATTTTCTTGTGTTGGTCTCTTCGTAGTTGGCTCCGTTGTAAAGGATGAATGTCAGGTAGCTCTTGTCCTTGGACATGTTCATCACTGCGGAGTCGGCCAGCGTGAGGCTGGTGTTTCCCCTCCTGTCCTTGTGCCCGTAGACCATGACATCATGCATCATGCCGGTCTCTTCGTTCCTTGAGGCTACGCGGAGAGTATAGCCTTCGATGCCGTCATAGAAAGTCCCTGTGGGAATCTTGATTTCCTCCTTGGTCTTCCCGATGTCATCCCTGAGTGTATATATCTTGTTATACGCAATAGGGACGAGGTCATTGGTGGCGAAGAATGTGCCGACGCTTATGATGAATGATGTGATGACAAGCGGAGCAAGTACCCTGCTCAAGGATATGCCGGCCGCCTTGATGGCAAGCAGTTCGTTGTTTTCACCCAGGGTCCCGAGTGTCATCATGGATGACAGCAGGGTCGCAAGAGGCAGCGACAGCGGCATGAGCGTCGCGCACCCCCATCCGAGAAATTCAAGAATGACCTTGAAGCTCAGCCCTTTCCCTACGAGTTCATCAATATACAGCCACAGGAACTGCATCATGAGGATGAAGATGACGACGAAAAGGATCGCGAAGAACGGTCCTATGAATGACTTCAGTATGAAAATGTCGAGCTTCTTCATCTGCCTGGATTTGCCTGACCACAAGGAGGCCAGTCCATTTTATCTGACTGCAAGTTCTATCATTGTGTCAAGGGCATCCTTGAGTCCGGCTGTGTCCTTGCCTCCGGCCGTGGCAAGGCCTGGCTGGCCTCCGCCTCCTCCGAGGATAGCCTTTGCGGCTTCCTTTATGTCCCTGGAAGCATTGTGCCCTGCCTCCACAAGGTCCGGCGAATACATCAGAAGAAGCTGCGGCTTGCCCTGATATTCAAATGCTCCGGCTACAACCATGTTGACCGTCTCTTTCTGGAGCATCATGGCTGCATTCTTGAGCATTACGGGATCTATGCTGTGGGTGAAGGTCACCACATTCACTCCATTGACGGGCCGGCTTATCTCGGTCAGCGTCTTTTTCAGTGCCGCAGCCTTCTCTTTGGCGTTGGCCTCCATCTCCTTCTTGAAATGCTCATTCTCTTCAATCAGTTTCCTTACAGAGGCGGCGAGGTCCGGTGCATTGTTGAATAGGGCTCTCGCAGAGCGGAACATGGTCTCCATCGCGTCCACAACATTTTCCGCATCCTCTCCGGTGGCAGCCTCTATGCGCCGGATGCCTGCCGCTATGGCAGATTCGGACACTATTTTGAAGAACCCGATCTGACCTGTAGCTGCGGCATGTGTTCCGCCGCAGAGTTCTATGGAATCGCCGAATCTGACCATCCTTACCCTGTCCCCGTATTTTTCTCCGAAGAGAGCCATCGCCCCGGCGTTCATTGCCTCTTCCATGGTGGCGGATCTGTTCTCCTGAAGAGGGCTGTTGAGCCTGATGAGTTCGTTTACCCTTCTCTCCACGCGGTCAATCTGTTCGTCGGAAAGCTTCTCGAAATGAGAGAAGTCGAACCGGAAATATGTAGGCGCCACATACGAGCCCTTCTGCTCCACATGAGAACCGAGAATCTCTCTCAATGCCTTGTGCAGCAGGTGTGTGGCGGTGTGGTTGGATGCTATTTTCCTCCTCCTTGCCTCATCCACCTGAAGCGTGAATGCCCCGTTGCAGTCAGCGGGTATCTTTTCGGCAATATGGATGGTGAGGTTGTTTTCCTTTATGGTGTTGAGGATTCTGACCTGTTCCCCGTCGGCGGCAGTGACTGTCCCGGTGTCTCCGACCTGGCCTCCCATCTCTGCATAGAACGGTGTCTTGTCAAAGACGAGCTGGTACATGACCTTATTCTTTGCCTTGACGGTGCGGTGGCGGACCAGAGATGCCCCGCTGACTGCAGTAGTGTCGTATCCGTCGAATTCGACATTGTCGCATTTGTGGAACTCTACCCAGTCCCCTGATTCAAGCGCAGTGGCGTTTCTCGCCCTTTCCTTCTGTTTTTGCAGCTCCTTTTCAAAGCCTTCGATATCAATCGTATATCCGTTTTCTGAAGCAATAAGTCCGCTGAGGTCTATCGGGAATCCGTATGTGTCGTACAGCACAAAAGCATCTTCCCCGGAAATTACTTTTGTTTCCGAGGACTTGGCCATAATGCTGTCCATCAATCTAATTCCTCTGTCAAGCGTACGCAGGAACGACATCTCTTCTTCTCTGATGACCTTTTCGATGAGAGCCTGCTGGCTTGCTATCTCCGGATAGAATTGTCCCATGTCATCCACAAGCTGGCCGACAAGCCTGCAGAGGAACGGCTCGTTGAATCCCAGGAAAGTGTATCCGTAGCGGACCGCCCTCCTGAGGATTCTCCTGATGACATATCCGGCCTTGACATTTGACGGGAGCTGGCCGTCCGCTATGGAGAAACTTATTGCGCGGATGTGGTCTGCGATTACCCTCATTGCCACTTCCGTCTTCTCAGACTCATGATATCCGCGTCCGGAAAGTTCTTCTATCCTGTGTATCATTCCGGTGAAGACATCGGTGTCATAGTTGCTGGTCTTTCCCTGGAGGGCCATGCAGAGCCTCTCGAATCCCATTCCCGTGTCAACATTCTTGTTCGGAAGCGGCTCAAGATGCCCGTCTGCCTTGCGGTTGAACTGCATGAAGACAAGATTCCAGATTTCTATCACAAGGTGATGTCCCTTGTTGACAAGCTCCCGTCCCGGTACCTCTTTCCTTTCCCCGTCGCTCCTGAGGTCAATATGTATTTCGCTGCATGGACCGCATGGGCCGGTGTCGCCCATTTCCCAGAAATTGTCATGCCTGTTGCCGAAGAGAATCCTGTCCTCCGGGAGATATTTCTTCCATTCCGCGAGGGCTTCGGCATCCATTTCCGTGTGGTCTGCCGCATCCCCTTCGAATACTGTCGCATAGAGCCTGTTCTTGTCTATCCGGTAAACCTCAGTCAGAAGCTCCCATGCCCATGCTATGGCTTCTTTCTTGAAATAGTCCCCGAAGCTCCAGTTGCCGAGCATTTCAAACATGGTGTGGTGGTATGAATCATGCCCCACTTCTTCGAGGTCATTGTGTTTGCCACTGACTCTCAGACATTTCTGACTATCAGTAACTCTCTTGTATTTCGGTGTGCTGTTGCCGAGAAACCAGTCCTTGAACTGGTTCATGCCTGCATTGGTGAACATCAGTGTCGGATCGTTTTTCACGACCATTGGTGCCGACGGGACAACTGTATGTCCCTTGGATGCGAAAAAGTCCAGGAAAGCCTGTCTTATTTCTTTTGAAGTCATATTGCTCATTGTATCTGTATCCAAATTACCGCGTATATTTTCAAATAACTCGCAAAATTATAACTTTTTTGCAAATTATGGACTATATTTGCGTCATGTCAAAAAACTGGAAGTACAGATTCAACAACGACACCCTTTCATACGAGATGGTGAGGGAGCGTACTGCCCGCCGTCGTGTTTTCAAGAGTATCTTTCTGTTTTTGGGCAGCATTGCGGCTACATTCCTGTATGCGTGGATATATACTTCAGTACTCGGGAAGGAGCTTCCGAAGACGGTCATCATCAAGAAAAACAATGCGAAGTGGAGCTCCCGCGTGGAAATGATGAACCGTCAGCTTGACAGATATGACGAGATCCTTCAGGCATTGTCAGTCAGAGACAACGACATCTACCGGGCAGTGTTCGGCATGTACGAGATTCCTGCAGAAGTCCGGAATGCCGGCTTCGGGGGAGTCAACAGATATTCTTACCTTGACTATGGCGGCGGCTCGGGTCTTCTCAAGGAAACCGTAGTGCGGCTGGATGTGCTTACCAAGAAGACATACCTGCAGAGCAAGTCGTTTGACGAGATTGCGGCGGTGGCGAAACATTCCGGGGATATGGTGCTCTGCGTGCCGGCCCTTGCGCCGATATGCCCGATACCCGGTTCATATCATATCTCAAGTTATTATGGACGGCGTACGGATCCGGTCTACGGAAGGACGGCCTTCCACGAGGGCATTGACTTCGCCATGCCTTCCGGCAACGGCATATATTCCACTGCCGACGGAGTGGTGGAGAAAGTCCGCCATGATTTCTTCGGCTATGGAAACTCAGTCGTAGTCGACCACGGATTCGGTTACAAGACGAGGTATGCCCACATGAAGTCCATCTCTGTGCATGAGGGCGATATCGTCAAAAGAGGCTCTTTCCTGGGTCTTTCCGGCAATTCGGGCAAGTCCACAGGCCCGCACCTGCACTACGAAGTCATTTATAAGGGGAGACAGGTCAATCCTATAAACTATCTCGACCTGTCCATGGAGCCGTCTGAATACATGTCTCTTGTGGACAAAGTCAAAAGCGAGCACTCATGACAGGCCGGTATGAAATTGACAAGGATGACTTCAGAATCAGAAAAGTCCGTCCTTCTGCCGCGAAAATCATACGCAGATGCCTGAAATATTTTTTTGTCAGCATCGCACTGGCGGTCATTTATTATGTTTTCTTTGCCCTGTTCTTCAGCACTGATACGGAACGCCGGCTCAAGCAGGAGAACCGGATGTATGCCAAGCTTTATCCCGATATGGTGGAGAAAGAGGCCCTTCTCGGGGATGTCGTCTCCGGCCTTGAGGCCAGGGACAACGGCATATATAAGGAGATTTTCAATTCGTCTTCACCCCTCGCGCCCGATTTCGGATATGCTTTCTTTGTCGAGTCAGGGGATTCTGTCTCTGATGAAGGAATAGTCAGATATACGGAAGCAAAGCTCATTAATGCCGTCAGGGGGGCGGCGGAGGTGGATGCAGTGCTGCATGAGGTCCTTGAAAAGTGCGTTGGCCTCCAGGACTCCCTGCCGCCTCTTGTGCTGCCTATCAAAGATTTTCCGTATGTGCAGACAGGGGCGTCGGTCGGGCAGAAGATGAGTCCGTTCTACAAGGTCTACCAGAAGCACAACGGGCTTGACATGATTGTCCCTTCAGGCACTCCGGTATATTCTCCGGCTGACGGTGTTGTCCTCAGGACAGTCCGTTCCGGCCGTGAGTCAGGCAATGTCCTTGAAATCGATCACGGGAACGGATATGTCACGCGCTATGCCCATCTTAAGGAAATACTCGTGCGCAGGGGACGGGTCGTGAAGAAAGGGGATCTTGTGGCTACAACAGGCTCATCAGGCAAGTCATTTGCGCCGCATCTGCATTATGAAATAATAAGGGATACCATTCATGTCGACCCGGTGAATTATTTCTTCGGCTCCGTGTCTCCGGAAGAGTATGTTGAAATGATGATTCTCGGGGAGAGCGTAGCCCAGTCGATGGAGTGAATGCCTGGCGAAGCAGGAGCCTTATAAAGAGAAAGAGCAATGGAAAAGCTGTATTATACTATTGGTGAAGTGGCTCGGATTCTCGGGGAGAATGTCTCCCTTGTGCGATTCTGGTCCGATTCGTTCCCCAAGCTGCTCCGGCCCCGACGCAATGCCAAGGGCAACAGGCTGTATTCTCCGGAGGATGTAGAGACATTCCGTCAGATTCATTTTCTTGTCAAAGTCTGCGGGATGACCCTCGGGGGTGCATACAGAAAGCTGCTCCAGGACAAGGACAAGGTCGGGCAGGCCGCCCGCATGATGGAGCTTCTCCTTAAACTCCGTTCGGAACTGGAAGAAACGCGGAAGAATCTGTAATTGTCAGAATGCCATGGAAAAAATCAGAGTCAAGGATGTGACGGCGGCAATAGAGGAATTCGCCCCGCTGTCGCTGCAGGAAAAATGGGACAACAGCGGTCTGTGCATAGGGTCGCCTGATGCATCGGTGAGTTCGGTGCTGCTGGGGCTGGACTGCACGCCGGAGCTTGTGGATGAGGCGGTTTCGGTCGGGGCTGACATGATTGTGACCCACCATCCGCTGATATTTTCAGGGCTGAAGAAGATAGCTCCGGAGGACCCCGTCGGGCTGGCCGTGATGAAGGCGGTTTCGGCCGGGATTGCGGTCTATGCCGCCCACACTTCCGCTGACAAGGTGATAGCGGGGGTGAGCGGGGCGATGGCACGCAGGCTGGGACTCGTGAATATAGAAGTGCTTGATGCTGAGGATAACGGCGTAGGATTGGGCACAGTCGGAGATTTCCCTGAGCCGATGGATTCATGTGCTGCGATAGAATTCGTCAAGGAAAGATTCAATCTCCAGGCCGTCAGGACATCAAAGCCAGTCGGCTGTCCCGTCTCAAGGGTGGCGATGTGCGGCGGAGCAGGCGGCTCTCTCATCGGGAAGGCGGAGCAGGCGGGCGCGCAGCTGTATCTCTGCGGGGACATATCCTATCATCATTTTTTCACGAGGCCGGGCTTCATGATAATGGATGTCGGGCATTATGAGAGTGAGATAGAGATAGTTGATATTTTATTTGCGCTGTTGAAGAAAAATTTTCCTACCTTTGCAGTCCGAATTACGGAGAATCTCCGCAGCAATCCGGTATATTATTTTTAAGTACAGTACTTTAAAAGATATTATTTTAAGCGACATGGCCAAAAAGACTAAAAAAATCGAGACTCCCATAGACCAGAGGGAGACTTTCGTGTCCATTCAGAAAAGTTTCGCTGATTCAGACTTGAGCGTAGAGGAGAAGCTCAAGACCTTGTATGCCCTGCAGCAGGCAGATACTGAAATAGACAAGATACTTCAGCTCCGCGGAGAACTTCCTGTCGAAGTGGAAAATCTTGAAAATGAGATAGCAGCTCTCAAAGCCAAAGCGGCCGGCATATCAGCGAAGATAGACGAGGCCACAAAGTCAATAGCCGAGTACAAGCATAATATTGTGGACTACAATGCCCAGATTGACAAATATAAATCCCAGCTGGACAATGTGGCCAACAGCCGTGAGTATGATTCACTCAACAAAGAACTTGAGAATCTTGACCTTCTCTGCCAGATAGCCCAGAAGAATATTGACGAGACCAAGGCGGACATTGCTTCCCGGAAGACCGACCTCGAGGCTCTGAAGGAGAAGACAGAGGTCAAGAACGAGGACCTCAAGGCCAAGAAGCAGGAACTTGAGACAATCGTGGAGTCGACTTCCAGGGAGGAAGAAAAGCTCAGGGCCGGCCGTGATGCATGTGCGGCTAAGATTGATGCCAGGACGATGAGTGCATACGAGCGCATCAGGAACAGCTGCCACAATCATCTTGCGGTTGTTTCCGTGTTCAACGGCGACTCCTGCGGAGGATGCTTCAATACAATCCCTCCTCAGAGACTGATTGACATCGCATCAAACAGGAAAATGATTGTCTGTGAATATTGCGGCAGGATACTGGTCAATCCTGACTTTGAATAGGATTCATGGCTGAAGAAAGAAAGCGGAGATCTTCGCGCAGGAACGACAGCGTGGATCTTGAGATGCTGGGGCTTGAGGTGGGAAACAAACCGCCTCAGGCTCTTGATGTTGAAGAGGCTGTCATCGGCTCGATGCTGATTGAGCCGAACTGCGTTGACGAGGCCATGGAGGAGTTGACTCCCTCGTGTTTCTACGATGAGAAGCACAGGATGATTTTCGGGGCCATTTCGGCCCTCGTCAACGAGCATTCGTCCGTTGATGTCCTTACTGTCACCCAGAAACTCAAGTCCCAGGGCAATCTTGAAATCATCGGCGGACCGGTTGCCCTTGCCCGTCTTTCCCAGAAAGTCGGTGCTGCCGCCCATGTCGAATACTATATCAAGATTCTGAAGCAGAAATGTATCCAGAGGGAGCTCATAACTGCTTCGTATGAGATTCTCCGCAAGGCATACGATGAGACAGTCAATGTCGATGACCTGATTGACATTTCCCAGACCAAGATTTTTGCTGCAATTCAGAACAATGTCAAGCGGGATGTGCAGGAGATAGGTTCTGTCTACAATCAGGCTATCAATGATATAGAGCGACTTCAGGAGACCACCGGGCTTAGCGGCGTCCCGTCCGGCTACCGGTCCATCGACGACATTACCTTCGGCTGGCAGCCTTCCGACCTCATCATTCTTGCTGCACGGCCTTCTGTCGGAAAGACGGCCTTTGTGCTCAATATTGCCAGGAATGCTGCCGTGCAATATAATATGCCGGTTGCTTTCTTCTCTCTGGAAATGCCTTCCATCCAGCTTGTCAAGAGACTGATGGTGACTGAATCCGGATTGAGTGCCGACAAAATCAAGGGCGGACAGAAGCTTGCGGACTATGAATGGAAGCAGCTTGAGGAAAAGTGCAAGAATCTGGCCAAGTCCCCGCTGTATATCGATGACACTCCTTCTCTTCCTGTGATGGAATTCCGTTCCAAGGTCAAGAGACTTGTCAAGCAGAAAGGGGTCAGGCTGGTAATAGTCGATTACCTGCAGCTCATGCAGGGCCCTTCGGAGCTCAGGGGGATGAGGGAGCAGGAGGTGGCCGCCATTTCAAGGACACTCAAGGCTACGGCCAAGGAAATGAATGTGCCGATTATCGCACTCTCACAGTTGAGCCGAAACGCCGTGCAGCGCACCGGAGGCAACAACAGGCCTCAGCTCAGCGACTTGCGCGAGTCCGGCTCCATCGAGCAGGATGCAGACATGGTCATTTTTATCCACAGGCTTGACTATCAGGGACTGTCGGAGAATGTTGAAGACAAGGGAAAGACGCAGATAATCATCGCCAAGCACAGAAACGGCGAGATAGCGGACATCGAAATGCTGTTCAAGGCTTCGGAAGTGAAGTTTGTCGAGATGAATGAATCTCTTGTAAGTCAGGCGGAAAGAATGTCTGCGGTGCCGTCGAGGATGAACGACGAAGACCCTCCGTTTGTCTCACCGTCCGGAGCTTTCGGTCCGGACATGGGATCAAATTCCGAGTTCTGACGCGGTTCAGATGATATCTTAATATTCAGACAGGATTTGACAATGGGGCGTTTCCTTTCAGTTGCGGTTTTTCTGACATTCATGGCATGTCTGTCTCTTCATGCGGAGAATGTCGGCAGAGATACTGTTGCCTCCGGATGCATCCCTGTCCGTTCTGTCCTTGAGGAAGACCTTGCCTTCTGTGCCGGGGAGAGGCTCCAGTTCACAATGCATTATGAATGGGGCATCATCAATTCTGATGTCGGAAGGGCTACGGTGCAATTGGACACATTGACCCTGGGCGGAGAGAAGGCATTCCGCTGCATTGTGCTCGGAAGCACGACAAAGCTCTTTGACCTTTTTTTTAAGGTGCGGGAGGATTTCAGGTCATGGTTCACTACAGACGGCCTGCGTCCCCTGAGATTCACAAGAGATACCAGAGAGGGGAAGTATGTTGCCGTGAATGAATACAATTATGTGTGGGACGGAACAGCAGATCCTTATATTTCCGCTGACGTGTATTCATCCTCAAGCGGCCGGAGATATCTGGACCTGCCGCTCGACGAATGCACATATGATCTTCCTGCTCTCTTTTTTCTTGCGCGGAACATGGATTTTGACAAAGTCATCCCGGAAGTCCGCTACCCGATGACATTTGCCATAGATGACGATATATATAATGTATATTTCATTTTGCACGGAAGAGAGCAGAAAAAGATAAAGGGACTCGGAACGGTCAACACAATAAGGTTTTCTGCAAAACTGCTGGCAGGAAATGTCTTTACCGGAGAGGAAGACCTCACGATCTGGATCTCTGACGACGACAACAGGATTCCGGTGCTGTTCGAGGCTCCCATCCTCGTGGGTACGGCGAGCGGCAGGCTTGACGGCTGGTCGGGGCTGAAGCATCCTTTTTCATCATTGGTAAAAAAGAAAAATTAATATTCGGATATGGCGAAAGATGAGATATCCCATATAGGGAAAATAGTTGAGATAACGCCGGAAATGACCACTGTGGAAATCATTTCCTCCTCGGCGTGCTCTGCCTGCCATGCCAAGGGCGTGTGCGGGGTGTCCGAGGAGCAGGTCAAGCTTATAGGAGTCCCCACAGACCCGTATACGCTCCGCAATGTGGGTGATGAGGTGCTGGTCGTGCTCCGCCGTTCCATGGGGCTGAAGGCCGTATGGATATCTTATGTGATTCCTTTGCTGATTTTAATGATTTTAATATTATCTTTGTCCCCCGTTATCGGTCACGAGGCGTATGCCGGACTGATAGCGATAGGTGCGGTGGCACTGTATTATCTGGTCATCTACCTTTTGCGCGGGCGACTGTCAAAGGATTTTGTGTTCTATATAAAAAATAAATAATAGAAATGACAACAACAATTATCTGGACTATTGTGGCCGTCACCCTCATGGGCCTGCTGCTTGCCGTGGTCCTCTATCTTGTCGCAAAGAGATTCAAGGTGGAGGAAGACCCGCGCATAGACGAGGTCGAGAAGGTGATGCCAGGTGCCAATTGCGGAGGCTGCGGATTTGCCGGGTGCCGCGCATTTGCCCAGTCATGCGTCGAAGCCCCGAATCTGGACAACAATTTCTGTCCTGTCGGAGGCAATGAAGTTATGAAGAAAGTTGCTGCCGTCCTCGGTATGGAAGTCACGGAAAAGGCTCCCATGGTCGCTGTGGTCCGCTGCAACGGAACTTGTGAAAACAGGCCGAAGACCAATGAGTACGGCGGATACCAGTCCTGCAAGGTCAAGGCTGCCCTCTACAGCGGTGACACCGGATGTCCGTTCGGCTGTCTCGGATGCGGGGATTGTGTTGCGGCCTGCCAGTTCGGAGCTCTCTCCATGGATCCTGTCACGGGGCTTCCTGTCGTGGACGAGGAGAAATGCACCGGCTGCGGCGCCTGTGTCAGGGCTTGCCCGAAGAATATCATCGAGCTGCGCAACAAGGGTCCTAAGGGCCGCAGGGTATTTGTCAGCTGCGTGAACAAGGACAAGGGTGCAGTTGCGCGCAAGGCCTGCAAGGCAGCCTGCATCGGATGCGGCAAATGTGAGAAGGAGTGTCCGTTCGGAGCCATAACAGTCGAGAACAATGTGGCATACATCGATTTCAACAAATGCCGTCTCTGCAGGAAATGCGTGGTAGTATGTCCTACGGGTGCCATCCATGACGTGAATTTCCCTGCTCCGGCCCAGAAACCGGCACCGAAACCGGCGCCAAAGCCTGCTGCGGCAGAAACTCCTGCAGCAGCAAAGTCTGTTCCTGTGACAGAAACTCCAGCTGAGGAAAAGCAGGTGGCAGAAAAACCGGCTGCGGAGAACAATGAAAAAAATAAGGAGCACCAGATATGAAGAAGACATTTTCAATAGGCGGCGTACATCCGAATGACAGCAAGATAGCCGCCGGAAGCAAAATCGAGACATTGCCTCTTCCGAAGACTGTGTTCATCTCCATGAACCAGCATCTCGGTGCCCCGGCCAAGCCGACTGTTGCCCCCGGCGACAGGGTAAAGACGGGACAGATAATCGGAGAGCCGGGAGGATTCATCTCCGCATATGTCCATTCATCTGTTACCGGTACAGTGAAGTCTGTAGGCCCGTATAAGGACCTTGCCGGAAATTATGCGGTCCATGTCGAGATTGCCGTTGAGCCTGACGAATGGATGGACGGAATTGATACTTCTGCCACCCTTGTAAAGGAAATCCCGGAAGACAGGCAGTTCATTGTGGACAGAATCAAGAATAACGGTGTGGTCGGCCTCGGCGGTGCGACTTTCCCTACTCATGTGAAACTCTGCCCTCCGCCTGAAAAGAAGGCGGAATGCCTGATTCTCAACGGAGCGGAATGCGAGCCATATCTGACTTCCGACTACCGCATCATGCTCGAGCAGAGCGAAAAGATAGTTATAGGCGCAGCCATCATGAAGAAAGTGCTTGGCGTCAGCCGTGCAGTGATAGGAATTGAGGAGAACAAGCCTGAGGCCGTCTCCAAAATGTCTGCGGCTGTTGCCTCTCTACAGTCTTCAGCAAAAGGCTATGACGGAATCGAGGTCATGGTCCTGAAGAAAAAATATCCTCAGGGAGGTGAAAAACAGCTGATAGATGCCGTAATGCACCGCCAGGTGAAGTCAATGGGACTTCCTATTGACGTCGGGGCCGTCGTGCAGAATGTAGGTACATCCCTTGCCGTGTATGATGCCGTGCAGAAGAACATGCCTTTGATTACCAATGTGCTGACTGTAACCGGCACTTGTCTTCCTGCAGGCAGGCAGAAGAACTATCTGTTCAGGATCGGTGTCCCTCTTTCTTTCATCGCCGAATACGACGGAGGCATCCCGGAGGAGGCCGTGAAGGTCGTCAGCGGAGGCCCTATGATGGGAAAGGCCATATCCAACATGGAGGCAACCACCCTGAAAGGTTCTTCGTCTCTGCTCTATCTTACGGAAGAGCAGACGGCAAGAAAGCCAGAGAGCAACTGTATCCGCTGCGGCAAGTGCGTTGAAGCCTGCCCTATGGGGCTTGAGCCTTATCTGCTCAACAAGCTCGCCCGCAACAACATGATGGATGACCTGGAGCAGAATGCCATCCAGGACTGCATAGAGTGCGGCTGCTGCCTGTATTCCTGCCCTGCAAACATACCTCTTCTGGATGTCATCAGGGTAGCCAAGGGTGAGGTCATCAGAGCCATGAGGGCAAGGACAGCACCGAAAAAATAAGGAGTATCCATTGAATAAAATTGAGACAGAAAATGAATAAAGTATTGGTTTCACCCTCACCGCATATACACGCGGATGTCTCCACTGCGAGAATAATGCGTGATGTGGTGATTGCGCTCCTGCCGTCGGTGGTCGTGTCCATCCTCTATTACGGATGGTCATCCGTCATGCTGCTCGCAGTCAGCGTCATTACTTGTATCCTTGTGGAATATCTCATCACGAGATTCCTGATGAAGAGCCAGTGCACCATCAGTGACTGGTCCGCTGCCGTGACAGGCGTGCTGCTTGCCCTGAACCTTCCGCCTGCCTGCCCGTGGTGGGTGGCCATGATTGGGGCAATCTTTGCGATAGGTGTCGTGAAGATGACTTTCGGAGGCCTTGGGCAGAACCTCTTCAACCCTGCCATCGCTGCCCGTGTCTTCCTGCTCGTGTCATTCCCGGTGGCCATGACCAACTGGGCCCGCCCTGCCGGATTCATCAATGTCGACGCGACTTCCGGCGCGACCCTTCTCGGGACTGTGAAGGAAGGGCTTGCCAAAGGCGACAGCCTCAGCCAGATATTCGCTGCCAATGATTTCTCTTATCTCCAGACCCTTTTCATCAATATCGGAGGCTCTGCAGGAGAGATTTCCGCGATAGCAATCCTCATAGGCTTCATCTATCTGCTTGCACGCAAGGTCATCAGACCGCACATAACGCTTTCCATCTGGGCAACCGTCATCGTGTTCTCAGGCATATTCTGGTTAGTGGACTTGCTTTGGATGAAAGATGTTATGATTTACACCGACCCTCTATTCAATCTCCTCACCGGAGGTCTTCTCCTGGGTTCCGTATTCATGGCGACCGACTATGTGACATCTCCTATGAGCACCAAAGGCGGGATTGTATTCGGTGTCGGAATAGGACTTCTCACAATGCTGATAAGGTACTTCGGCTCATATCCTGAGGGTGTGTCATTCGCCATCCTCATCATGAACTCTGTGGTGCCTCTTATCAACAAGGCTTTCAAACAGAAAAAATACGGGAGGGCATAGATTATGGCAATACAGTCATCATTGAAAAATATGGTTTTGAGCCTCGGGGTCATCTGCCTTGTGGGCTCCGGCCTGCTTGCCGGCGTATATGTCCTGACAAAGGACCCTATAGAAGCTGCGGCTGAGGCAAAGACCAACAACGCCATCAGGCAGGTGCTTCCTGAATTTGACGGTGTTCCTGAACAGAAAACCATTGAGACGGACGGCGGGACAATCAGCTATTATGTCGCTTCAAATGCCGGTGAAGTCATCGGATATGCTGTCACGGCATCTGCCTCGGGCTTCAGCGGCCCGGTATCCCTGATGGTGGGAATTACCGCAGACGGCATCGTCTATAATACTTCAGTGCTTTCACAGAGCGAGACCCCGGGCCTCGGCGCAAAATGTACCGAACCGGCTTTCGCTGACCAGTTCAAGAATCTCAATCCAGCTGCGACAAAGCTTGCCGTGAAGAAGGACGGGGGAGACATCGATGCCATCACGGCTTCGACAATCACATCCCGGGCATATGTCGCTGCCGTGAACAATGCCCTTGCTATATATCAGGCAATAGTCTCAGGCGGTGTTCCGGACATGTCCACCGGGGCTTCAGTCCCTACGGAGGATCCGGCCGCACAGTCAGCCGCAGATACTGCCGCTGCACAGACTGCAGGGGATACTGCTGCTGCACAGACCGCTGAAGAAAACAAATAACGGAGGACAACACAATGGGAAAATTCAAACTTATTACCAAAGGACTTGTAAAGGAAAACCCTACATTTGTCCTGCTGCTCGGAATGTGTCCTACATTGGCCACCACGACTTCAGCAATGAACGGAATGGGCATGGGCCTCGCCACGATGTTCGTGCTCGTGCTTTCCAATATGGTGATTTCCGCCACGGCCCCGTATATCCCGGACAAGGTGCGCATCCCGTCATATATCGTAATCATCGCGGCCTTCGTGACCATCCTGCAGTTCATAATGCAGGCCTATACTCCGGCCATGTATGAGACTCTCGGACTGTTCATCCCTCTTATTGTGGTGAACTGTATCGTGCTCGGCCGCGCCGAGGCATTCGCCAACAAGAACTCTGTCATCGATTCTGCCTGTGACGGCATAGGCATCGGGCTGGGCTTCACCATGTCGCTCACAATCCTCGGCCTTGTCCGCGAGATTCTGGGCAGCGGCTCTGCCTTCGGCTTCAAATTCATCGAAGGCGACGGCATTATTGCATTCGTGCTCGCTCCGGGAGCATTCCTTGCTCTGGCATATCTGATAGTGATATTCAGGAAAATCACCAAAATTGAATAAGAGACCATGGAATATTTGATAATAATAATATCGGCGATATTCGTCAACAATATTCTGCTCGCGCAGTTCCTCGGCTGCTGTCCGTTCCTCGGAGTCTCCAACAAGCTGAGCACTGCCGTCGGAATGTCCGGTGCAGTGTGCTTCGTCATCACTCTTTCGACACTGGTGACTTATCTCCTGCAGTATTATGTGCTTGTGCCGCTCCACATCGAGTTCATGCAGACCATCACGTTCATCCTTGTGATTGCTGCCCTCGTGCAGATGGTAGAAATCATTCTGAAGAAGATCAGCCCGTCCCTCTATCAGGCTCTCGGCATCTTCCTCCCGCTGATTACCACCAACTGTGCCGTGCTCGGTATCGCACTCATCGTCGTCACCAAGGAATTCACATTCGGCGGCGAGCCTCACATGCTCAACCTCGCAGAATCTGTGGTGTATGCATTCGCTTCATCCCTCGGCTTCGGCCTTGCAATGATTCTCTTTGCCGGTCTGAGGGAACAGATAGCACTCAACAAAGTGCCGAAGCCGTTCAGAGGCATTCCTATTGCTCTTGTCACCGCAAGTATCCTCGCGATGGCATTCATGGGATTCTCCGGAATGGTATAGAGAAGACATATTGTTTCAGAAACAGGGAAAGGGACATGGTCGTGACGAAGGCCATGTCCCTTTCCCTGTCTTATATATAATTGTGCAGCAGAGCATTATATGCGGTTTTATGTTCATTGCTCCTGCCGTTTTGGGTAAAAAATGCGTTTTATTATTTGAATCATGATTCGGAAAATGATATTACCGGACACGACTCAGACATCCTGAAAGGGGCTTTTCTTTACAGTCCGGATGCTTTCAGGAGTTCTTCAAGGCTGGAATAGAGGGGGATGCCGTAGTATGCACAGGTTATGCGCACATTGTCGTAGCGGTAGAAATCCGGTTCGCAAGCCACAATCAGCTTGCCTGAGCGGGCATGCAGTCCCATTTCAAGCAGGGTTATCGGGGATTTGCTGGTGCCGATGATGTACATTATTATGATGTCGGCCTGTTCGAGATGTTCGAGTTCCCAGTTGACCTGATAGTCCATTTCTCCCGGCTTGCTCCCGTCCCAGCTGTCTTGGCGCGGATTGAAAAGCAGGTATTTCCCGTCCTTGTCGGAAAAATGTTCCAGAAGTTCAGCCTGCCAGTCCCGGCTGTTGCCCATGTCGATGGTCCCGGCAAGGAAAATCTTCGTGAATCCGCTTGTGTCAGCTGCAGGCAGTTCATCATGCGGCCTCAGCATATATGTTTCCTTTTCCTGTGCGCAGGCAGTCCCGCATGCCATCATCGCCGCCATCAAAAATACGATTATTTTCATTATATGGAATTTTTGAAAAACATGATATAATAAATCGGCATATAAGTTATTCCTCCAGATGTAAATACACGCTGTTCGTTAGAAAGTACATACGCTTTTTTTACATTATAGTCAGGATTTGACAGGAACTTGTCCAATGCACTGTGTATTGTATAGTCCTTTCCTGATTTTATTTCTATCGGCATTACGGAGAGGTTGTCGGGGTCGTCTATCAGGTAATCCACTTCTCCGTTTTTTTTGTTGTCGTAATAGTACAATCTGAATCCGTGTGCCTTAAGCTCCTGTGCTGCTGCGGTTTCATAGATTGAGCCGAGATTTATGCTTGTCATGTCGTTCATTATAGCCTGAATATTGTTCCTGTAATAAATTCCTGATAAGATTCCGACATCATTTATGTATAATTTGAGCAGATTTTTGCCGCTGTTTTCAATCAGTGGATATGTCGGAGTGCTTATGGCTGAAACTTCTAGTGCTATGCCCGAAGCTATAAGATATTCAAATTCATTCTGATAGTCGTCATATCGTTTCCATTTTTTGTCTTCGATTTCTTTTATGACAATTCTTTTTTTCTTGTTTTCAAGACTTGACGGAATCATTTCATATATCTTGCGGATTTTAAGTTTCTTGTTGTTTTCCTGTTCATATTTTGAAGCGTCAAATCCGTACAGATCATGGATTTCTCTCTGTATGTTTCTGACATCCATTATGTTCTTTGTTTTTATGTAACTGTCTACTGCAGCCGGCAGTCCACCTGTCAGAAGGTATTTTCTGAAGAAATCCATCATTTTTGTATGCATTGAGTCAGACATTGCCCGCCCTTTGCTGAAATTTTCATGCATTTCATCAATTGCAATTTTCCCGACTCCGTTGGCTATGAGAAATTCTTCAAAGTCCATCGGGTACATGTGCTCGATGCGGATGCTTCCTGTCGGTATTGACGATGTCCTTCTCAGGGCAATGCCAAGGGAGGAACCGCTCGCTATATAATTGAACCTGTCATCCTGTTTCAGGAATTTGAGCATTGTAATCAGGTGTTCGTATGCCTGGATCTCATCAATGAACACCAATGTTGATTCCTTGTCACCCATTTGGTTACCGGCAACAGTGCTCAGCGCAAGATAAAAGTCATTCACTGTCTTTGCTTCTGCAAAGATCCTGTCACTTGCCTTGTCCTCTTCCATATTGATTTCAATATAGTTCCGGAACATTTGGCGGCCGACATGTCTGATGATATAGGATTTTCCGGTTTGTCTGGCACCGTCAATTACAAGTATTCTTTCTGAGTCAGACTGTAAGTGCTCCCTGATCAGTCCCTCTATTTTTCTGTATAACATAATTTGCAGATATTCAGTGTCTGATATCTGCAAATTTATATAAAATATAATTACATACAATAATGGGAGGTGCGTTTTCCTATGAAAAACGACCCTAAAAAGGTGCGTTTTCCTATAAAAAATCACCCAAAAAAGGTGCGTTTTCCGTCAGAGTGACTGGCCGCCGATGAATTCCCTCATTATTGATGTCGGCGGTATGGCGGCAATCTCGTCCGGGGAGAGGGCTACCACATACTCCAGGAACTTCAGGAGGCGGATGGCTTCCGTATAGGCCGGAGAGTGGGGCGGGATGCGCCTCAGGAGCGGGTCTGCATAATATTTCAGCATAGGGAGCTCGAATATCATGGCTGAATTGAAGACCGCATCGGCATTTTCCTGAAACGGGAATATGTTGCAGTTCTCGCCGCGGCGTACGCTGTGCCATCTCATTATGGTGCCTTCCGGCGTGATGCCGCGGACACGGTTGTCGCGTACCATGCGGCGGAGAAGGCGGTTGTCGGAAGTGGATATGTTGTTGTTCTCATCAAGCGGAAGAGAAGTAAGGGCCGACACATAGACCCTGAATATGCGGGAATTGTCCACAGCCGGGGTCATTGCGGGATTGAGGGCATGGATGCCTTCCATGAAGAGTATGTCGTTCTCTTCCAGCTGCATGAAGTCGCCTGCGAAATGCCTGCGCCCTTCCTTGAAGTCGAATCTCGGCAGTTCCACCCTTTCTCCGTTGAGCAGGGCGTTCAGCTGGCTGCTGAGGAAGTCAAGGTCCATGGCTCCGAGGGCCTCGAAGTCGTATTCTCCGTTCTCGTCCTTCGGCGTATTCTCCCTGTCCACGAAATAATTGTCAAGCTCTATCACTTTCGGGTTCAGACCGAGTACCTTGCACTGGATGGCGAGCCTCTTGGACGATGATGTCTTTCCGCTGCTGGAAGGTCCGGCTATGAACACAATCTTCACCTTGTCCCTGCGGGCGAAAATCTGGTCGGCAATGTCGGCATATTTCCTCTCGTGCAGGGCTTCGGCTATGTTGATGAGCCTGACAGCGTCTCCGGAAGTTATCGTCTTGTTGAGAGTTCCGGCGCCGCGGACATGCATTATTGAGCACCAGTCGGCATATTCCTTCAGGGCAGCGGCTATCTTGGACTGCCGTTTCAGAGGCATGACCTTGCATACATTGCCCTCTGCAGGATACTGCAGGCAGAATCCGTTGTTGAAGCCGATCAGGTCAAAGACCCTGAGATATCCCGTGGACGGCACGAGCGGCCCGTAGAAGGTGTCGGCATACCCCCCGAGGGTGTACACGCTGCAGGTGAATTTCCCTATGGACTTCAGAAGTTCCGCTTTGTCCGGCTGCCTGTTGCCGAGAAAGAGTTTCTCTGCCTCTTCGCAGTCCATCTTGAACTTGTGGAAAGGAAGGTCGGCGTCGATTATTTCCTGAACTTTCTCTTTAATGGTCTCCACCTCCCTGTCTGTCACATAGTACACATCCGGGTGGCCGTCTTCCTTGGAGTCCGGTGCGCGGAGCTCGCAATAAAGGCCGCTCGGGAGGGAGTATTCTATGGCAAGCACCTTGTCCGGATAAAGCTCCCGTACGGCGTTCTGAAGCACGAAACACAGGGAGCGCACATAGGTCCTGCGCCCGTCCGGATGATTGTAGCCTATGAATTCCACCTGCCGGGACACAGTCAGGCTGAATTCCAGCTCCTTGAGCTGATGGTCCACCAGTGCCGCTATTACCGGCAGGTCTACCCCGTTGCCCTCGTCGCGGACGGTTCTGCATATCCGGTCCGAAAGTTCTGACAGCGGGGTGCCGAGCATGACTTCATGTATTTTCCTGTCGTTTTCGCAGAATATTCTCGTCGTTTCCATATTATAGTATTTCTTTCAGGAACGGGCCGGTGACTGATGCCGGGTCTTCGGCAAGCTGTTCCGGAGTGCCCCGGGCAATTATCATTCCTCCTTTCCTGCCTCCTTCAGGGCCCATGTCGAATATATAGTCCGCAGTCTTCAGGACATCGAGGTTGTGCTCTATGACAATGACTGTGTTGCCCTGGTCCACAAGCTGCTGCAGCACTCCGAGCAGAATCTTTATGTCCTCTGAGTGCAGGCCTGTGGTCGGTTCGTCAAGGATATAAAGGGTGTTGCCGGTGCTCTTTCTTGAGAGTTCTGCGGCGAGCTTCATCCGCTGGCTTTCACCTCCCGAGAGAGTGACGGCAGACTGCCCGAGCTTCACATATCCGAGTCCGACATCCGTGAGGGCCTTGAGCTTCTGGCTGATGGCCGGGATGTTGCCGAAGAATCCGTATGCCTCGCTTATCGGCATCTCAAGCACATCGTTGATGTTTTTCCCTTTGTATTTGACGGCAAGGGTATCGTCCTTGTAGCGGCGTCCACGGCATTCCTTGCATACGACATTGACCGAAGGCAGGAAATTCATCTCAATCACCTTGATGCCGGCCCCCTTGCACTCTTCGCACCTGCCTCCAGGGACATTGAAAGAGAATCTTCCGGCCTTGAATCCGCGTACTTTGGCATCCGGGGTGGATTCGAAGAGACTGCGTATGTCGTTGAACACTCCCGTGAATGTGGCCGGATTGCTTCTCGGGGTCCGCCCGATGGGACTCTGGTCTATCTCAATCAGCTTGTCGATGTTCTCCAGACCCACGATGTCCCTGTAGGGGAGCGGCTGCATCCTGGCATTGTAGAATTTGTTTTTCAGGATTGGCATCAGGGTCTCGTTGATGAGGGAAGACTTGCCGCTGCCGCTGACTCCGCTGATTCCTATCAGAATGCCGAGAGGGAAGTCGATGTCCACATTCTTAAGGTTGTTGCCGCAGGCGCCGCGGATGCCGAGTGTAAGTCCGTTGCCTGTTCTTCTTGATGCCGGCACTTCGATTTTCTTCCTGCCGGTCAGGTAGTCGAGGGTAACTGATTCTCCTATTATGCAGTGCTTTCTTACTTCCGGGTCTTCAGAGGCGGGGTCCGGGGCTTCTTCTGCTGTCCGGACTGTGCTGCCGGGATTCGTCTTCAGCAGCAGGTCCACCGGAGCCGAAAGACAGATGCGGCCTCCGTTTTCTCCAGCCCCGGGTCCCACATCCACGAGCCAGTCGGCGGAAAGCATGGTTTCTGTGTCGTGCTCCACCACCATGACCGAATTGCCCTCGTCGCGGAGATTCTTCAGAGATGCGATGAGCTTCCGGTTGTCCCTCTGGTGCAGGCCGATGCTCGGCTCATCCAGGATATAGAGCACATTGACAAGCTTTGAGCCTATCTGCGTGGCAAGCCTGATGCGCTGGCTTTCACCTCCGGAGAGAGAGGCAGTCGCCCTGTCGAGGGAAAGATATTCAAGCCCCACATCCAGAAGGAAAGACACCCTTTCCCTCAGTTCCTTGAGTATGTCGCGGGCAATGAGCCTCTGTCTGTCTGAGAATATTCCCTCAAGCGAGTCCAGCCATGTCTTGAGGTCGGAAATCTCCATTGCAGATACTTCGGATATGCTTTTGCCGTCAATCTTGAAATATTCAGTCTCTTTGTTGAGCCGTGTGCCGTGGCATACCGGACAAACTATCTTGTCGGATATGTCATCGACGATTCCGGGATAAGACACCATCTCTGATGAGGAGCCTTCCCCGATTCTGAAAAGTTCATCCGAGCCGAACACGAGGAGGGAAATGATGTCGTCCCCGAGCTCTCCCACGGGCTCATACAGGGAGAATCCGTATTTTCTCGCAATCGAACGGATGATGTCGAATTTCTTCGTCTGGCGGATTTTTCCCAGCGGTATCAGGGCTCCGTCGGCGATGGAGACATTCCTGTCAGGGATGATGGAGTCCATGTTGACATCGACAATCATTCCGAGTCCCTTGCAGTGGGGACAATAGCCCTGGGGGGAATTGAATGAGAACGAGTGCGGTGCCGGCTCAGCCAGGGAAAGCCCCGTGTCCGGGCATACAAGATGCTTGGAATAGTGCTGAAGTTCTCCGGTTTCCATGTCCATGACGGCGAGAGACCCTTTGCCGAGGTTCAGGGCAGTGCTGACGGAGTCCTTGATTCTCTTCTCGTCCCTTGCGGTGGGCTTCAGCTTGTCCACTATGAGCTCTATGAAATGTGGCTTGTACCTGTCCAGGGCGGAGACCTCGGAAAGGTCGCGGATTTCGGAGTCTATCCTTGCCTGGGTGTAACCGCGCCTGCGGAGCTGTTCGAAGAGTTCCTTGTAGTGTCCCTTGCGTCCTTTCACGAGCGGTGCGAGCAGGAGGCATTTCCTTTCCCGGTAGTTCTCCATGATCAGGGATATTATCTGCTCGTCGGTGTATCTGACCATCGCCTTTCCTGTAGAGGGAGAATATGCAGTCGATGCCTTGGCATAAAGAAGCCTCAGGAAATCATATATTTCGGTGATGGTGCCTACAGTGGATCTCGGGTTGTTGCCTGTAGTCTTCTGCTCGATGGCGATGATGGGGCTGAGTCCCGTGATGCTCTCCACATCAGGCTTCTCAAGAATGCCCATGAACTGCTTTGCGTATGCGGATAGCGTGTCCATATATCTGCGCTGTCCCTCCGCATAGATGGTGTCAAAGGCAAGCGAGGACTTCCCGCTTCCGCTGAGCCCGGTGATGACCACGAACTCATTGCGCGGGAGTGAGAGCGACACATTTTTGAGATTGTGGGCCTTGGCCCCTACGATTTCTATATATTCTCTTTTTTTGTCCATACAGGGATTCACTCTTCTTCATAAGGCTCGTTGAACGGCTGCAGGAAAGGGTTCTTCGTCCTCTCGTCGGTGATGGTCGTGTGCGGACCGTGGCCAGGAATCACCTCCACATCTCCGTCAAGGACAGTCAGTTTGCTGAAAATCCCTTCCATGAGCCTGTCATAGTCGCCTCCCGGATGGTCGGTGCGGCCGATTGCTCCTGCAAAAAGCGTGTCACCGCTGAAGAGAACCTTGTCAGCCCTGTCGTAGAAACATACTCCTCCCGGGGTATGTCCCGGTGTGGAAAGGACTTCAAACTCCGTGTTCCCGAACTTTATTCTGTCTCCGTCACGGATGTCCTCGGTCTTGACATCGGTTGCAGGCGTCCTGAATCCGAACATCCTGCAGAAATATCCCGCATTGCCGAGCGTCTCCTTGTCCGCAGGGTCCATGTATACCGGCACACCGAGCATCCCGGCGCATTCCTTAAGCCCGAACACATGGTCGAAATGCGCGTGGGTCAGCAGAATCTTTGCCGGCCTGAGCCCCTTGGCCCGGATGAACTCCATCAGTTCGTCCCTCTCCTGAGGAGAATAGAATCCAGGGTCTATGATGACACATTCCCCTGTTTCGTCCCATGCCACGCTGCAGCACTCATGCAAGGGGTTGAAATAGAAATTCTTTATCTGAAGCATATTCCTGTCTTGATGAAATCAATGCTTCAAATTTACTCATTTCGTTTGAAAAACCATGATACAGTCTGTTTTTGCAAATATGATAATCTTGAATATGTGCAATTCTGAAAAAGACTGAAAACAATTCTGAAAGACAAGTATGTCTATGATTTCTTCCCGAGCCACCTGCGCAGAGGCTCGTCGTAGAACTTCAGGCACAGCCATGCGAGGATGATGCTGCCGATGATGACGGCAGCGGCTGCGGGCCAGGCCTGTGAGAACGGTATCTTCTCCGGACCGCTCCAGAGCCATGCATAGAACAGGTACATCAGGGGGTAGTGTACCACATAGACAGGATAGGAGATGTCGCCGAGGAATTTGCATACCCTGGATGTAGCCTTGTCGGTGGTTTTTCCGGATGCGCCCAGCCAGACGAGGGCAGGGAAAATGAATATCGTGCAGACAGCTTCGTAAAGCCCGTTAAGCCAAAGCTCTTCTCCTCCGCCGATATGCGGCAGGGCAAGCAGCACGCAGACTATGGCACTGCATATCCAGAATGCCCCCCTGATATTGACCGGCCTGAACACGCGGGACATCAGCAGACCTGTTGAAAATGAGAACATCAGGCGGAGGAACCCTCCGGGGAGATTCCAGTCCGTCATGGACCAGCCCACGCCGAGATGCCCGAAGCCGGAAAGGTTGCAGACAGCGAATGCTCCGAGTCCCAGGCCTGCAACTGACACGAGCACGGCCAGGGCTTTTGTAGACATTTTTCTTATGAAAAGCGCATAGAGAATGTTGCCGATATATTCGAAGAAGAGCGACCAGCTCGGGCCGTTCAGCGGGAACATCTCGTTGTTGCCTCTCACATCCGCCCCTGTCCCCGGCACCACCGGAAGCAGGAAGAGATTCAGCAGCAGGGCTATCAGCACCATTGTCAGCGGTACCTGCGTCCCGTCCCACTGCACCCTTCCCTGGATGCAGAATGCCGCCGCGCCGAGCACGGCTCCCATGATGACCATCGGATGCAGCCTTATGAGCCTGCGCCTGAAGAAATTCTTCATCGTCAGCGATGTCTTCCATCTGTCATCGTAGGCATACCCTATCACAAATCCGGACAGGATGAAAAAGAAATCCACCGCCAGATACCCGTGGTTGACATGCTGGTCGACCGGACTGGTCGCGAACCCCTCGCCTATGTGGTAGAACATAACCATCAGGGCGGCCACGCCCCTCAGTCCGTCAAGAAGCTCATAATGCGGCTTTGAGTCTGAAAATGCCGGGGAATTGGCGTTTTTCATCTGTTGCTTGTCAATTGAGTTCTGTTGAATGGGGGCAAAATCACAGGCCGGATCTGCAGATGGCAAAATTAGAGAAAAATCGCTATATTTAAAACAAAAATTCCAACGCCATGAAACGGATTGCCTTGACCACAATGTTTGCCGCTGCTGGACTACGGAGCGCGTCTCTACTCCACAAGGACCGGGCAGTGGATGTCGCCTGACCCTCTCGGCGAGGAATACCGGTCCGTCAGCCCGTATGCATATTGTGCAGGGAATCCTGTTGACTTTGTGGACCCTGACGGGATGGATTATTATATGTTTGATTCAAACGGAAAATACCAGGAGAAAATACAGGCTGAAGGAACACATAGAATACTTATCCATTCAACGGGAACACTGGAATCGGGAGAAGAATACTATCAATATACATTTGTGGATTTTGCTGATCCGGAATCGGATCCGGAGGCAATAGATAGTGGTGAGATAGATCAATTGGTGTTTGTCAGCGAGGAAGAAATAAGTTCAGTACTTGATGTATTTGTGGAATCAGATCTTTCTTTGGAAGGTTTTTATAATGGTAGTGCCGGTGGGGCAAAATACGCACGGAAACATAATCTGTTAAGAAGGAAGTGATCTTTATGAAGACATTATTGGCAATGATTGTACTGGTGCCGCTCCTTGCCCAATGTACATGGCGAATTCCGGATGATGTAGTGGGTGATGAGCCTTTGGCTGATCGTATAGCGAAGGTTGACTTTGGCCGGTTCAAGGGGATTGAAATGGAATATGATCCCGGTCGATTTTCACGCATCAGTGGCATTATGGAGCCGGATTCAGTGAGGTTTGCAGTTGGTCTGGACTCCAAGTGGAGAATAATCAATGATGTGAAATTCTATAAAACTGAATATATGGAGAAAGACTGGCCTGAAGAACTCTATATCAGAAGTTTCCCTCTGGACAATGAAGAATTGGCTATGGCTTTTGATCTGGTGGCTCTTGTACAGGGAGGGTTTCAGAGGCTGAAAGTAGATTGCTGCGGTGCAGCCTCCGGTGAGATATGGGATAATAAAAGCGGCATGTTTGTCCGGTTTGAAATACCGGATACGCAGGAACGGAGAGAACAGCTGCAGTCAAAAGGCTATAGAGATGTCGGTCACAACATAATGATTCATGAGGATGAATAAACGATGAATAAACGGATTGTCATAATGTCGGCAAGTGTCGCGATGCTTGCTGTGTCGGTTTTCGCTTGTACGGTTTCTCTTAACGATATGATGCAGGACACTGACTGGTCCATGTTTGGCGAATTTTCAATCGGAGACAGGACTGTCACTACATATGACGGGTATATAGACGGAGATTATTATGTGGTGAAATGTCCGAAAGATACAATAGAGATGGACTGTAGAGTTATTCCTCCGACAGATTCATCATCATTTATGAGGCTGTCGCGCTCAAGGCAGATTGAGGATATTGTACGCCGCAGGATTCCTCTGGATGAAAAAGAGAAGGCCAGGATAACATCGGGGATTATTCTGCTCCGCCGATATAACCTTTCGTACCTTTCTGTCACCACGGACACTGTGACCGTGGTGACAGAAACGGGAGATACCTTGAATATGCCGTTATGAATGAAATTTTTAAATAGAATAACGTGAGTTCGATGAAATTTAATACATTGAATTTCATCGAACAACCGCTGAAGGAGCAGGATGCAATCCTGCGACAATCCTCCCGGAGAGGGAGGAGTAAGGTGTGTGACGCCCCTTGACAAGGGGCTGTCGCGAAGCGACTGGGGATTAAGACAAATGGATTTCGAAGAAATCCTTAACGGCGGTTCGACGAATTCCCTGGGGCAGAGCAAAATAATTCGTCGAACTGACGTTAGAATAGGGACTGTCGTTAAATTCCGTCATTATGAGTCAATCGGCAGACTGTCCCTGTAATTTTTGACTCTGCCGCACCGT
>CALUPG010000012.1 GCA_944322565.1 uncultured Bacteroidales bacterium | reverse complement strand
CTTTCCGAACGGGATTGCAAAGGTACTGCTTTTTCCCGAACCTCCAAATTTTTCTCAACTTTTTTTTGATCTTTTTTTGCCCAAACAGACTCGCAAATGACCACCATCATCCCCCATCATATTGTCAAATGTCTGGATGTCAGCGCAGGAAAAGAAAATCAGCCTGGCCATATCTGACGGCCAGGCTGACTGAAAAAATTATCAAAAGTATCCGGACAGACTATAAGCCGACCGGCGATGTCTCCGGTCGGCAGTCCGGTGACGGATTACCAGTCCGTAGGCGGACCGGCGATGTACTCGGTGTTCTCCGGGATGCCATATGACGGAATATATGTACCAGTCGGGAAATAGACCCTGAACGGAGGGTTGTATGTGCCGCATCCGGTGAAGCCGCCCATATAGACACTGTTCATCTTTGGACAGGATGAGATATCGAGTTTCTCCAGATACGGGTTGTATTGCACATACACATACTGTATCTGGTTGCCGGTCACTCGGAGTTTCTTCGAGGCAGTGCCGTCTGAGCCGATGAGGCCGAAGCCTGGCTGTCCGGAATTTGAGGTGCTGCAATCGACCTGGACACAGGTGAAACTGTCGCCTCCGTGGATTTCCTCAAGTGGATTCCCGTAAATCTTGGAGCCTGTTCCATAGGCTGACCACACATTGGTGCCTCGCAAGTCCAGAACGGTGATAAGATTGTTGGAGCAGTCGAGGGTCGTGACATTAGGGAAATTGGAGATGCCGTCAATTGAACGGATGTTCTTGCCGCTGACATTCATTTCGGTGGAGTTCTGGCCGAGGTCGGACAATTCGCACCGTGTATCTGTATAGCCTTCGGTGATGACGAATGCCAGTTCGTCGAGGGCCTTGCGGAAATTCTCATCCTGAATCTCTATCACTTTGGGACTGCTGCCTTTCTGGATAATGAAAAATGTCGTTGTGAGGTTGCCTTCAAGAGATGTCAGGGTGATGCGGCCGGCTCTGGACATTTCGCTCTGCGGTCCTGCGACAAACTGTTCTGTCCGGGTGACGAGGTCATCAGGAGCCTTGGAAGAATTCGGGTCAAGATTCGGAGTCAGCCAAGAGGATGTTGTCTGTGGCACATCGACAGAATACGGAAGATTGGTACGCACTGTGACTGTGACAGTTCCGCCGTCCGGGCCTACGCTGTATGAAGCATAGTCAACACTGAGTTCAATCTTCTTGTCCTGGCTTATTTCGGCCCAGACCGTATTCGCTCCGGATGTGAATGCGATGCGGCCCTCACGGGCATTGTACTTGTCTGTCTCATTTATATTGAAATAAAAGACATTCAGGTCCATTCCCTTTGTCACGACATTTCCGGAAGCTGCAGATGCTGTTCCGGAGTCGGAAGCAAGTTCAATCCAACCGCTGTAGTCATCAGGGATATTGACAGACACTTCGTCGGTTGCGCTTGCCCGGACGACAATCTGTCCCCCTGATGCAGGGATAGAGAACTCATCTTTGTATAGTTCAATTGCATCAGTCTGCTTCTGCATGACATGCAGCTTTACGGTCTTGCTGCCGCAGACAAATGAAAATTCGGTTGTTCTGCTGTCTGCTCCGGAATTGACATCAGCAGTGAATGTGACGGTCTCGCCGGAAGTTCCTTCCGTTACTGACGGATGACACCAGTCTGTCCGGCCTATGAGCGTCCATCCGGCACTGCTTTCCACTACAACAGATGCGCCGTCAATTGCTTCTCCGGAATTGAGAAAAGACAGGGATGAGACATTAAGACTTATCTCCGGATTGTCCTGCGGTTCCGGTTCGACATTGACGTCGGCACATGAAACGGCGACAAACAGCGATACTATTATATAAAATGCTTTTTTCATTGTTGCCTTGATTCTTTATGAAGTATTTGTTCCTGTATGATTCTGAACCTGTATGATTCTGACCTGTATAATCCCGATTTTACTCAAACCGGAAATCTGATTCCGCATAAAACCGGGAGGATGGGATGTTACCAGTCCTTGGCATGGTTGATACCCGAGTGCACGATGCCTTCGCCGTAGATGTCCTGGGAAATGATTCCGAGGGTATACTCGTATTTGCCGGCTGAAACATTCGGGTCGTCGACAGAGCGGAGATCATAGCAGACCTGGACGCCATATCCGCCGCTCCTGACCTGGTCGGTCATCATCCATTCCTCTCCATAGTCGTTCATATCCCAGGAATAAGGACCCCACTGGCTCTTGTCCATGCCTTTGATTGTGGTGTATGCAATGCTCCATGAACCATATTGGGCATAGTAGGCATAGTCGATGAAGTCCCCAGGTTCCATGCCCTCCACATCGGTCAGGAAGCCTTCGGTGGCCGACCCGATGAAATATACGGTGCAGAGCTTGTCCGGCATGAGACGCTTGACCTCATAGCAGAGCTTTCCGAACGGAATGGAGCTCGGATCCACGAAGCCCGGCCTGTTATGGGTTGAGTATTCGGCATACTCGTCGTCGAAGTCAATCCCGTCAAGGCCGTATGTGTCGACTGTAGCCTTGAGCTCGGATGCGAAAGCCCTGATGTCCTTGTCGGTAAGATTGGCAAAGCCTACTCCGTCGTGGTCAGGAAGAATTGTCAGACAGACTTTCATACCCTTGTCCTGTAAAGGCTTGATGTATTTGTCCCTGTTGTCGAGAATGGCCTGGACATTGGGGTTGAAGCTGAGATAGACGCGGCCGGTGGCTTCATCGAACTTGATGTTGGCGGCAAAGATGTTGACTATGTCAAAGAATTGGGTGCCGCTGCTTGCCAATGTCCATTCGCCGGCATTAAGCGGATTGAAACCGTTGACCTCTATGTACGCAATGGAAATGATTCCGCTGCTCTTGGCTGTTGACGGCAGTTCCCCGAGCATGGAGAAAAGCAGATATTTCACTGCATCCTTTTCCGTGACAGTCACATCCCCGGTCTGGGAAACTGTCCTGACAGGCAGGACATATGTACCTTCCGCGAGGTCTTCTGGAGAAACAGTCATATTGAAAGTATATGACACCTTGTCACCTGGGGCTATGGCAATCTTTCCGTTGTCCTCAATAGTGACATTGGCTGCAGGAAGCACGGGGAAATCAGTTCCGTGCTGAGTATTGTACTGAGCCACAAGGTCATCATCAACGGCTGCTTCAATTGTAAAATATGCGATGCCGTCGTACTTGTTGGTCAGGGCAGCCTGAAGCTGAAGAGTCACCGGCTCCGTACGGACTTCAGTGACTTTCAGTCTCGGATTGTCAAGCACATTCAGGAAACCATGCACGGCCGTTGCATCCTCAATGGAAGACGCATCCAGGTTACCCTCAATTTCTATCTGCTCCGAACAGGATGAAAAGCCGGCTGAAAGAACAAGCAAGACACCGGCTGCCAGTGCAGGAATCCCGCCGGCAATATATTTCAAGTCGGAAATATGTCTAATTTTCATTTTCATGACATTGATATGGTTTAGTGTTATTCGCCTATTTCCGGAATAGAGACCGGAACCCAGGTGAGATTCTCGTCATGAGCCGAACCGTTGTTCCCGTTTCCGGTATAGTCAGTGACGGTACTTCCCTGCCCCTCATCGAATTTCCAGTATCCGATGAGACCTTCGGAAGCCGGGTCGACTTCATACGGATTGGCCTTGATATCATCGGCAGAGCGGACAATGTTCCAGAAGCGGCATTCGCTTATCATTCCGTCCATCTCCCGGCCTGCTTCGTATGAGTATCCGATGTGGAAATACTGGCTGCCTTTGTCTGACGTGTAGGGGGTCACCAGATCTATCGGATTCCATCCTGACATCACTGTGCTGGCGGCTACTTCTCCGTTGAGATAGATAATCAGTTCCCTAGTCTCCGAATTTCCAGTAACGGCGATGTGAGTCCATTCTCCAGGAGTCATTGCACAGACGGATGGATCAGCGCTTGAAGTCGGAAGATTCCCGAACGGAGTGACCACCTGCAGCTGGTTAGGCTCCAGACCATTGTCACTGATTCTTATGAGAAGCTTGCCTTCCATTCCCATCACGGACTGTATGCCCGGCTGGAACTGGCGGATATTCACAAGAGCTTCCATAGTGAAATCAGTCAATGTCCTGAACGGGTCAAGGCCAGAGCCCTCTCCGCTTCGGAATGTCGGGAATTCAATATAATTGGATTTCTCGAAATCCGCCACGACATTGATGATGGAACCGCCTCTGAACACATAATATACTGCACTGGCAGATGCAAGGACATCCATTCCGGCGGAAGCGATGCTGACAGGCAGTACATACGGCTGGTCTGTCGGAAGCTGGTCAAGATCATGGAAACTCAATGCCAGAGGAGCTGACTCGATTGTCCCTTGCTGAATGCGGGTTGAATTGGAGGACATTGTCCAGTTGGCCTCAGGAAGCATGACAGCATGGTCAAAGTAGGAGGCGTTGTATGCCTCAATCAGTGAGGCATCGGCCACAAATGTAACATTCACCGTCTGGTCGACAGGACGGGCGACAGCAGCCACGAGCTCCGCTTCAAGAGACTTGACACTCGGCTTCAGAATGGTGCTGGTGACCTTGTCTCCGGAGATGAAGACCTTGTTGTCGTATGTCCACTCTTTTTCCCGGCAGGACGTCATCGCCAACAGGGCAAGTGCCGGGAACACAAAGTTGAATATTCTGGTTTTCATCATTTTCTAATTGTTTGAAGTATTGCTGATAATGGATATGGCCTTGCGGGTCAGGGCATAGTTGAGAGTAGAGCCGAAATAGTCATTCCGGATGTTGCAGATACCTATCCCGGCTTTGACAATGTCTGTTTCCGGCTCGACAATCCACCATGCAGTTTCCGTCACGGCCTCAACTTTGTTGCCTTCGGAATCCATTATCCACCCGAGTGCCGGGTCTGATGAGGATGTTGCACTTGCTGTCACTATGAAGCGGTCGGACGGGACATCTCCTGCCGCTGCGCTTCTGACTTCAAGCTCCACAGAGAGAATATTTTCCAATTCTTCAGTGTGGACTGCTATATAATCGGCATTGTCAAGGATTGACTTGTCTGCAATATGCTTCGGCTCATTGCACTCCAGCATGAAGATCTTGTCCGGAGAGGCTGCAATCCATTCAGAAATGCGGCCTTCAATAACTGTCTGCCGGGCTTGCTCAACCGCCTTTTCTGCTTCAGGAAGATGTGAGACATCCTCCGGTTCATACCATAATGATATGCCGTCAAAGCCATAATCGGCACAGAGCGGAAGTACTCTGTCAAGATATGATGACAGATATGCGGGAAAACCGTCGGCCTGTTGTCCTGATTCAGCATCCTGCTCCGCTTCATATCCGGCCAGCACAGAAGCATAGTCTATCTGATAAAGTACCCTTGTGCCTTTGTCGGACTGTACCTTGGACATCTCTCTGATTTCCCATTCGTCAAGCATTTCCGGATACATCAGAACGACTGCATCAAGGCTGTCCGGAAGGGCGGAAAGTCTGTCAGCCTGACTTCCGGGGACAGAAGCACTGTTGTCAAACCAGCCTATGGCAAGCCTGTGGTCTGTAGCTTTGTATGCCCTTACATTCTCAAGATACTGTCCATACTCATCCGGATACTGTCCGCCAAGAGTCGGAGAATTTATCCCGACGCTCTCCGGCTTTGTCCAGTCCGAGCAGGATGCAAGGGAGACGGCTGCCACTGCAAAAATTATATTTCTGAAAATTTTCATTTTTTCTCTTTTTCTATTGGAATTTTCAAATCTTTAATATTTCCTTTCGCGATATCACTTCAGGCAACACTAATTTTTCTTGGCCCACCATACATCGGTACCCATGTTGTCAGGTCCGCCGAGCATTGAGACAGCTTCTCCCATATACGGATTGTTGGTGTATTCTGCCTGCGGATAAGGCATCCTGCGGGCTCCCCTGCGGGAATCCACTATTGAAGGTGCCCGGTTGCCGGCTTCGCTTGCAGGGAAAAGCTCAGGAAAGCCTGTCCTGCGGTAGTCGGCCCATGCCTCATTGCCGAGAATCCAGTTGGCAATCCATTTCTGGATGATGATTCTCTGCTGCATGGCCCCGTCCTCATGCCATTTCACTGAAGGTGCAGTTATTGGCTCGACCCGTCCGTTAGGATTGTCCTCCGTCCACGGGTCTGTATAGGAAACGGTCACAGGTGTATCCTGCTGCATATAGCTGTCTGCGCCCTCCACTCCATACTGGGAGAATGAAAGCCTTATGCCTTCCTCATAGAACTGCTGGGCAGAGCCGCCCATGTCAAATCCGTAAACTCCTGCAGCTTCAGCCTTCAGGAAAGCCACTTCTGCAGCATTCATCCATATAAGAGGAGACTGTGAAGTGATGTTGATTCCTGAATACTGGTGGCCTGCTCCATTGATTGACGGCCGTTCGATGCCGCGGCGGATACCGCAGTATTGCTGGCCCGGCCATTCCGAATCTATGAAATAGGCGGCACGCCTCGGGTCGCTGTATGCATTCATGTAGCTGGTAATGTCTGCAGAGGCGTGGGATTCTCCTCCGGTGCGGCATACATGGCCGTCAATATCAGCGATATTGTACCATGCTGCGGCATATATCGGGTTTCCGGAGGTACCGAACGAGGAGAACTGCGCGATGTCGGAATTGTCAGATATGAAACCTGCCGCGCTGCGGGCAGCTGCTTCAGCAGCCTGCCTGGCGAAGTCAGAGTCAACATTCACGATGCGCATTGCGAGACGGAGACGGAGCGAATTGGCGAATTTTGCCCATTTGCCGATATCTCCTCCGTAAATGTAATCCGCTGTCTCCGGAACCGCTGACACCGGATATTTCAGAAGAGTGTCAACGGCAGCTCCGAGCTCAGTGATCATTGTCTCATAGACAGTCTTTTCAGAATCGTACGGCACTGCAATCTTGCCGTCCGCCCCTATCTGTGTATAGGGTATCGGCCCGTAGGTATCTGCCACGCGGTGCATCACCGCCACCTTGAGGATGTCGGCAAGAGCAAGAGGCACGGGGTCGTCCGTGATTCTGTTTATCTCGGTATAATTGGAATAGAACAGAGGGATGACCTGGTCACTGGCAAGAAAGACTCTTGTCCAGTCGTCCGTGGCGTCGAACTGGGAGATTGTGTATCTCCAGGAGCCGGTGTCACCGAAATACCCGCCCTGGGTACATCCGAGCAGGTTCTCCGTGAACTGGGCTGTATTGACATTGGTGGAGATGACCACTCCGGCCATGCCGTTGAGGGCCGCCCCGAGTCCATAGCCGTCAGCTTCCATCTGTTCCTTGGACACCTCATATGGATTGGTATTGATGTTCAGGTAATTGGCCGTGCATGCCGATGCAAGGAAGGCGGCTGTTGCCACGGCAGCCATATTGAGTGAACTGAATATAGTGTTTTTCTTCATGATGCAGTTCTCCTAAAATTTGAGTCTGATGTTGAAACCGAAATTCCTCGTGCTCGGGAGCATGAAATAGTCGATTCCCTGATAATAATTGTCAGTTGTGGCAACTGATTCGGGGTCAAACGGTGCCTTGTTGTATATCATCCATAGGTTACGTCCGACAAGCTGGAGGGTGAGCTCACACACATTGTTCAGCATCTTGCGCGGGAATGTGTATCCGATGGAGGCTTCCTGCAGGCGGACATTTGTGGCAGAGTATGTATAATACTGAGGCACAGGTGATGACTCTCCGACTGTCTGGTACCACAGCTGGGCGTTGACAAGATCGCCGCCGTTGATCAGGACGCCGCCGTTGTCCCTTGCAATGGCAGAGGCTTCTGACACTCCGAATCCGTCTATCATCGCCTGAGTCTTGGAATAGACGATTCCTCCGAGTCTGGCTGTAATGAGGAAGCCGAGATTGAAATTGCCTATGCGGAAATTGTTGTTCCATGCAAGGTTGGCCTTCGGCAGGACACTTCCGAGCTTTATGTATTTGTCCGGGTCGCTGATGTTCTCCTTGCTGACCTGGCCGTTTTCATTTATATAAATCATCCCGTTGCTGTCTCTCCTGAGGTCCACAAGGGAGTACAGATCTCCAAGGGAACCGCCCTCACGGAGAATGAAGTGGGCCTGGTCAAGGCCTTCCATGTCAAGCTGCGGAATGTCAAGATGCACTCCTTCCACCACGACATCGTCTGCAAGGGAGAGAATCTTGTTGTGGTTGGTAGAGAAAGTGAAGTTGCTGTTCCAGTTGAATATGCCCCAGGTATTGTCGAATCCGAGGGCAAGTTCCAGTCCATTGTTGAGGACACTTCCGGACTGCACATACATGTTGGACCAGCCTGAGCCGACGGAAATCTTCGGATCGAAGGTCTGGTTGAATGTCAGGGCATGGTAATATGTCGCGTCAAGACTGAAATACCTGAGGAAACGCATGGTGAGTCCGACTTCCCACGACGATGTTCTCTCTGGCTTGAGGTTGTAGAGAGGATACTGCGTCTGGGTGTTCCATGAAGTGTTGTCCGAGTTCCATGAATACTGCGGGTTGGCGATGAATCTTTCGAATGCCACGCCGACGGATGCATATGAACCGCGGATCTTCACATATTCAAGGAGATCCGGCATATCACCGATAACTTCTGAAAGCACAACTGATGCTCCGACTGAAGGATAGAAGAATGACTTCTGGTGCGAATTCGGTCCGGCGAGCTGGGACGGCCAGTCGTTTCTGCCGGTAAAGGTGAGATAATATGCTCCCTTGAATCCGATTTCGGCTGAAGCAAATACGGACTGTGTCTGCTCCCTCCATCCGGACTGGAGTCGTGAAGTACGGGACTGGCTGAGGTTCATGACATTGAAGACATTGGCAAGTCCGGCCCGCTCCCCTTCGATTGAGCCGTCGGAAATCGGGCCCCTGACCTGCAGGAGATCAGACCTCATGTCTGTGAATGAAGCTCCGGCAGTAGCCTGCAGACTCCAGTCGTCCCAGGTCTTGCTGATGTTCACGAGCAAGTCCCCGTATATCTGCTTGTCGTCAGTCTCGGCTATCGAGTAAAGGCCTCTCTCCGACAGGTCGGTGAGTGTGTTGTTTGTGGAAGCATAATACTTCTCGGTATACTCGTTGTGCGAGTTGTCTATTCTGATTCGCCCCGATACGCTGAGCCAGTCGAATATCTGATATGAAAGACCAGCATTGAGCATATAGCGGTCCTTCTTGTTCTCGCGGAGGTTGCGGTAGTTGATCCAGTACGGGTTCTGCATTGTCAGGCCGGCCGCCCCGACAGGCCAGTACTGGGTATAGAGGTTTCTTGAAGGATCCCACCTCTCATACATTCTGATGTCCTCCCAGTCATTTCCCCTCGGGAAAAGATAGGCTCCCACTATAGGGTTGCTGTAAGTACCCTGGTTGGTCATGTTGCGATCCTCCTGCAAGATATAGCTTGCTCCTATGTCAAACTTCATCTTGTCATTGAAGAATGATGTGGTGTTCCTGAATGTGAAATTGTATCTGTCGTATCTGTTGTTCGGCACGACTCCCCTTGAATTGACGGCTGCTGCGGAAAGATAGAGCTGGTTCTTTTCTGTCCCTGTGGAGAATGACACACTCTCCGTGCCTGTCACACCTGTCTGGAAATAATCTTTTCCGGGGTCATAGCCGTAATTGTTCCAGGCGCTCATCCTGTTGCCCCAGCTGTAGTATCCGGCTCCTGCCGAAGACTGGAGGTTTCCGGTGCCGTAGGTATTCTGGAAACGGGGAAGCACGAACGGCGTGAATATCTCCGTGTTGCTGGAAATTGTGACCGATGTCTTTCCCGCCTGTCCCTGTTTTGTCGTGATGACAATGGCTCCGTTGGCCGCATCCGAGCCATAGAGAGCGGCAGCGGCGGCACCTGTCAGGACCGTCATCGACTCGATGTCCTCAGGGTTGATGTCGGCTATAGGGTCAGTGGCACCCTGCGAGCCGAACTCGGTGCCTGCGGACTTTGCCATGGTGTACATAGGGACACCATCAATGACATAGAGGGCATTGGATGACTGCTCTATGGATTTCTGGCCTCGCATGATGACCTTGGAAGCTCCGCCGACTCCGGAAGAAGAGGCGTTGATGACAAGACCCGCAACTTTTCCGTTGAGGGAATTGACGAAGTTTGCATCCTTGTTGGCAAGCAGTTCATCCGACTTGACTTCCTGTACATTATAGGACAGGGCCTTTTCTGCCCTTCTGATGCCGAGGGCAGTGACCACAGTCCCTTCCATCATGATGGAATCGTCCTCGAGAGTGACATTGAATACTCTCCTGCTTCCGATCGGATATTCGGCTGTCTTATATCCGAGGCAGGTGAATTCGAGCACGGCCGAATCCATGCCGTCAGGAAGGACAAACGAGAATTTTCCGTCGAGGTCAGTGCTTGCACCGATGGTTGTCCCCTTGATGAGCACACCACCTCCGATAACAGGGCTACCATACGAGTCAATGACTGTGCCGGAAATCACATTGCCTTCAGCAGATGCGCTTTCCTCCTGTCCCTGACTGCGGGAAATATAGACATTATTGCCCTGGATATCCCAGACTATGTCCTTGCCCTTGAACATCTTGTCAAGAACAGCAGCAATAGGCTGGTTCTCGGCGTCAATGCTCACCGGCATGTCCATATCCACCTGGTCCATCAGGAAAAGATAGTCCGACTGCTGCTCGAGGGCTTCCACCGCCTGATGAAGAGGAGCATTGTCCATCTTCAGGGTGATGCCGTCCTGAGCATACGCCGCAAGCGGAGAGAAAACCGCCAGGGCCGCTGTCGCCAGCAGCAGTCTGAAAATTTTGATTAACAGACTTTTGTTCATAGACATTGATGAATTATTAGTTTTATAACAGTATTATCTCTGGAAATAAGTGGAAATAGATTGTCTGTCAGCGTATTATCACAGCACCCGTCTCAAAATTGCGTTCCCAGCTGAAGTCACTGGCCTTTGAAAGCACGCCAAGAGCGTGATCCAGCCCTTCCGACACTCTGATTTTGCCCCAGGTATACCTTATGACAGGCATTTCTTCTCTTTCTATTATAATATCCACATCAAAAAGAAGCTCAAATTTGCGCATGAGTTCGTCAAACGGCACACCGGCGACATCCACGAGGCCCTTTGTCCAGCATTCCACACTCCCCGCGTCAGATATCCTTGACATGGTGAAACCGTCACCGTCAGTGCGGATCATCTCGTTTGGACGAAGCAGATATTCGGAATCATTTCCCGGGAGCAGACTCCTGACCTTGACGGCCCCGCGAAGCAGAGCGGCGGAAAAACTTCCTGTCTCTGTGTCGACCGCAACATTGAATTTGGTTCCGAGCACTGAAATGACTGAAGCGAAAGTCTCCACTCTGAACAGTCTGTCCTCATCCCTGGCCACATCGAACATGGCTTCCCCGGAAATGAGATGAACGGTCCTGTCCTTTCCGGAAAAAACAGCCGGATACTCTATCTCCGTCCCGGAATTCAGCCACATTGTAGTCCCGTCGCTCAGGACGAGCTCCATGCTTTTCCCGGCAGGCACCCTGATTACCTGTGTCATTGATGCCAGCTTCTCTTCTGCAGCCCGGAATGAAATCACGGACGAGAATACTGCGACAACGGCAACCACTGCCGCAGCAGCAGCGCCGGAGATAAGCCTGCGCACATGGGAATTGCGGAAAGTTCCGGAGCCGGCTCCGGATGAAAGTGCCTCAGGGGCCGGGAGCGACGAGGATTTTTCGGATTCACCATAAAGGACCATACCTATATATAATGTATGCACATCATTGAACTCGCGTGCACGGCTGCCGTCGGGATCATCCGCAAGCCATTGCTGCACTTCCTGTTCCTCTTCGGGAGTCACAGCGCATTTGAAATATCTTATGAGCAGATATGTATCCATAAATATGAATTTGATATAATATAGACACCTGAACTCTGTTTCCGGACTCCATAAAATTGCAATTTTTTGCAAAAAAGCATATATTTGCCATGATGTAGAATTATAGACTTATGACGGAAACACAGAAACAAAAGTATTCTCCTTTCACATGGGTCCCGAGTGCATATTTTGCAATGGGAATGCCATTCGTAGTTCTGAACATGGTATGTGTCCTGATGTTCAGCGGACTGGGAATCGACGACAGCAAGATTGCATTTTGGACATCAATAATAATGTTCCCGTGGACAATAAAGTTTCTGTGGAGCCCGTTCCTTGAAATATTCAAGACCAAGAAATTCTTTGTGGTCGTCACGCAGCTGATTTCCGGCGTAGGCTTCGGCCTTGTGGCTCTGGCCCTGCATCTTGACCATTTCTTCGCCATATCCATAGCCATCCTTGCCGTCATCGCCCTCAGCGGGGCGACTCATGACATCGCCCTTGACGGCCTGTACATGGCCGAGCTCAGCAAGACTGACCAGGCCAAATTCATAGGTTGGCAGGGAGCATTCTACAACATAGCCAAGCTCATCGCAACGGGAGGACTGGTCTACATTGCGGGGGCAATCAAAGATCATTTTGTTTCCAGAGGGTACACGACTGAAGAAGCATATCTCCCGGCCTGGACAATCATAATGCTGTCATGCTGCGCAATACTTGTAGTTTTGAGCCTTTGGCACAGAATCGTACTTCCGTCAAGCGCCGAACAGGCTGAAGGTGAACATCAGAAAAGCATGAGTGCCATTGGAGGGGAACTCGTGGAAATGATAAAGGATTTCTTCACGAAGAAGCATATCTGGCTTTACATATCATTCATCATCCTCTACAGGCTGGGAGAAGGTTTCGTCATGAAAATCGTACCTCTGTTCCTCAAGGCAGACAGAGCGGCTGGCGGCCTGGGGCTAAGCGAACAGCAGATAGGACTCTACTACGGGTCATTCGGTGCTGCAGCTTTTGTACTCGGCTCCCTCCTTGCCGGATATTACATCGCTCACCGCGGCCTGAAAAAATCTTTGTTTTCACTTGTCTGCATTTTTAACATTCCATTTCTCATATATACATATTTTGCATGGGTACAGCCGGAATCCATTCTTCTTATCGGAACAGGACTCGCGCTTGAGTATTTCGGATATGGTTTTGGTTTTGTCGGACTCACACTCTTCATGATGCAGCAGGTTGCCCCGGGAAAACATCAGATGGCGCATTACGCATTTGCATCCGGCATAATGAACCTTTCGGTAATGATAACAGGAATGCCTTCCGGCTTCCTGAGCGATGCTCTCGGATACAAAATGTTCTTTACAGTAATAATGATTGCCGTGATTCCGGTATTCATCATGACGAAATTCCTGCCATTCACTTATCCTGACAATGCGGCAAAGTCTGACAATTGAATTGATATAGAATCACAACAATAACAATTATTTATATTATAATGGACAACAAAATCAAAATCGCCGGCAATCCTCTTCCGGGAATGCCATGGGAAGACAGGCCAGCAGGCAGGTCTGAAGTAATGTGGAGATATTCAGCCAATCCTGTGATTCCGCGCAATCTTCTTCCTGATTCCAACAGTATATTCAATTCTGCAGTTGTTCCTTTCAAGGACGGCTATGCAGGAGTGTTCCGCGTCGACGACACCAACATCAGAATGACACTTCATGTCGGTTTCTCAAAGGACGGGCTGAAATGGGACCTCAACCCTGAGCCGCTCAGGTTTCAGTGCGACATTCCTGAAGTCGGGGAATGGGTATATGGCTACGACCCGCGCGTATGCAAGATTGAAGACAAATATTTCGTCACATGGTGCAACGGCTATCATGGTCCTACAATAGGCGTGGCATGGACTGAAGATTTCAAGACTTTCCACCAGATGGAGAATGCATTCCTTCCGTACAACCGCAATGGAGTGCTCTTTCCGCGCAAGATCAACGGGCGCTATGCCCTCCTTTCTCGTCCGAGCGACACAGGACATACTCCTTTCGGTGACATATTCTATTCAGAGTCTCCTGACCTTGAGTTCTGGGGCAGGCACCGTTTCGTGATGGGGCCGTCTCCATTTGAAAAGAGCGCATGGCAGTGCTGCAAGATAGGTGCAGGTCCTATCCCTATCGAGACTTCAGAGGGATGGCTCATGTTCTATCACGGGGTACACCGCACATGCCAGGGATACAACTACTCTTTCGGTGCTGCGCTCCTCGACCTTGACCAACCGTGGAAAGTCATTGCACGCACAGGCCCGTATCTCCTTCATCCCGAGACTCTCTATGAATGTACCGGAGATGTGCCTAACGTGACATTCCCGTGCGCTGCCCTTCATGATCCGGAGACAGGCAGGGTGGCAGTATACTACGGATGTGCAGACACAGTAGTGGGACTTGCATTCGGATACATTCCTGAAATCATCGACTTCACGAAAAAGACGAGCATTCTCTGAAAATGAAATCAGACTGGCCCTTTGCCTGAGGCAGACAACTGATTGCCGCAGGCGGGGCCCTTTCCATAAAAACAGAACTGATGACCAGAACACTTGCAGCCACATTGGCAAAATTTGCAGCCGTAGCCGCAGCTCTGTTCGCTGCCGCCGGAACGGCATCGGCGGGAAGCGTCACGGCAGCCGCTGAAGACGGAAAAGTAACCGGATATGTGGACCCTTTCATCGGAACCACCAATTTCGGGACAACAAATCCGGGTGCAGTCTGCCCCAACGGAATGATGTCCGTATCCCCTTTCAATGTGATGGGGTCGGAACTGAATGTCTACGACAAGGACAGCCGCTGGTGGTCTACTCCCTATTGCTTCGAAAACAAATTCTTCACGGGATTCTCTCATGTCAATCTCAGCGGAGTCGGCTGCCCGGAACTCGGTGCACTGCTGACGATGCCTACTTCCGGCCCCCTCCAGGTTGACTACAGGCTATACGGGTCTGAATATTCCGAAGAAAACGCTGCCCCGGGCTATTATACCAATCTGCTGACAGCCTATGGCATCAGGACAGAGGTAACGGCAACGGACAGGACTTCCGCCGAGCGCTATACCTTCCCTGCCGGAAAAGCGAACATCCTGCTCAACCTCGGGGAAGGACTGACCAACGAGACCGGGGCATGGGTAAGAAAAGTCAGCGACACGGAAATAGAAGGAATGAGGCTTCTCGGCACATTCTGCTACAATCCGCAGGCCGTGTTCCCCATCTACTTCGTGATGAGAGTCAGCAAGACACCTGTTGAAAGCGGCTACTGGAAGAAACAGAGGCCGATGACAGGGGTGGAGGCCGAGTGGACCCCGGACAACGGCAGATACAAGCTGTACACAAGATACGGCCGAGACATGGCCGGGGACGACATAGGATACTGGTTCACTTTCGACACCGAGGAAGGCGAGCAGATTGAAGTGCAGATGGGCGTGTCATTCGTAAGCACGGAAAATGCGAGGGAGAACCTTGATGCGGAGCAGGACGGCTTCAATTTTGACAAAGTCAGGGCTGAAGCTGCCGGCAAATGGGAGTCCGACCTCTCCAGAATAAAGGTGAGCGGAGGCAGCGAAAGAGACCTGACGGTATTCTACACTGCACTTTACCATGCCCTCATACATCCGAATATACTCAACGATGTGAACGGAGAATATCCGCTGATGGAAAATGACGGAGTAGGCACTGTCGAGGAAGGACATACCAGATACACAGTATTCTCCCTTTGGGACACCTACCGCAACCTGCACCAGCTCATGACCCTTGTATGGCCGGACAGGCAGATCGACATGGTCAGGTCCATGATAGGGATATATGAGGAATGGGGGTGGATGCCGAAATGGGAGCTCTACGGAAGAGAGACCTTCACAATGGAGGGTGATCCCGCCATTCCCGTCATAGCCGACACCTGGTTCAAGGGACTGAAGGACTTTGACATACAGACAGCATGGGAAGCATTTGTAAAATCCGCGGATACGCCTGGGGCGCAGAACAGAATGCGTCCTGATGTGGATCCTTACATCTCTGAAGGATATATTCCGCTCGGAGTATATTCTGCAGACCTTTCCGGGGACAATGCTGTATCCCACGCCCTTGAATACTATATTGCAGACCACGCCCTGTCGCTGCTTGCCGATTCCCTCGGACACAAGGATGATGCAGAGAAATACAGGCAGCGCTCACTCGGCTACAGGCATTACTGGTGTCCGGAATACGGCACACTCAGGCCGCTGATGAAAGACGGGACTTTCTACTCGCCGTTCAATCCGCGTCAGGGTGAAAACTTCGAGACGGCTCCGGGATTCCATGAGGGAAGCGCATGGAACTACACATTCTATGTGCCTCACGATGTGAAAGGACTTGCCAAGCTCATGGGCGGTCAGAAAAAATTCGTTGACAAACTCCAGATGGTATTTGACGAGGGTCTGTACGACCCGGCCAACGAACCGGACATAGCCTACGCATATCTGTTCAGCTATTTCAAGGGACAGGAATGGAGGACTCAGGAGCAGGTTGCAAGGCTGCTTGACACATATTACAGGCCGGAGCCGGACGGAATCCCGGGAAATGACGACACAGGTACAATGTCGGCCTGGGCAGTGTTCTCGATGATGGGCTTCTATCCTGACTGTCCGGGCGAGCCGCACTACACATTCACGACTCCTAGATTCGAGAAGGTGGAAATCACGCTTGACCCGAAATATTCAGGCAAGGACAGGCTCGTCATCACCCGGACGCCGGGGGATGAGATGAAATACATCGACGGCATCACTGTCGGCGGCAAGAAATACGGCAGCTACAGGATTGACCACAAGACACTCACAGGAAGCGGAGAAATCGATTTCCGCCTCCGCACGACAGGCGGCAGATAGACCGGAAACAATATTCAGAACATATTAATAATAACCACAGCAATGAAATATCCATTTCTGACAATTCCGGCGGTAGCCGCCATGTGCCTTCTGGGGACAGGATGCGCCCAAGGCTCCGCCGACGAAAACTACACAAGCTATGTGAACACAAAAATCGGGACCGGAGGCCATGGACATGTATTTGTCGGGGCAAATGTCCCGTTCGGACTTGTCCAGCTCGGACCTACCAGCATCCCGCAGACCTGGGACTGGTGCTCGGGCTACCATGAAAGCGACTCTACTGTTATAGGGTTCTCCCATACCCACCTCAGCGGCACCGGAATCGGAGACCTCTTTGACATCACTGTGATGCCTGTCACAGGAGAAGTTACATACGCCCGCGGCACTGAAGATGCCCCTGAGTCAGGACTCTGGTCATATGCGGACAGGACAAGGGAAGTCAGCCGTCCGGGATACTACTCCGTACCGCTGGAAAGATACGGCATCACGGCAGAGCTGACTGCGACAAAGAGAGTCGGACTCCACAAGTATACCTTCCCTGCCTCAGAAGAGGCTGCAATCGTATTTGACCTTGAAAACGGCGGATGCTGGGACAAGGCTACGGAAGTTCATATCGAGGCTGTCGGCGACAATGCTGTCAAGGGATGGAGATACTCCGAAGGCTGGGCCAAGGACCAGAAGATATATTTTACCGCCGAATTTTCAAAGCCGTTCGACAGCTTTGAGGTCTGCGGGGACAACAGCATGTACGGCAGGGCATCATTCAAGACAACAGAAGGCGAGGAGATAATGCTGAAGGTGGCCCTCTCCCCTGTCAGCACAGAAGGTGCGCAGGCCAACATGACGGCAGAACTCTCAGGCTGGGACTTTGATGCCGTTGCCAAGGCCGCGGACAAGGCATGGAACGAGGAACTGTCCAAAATCAGGATAGAGACTGACGACGAGCAGGCAAAGGAAATCTTCTATACGGGACTGTACCATACCATGATTGCTCCGTCAGTATTCTGCGATGTCAACGGGGATTACCGTGGAGCTGACGGCAAGACACATGCCGATGACGGGTTCGTCAACTATACTACACTCTCTCTCTGGGATACATACAGGGCAGCGATGCCTCTGATGACAATTATTCATCCGGAAAAAATGAATGACATTATCAACACCATGCTGCACATCTATCAGCAGCAGGGCAAGCTTCCGGTATGGCATCTCATGGGCTGCGAGACAGACTGCATGGTCGGCAATCCGGGTATTCCGCCAGTTGCGGACGCCATCCTCAAAGGCTACGACGGCTTCGACCGTCAGCTTGCGCTTGAAGCCATGAAAGCATCGGCTGTCACTCCGGACAGAGGCCAGGACCTCAGGATGAAGTACGGCTACATTCCTTGCAACAGGATGTATGAATCAGTTGCCTTTGACATGGAATATGCCATAGCGGACTGGGCCCTTGCACAGGCGGCGAAAGAACTCGGAGACGAGGAGACATACAGCCATTTCCTTGAAAGGAGCCGCTCATACAAGAATTTCTTTGATCCTTCGACCGGCTTCATGAGAGGCAAGGACGACAAGGGCAATTTCCGCACGCCTTTCAGTCCGTTCTCTTCATCGCACCGTGAAGACGACTACTGCGAAGGAAACGCATGGCAGTACACATGGCTCGTGCCACACGACTTTGAGGGCCTCGTGGAGTGCTTCGGGTCCAAGGAAGCCTTCCTTGAGAAGCTTGATGAACTTTTCACAGCCTCGTCTGAAATCGAGGGAGGAAACACTTCCCCTGACATTTCAGGCCTCATAGGGCAGTATGCTCACGGCAATGAACCGAGCCACCACATCATCTATTTCTACACGATGGCCGGAGAGCCGTGGAAAGCGGCCGACAGGGTGCGTGAAGTGCTCAGCCTGCTGTACCATGATGCTCCTGACGGACTTTCAGGCAATGAGGATGTGGGACAGATGTCATCCTGGTACATCCTTTCTTCTCTCGGTTTCTATCAGGCTGAGCCTGCAGGAGGAAGATACTGGTTCGGGTCTCCTCTCTTCGACAAGGCTGAAATCAGGACTGAAGGCGGAATATTCACTGTAATAGCTGAAAACAACAGCGCCGAGAACAAGTACATCCAGAAAGTCATGCTCAACGGACAGGAATACAGAAAGCCTTACATCGACTTTGCAGACATCAAGGCTGGCGGAGAACTTGTCCTTACCATGGGCAATGCCGAAACACTTTGGTACTGAATGACAGAAACAGAAATTTCTGCCCGGGAATTTGAAGAAACCTTTCTGAAATACCGGGAGAAATACATTGCAATAGCTCGATCATACGTAAGAGATGAACTGGCAGCCGAAGATATAGTCTCCGGCTGCTTTGCCTCATATTGGGAAAACCGGAAACAGACAGGACTCTCTGAATCGCTCCATGCCTATCTGCTGAAATCTGTCAGGAACAGGTCAATCAACTGGCTGAGAGACAAAGCCAGACGCGCAGAAATAGACGAAGACCAGAGGAACATCATGATGGGCAGGATAAAAGTGATGCAGCAGGAGGAACCCAGCGACATTTTCAAATCTGAAGTATCGGCAATTTTCAGAAGACTAATGGATAAGATGCCGGAAATGACCAGGCAGATATTCTTCTCAAGCCGTTTTGAAGACCTTACTTACGAGGAGATTGCCGCCAAATACAATGTGTCCCCCAGAAAAGTCAAGAGAGAGATACAGTCTGTCCTTTCAATGATGAGAAAATCCCTCAAGGATTATCTTCCGGTTCTTCTCATGCCTATAGTGGCATTGTTTCTGTAGAACGGAGGCCGAAATTTCCTATATTTGTCAATTGCATCCGCACAGGTGCATATATTTGTTAAATAAAATATAGAATGAAAAAAATTATTTTTGCCATCGGCTCCCTGTTTGTTGCAGGAAGTCTTTTTGCAGCAGAAGAATCTCCGCTGTGGTTAAGGAGAAACAGCATTTCACCGGACGGCAGACAGATTGCATTCTGCTATGAAGGAGATATTTTCACTGTCCCCGCCGAAGGAGGACAGGCAAGGCAGATAACTTCCAATGCCGCATATGATTCGGACCCGTTCTGGACTCCCGACGGGAAAAATATCATATTCAGTTCATACAGGGACAAGACCAAGGACATATACATGACTTCCTCTGAGGGAGGGACTCCTGTCAGAATAACAGATTATCCTGGAAATGAGACTCCTCTGGCTGTTCTCCCGGACGGCAGCATACTTTTCTCAGCAGCCCTGCAGGCCGATGCGGCATACGGGGATTTTCCGGGAACTGCACAGGTGTTCAGGATAAAGAATCCCGGAGAACGGCCGGCGCTTGTCACCTCCCTGCCCATATCATCACTGAGTGTCAGAAATGACGGGACTGTCCTCTACGAAGACAGGAAAGGCTATGAGGATCCGTTCCGGAAACACCATACCTCATCCGTGACAAGAGACATCTGGCTGTACATGCCGTCTTCTGACGACCAGGGAAGCAAGAATGCAGGAAACATCGTTCCTGACTGGAAGCATTTCAGCATCAACGGACAGGGAACATTCACAAGACTCTCGTCTTTCAAAGGAGAAGACAGGAATCCGGTACTCGCAGCCGACGGCGACACTTTCTATTATCTGAGCGAGGAAGACGGCACGTCAAATATCTACAGAAGTTCAATCTCTGCTCCTGACAAGAAAGTCCGGCTCACTTCTTTTACAAGACATCCTGTCAGATATCTCACTTCATCTTCCGACGGGCTGCTTTCGTTCTCATGGAACGGTGAACTGTACACCCTCCGCGACGGAGAAGAACCTGCAAAAGTCAGAGTGAGCATAGTATCGGACAATAACGAAAGAGAAAGCATCTACCGGACTGTTTCAGGCGGGGCGACTGGTCTTGCCGTTTCGCCCAACGGGAAAGAGGTTGCCATAGTGGCAAGGGGCGATGTATATGCGGCGTCCATTGAATTCGGTACGACAAGAAGGATAACTGACACTCCGGAACAGGAAAGAAATGTATGCTTCTCGCCTGACGGAAAGACACTTTATTATTCATCCGAGCGCAACGGGCACTGGGGCATATATTCGGCTTCTTTGACCGAAAAGAACGACAAATATTTCACCTATTCGGTAAAATTTGAAGAAAAACTGATTACTGACCCGGAACAGACCTGCTTCCAGCCATCAGTATCCCCTGACGGGAAGTGGCTCGGATTCCTGCGGGACAGGACAGAGATTGTCATAAAGAACATAAAGTCCGGCAAGGAGAAATCCCTGCTGAAAAATGTAAATTATTCATATACGGACGGAGACCAGAGCTTTGAATGGAGCCCGGACAGCCGTTACATTCTCTGTAACTGGCAGGGGGACGGAGGCTGGAACAATGAGGATATCGCCTTGATTGACATTGAGACGGGCGAAGTGACCGACCTCACACAAAGCGGATATACCGATGCAGCATTCAGATGGGCAGTCAAAGGGAAAGCTATGACATGGATGTCTGACAGGGCAGGCTACCGCAGTCACGGAAGCTGGGGCGCGGAATATGACATCTACGCCATGTTCTTCGACGGGAAGGCTTTCCATAAATTCACAAGGGACAAGGAAGAGGATGAAATGGAAACCCTCCTTGCCACAGAGAAAGAAGAAAAAAAGGAAGCCAAGGATTCAGTAAAGGCAGAGAAAAAGCCTGAAAAACTTGTGCTTGACCTCGAAAACAGAGAAGACAGGACAATCAGACTGACCGGATTCTCAGGAAGACTGGCCGACCACTACCTCAAGCAGGACGGAAGCAAGCTGTACTATATCACAAGACTTGAGAAAAGCATGGACCTCTGCGTGCTTGACATCAAGGAACAAAGCATAACAGTGCTTGCCAAAAATGTATATGGAAGCCTCTATCCCGATGCTGAGGACCATTGGCTCTATGTGCTTGGAGGAAGCGGAGTGTCCAGAATCGACATGAATTCCGGAGCCAAGGAAATGATATCTTTCTCCGGAGAATTCGACTACAGGCCAAGGCTTGAACGGGAATACATCTTCAACCATATCTGGAAACAGGTGCAGGAGAAATTCTATGACCCGGACATCCATGGCATAGACTGGGCCGGATACAGGGATGACTATTCGAGGTTTCTTCCTTATATCGACAATAACTTTGACTTCCAGGAAATGCTCTCTGAGATGCTCGGAGAGCTCAACGGCTCGCATACGGGAGCAAGATATTATTATCGGTCCGGAGTCAGCATGGGAACTCTCGGGCTCATTTATGACTGGAACTATGAGGGGGACGGACTCAGGATCATGGAAGTGCTGAAGGGAGGACCTGTGGCAGTCGCTGACCCGGGAATCAAGGCCGGAGATATCATAGCATCAATCAACGGCAAGGAAATCAAGGCCGGAGAGAACTGGCTCCCGCTTCTTGCAATGAAGGCCGGGGACAAAATTCTGCTCGGCATCAGGAAGAACGGCAGAAAGTACGAAGAACTCTATGTTGAGGCCGGATACACCGACTATGACCTTCTGTACAGGAGATGGGTGCGGCAGCGCGAGGAAATGGTGGAAAGACTTTCCGGCGGCCGTGTGGGATATGTCCATGTGGCAGGCATGGATTCCGAAAGCTTCAGGAATGTCTATTCCAGACTTCTCGGCAAGTACAGAAAATGTGAAGCTGTTATTGTGGACACGAGGCATAACGGAGGCGGCTGGCTCCATGATGACCTTGCTACCCTTCTTGACGGGAAAGCATACATCAGATTCGAGCCGAGGGGCCAATATATAGGCACAGAGCCTTACAGCAAATGGACGAAGCCGTCCTGCGTACTCATCGGAGAAGACAATTATTCGGACGCATCCGGTTTCCCTTATGTATACAAGACCCTCGGCATCGGCAAGCTCATAGGAGCCCCGGTACCCGGCACAATGACAGCCGTATGGTGGGAACAGCAGATTGACCCGACCATCATCTTCGGCATCCCGCAGGTAGGAGCCGTGGGCATAAAGGAAGGCAGATACCTCGAGAATCTTCAGATAGAACCGGACATTCCTGTTTACAATGACCCGGCATCCGTACTTAACGGCCGCGATCTCCAGCTGGAAAAAGCGGTTGAGGAAATGCTGAAGGAAATAGGAACTTCCGAAGACAAATAGGGGACATAACATCATGGACAGGAAAATTGTCATAATACCGACTTACAACGAAAAAGAAAATATTGAAAGAATCATCAGGGCCGTATTCGCCCTTGACGGTTTATACAATATCATTGTAATTGAAGACGGCTCGCCTGACGGTACGGGGAACATTGTAAGGCATCTTCAGGATGAATTTCCCGAAAGGCTCTTCATGATTGAACGTTCCGGGAAACAGGGGCTTGGAACAGCATACATCACAGGATTCAAATGGGCCATAGAAAAAGGATATGACTATATATTTGAGATGGACGCCGATTTCTCACATAATCCCGAAGATCTGCCGAAGCTGTATGAGGCATGCAGCATTGACGGGGCAGACCTTGCCATCGGGTCAAGGTATTGCAACGGGATAAGCGTAATCAACTGGCCGATAGGGCGTGTGATAATGTCGTATTACGCTTCGGTATATGTCAGAAAAGTCCTGGGCATGAAGGTGTATGACACGACAGCAGGATTCAAGTGCTACAGAAGGAAAGTCCTTGAGACCATCGACCTCGACAATGTAAAGATGAAGGGATACGGCTTCCAGATTGAGATGAAATACTCCACATTCAAGCTCGGGTTCAAAATCAAAGAAGTCCCTATCATATTTGTCGACAGAAAGGAGGGAACATCCAAGATGAGCAGCGGAATCTTCGGGGAAGCATTCTGGGGTGTCCTCAAGATGAAGTTCCGCAAAATAAAGCCGCGTGTCCGGACCCAGACGGGCAAAGCATAGAAAAGTATATGGAATATCTTCTGCATAATGCCACAATTGTCACCGGGAAGTTCTCCCGCAGGGGAAGCATTGCGGTTTCCGGAGAGCGGATAAAAGACATCTGGCTTGAGGAGAACGGGCTTGCTGTCCCGTCCGACCCGGAGAAAGCCGTACGATGGGACAGTCTCCCCGGTGCGACAGTGTCAGAACATCCTGCATGCCGTGTGCTGGACTTGAGTGGAAAGATGGTCCTTGCAGGGGGCATTGATGCACATGTCCATTTCAGGGAGCCGGGAATGACTCACAAGGCAGATATGGAAAGTGAATCGGAGGCGGCACTGCTGGGAGGAGTCACTTCGTTCATTGATATGCCGAACACCAGTCCTCCGACCATATCCGCCGAAAGACTCTGGGAAAAGCTTGCACTTGCAGGCGGCCGGTGCCATGCCAACTACGGCTTCCATATCGGTGCCACAAACAGCAATCTGACAGAGATTGACAGGATAATCCGCAACGGCTGGAACGACGGGGCAAGAACCATTTCAAAAGCTGATTTCGGAGGGATAAAAGTCTTCATGGGGTCATCTACCGGCAATATGCTCGTGGATGATGGTGAGGCGCTGGCAGGATTCTTCCGTGAAAGGGAAAAGACTGTCCTTGTACACAGCGAAGACGAGGCCATAATCAGAGAAAATCTAGCTGCTGCAGAGGCAAGGTACGGGGTAAATATTCCGTTCAGGGCACACAAAGACATACGGAGCCGCAGCGCCTGCATCAAATCGACTGCAAGGGCACTTGAACTTGCCATGAAATACGGGACAAGGCTGCACATACTTCATGTATCCACCAGGGAAGAGACAGAAATGATCAGGGCGGCAAAGACTTACAGTCCGCACATCACGGCAGAGACTTCCGCCAATTATCTGTGGTTCTGTTCGGATGACTATGACAGGATGGGCAGCAGGCTCAAGTGCAATCCGTCCGTAAAGGACGCCGGAGACAGGTCTGCCCTGCGCCAAGCCCTCAAAAGCGGCATCATTGACACAATCGGCTCTGACCATGCCCCGCATCTTGCCGGGGAGAAAGACAGAAAATATCTCTCTGCCCCGTCAGGGCTTCCGTCAGTCAGACAGACCCTTCCCGTTCTGATGACTGTTGCCGCCGAAGAAGAGATTCCGGCTGAAAGAATTGCGTCAGTATTCTCTGAGAAAGCCGCTGAAATGTTCGGAATAAGAGAAAGAGGCTTCCTCAAGCCAGGATATTATGCGGACATCACTATAGTTGACCCTGACAAGGAATGGATTATTTCGCAGGAAACAGACGGCTACAGATGCGGATGGACCCCATACGAGGGTGTCAGACTCCGCGGCAGGGTCGAATATGTGTTCATCAACGGAAAGCTTGCCGTAGAAAACGGCAAAATGACAGACTGCCAGACTGCCGGGCAACGGCTGGAATTCGGTTGAATGACATCTGGGTAATTATATGGACACAGGAAAGAATGTCTCCGGTAAAGATGCCGGCAAAAAAAAGTCCGGCATCATCACTTACACAGTATCTACCTTCGCAATTGTACTGTGGGGCATCTCATATATCTGGATCAACAAGCTCATATCCATTGGGATACCTGTGACATATTTTGTCTTTGTCAGGATACTTCTTGCCGGATTGATACTGTTTCTTCTCAATGCGGCAATGGGGAGAATAACCCCGATAAAGAGAGCAGACCTTCCAAAGTTTCTCCTTCTTGCGTTCTGCGAGCCGTTCATTTACTTTATCTGCGAATCACTCGGCATACAGCAGACAGGCTCCCCTACCCTGAGTGCGATGATAATCGCCACAATCCCGCTGTTCTCGACAGGCGCAGGAATACTTTTCTTCAATGAAAGAATCAGCAGAATCAATATCACTGGAATAATCCTTTCACTCGTCGGAATAGCTCTCGTCGTAATGGAGAAAGGCAGGCCGGGAGAGCATTTCATCTTCGGCATTCTTTTGCTGCTGATTGCTGTCATCAGCGAAGTGGGCCATGCATCGCTCACAAAAAGCCTTTCTGGGAACTACACAAGCCAGACAATTGTCATGTACCAGTTCCTCATAGGCTCAGTCTATCTGCTGCCGCTGTTCCTCTTCAAAGGACTTGACAATTTTTCAGCAGAAAAATACATGAGTCTGGAAGTATGGTATCCGATCATCTGCCTTGGAGTATTCTGTTCAAGCATGGCATTTTCTCTGTGGGTCAGCACAATCAAGCATCTCGGAGTCGCCAGGTCCAGCATATTTTCTGCACTTATACCGGTAGTGGCTGCTGTCGCCGCATGGATTCTCGGACATGAAGAGCTTACCATGCGCCAGTTCATCGGGATACTGATTTCCGCAGGAGGAGTAGTCATGTCGCAATACACCGGAAAAACGAAAAAGGTGACCGGAAAATGAATCCTGCCACCCTTTTTCAGATAATTCCAATAAAATCTGCGGCTATTTCCTGTCCTGGACCGGAGACTTGTCTTTGCTCTGCAGTGCTTTGCTCTGCAGTGCTTTGTCCGCAGCCTTCTGTGCAGTATCAGGACGATATTCCTTGGCCATGGACTCGTACTCCTCGACCGTTATCATCCTGCATGTGCCGTTGAAGACAGAATCCAGCTCCACAATCAGCTTTCTGACCTTGAGATTTCCGTTTACGGAGCATCCGGCCTTGAGAGATGTCGTGTCCTTGATAATCAGATTGCCCCCGACTTTGCCCCAGATGTCAATGTTTGTACATACCACATCACCATTGACCTCAGCTGTTTCACCCACTACGACTTTGCCGTCCGTATACAGTTTGCCTTCAAAGCTGCCGTCGACGCGGATGTCGGAAGATGATTTCATCTCTCCGCTGATATAAGTGCCAGATGAAATCCTGCTTACGGAATTGATATTAACTTGTGGTTCAGACTTTCCCATATTCTTTGCTTTATTTTGTTCCTTTTATATAATCATAGTAATCGGCTGGAATCAGAGATTACGCCCGTGACAATTCTTGTATTTCTTTCCTGAACCGCACGGACAAGGGTCGTTTCGCCCGACAGTCTTCTCCACATGTACCGGAGCATTGCTCTTCGGTGTTCCTCCGTTGGTGACAAGATCCGTCCTGCTGGTCTGCATCTGGCTCATGTCAGGCTTGCGCTGCTGGGCAGGAGCCTGCACAGGAGCAGCATCCCTGAGTGGAATGAAAGCTCTGAACAGGAATGAAAGGATGTCCTTGCTCAACGACTCGAGCATATTCTTGAACAGATTGAAACTCTCGAACTTGTATATGAGGAGAGGGTCCTTCTGCTCGTATGTCGCATTCTGGACAGACTGCTTGAGGTCATCCATATCACGAAGATGCTCCTTCCAATGTTCATCAATCTGATAAAGAGTGATGGCCTTTGTAAGAGAACGGGCAATTTCCTTGCCCTCTGTCTCGTATGCCTTCTTGAGATTGACAGACAGAGTCATCATCTTACGGCCGTCTGAAATAGGAATGGCAATATTCTGATAGATGGCCCCCTGCTTCTCGAAGACATCCTTGACAACCGGCCAGGCCTTCTGAACCATGGTGTCCATCCTTCTCTTGTAGACATCAAGCATATTGTGGAAAAGGCGTTCCGATATTTCCTGCTTCCTGGCCTTGCCGTAGAACTCGGCGTCAAATCCCGGGTCTATGGAGAGGGATCTCATAACGAACTCAGTAAATGACTCATAGTCATAGCCTTCACAGCTTTCAACCACGATGTCCGACATGTCCTGCATCATATTCATGACATCAATCTCGACTCTCTCGCCAGAAAGCGCATTGCGGCGTCTTGTATATATGACTTCCCTCTGGGAATTCATCACATCGTCGTATTCGAGGAGCCTCTTGCGGATACCGAAATTGTTCTCCTCGACCTTCTTCTGAGCTCTCTCTATGGAACTTGAAAGCATGCTGTTCTCAAGGGCCTCATCATCCTGCATGCCCATCTTGTCCACAACGGCGGCAATCCTTTCAGAGCCGAAGAGCCGCATGAGCTTATCCTCAAGGGAGACATAGAATGTGGATGAGCCCGGGTCACCCTGACGGCCGGCACGTCCGCGGAGCTGCCTGTCGACACGGCGGCTGTCATGACGTTCCGTTCCGATGATGGCGAGACCTCCGGCCTTGCGCACTTCATCCGAAAGCTTGATGTCAGTACCTCGGCCAGCCATGTTGGTGGCAATTGTGACAGTACTCCTCTGCCCGGCCTGTGCAACTACTTCCGCCTCCCGGGCATGCTGCTTTGCATTCAGGACCTGATGCTGGATGCCACGGAGTTTGAGCATCCTGCTCAGAAGCTCGGATGTCTCCACATCCGTCGTACCCACAAGCACCGGACGGCCTTCCGAAGTGAGTTCCACGATCTTGTTTATGACGGCATCGTACTTGGCTTTCTTTGTCTTGTATATCAAGTCGTTATTGTCAATCCTGGCTATTGGCCTGTTGGTCGGGATGACTACAACATCCAGCTTGTAGATGGACCAGAACTCTCCTGCTTCAGTCTCCGCTGTACCGGTCATGCCGGCGAGCTTGTGATACATTCGGAAATAGTTCTGCAGTGTAATAGTGGCAAATGTCTGTGTTGCCGCCTCCACCTTCACATTCTCCTTGGCTTCGACAGCCTGATGAAGTCCGTCGCTCCATCTGCGTCCCTCCATTATTCGGCCGGTCTGCTCGTCGACAATCTTGACCTTGTTGTCCATTATCACATAATCGATGTCCTTCTCAAACATCGCATATGCCTTCAGGAGCTGGTTTACGGTATGGACTCTCTCCGACTTGAGGGCGAAATCAGCCATTATCTCATCCTTCTTTGCCTGCTTGTCGGAATCGCTCATGGAACTCTTCTCGACATCGGCGATAGCGCTTCCCACATCAGGAAGGATGAAGAACTTAGGGTCTGAAAGCTGGCCTCCGAGCAGATCCTGGCCATTGTCAGTGAGCTCCACGGAGTGCTGCTTCTCGTTGATGACGAAATACAGAGGATCCGTCACCACAGGCATCTCCCTCTCGTTGTCCTGGATGTAGTAGTTCTCTGTCTTCTGGAGGAGCTGCTTGATACCAGGCTCGCTGAGATACTTGATAATCGGCTTGTATTTCGGAAGTCCCTTGTAGGCACGGAGCAGAAGTTTTCCTCCTTCCGCCTCGTCACCTGCCGCAATCAGTTTCTTTGCTTCGTTCAGGGTACTGGTAACCAAAGTCCTCTGGCTGTTATAGAGCTTCTCCACATATGGCTTGAACTCCATGAACTGCTGGTCGTCACCTTTCGGCACAGGCCCGGAAATGATGAGTGGAGTCCTGGCATCGTCTATGAGGACCGAGTCCACCTCATCGACGATGGCATAATGATGTTTTCTCTGGACAAGGTCGTTCATGGACACGGCCATGTTGTCCCTGAGGTAATCGAAACCGAATTCGTTGTTGGTGCCGAAAGTAATGTCGCAGGCGTATGCCTTCTTGCGGGCATCACTGTTCGGCTGATGCTTGTCGATACAGTCCACTGAAAGACCATGGAACATATAGAGAGGCCCCATCCACTCTGAGTCTCGCTTGGAAAGATAGTCATTGACCGTCACCACATGCACGCCCTTGCCGGCAAGCGCATTCAGGAATACAGGCAATGTGGCGACAAGTGTCTTTCCCTCTCCTGTAGCCATTTCGGCAATCTTTCCCTGATGAAGGACTATACCTCCGATGAGCTGCACATTATAATGGACCATATCCCATGTCACCTCATTGCCTCCGGCCATCCAGCGGTTGTGCCATACTGCATAGTCCCCGTCTATCTCCACGAAGTCCTTTGTTGTGCTGAGCGCGCGGTCAAAGTCAGTGGCCTTCACCCTGATTGTATCATTTTCCTTGAACCTGCGGGCGGTGGACTTCATCACGGCAAACGCCTGAGGCAGAATCTCATTGAGAACCTGTTCAATCTCATCATCAACTTTCTTGACAAGCCTGTCGGACTCTGTGGCAAGTGCCTCCTTCTCATCAAGGGCGATGTCTTTTTCAAGTTCCTGTCTGATTTCAGCGATTCTGGCCTCATCTTCGGCAATCCTGTCACGGATTATCTGCCTGAGTTCGGCCGACTTTGCCCTGAGGTCATCGTCAGACAAACTGTCTATCGAATCATAAGCTTCAAGCACCTTGGCAAGAATAGGCTGAAGCTGTTTCAGATCCCGCTCAGCCTTGGTCCCGAATATCTTTTTGAAAATATCTGCAAATCCCATATCCTGTCTCTTAAATTAATTTATTGTGCGAAATCTTGCAAATATAATAACATAATGCAATAATTCAAAATATCCGATATCCCTGCAGAAGGGGGCAGAGCCAACGGAGAAGTGCAACACGAAGAAAAGAGTCACCCCGCAAGGATTCAGTCAATGCAGATTTCTCTCCTGTAGCGGTATTCCGTCCTGAGGCGTTCAAAACTTCCCGGATCTATCCTCAGCATGAAATCATCAGTGAAAATCGGATAATTGTATTGGAGAATTGATGTGATTTCCCCCTGGTTCTTGCCCCTGAGGTCAAGATGCACCGGTTCAGAATCCGGGCCTTCACCGGATGGGAAGAAATCATACAGGGGTTCTATCCCGAAATGACGGGCGACTGCCTGCACAGAAGATGCCGTCCCGTTCTGCTTGCCAAGATAAGAGTATCCGGCAATATGAGGAGTTGCAATATCCGTCATGTCAAGCAGTTCCCGATTTATGTCAGGCTCATTGTTCCATGTGTCGATTATCACTGGGCCAAGCTTGGGCACCGCATCCATCAGAGCCCGGTCAGACATCACTTCTCCTCTGGATGTATTTATAAAAAATGCGCCCGGACGCATCAGATTGAAGAAATTCTCATCTGCCATGCCGCGCGTAGTCTCATTCAGAGGGACATGCAGTGTGACTACCCTGGAATTGAGAAGCAGATGCTCAAGAGAACAGAATCCCCCGGGACCTTCTTTCTCCGCCCTCGGAGGGTCACATATCAGGACATTGAAACCGATGTGTCTGGCCATCTTTTCAATTTTTTTGCCGACATTGCCGGCCCCGACTATTCCTATGGTATCTCCGGGAGACAGTTTTATGAATTTTCTCGATGCGGTGCCATAGAGAGCCGAAAAGACATATTGCATCACTCCCCCGGCATTGCAGCCCTGCGCATTGTGGACCTCTATTCCCCTTGCATTGCAGTAGTCGAAATCTATGTGGTCAGTACCTATTGTGGCAGTGGCAATCATGGCAACCTTTGTCCCGTCAAGAAGAGCGGCATTGCATCTTGTCCTGGTACGGATAATGAGGGCATCGGCATCCTTGACATCAGGATGAGAAATCTCCCTCCCGTCTATATATTCAACATCTGCATACGGCTCAAACACCCCTTCAAGAAACGGGATATTTCTGTCAGCAACAATTCTGATTCTGTCCATCTGATTTTCTGTCTATTGATAATAATCCCAAATGCCGTTCGGAAGACTCTACCTCAGCACAAGCCGTTTGACTTCCAGTCTCTGCCCTCGTCCGGAAATAATGTCTGACTCATCTTTCAGAGCCTCGTTCAGCCGCCGCAGAAGTTCTTCCCTGCGGAGGACAAGCATACTCCTTACCACAGAGGATGTAATGCGGCAGAAAAGCGTCCCTTTGCTGAAAAATTTGTCCGCCGTATACTCTGCAGCCCCGGAAACGGTGTCCCATGCCCTGTAAATCCTAAGGTCATTAAGTCCGGCATCAAGTCTGAGCTGTCTGAGACAGAGCTCCAGCAGATTGTCGATTTTCTGGGGCTCACGCTTCTTCAGCACAACATGGCTGCCGACATTGTCATCAAAATCTCTCATAAGCCCAACCGTTCAAAATTGCCTGCCCGGCAGTCGAAATATGCCCTGTCATCAGTGAGGGAATCAACCATGGCGGACATCCGGACTTTGTTGCTGTCAGTTATGAAAATCTGTCCGAACCCATTTCCTGTCACCATGGACAGCAGGTTGGATATCCGGCTCATGTCAAGCTTGTCGAAGACATCATCCAGGAGCAGCGCCGGAGCAAAACCATACGAGCGTTTCATTATGTCGTACTGGGCGAATTTCAGAGAAACAAGAAATGACTTCTGCTGTCCCTGGGAGCCGCAGCGGCGTATCGGATAGGTGTCCATCTCAAAAATGAAATCATCCCTGTGGACTCCGCATGAGGTATATCTGAGAGCGACATCCTTTTCAAGAGATGATGAAAGTATCTCGTCGACAGGCCCGCCATCCAGGTCTGACCTGTATGTTATGGACACGACTTCGCCCCCTCCGGACAATTCCCTGTAATACCCTGAGACTATCGGGGCTATGTCTGCAGCAAACTTCTTCCTTGACTCATATATATATGATGCAGGCCCCTTCATCCTCGAGTCAAAGGCGGACAGCAGTCCCCTGTCGACCGAAAATTCTTTTAGAAGTCTGTTGCGCTGGAGAAGAAGCCTGTTGTATTGCTGCACGGCCGTCAGATATTCCCTGTCCATCTGAGAAAGGACAGAATTCACAAATCTGCGCCGTTCTTCGCCTGATTCGCTGACAAGGGCTGTATCCGCGGGGGAGACCATCACGATGGGAAGGACTCCGATATGCTCCGAGATGCGCCCGTACGGCTTGTCGTCACGAAGAAGCTTCTTTTCTCCCCCGGAGACAACCTTTATGGCAAAACGGCTGTCAAGCCCGTTCTCCATCCGGTATGTGCCGGAAATCGAAAATTCGTCAGTGCCGTATCTGAAATTGAACCTGTCAGAAGCCGCAAACGCGCTTTTGGTCATGGACAGATACCACACGGCATCAAGAAGATTGGTCTTGCCTTCACCGTTGTTCCCGGAAATGCAGTTTATCTTCGGGGAAAAAATCAGTTCCTGAAATGATATGTTCCTGAAATCGGATACAATTATTTTCTCTAAAACCGGCATAACTCCACTTTCTTGTCGGGATGCCGCCACGCCGGAATCCTCCGGGGCCAGCGTCCCCGGCAAATATACGAATTAAATCGGAAACCATATAAAGACTGCGGCATCCCAGAGGGCATGAGAAACAATGACTGCCGGGAAATGTTCAGGGAAAAATCTGTAGACAGCGCCCCATACGACACCGGCGACAAGGGCAGCCATGACCAGCATGAAATTGCATGACCCCACATGGACAAGGGAATACAGGAGAGCGGAGAGGGCGAATCCGGCATCAGCACCCCATCGTGCGGAGAGTGTGCGCTGGACATATCCTCTCCAGAAGATTTCTTCCGCCGGACCTATCAGAAAAACCATCAGTAGGGACAGAAGCCACGGAGACTCGCCTTCCTTCATGCCATAAATAAGATCGACCTGCGGCCGGGCAAAGTCAAACAGCATAGAAGACACCTTGTCACCGGTCCAGAAAATGCCCCAAAGCACCGCAGCAAGTGCAGCTCCGGCAATCACCTCGGTCCATGACCATCTGAGTGCATTCCACCACCCGGTTCCGAAGAACGAAGACAGCAGAGCCAGGACGCAGGCAGAGCCTGTCATCATCCACCAGAAATTCAAGTATGGAGCAGTCCATGGAGAGAACATGACAGTCCACAGGACAGCTGCGAGAATTACTGAGAAAACGAGTCTGTTCATGCGTGATATGCTTTATTCACGAAAACAGGCCGGCAATGACAAAGGACAGTGTGAGCACAAGGCTGAAAAGCAGCTGCAGCCTGGCCGTGGCCTCATCGAGACCTGCTATTGCAGATGGGCCGTCGGAAAAATACCCGGCAGCCATGCGCACATTCCCTATTGCGGGAATGACGGTCAGCCATACAAGCAGAGTCCACAGAGGGAAAAGCCCCGCCGCAGCACAGACGGCAAGCCAGACATAAGGAAGAAGAATCTCAATGCAATAGAGCCATACCGACACACGGCCGCCAAGCCTCATGGCTATGGTACTGATGTCAGCACGCCTGTCCGTATCTATGTCCCTTGTATTGTTGCAATGCAGGATGGCCACCGTGATAAGACCTACCGGCACGGCAAGATAAAGCACAGTCCAGTCAAAATCCGAAATGCACACATACGATGTTCCGAGCATTGGAAGCAGGGCGTAGGCAGCGAATATGACAAAGTCCCCGAGTGCATGATACTTCAGGAATGGATAGAAGACCGAGCAGGCGGCTCCCGCCAGACCAATATACAGCAGAGGCAAGCCGGTGCGCAGAAGCAGGCCGATGCCTCCGGCAAGTGCGGCAGCAAGCAGGGCCAGCGAGAGGATCAGAATCTCCTTCGGCGCAAACTGCCCCGAGACAAGCGTCCTTACGCCGAATGTGTCATCGGCATCTACACTCTTGCGGAAATCAAAATAATCGCTCCAGGTATTGCCTGCCGCATGAAAAACAATAATGTTCAGCAAGGCCCAGACTCCATTTGTCCAGTCGATGTCTGCATGGGCAGAAAACAGATATCCGACAGTAACGGCAACCGGCATGGCAGACGCCGGAAATGACCACGGTCTTATGGCCGTAAGCCAATCCTTGAATGTATGTTTCTGCATCAGAACTCCGAAAAGTCTATGCTTGTTACACCGGCGATATTGTCAAAATGGATTTCTTCGGCATCTTGAGTTTCTACCACAACCTCAAAGGTGCCGTTCCCCGGATAATCATGTGAGACATTTTCAGAATATGGTTCCTCCATGCCGTCTCCCCAGAAAATAGTCCCTTCCTTGAAATCCGGACCTGTTATAAGCGGAATGTCGGCGGAAGTCCCGACAAAGACAAATGTCAGTTTCTGATCCGGTCCGGTCTCGGGCTCCGGGTCAGGGTCAGGTTCCGGCTCATCCTCCCCCGGCTTTTCCTGAGGAAGAGGTTCTTCCGCCTGCTCACATGATGTCACCACAAAAAACAGAGGGACAAGCAGAAGCAGCGGGATACGCAGCATCAATCTGTATATGCACATCAATGTATTTCTTCTCATAACATTCAAATATTTCTTGTTCTATAATTTCCTGCAGCAAAATCCGTCCGCCGAATCATAAGTTGACGGCAGGCACAGGTACAGGCTCAGGCAGCGGCTCATACACCGGCATAAATTCCGTGCCGGCCTCTCCAGCCGCATCCGTTCCGTATGATGCATCATCTGAAGATGCTCCAAGCGGCTCTTCGGCAGGAGTCATTGCGAATGTCAGCCGCTTGACTTCAGTCCCCCTCGAGAGTTCAAGACGGCAAGGGCCTGCAGGAAGGAGCATCGTGTTGATGCTGACATCAAGTCCGTCCACGAGGCAGTTCCGGCTTATATCGTTGCCGGAGGCATCAAAGAGACTTACTGTCACACCCTCCGGAACTGTCAGGCGGAGAACCTTGTCCTTCCTGCTGTATGTCAAGGATGTCGTTTCTTCAATCGGATCCAGCGGCTCCGTATATTCATCAGCAATGAGAAGATCCCATACACAGCCCCTGTCCTCGTTGCCCATGGCAGGTGTCCATTCCGGATTCCTTTCACTGCGCCACAGGGCACGGATTCGATATCCTGATTCAATGGCGCAAGTAACCGTAACGGAAACAGTCGCCGCATACCCGTACATTGGGCGAAGAGGCTTAGCAGCAGAGATGCTCCACTGGGATAGAGTCTGGACGACATTTCCTTCATGGTCGACTACGGCAAGCTGAAAATCTCCGACAAAATCAGCGCTGCCACGGTTGCAGAGCAATCCGTAGGAAAGGCGGAACGACTGATTCCTCACTACATCACGGTCTGCCTCAAGTCCGTAATAATACTTGCCGCTGTCATCCGTAAATTCAGCGAAACCGATGTCGTCAACATATTCTCCGCCTTCATCCTGCTTCAGGCCGAATATTGCGCCCTGATCCTCATTGAATCCTCCGGTACCGCCACCGGCTCCGAGTCCGGAAGGATCCAGGGCATCAAGCTTGAACCAGCCGTTATAGTAACCGCTCCAGCCCCAGTTGAGCCCGAAATAATCCGTGGAAGTATAGCCGTCAAGCAGGAATGCATGTCCGCCACCGTCACCGTAGCCTGAATAATATACCGGCACATTCCTGTCAAGTTCCGACTTGACCATCGACAGCCACTGGTCTGTAGGATAGTCATCTCTGTTGAGATAGCGCGCCGATTTGTCATAATCCATGTATGTGGACAGCACATAGGGGATATCCTGAGGATACGCCCCCGTACCGCTTGATCCTTCAGGACAATAGTCAGACTGGAGCATCACACCGCAGTCCCGCATCAGCACCGCCACCTGACGCTGCTGTTCGGATGTAGTATATCCGCTGTACGAAAGAGGCATATTGTCCCAGTCATATTCATGGCCGAGCTGTATGCCGTCGACCGTCAGGCCATAAGTCGAGGTAGTATATCCCGGTACAGAACCGGCACCTCTCTCCGGCCACTTATACCATCGCATCACGATGGCAAGAGCAGTGGCTGTACATCCGGTATAAGTATCCCTGCCGTACATCTTCGGACAAAGATCCCAATACGGAGCCGACTGATCCCAGTCCGCTGTTTCAAGGCTCATGACCACATCGCCCTCTTCGGCACGGGTTTCTTTCCACTTTGCGGCGATTTCTGGAGATGCCGTGATGCCAAGAGCTCTCGCAGCCTCTATCTGGTCGCCGGCATGCACGAGCCAGTCTCTGAAATTAGGAGGAAGCTGCCCTCCAGGAAATTCACTTTCATACGAATACCCGAGTACAGGCTCAGCGACATCATCTCCGGACACAATCACAAAGCCGGGACCGGAAGGATTGGCATAGACATACCATGCCGGAGCCTGTCCGGAAGCTGCGGATGTCCTTGCTCCGGATACCGAAGAAGCCGGGGCCGCCGCATCCAGCATGTCGCTTGTAAATACAAGTTCGAGTCCTGAAGAAGATCGCGTAAGCGGCGATGACTGCCAGAACGCGTCAGCCACTGCACCGGCTCTGTTCTTGTCCACGCTTTCCGCCAAGAGCACAGACGGCAGAAGCAGCAGAACCGCCATAAAAGAGTATCTCATGATTGACAACAGTTATTAGTTCATTTTTCGAGGATGACACCATACCGCCGTGGCGGCACAAAAACCTCCTCAACCCAAAGGTCACAAAGATAATAGAAAATCGGTTATCTGCAACACTCCGGATGATGTTTTATATTCAGCCTTTTCTCTGCCTGTACTCCCTGGGAGACATTCCTGTGCGGCGCTTGAAGAAACGGGTGAGGTAGGACTGGTCCGGGAAATGGAGGCGTTCGGCTATTTCGGTGACGGTCAGAGTGAGGTCATTGAGAAGAACCTGAATCTCGGAAAGAAGCTGGTCTTCGATGAGCTGCTTGGGAGACTTGCCGTTCAGGCACAAGGTTGTGGACATATGCAGATACCGCGGGGATATGCAGAGCCTGGCAGCATAGAATGACGCCGAATGCTCCCTTGAAGCATGTTCCCTCAAAAGCTGCAGGAAATGCCGGCAGATCAGCTGCATGCGCGACGACGGGCTCTGGTCCACGAGTTTCTCCGGCACTGTGCCGAAGAGCCATATCAGGAAGGCCTGGAGATAGTCCAGCTCCATGAGGTCCGGGAACTGGGTGCGGCAGTGGCCTGAAAAAAGCATCTTTGCCGTGTCCATCCATACGCAGACCTGTTTCCATGTCATGCGGCTGCGGACATCTCCCGTATGCTTGTAGCACGGGTGCTCGTCGGCATAGTTAAGATAAGGTGTGTCTATCGGGAGCATGGCCTTCAGGTAGACATCTTTCGGAATAAAAAGTACCCTGGCCTTAAAATCCGCTGTGGCGGAAATCCGCTCGAGCAGGGTGCCGGCCAGAAAGATAAGCTCAGTTTCTCCGCTGAGAAAAAAGTTCTCCGCCCCTGTCGACACGACACATTCGCCCCTGACGCAGATCAGATAGATGCCGCAGAGAAAATGCACCGGATTGCCCTGCAGAGATGAAAGGTCCGTCTCCTCATACCGGAGACGGCTGGTGTCGGGGCTTACGGCAGGTATGGGAACTCCGTCCATTGATTGCATCTTCGGGCCAGAAGGTCTGTGAAGCAGCCGGGCTGCCCGGTCAGCGGGAAAAGCGGGCTGCCTGGGAAGCTATCAGCTCTTCATCTTCAAAATAGTTGATGCGCATGGCCCTGCGGACATCGGCAAGAGTTGAAGCGGCGACTTGCCGGGCTGCGTCACTCCCCTCCTTCAGCATCCTGTAGACGCCCGGGATATCCTGTTCAAATTCCCTGCGCCTGGCCCTTATGGGCTCAAGTTCCTGCTGGAGAATGCTGTTGAGGAATTTCTTGACCTTCACATCTCCGAGGCCGCCGCGCCTGTAGTGCGCCTTGAGTTCATCAAGAGAAGCATAGTCCGGAAGAAATTCGGCGAAGTGCTCCGGCCTGCTGAATGCATCGAGATATGTGAATACAGTATTTCCTTCTATCTTTCCCGGGTCCTCAATCCTGATATGTCCGGGATCGGTGTACATGCTCATGACTTTTTTCCGCACATCTTCCGCAGTGTCGGAAAGATAGATGCAGTTGCCAAGGGACTTGCTCATCTTCGCCTTGCCGTCTGTGCCCGGAAGCCGCTGGCACACGCAGTTTTCCGGAAGAAGAATCTCAGGCTCCACCAGGGTCTCGCCATAGACGGAATTGAACTTGCGCACGATTTCACGTGTCTGCTCCACCATCGGCTCCTGATCTTCGCCTGCCGGGACTGTCGTAGCCCTGAAAGCAGTGATGTCCGAGGCCTGGCTTACAGGATAGGTAAAGAAGCCCACCGGAATGCTGGTCTCGAAATTGCGCATCTGAATCTCTGTCTTGACAGTAGGATTGCGCTGCAGACGCGAGACGGTCACAAGATTCATGTAATAGAATGCAAGTTCACACAGTTCAGCTATCTGTGACTGTATGAAAATCGTGCTTTTTGCGGGGTCAAGGCCGCAGGAAAGATAATCCAGTGCAACTTCTATGATGTTCTGCCTGATTTTTTCAGGATTGTCGGCATTGTCCGTGAGGGCCTGGGCATCGGCTATCATTATGAAAACCTTCTCGTATTCTCCGGAATTCTGAAGTTCAACTCTTCTTTTCAATGACCCGACATAATGTCCGAGGTGCAGCCGGCCGGTAGGACGGTCTCCTGTCAAAATTATCTTTTTCATTTCACGATTTTTTTCATGAGGACGCAAAGATAATAAGAAATGGAAAATATTTTCCTCTTTTTCCGAAAATGAAATGTTTTGTACTTTTTAAGAAATGGATTGTGATATTCTTATCTGATATTTTTGCGCCCGGAAAAGAAATCCGGGCAAGGAGACCGCCGGGAACAAGGATTGAAATGAAACTGAGGAGAAAGAATTCGAAACTGTTCATGCTTATTTACCTGGGGACGCTGAGCGCCTTCGGGCCGTTCGTCATGGACATGTACCTGCCCACACTGCCGGAAATGACCGGGTACTTCAGTACATCCTCTTCAATGGTACAGCTCGGACTGACCGCAAGCATGGTCGGACTTGCCGTAGGACAGCTGATTTTCGGCCCGTTGAGTGACCGCTACGGACGGCGCAAGCCGCTGATAATCGCCCTGTCTCTTTTCCTGCTCTCCACTGCCGGCTGCATCCTTGCATCCAATATCTCACAGTTCATAGCAATGAGACTTCTGCAGGGATTTGCAGGCTCAGGGGCAGTCGTTCTGTCACGGTCAATAGCAACAGACAAATATTCAGCCTCGGAACTGGCCACCATGCTCGGACTCATCGGAGCAATCAACGGGATAGCGACCGTAGCGGCCCCTGTTGCCGGAGGTATTGCCGCAGGGATAAGCGGGTGGAAAGGCATCTTCTGGTGCCTGCTGCTGCTCGGAGCCGGACTGCTGGCAGGAAGCATCAGGATGCATGAGCCGCTGTCTGGCTCAAAAATGAAGAAGAACAGCAGAGATGTATTTCTGGGAGGATTCAGGGAAGTTCTTCACAACAGGAAATACCTCACCTATATACTTCAGTACGGTCTCACAATGGCCATCATTTTCATTAATGTCGCATCTGCCCCGTTCATAATGCAGGAACATTTCTGCATATCCCAGCTGATGTTCAGCCTTATATTCGGGGCAAACGCCATAGCCATGGCCGTGACTTCCGCCCTTGCTTCGCGGTTCAGAAGCATGAAGAAAGCCCTCACCGTGTCCGGAGACGGAATGCTCGCCATCAGCATCATCCTGTGCATTGCACTTGTGTCAGGATGCGGATTCTGGCTCTATGAAGCGCTTCTGTTCTTACTTCTCGGGATGACTGGGATGTCCTTCACCGCATCCAATGCCCTTGCAATGGAGAGCGAACAGAAGAATGCCGGAATTGCCTCCGCCCTCCTCGGTGTGGCCGGATTCCTATTCGGAGGAATTGTTTCTCCGATAGTCGGGATGGGAGAGATGACGGTGACTGCAGGCATCCTCTTCCTGACATTTTCACTGTTATCCTGTGTCTGTGCCAGGGCCGCCGTATCAGGCAGCAGATTCAGGAAGATTATTCAGCCGTATGCTTGAGCACCTTTGCATCAATGAAGAATACGATTTCCTCAGCGATGTTGGTAAGGTGGTCACCTGTGCGTTCAAGTTTGCGGAAAACCCCGCCGAGACCCATGCACAGCGCCATCGAGTCCGGATGTTCAGTTGCATAGCGGACCAGTATGCCAGTGGACGCTGACTTTATTTTGTCAAGACTGTCATCCATCGATATGACAGAAGTCGCCTTTACCGGATCCTCATCGATGAGTGCCTGCTGCAGGTCCTTCATCATTTCCAGGACACCGGAAAACATTTCCTTAAGGCGGAGGTCCTCCACAAGTTCATCACAAAGCGTCTCCGCATCAGAATCCCTGACAAAGCGGGCAATCCCGTCGGCATAGTCACCGATACGCTCAAGGTCATTGTTTATCTTGAGCATCGCAAGCACAAAACGAAGATCGACGGCAACAGGCGAATACAATGCAATGAAGTCCTCCACATCACTGTCAATCTTGAGCTCGAAGGCATCAACCCTGCGCTCGCGGACCATCACCTGAGAAGCTATGTCCTTGTTCATTCCAAGCACGGCCTGCCTTGCCTGGTCCATCTGGTTGCACACGAGTGTCCACATCTGGTACACTTCGCTGCGCAGCTGCATAAGCTCTGATTCTATGAATTTAACCATAATCAAGTCTGGAATTTTGGAATTGAGTCTGAAATCTTGGCCGCTAACCGAAACGGCCGGTTATATAATTTTGAGTTGCTTCCTTATGCGGAGTCGTGAATATGACTTTGGTGTCATCGTATTCAATCATTTCTCCCATGTAGAAGAAAGCTGTCTTGTCGCTTACCCTCGAGGCCTGCTGCATGTTGTGGGTCACAATGACTATAGTCACCTTGTCCCGGAGCTCACATATCAGCTCTTCTACCTTGGCTGTGGATATAGGGTCAAGGGCGGAAGCCGGCTCGTCCATCAGAAGGACTGACGGGGACACAGCCATGGCACGGGCAATACAAAGCCTCTGCTGCTGTCCTCCGGAAAGGGCGTATGCAGACGCATTAAGCTTGTCCTTGACTTCATCCCACAAGGCGGCCCCACGGAGGGACTCTTCAACCTTATGTTCAATAAACGCCTTGTCCCTGATGCCGTTCACGCGCAGTCCGTATGCGATGTTGTCAAAAATGCTTTTCGGGAACGGATTCGGGCGTTGGAATACCATGCCGACATTCTTGCGGAGTTCGTCCACCTGCACTCCCTTGCCATAAATATCCTGCCCGTCAATGAGAATCTTTCCCTCAAGCCTGGCTCCCGGAACGAGGTCGTTCATCCGGTTGAACAGACGCAGGAATGTCGACTTGCCGCATCCGGACGGTCCGATGAATGCCACCACCTTATTCTGGGGAATATTCATTGATATGCCCTTCAGTGCGTGGAAGTCGCCATAATAGAAATTCACATCTTTGGCTTCTATTTTTTCCATATTGTATGTATTTTCAGTGATAAGCAATTGAAATTATTGTCACTTGATTTTAAGACGCTTTTCGAAATACCTGCGGAGAAATCCCGCGACAAGACTTATAATCAGGACAATCAGTATCAGCACGAGGGCTGTCCCGTATGCTATGGGCTGCTGGGCCTCAATGTCGGTGCCGCTTGTCGATATGACATAGAGATGGTACGGGAGGGCCATGCACTGGTCAAATACAGAGGTCGGAAGCTGGGGGAAAAAGTATGCCGCACAAGTAAAGAGAATAGGAGCAGTCTCACCTGAAACCCGTCCGAGAGACAGAATCAGTCCTGTGATGATACGAGGCATTCCCATCGGCAGCACGACTTTCCATATAGTCTGGAGCTTGGTTGCCCCGAGGGCAAGACTGCCCTCACGGATTCCGTCCGGAATATCTTTCAGGGCTTCTTCAGTAGTCCTTATGACAAGAGGCAGGGACAGCAGTCCGAGGGTCAGGGAACCTGCTATGATACTGTCCCCGAATCCGAGATATTTCACGAAAAGGGCCATGCCGAAAAGACCGAAGACTATGGACGGGACTCCGCTGAGATTATTTGTCATGAGCCTGATGAATTTCACGGCCCATCCGGTCTTGGAGGCGTATTCATTCATGTATACTCCGCTCATGATACCTATAGGGAATGCGACTGCGGCGCTGCCGAGCATGAGCAGAAGAGTACCGACTATGGCGGGAAAGATTCCTCCTGAAGTCATCCCGTCCGACGGTGCCTTGGTCAGGAAATCCCAGCTGAGGACTCCGGCTCCCTTCCAGATGATGAACCCGAGTATGGCGAACAGAATCAAGACAATGAAAAGGCTCAGGACCCGGAACACGGCGAAAGCCACCGTCTGGGAGCGGCGTTTGCGCCGGCTGTATCCTTTCGGAAAGACAGACGCCGGCTGTATGTTCATTTTAGTATCCATGGCTCAGTTGTATTTGGCTTTGCTGCGGGAAGAAATGTATTCAACACACAGGTTGATGATGAATGTGATGAAGAACAGGATTACACCGAGAAGGAAAAGAGACTGGTAATGCGCTCCTCCTGCCGGGGCTTCCCCGAGCTCGGCGGCAATCGTTGCAGGAATGGTACGGAGAGGCTCAAGTATTGAAGTCGGAACGACTGCGGCATTGCCTGTCACCATGAGCACAGCCATTGTCTCCCCTATTGCCCGGCCTATGCCGAGAACGACACCGGATGCGATTCCTGACATTGATGCCGGAATCACGACACGCGATATCGTCTGCCATTTGGTGGCCCCGAGGGCAAGACTCGCCTCACGGAGCGAACGGGGACAATTGCGCATGGCGTCTTCCGCCACTGTCACAATAGTCGGCAGGGCCATTATGGCCAGCACTATGCTGCCGGCAAGTCCGCTTTCTCCCACCGGAAGGCCGAAGACCTGCTGGAGCAGAGGGACTATAACAATCAGACCGAAGAAGCCATAGACTACGGAAGGAATGCCGTTGAGCAGCTCAATTATCGGCTTGAGGATATTGCGCACCCTCCCTGAGGCAACCTCCGCCATATAGACAGCTATGCTGATGCCGAAAGGAAGGGCAAAGAGAATGGCGAAGAGGCTCACCCACAATGTACCGGCCAGAAGCGGCCATATACCGAACAGAGGAGCTGGTGTGGCAGTCGGAAACCACTCGCTTCCTGCCAGAACCTCACCGGGAGAAATGGTCTTGTCTTTTATGAAGTTCAGACTCGGGTCTTCCGGAAGCATAGATTCCGGAATGAAGGCAATCATGCCGGGCCGGCTTTCCACCAGGGCCGCTATGAGACTGCCTGCATTTTCGTATTGGGGGCCGAGCTGCTCTTCCGTAAAATAGTCATCAGCATCTTCAAGCCTGAAAGTCTCGATGGCCATGTCCGGTCCTCCCAACTCATTCCAATTGGTGACATCTTCGTCAAATACCGCCTTGATTTCGGCAGCGGACAGTTCCTTGACTGTATTCTCCCTGTTCAGGGCCAGCACATAACCGTCTTCTATCACACGCTCACTGAAAAGCCCTGCTCCTTCCGCGAAGAGGAAGGCGATTATCAGCAGTATTACCAGGCTTGTGACAAACCCGCTGGCGGTAAGCAGCCATTTGACCGCTCTTTCCAAAAATCTCTTCATAGACATCATTTTACCGGAACAAATCCCTGTCGGAGCACAGACTCCTGGCCTGCCGGAGAAAGTGCAAATGATATGAACGGACTGACTGCCGCCTCCCGTGCGGCATCATAATAATAATACAGGGGACGAACTATCGGATATGTGCCGTCTGCCGCCGTCCCGACAGAAGGATACGCATAGTGCCGGCCAGAGTCGTATGAAACGGCAAGAGCCTTGACATATCTGTTGAGATAGGCCAGTCCGATATACCCTATTGCACCCTTGGTCTGGCGCACAGACTGGATGATGGCCCCGGTGGCCGGCATCGAAAGAATACTGCTCATGTAATTCTTGTTGTCCAGGACACTTTCCTTGAAAAACTCGTATGTACCTGATGAGGTCTCCCGTGAATATACTACAATCTTCCTGTCTTCTCCGCCGACCTCTTTCCAGTTGGTGATCTTCCCTCTGAAAATTGCCTCAAGCTGCTCTCTGGTGAGACTGTCAACAGGATTGGACGGATTCACCACAACTGCGAGGGCATCATATGCGACAATGACTTCCTTTGCATCCAGATTGATTTCGGCGAATTTCATCTTTTCGCTGAACTTGATGCGGCGGGAAGCCATCGCAATATCTGTGGTCTTTTCCGGAAGGGCGGCAAGGCCGACTCCGGTTCCTCCACCCGTCACTATCACCTCACGGTCAGGATGTTCTGCGAGATATTCTTCTGCGAGTTCTTGTGTCAATGGAAGAAGGGTGTCACTGCCCTTTATGCGCTGCGCCTCTGCAGTAGCATACATGCAGAAAGCAGCCAGAATTGAAATGAGAATCTGTTTTCTGTTCATCTGATGTATCGGGCGGCATTTTGCCTCCCGGGGCGCAAAGATAAGTCACCGAGGAGGGATTTACAAAAAACAGAGGTCCGGAAAGCCCGCAAAAATGACGAATTAACAATTATTTAACAACTGCCTCACGCTCTCCGAAAATGAGAGTTCCTATGCGGACGACATCAGCCCCCATCGCAACGGCAATCCGGTAGTCATGAGTCATTCCGAATGACCTGATATTGAACTCCCGGCCTGCGGACGGACATTTTCCCTCATCCCTCATCCGGATAATCTCACCATACAGCGACATGAGGCGGGAGAAGTCTGAACGTACGAGGGTCTGGTCATCGGTGAATGTAGCCATGCCCATAAGACCGCGGAGACGGACATTCATTCTGGCGGGAGAAGTCACTATTGAAAGGATTTCATCTCTGCCGAATCCCTGCTTTGTCTCCTCCGCTGCAATATGATATTCAAGGAGGACATCAGTGACAGTATTGTTCTCCCTGCCCCAGCGGTCTATGGCATCAAGCAGATGTACTGAATCAACGGATTCGACCATCGAGACATACGGAAGAACCATCTTGAGCTTGTTGGTCTGCAGATGGCCGATGAAATGCCACCTGATGTCCGGACACAGTCCGGAAGTCTCCAAAGCCCTTACCTTCGCAAGAAGCTCCTGTGGGCGGCTCTCTCCGAAGACCCGCTGCCCGGCCCGGTATGCCTCGACAACTGCCTCAACAGGATGGAACTTCGACACGGCCACAAGCATGACATCGTCCGGAAGTTCCGCTTTCAGCCTGTTGATTCTGTCTGTTATCTGTGACATGGTCCGAATAAGGGTGAGACTTCCGGCAGGGAAGTCATGGATTGTCTATCTGCGCTTCTTAGCCTGCTCCTTTGCCAGCTGCTGCTGCATTTTCTGAGCCTCTTCAAGACGCTGCTGCCACTTGGACTTCGGGACAGGCTTCCCCTCCGATTCCTTGAGCTGCTTCAGAATCTCCTCCGGCTTGACAATATATTTCTTCACGAACCAAGTCTGTCCCATTGTAATGAGATTGGAGAGAAGATAGTAGTAACTCAAACCGCTGGAAAGATTGTTACAGATGAAGAGCATCATTATAGGCATCAGCCATACGCTCATGAACTTCATGCCGGCCATGCTCGGGTCATTGGACATCTGGCTGGATGTCATCTTGGAATAAAGGAACATGGAGAGAGCCATCAGCAGGGCAAACAAAGACACATGGTCTCCATAAAGCGGGATATTGAACGGGAGATTCAAGATGGAATCATATGCGCTCAAGTCGTCCGCCCACAGGAATGACTGCTGCCTCAGTTCAATGGATGCCGGGAAGAAACGGAACATCGCATACAGTATCGGGAACTGAAGAAGCATCGGCAGGCATCCTCCCATAGGGCTTACCCCTGCCCTCTTGTACAGGTCCATCATCGCCTGCTGCTTTCTGAGAGCGTCCTCCTGCTTCGGATATTTTTCGTTCAGCTTGTCGATTTCAGGCTTTAGTGCGGACATCTTCGCAGACGATATGTAAGACTTCATCGTAAGCGGGGAGACGACCAGCTTGATCAGCACAGTAAGAAGAAGAATTATGATGCCGAAGTTGCTGATGAACTTGCCGAGGAAATTGAATACCGGAATAATCACCCATCTGCTGACAAGTCCTATGACAGAGCCTCCAAGAGGTATTATCCTCTCATAATGCTGGTCATAGCTCTTGAGCGTACGGTAATGATTCGGACCGAAATAGAATTCAAACGGGACTGTCACATCCCCCGACTGCATGTCAAACTCAGACCTCATGTCAGCATAGCATATCATGAGATTCCTGTCAGGGTCGTTTTCTTCAAAGAATTTGATACCGAATGCAGCGGATGCAAAATCCTCCGGAGCACGCATGATGGCAGAGAAGAACTGCTGCTGGAACGCGAACCAGCCTACTTTCGAGTCAACCCTCTCTTCATCAGAGCGACCTCCGCGGCCGATCTGCTCCGGTTTTTTCTCACCTGGATAGCAATAATCAAGCTTCGAATACTGCATCTCATTCCTGTAGCCCTTCTCAAGCCTAGGTATGACTACATTCCAGTCTATGTCAAACATGGACACATTGCGGGGAATGACATTTTCCATGCCGACAAAGGACAGGTCGTTGCGGACCATGTAGCTGCCCTCTTCCAATGTGAACTTCTGCTCGATGTATCCGCCTTTTGCAAAGGGAAGACGCATAACAAGTGCGGAATCCGAACTCTCAGCGACCCGGAACACAAAATCCTTGGTGTTGATGTTCTCCCCGGCATAGATTTCAATGCCGTACTCGCTCATGCCCGGCCTGATGAGATAGAGCGCAGTACTGTCGTATGTCATATAGTCCTTGATCCTGACTGAATAAGGCTGGGCGCCTTTTGTGCTGAATACTATCTCAACCTTATCATTGGCCAGAGTCACATATGACGCGGAATCGGCATGAGCCACATCCAGAAGACTGTCCTTGTATATATTCGGACGTCCGGACACATTTCCCGGAACCGTGGCCTGTGAAATGACTTCCGAAGTATCCTCAGGATGCTCTGCGAGCCAGACAGAATCAGCATACGCCCTGTCTGCCCTTGCTATGGAATCAAGCTGAGCCTGATATTCTGACTGTTTCTTATACTGTCTTGACTGATACCATGAAAATCCGAAAAGGATCACGAATATCAGAATAAATCCGATTACTGAATTCTTGTTCATAAAAATCTTTCTACTTCTCTTCCTGCTCGGCATCCAGCGCCCTTATCTGCTCCTCAAGTTCCTTAAGCTCTGCCTTGGCCCGTTCAATCCTCTCCTGCATCTGCCTGATCAGCGGCTCTGAATTCTTGGACATGGCAAAGAAGCCGATGTTGTTCTCATACGTCACGATGTCCTGCTCCTTCTTCATGTATTTCTGGACAAGGCGTTCTCTCTCGCTCTTTGGAGCAGAAGAGTATTTTGTCCGTCTCAGCTTTGAAGCGGAAATATCAGGGAACTTGGCCTGCAGGGCTTCCTTGAAACTCTTTGAAATATTATCCTTTTCCTTGAACGGGACAAAGCCTATCTGCTGCCACCTCTCCATGAAGTCAGACATCGCCTCAATGTTGGCATCATCGTCGTCTGACGGCTGGTATGCCTTTATCTCTTCTATAAGGCGTTTTTTTGCCTTGAGATTGCCATAATAGTCATTCTCCGGCTTCGCATGCTTGTCCCTTTCATTGAAGAATTCATCGCAGGCAGCCCGGAATCTCTTCCACAGCTGCTCGGATTTCTTGCGAGGCACAGCCCCTACTTCCTTCCATTGTTTCTGGAGATTGATGAACTGGTCAGTAGCCTTTTTCCATTCAGTGCTTGACTTGAGGGCCTCAGCGGCTTCACACAATGAGATTTTCTTCCTGAGGTTCTCATTCATGTTCTCCTTGTATTCCGTATAGAAATCCCTCTTGCGGTTGAAGAACTGGTCGCAGGCAGCCCGGAAGCGGTCATATATCTTCTGGTTTTCCTTCTTCGTGGCGAAGCCGATCTGCCTCCACTGTTTCTGGATATCTTCTATTTCCTTGGAAAGGGCATTCCATTCATTGGATGAAGTTATCTCACGGGCGGCAATAGCCTCGACCTGCTCACAAAGCCTGGCCTTCGCGGCAAGATTCTCTGTCTGCTGTTCTTTCAGCCCCTCAAAGAATGCCTGATACTTCTTGTTTATGACTGCAGTGGCAGCCTTGAACCTATCCCAGATGGACTCTCTGTACTGCTTTGCAACCGGGCCGTATTCCTTCCACTGTTCATGGAGTTTCTGAAGTTCTCTGAAAGCTTCCACGATATTGTCGCTCTCTGCAAGTTTCTCAGCCATCTCACAGAATTTCTCCTTGACTTCGAGATTCTTTTTGAAATCGAGGTCCCTGAGCTCCCTGTTGATCTTGACCATATCATAGAACTGCTCGACATAGAGCTGGTATGTGTCGTTGAGATTGCGGTAACTCTGAACCGGAACCGGTCCGATGGCCCGCCATCTGTTCTGTATTTCACGGAACTCCGGGAATGTGGCATTCACATCTTCCTGCTTCTCGAGAAGAGCCTTGAGGTCCTCTATAACGGCCTGCTTGAGAGTCAGGTTATGCTCACGCTCCTTTTCAAGCTGCCTGTTGTATTCCGCACGCTCCTTTTTGTACTTGTTGTACATCTCCTTGAAGCCACGCTCAATCTCAACAAACGGATTGTCAGAGACCTGTTCCTGAGCAGACTCTGCAGCCGGTTCCACCGCAGTCTTCTCTGTGTCTTCCTCCATTTCGGCATCATCTTCAGGAAGGCGGCTGGTCGGTTCCTTGACATCGGAGCCATATCCGGCATCTGATTTTTCCTTGAGCAGTCTTTTATAAAAAGCAGACTTGATTGCCTCCGCTTCCTTGGATTTCTTCATTCTCCCGGCATCTTCCATCAGTTTCCCGAAAAGTCCCGCAAGCTCGGCAAGGCTCATGCCGGAAAAGTCCGGAAGTACCTCAATCTTCTCTTCAACAGCAGTTTCCTCAGGTACAGACGGAGTATTGTCAACAGGTGTTTCAGATGTCACAGGGACTTCAGGAATCATCTCTTCACTCATAATCAAACAGAGTCTAATTGGTTTCTAAAAAGGTTACAGCCTGCAAATATACCACTTTTTTAGTAAAACTCTCATCAAATTGCTAATTTTGCACCGCTTAGATTATTTGTTATGAGAATAGACATCATTTCTGTTGTGCCTGAACTTCTTGAAAGTCCGCTCGGACATTCAATCGTAGGGCGTGCCGTCAAAAACGGAATTGCCGAGATTCATGTCCACAACCTGAGAAAATACGGGAAAGGACAGAGGCTGCAGGTTGACGACTACAGCTACGGGGGCGATGCCGGGATGGTACTGATGGTGGAGCCGGTCTTCAGGATGATTGAAGAGCTGAAGGCCGAGCGCAGGTACGATGAGACAATATTCATGTCCCCGGACGGGGAAACATTCAGCCAGGGAATAGCCAACGAACTGTCTCTCAAAGAAAATATCATTATTCTGTGCGGTCATTACAAAGGCATTGACCAGAGGATAAGGGAGCACCTGATAACAAGGGAAATCTCTGTCGGGGACTATGTGCTGAGCGGGGGTGAAATTCCTGCCGCAATGGTAGCAGATGCCATAATACGGCTTCTGCCCGGAGCTCTGACTGACGAGACTTCGGCACTGAGCGACAGTTTTCAGGACGGGCTGCTTTCTGCACCGGTCTATACAAGGCCGGCGGAATTCAACGGGTGGAAAGTGCCCGATGTCCTTCTGAGCGGAAACCCCAAACTAATCAGGGAGTGGCAGGATGAACAGTCCCTCGAAAGGACACGCAGACTCCGTCCGGACCTGCTGAAATTGTAAAAAACGGCTCAAATTATGTTTTTCTGTGATATTTTTTAAATAAAATTGTTTTTTTCTTGAAAAAATTTTGCCGTTTTAAAAAACTTGCCTATATTTGATGAATGTAACGGCCAAAGTAAATAATCAACATACAAAAGCCGTCACATTTCCGGATTTTCCGGAACAGCGGTCAAATACTAACCACTGACCAAAATAACACGAATCCCAAATGGGAAATACTGCTAACTAACCATGAATGAAGCCTGCAGTGATGCAGGCTTCATTAAATCTTCCGGGGAATCATTCTTCTGTCCCCGCAATCACCGGCACTTCCATATATTCCGCCTCTGGGAAATCCCTCGCGACAATGCCCCTCAGGAATTTTTCCGTATCATCGGAAACAGTCCGGTCCTCATCTTCGGGATACTTGTTGAACATTACCATAAAGACATCAAGGCCATGACTGCGCGCAGCCTCCAGACTGAGGAGTGTGTGGTTGATGCTGCCGAGCTTTCCGGATGTGACGAGAATCAGAGGCCAGCCCTGCCCTGCTGCATAATCAAGTGTCAGCAGTCCTCTGGTGAGAGGCACCATAAGGCCGCCGGCTCCTTCAAGCAGCACGGCATCATACTTTGCTGAAAGCTCTCCCACAGAGGCTTCTATCTTGCTGAAATCAATTTCCCTGCCGTCTATTTCCGAAGCAAGATGAGGGGAACACGGATATGAGAATATTTCAGGCATGGTAAGCTTCCGGGTGTCCTCCGGGAGCATGCCGCATCCCATGATTTTTCTGTGGACCTCTATGTCCTCGGACACCTCCGTGTTGCCGGTCTGGACCAGTTTCTGTGTTATCGTCCTCCTTCCGGAGGCATTCCAGACCTTCGCAAGATAACCGGTAGCATAGCTCTTGCCCACTCCGGTATCCGTACCGCTCACAAAATATACATTTTTCTTCATATCTTCCATGGAATTATATTGTCTCTGAAACTATCCTGACCAATGAAGATGTCAGATGTGAGAGTTCTTCACGGGAAATGACGAAAGGCGGCATGATGTAGACCAGCCTTCCGAACGGGCGCACCCAGATGCCCTCTTCTATAAAACGGCGCTGCATGAAAGCCATGTCAACAGGATGCTTTGTCTCAATGACCCCTATGGCTCCCAGCACCCTCACATCTGCCACCTGCGGCAATGCGGCTGCCGGACTCAGCTCCATTTTCATCTGCGCCTCTATCGCCCTGACTTTCTGCTCCCAGTCCGATTCAAGCAGCAGACCGATGCTTGCCCGGGCCACTGCGCAGGCAAGAGGATTTGCCATGAATGTCGGGCCGTGCATGAAGGCATAGGGATAATTGTCCGATATTGTCTTTGCCACATCGTCTGTCGTAAGGGCGGCTGAAAGTGTCATATATCCTCCTGTCAGGGACTTGCCTATGCACATTATGTCAGGTTTCACTCCGGCATGTTCCCACGCGAAAAGCTTTCCCGTCCGGCCGAATCCTGTCGCTATCTCATCAAAGATGAGCAGAATGCCGTAGCGGCGGCAAAGGGCGGCCGCCTGCCTGAGGTATTCCGGATTATAGAACCACATCCCGCCGGCACCCTGCACAACAGGCTCCAGAATCAGGGCCGCGATGCTTTCATGATGAGATTCAAACATTTCCTCCAGGGAAGCGATGTCCTCCTGATGCCACTCTCCACCGAAGCGGCTTCGGGGAGACGGCACAAAGTATCTTGCGGGAAGGGCCGGACCGAATATTCCGTGCATCCCCGTGACGGGGTCGCATACCGACATGGCATTCCATGTGTCGCCGTGATAGCCGGAGCGGATGGTCACGAAATCCGTCTTTTCCGGTCTGCCTGCCGCATAATGATATTGGACCGCCATCTTCATGGCCACCTCAACGGCCACCGAACCGCTGTCCGCATAGAATATGCGTGTGAATTCTTCGGGAAGAATCCGGCGGAGAGCCTTGCCGAGCTCAATTGCAGGCTCATGCGTGAGGCCGCCGAACATCACATGCGACATTTTCTTCATCTGGTTCTGCAGCGCGGCATTCAGCACCGGATGGTTGTACCCGTGCACGGCGCACCACCAGGAAGACATGCCGTCAATGAGTTCGGTGCCGTCTTCCAGAACTATGCTGCACCCGTGCGCTTCCCGGACCCTGTACGCCGGAAGCGGATGAGTCGCCGATGTATATGGATGCCACAGATGGTCCCTGTCAAAGTCATCCGTAAGTTTTCCAAAATCCTTTTCTTTCATTGCCGTTTCAGTAATATTGACCTGTATTTAAAATATAATGTGATTCAAAGACTTGCAATGATGTGACCCATAGGCTCACAATGTATATCCGGCAGCCCTGATTCTGTCCATGTCGGCGGAAACATCTGCTCCGGCTGTGGTCAGCATATCCCCAATTATGGCTGCGTTGACCGCCGAGCGGAAAGCCTTCATCAGCGTCTCTTCCGAAAGTCTGGCCCGGCCTCCTGCGAACCTCAGGCGGGCCGACGGCATCATAAGCCGGAAAACGGATATTGTCCGCAGAATCTCATCTTCTGAAATCAGAGGCCGTGACCCGAGGGCAGTGCCTCTGATAGGGGAAAGGATATTCACAGGCACTGACTCCACACCCAGATTTTTGAGGACAGAGGCCAGCTCAATCCTCTGCTCCATGGTCTCCCCCATTCCGATGATCCCGCCGCTGCACACTTCCATGCCTGCCTCTCGGGCATCATCCAAGACCTTGATTTTCTGGCTCTGCCCATGCGTCGTACAGAGAGACGGGAAAAAGGAGGATGCGGTCTCGAGATTGCAGTGGCACCGTCTTATCCCGGACTTGCGGAGACGCACGAAATCCTCCTTGTCAAGCAGTCCCGCCGACAGGCACAGATATATCCCGCATTCCTTTTCTATGAGCGCGGCAGCTTCACAGACTTGTGCGACTTCTTCTTTCTTCAGCCTCCTGCCGCTCGTCACAATGGAGAATCTGCCGATTCCCTGAGCCTTGCATCTTTTTGCAGCCTCAAGCAATGTCTTTGGCGGCAAGAGAGGATACTCCTCCGCTCCGGTATGCCAATGGGCCGACTGGGCGCACCATTTGCAGTCCTCGGGGCAACGGCCGGACTTTGCGTTGACTATGGAACATGTGTCAAATACAGGAGGACATGCCAGGCGCATTACTTCTGCGGCTAATGCGAGCAATTCCTCTGTCGGCAGCATCTTTGACATTATGTCTGCCTCGCTGGCGCTGATTCCGCCGCGGGAGACAATTTCTTCAGGATTATAAGTCATATTCATCATTCATCCTTTATTCTTCATTTTACTTTTTGAGTCATAAATTGTTATCTGCAAAATTGAGGATATACATTTCCTGTGTATACTCCACGACAGATGGACATCACGGCTGGTGGAGGCCATTTCTCATATCCAACGGCCGCGATTTTCCGGCAAAAGTGTGCCCGTCGGCATTTTGAAAATGCCGACGGGCGTGAAAACACAGCAAAAGCGCGCCCGATGGAGCCAAAAATGCTTTCCATCGGGCGCGATATAGCATGACAGGCCATGGTCCCGCGAACGGCTGACACCTGCTCTGCGGGAAGAGATTTATAGACAAGACCTGCCGGAGACTGTATTCTCAAGAACAAGACTCCAGGCATCAGCAGGAAAGCGAGGTTCCACAGGGAAGCGAGATCCGGCGGGAAATCCTCCGTGCGGCAAAATCCCGGGGCCGAAGAGCCATCGTCCGCCTCAGACAGCTGCCGCGAAAGAGAGACAGACTGTATTCCTTTGTCTTTCCGCAGAGAAGCATCGGCAATGCCCTGCGACAGATGTCCGATGGTCACAGTCCTCCCAACAGAACAGAATGCCGAATAGGAATGCCTGCCCCACCGCCTGAAGCGCAGGGCAGCTTTACTGAAACATCTGAATTCAGACCTCTTCAACTGGGTTGCACTATGATTCAACTGGAGTACCCGCTGAATTTCAGAAATTAACTGCTAGCCCGACTCCGTATTTCTGTGCACCGAACGAGACCTGAACATCCGCACATCTTGCATTGATGGCATTCTCCACTTTGTTCAGACGCTTCTTGTAGACACAATAGACAGTCGTACCAGTCGCCAGACCAAGTATGCCTGCCCCGGCTGCTATCAATCCGGCGTATGCGACATATTGGAATTTACTCTCATACTGAATGTCCGGCGATGTCCCTGTTGCAACAAAAAGAGGAGCCGTGAATGCCACACCTATGCCAAGGGCAACAGCCTCGACCGCAACGCCGACGAGACCGACTCCAGCTGTAATGAGTCCGGCTCCTGTAAGAGAACCGAAACCTATCAGCAGGCCTTTGCCGGCCTTGAATCCTTTCTGATACTTTTCCACCTGAGCGGAAGTAAAGTCAGTATGAGCAAGAAGGCCTGCCAACTGCTCCTCAGCGAGCTGTTCCTCCCCGACATAGAAATTCGCCCCTCTGCGCTCGACCTGACCTCCGCAAGAAGAAGTGACAGACAAGTCATTGTACTGTGCACGGGCTGCAACACAAGTAAGAGACATTGAAACAATGAACGACAGAATAAAGACTGCCTGGCGGATTGATTTCCTCATATTATTCTATTTTTCTTTAACTTAGGATTACCTTCAAAATCGGAGTCTTTCACAGGTCCGATATGTCCTGCAAATTTAATCATTTCTCCTCCAATTTCACTTCGTAGAGTCTGGGCCAATTCTTGCCTGTAAGATAGATTCTGCCTGTGGAGGAATCGCAGGCAATGCCGTTGAGGACATCTGTCGAAGAGCTTCGGAGAGAATCCGGGAGCAGGCCTGTACAGTCGACGGTGCCCTCCACATTGCCGGTGTAGGGATTTATGATGAGGATGAGGTCGCTGGTATAGACATTGGCCCAGATCATGCCGTCAATATATTCAAGTTCATTGAGGAAGCGCATCGGGCGGCCGGAGAGTCTGACGGTCAGTCTGCGTGTGACCTGAAGGTCAGGAGTCATGAAATAAAGTGTAGCCGAACCGTCGCTTGCGATAAGTGAAGAACCGTCGGTGGTGAGTCCCCAGCCTTCGCGGGGGTAGGATTTCGTTGCCTTGTACTCCAGAGTGCATATGTCATAGATGAATGCCACCCGGTTGGTCCATGTGAGGATATACAGCTCGTCCCCGAGTACGCATGAGCCCTCCACGAAATATTTGCCGCTGAAATCCAGTTTCCTGAGAGGTTTGCCGCTGACTATGTCTATCTTTCTGAATGTGGAGGAGCCGTATTGCCCGGTGCTCTCATACATATGGCCGTCATGGATGAAGAGGCCCTGCGTATATGAACCGGTATCATGCGGATACTCATGCACGACCTTCAGCCTGTAGCTCCTGAGCGCCGCAGCTGCCGGAGACTGATGCATAAAAGACGCAATGGCTGCCGTCAGAAAGAAGACGGCAGCCATCCGAAGGTATTTTGTCATGCAAGTCATTTCTTGTCTGTATCAGCAGGATGACCTTCGGCTATGCCGGACGGATGGCCCTTGCGGTAATCCATCGAAGCCTTTACAAATGCCACGAAAATAGGCTGCGGATGTTCCGGGGTACTCTTGAGCTCCGGATGGAACTGCACTCCGATGAAGAAAGGATGGGACGGAATCTCAACAATCTCCACCAGACCGGTCTCCGGGTTCCTGCCCGTGGCCTTCATGCCTGCAGCCTCGACCATCGGGAGATATTCATTGTTGAACTCATACCTGTGACGGTGTCTTTCGGAAATCTTCTCCGAACCATAGATTCTAAATGCAAGCGAATCTTTCTCAAGTCTGCAGTCATACGCGCCGAGACGCATGGTGCCGCCCTTTATTGTCGTGCTCTTCTGATCCTCCATGAGGTCGATTATAGGAACAGGTGTGGCCGGATTGACTTCAGTCGACACGGCATCCTTGAAGCCGAGCACATCCCTGGCAAACTCCACAACAGCCATCTGCATGCCCAGACAGATGCCGAAGAACGGCACATTGTGTTCCCGTGCATATCTGATGGCGACAATCTTGCCCTCAAGGCCCCTTTCTCCGAATCCCGGGGCAACAAGAATTCCGTCCATGCTGCCGAGCTTTTCCCCGACATTGTCCTCATTGAGATATTCGCTATGGATGCTGTGCACATTCACCTTGCATTCATTGGCGGCTCCGGCATGTACAAAAGACTCGAGTATGGACTTGTATGCATCCTGAAGTTCCACATATTTTCCCACAAGGGCGATGTCTACCTGGGTCTTCGGATGGAAAAGCTTCTCAAGGAACTTGTTCCACTCAGTGAGGTCCGGTTCGGGAAGGTCTGTCATGCCGAAATGGTCAAGTACAAGCTGGTCGAGCTTCTCGGCCTTCATGTTGAGAGGCACGGCATAGATTGACTCCGCATCCATCGATTCTATCACATGGCCCGGCTTGACATTGCAGAACAGGGCGACCTTGCGGCGTATCTCAGGAGTAAGCTTGTGTTCGGTGCGGCATACGATGATGTCCGGCTGGACTCCGTTCTGCTGAAGCATCTGCACGGAGTGCTGCGTGGGCTTGGTCTTGAGTTCCTTGGCCGCACTCAGATAAGGCACGAGGGTAAGGTGTATTGTCACGCAGTCCTCCTCGGGCAATTCCCACTGGAGCTGGCGGACCGCCTCTATGAACGGCTCGGATTCCATGTCGCCGACAGTTCCGCCGATTTCCGTGATGATGACATCATATTTACCTGTCTTCCCGAGAAGAAGCATCCTTCTCTTGATTTCATCAGTGATATGGGGTACAATCTGCACTGTCTTCCCGAGATACGCCCCCTCACGCTCCCTGCTGATGACCGTATGATAAATGCGACCTGTGGTGACATTGTTGGCCTTGGAAGTATGCACGCCGAGAAATCTCTCGTAATGCCCGAGGTCAAGGTCTGTCTCCGCCCCGTCTTCGGTGACATAGCACTCCCCGTGCTCGTAAGGGTTGAGCGTACCGGGGTCAATGTTGATGTAAGGGTCAAATTTCTGGATGGTTACACGGAGTCCTCTTGCCTGAAGGAGCTTGGCCAGAGATGCCGAGATGATTCCTTTGCCCAGCGAAGAAGCCACGCCGCCTGAAACGAAGACATATTTTGTATTCATAAATCTGTATTTATACGTTTTCAGGGTCACAAAAGTAGATAAAAAAACTGATTTGAGAAAATCTTTATTACCTTTGCCGGAGTTTTCATTACAATGGTGACCTTTATAAACATGGAGACTTATTATTTGCTGATGGGAATAATGGCACTGCTTGCCATAGTGGTGTTCGTGGCACTGTTCTTCTTCAAGGCGGGGTACGGATACCTCGGCGGAGGGAAATGGGGGCCGAAGATCAACAACAGGACGGGATGGGTCATAATGGAATGCCCTGCGTTCCTGCTGATGCTCATGTACACTGCCCGGTATGCGATGTCAGGGGCAGACACAGGCAACAGCAGTCTGGTGCTCTATATCATGGCCGGACTTTTCCTCGTGCACTATTTCCAGCGTTCATTCATTTTTCCGCTGCTCATCCGCGGGAAAGGGACTATGCCGGTTGCCATCATAGCCATGGGCTTCCTGTTCAATTCAATGAATTCGTACTTCATAGGAGAATGGCTGTTCCGGTTCGCCCCGGCAGGAAAATATGCAACGGAATGGCTTGCAAGCCCTCAATTCATCATTGGCTCTCTTCTGTTCCTGGCAGGCATGCTCATCAACCTTGATTCCGACCATGTCATCCGCAACCTGCGCAAGCCCGGTGACACCAGGCATTACATCCCGAGAAAAGGGCTGTACAAATATGTGACTTCAGCAAATTATTTCGGGGAACTCACCGAATGGGTGGGATTTGCCATCCTGACATGGTCTCCGGCCGGGCTTCTTTTTGCCGTATGGACTTTTGCCAACCTTGCCCCGAGGGCAAAGGCTCTGACTGCGAGATATGAGGAAGAATTCGGGGACGAATACAAAGAATTGCACAAAAAGCATCTGATACCTTTTATCTGGTGACCTCCGGCATGCTCCGGACCGAAGGACAAGAATAAGATTCAACCGCCATGGCGCTCCATGGGACACTAAAATTTACAATTGAATGAGTGACTTGTTTACTCCGTACAAAATCGGACCGCTTGAACTGCGCAACAGGACAATCCGGTCCGCTGCCTTTGAGGGGATGTGCGAGAACAATTCTCCGTCACAATCCCTGTTTGACTATCACACGGCAGTGGCAAGGGGAGGAATAGGGATGACTACCATAGCATACGCGGCAGTATGCAAGAGCGGACTCTCCTTTGAGAGACAGCTCTGGATGAGGGAGGAAATTGTTCCTGAACTGAAGAAACTCACTGATGCCATCCATGCCGAGGGGGCCAAGGCCTCAATCCAGCTCGGACACTGCGGGAACATGTCCCACAAGAGAATATGCGGCTGCACGCCATACGGGGCAAGCAGAGGATTCAACCTCTACTCCCCTACTTTCGTCCACAAGATGACCCTCAGGGAAATTGATGAAGTCGTCCAGGCATACGGCAATGCAGTCAGACTCGCAATCAAGGCAGGATTCGATGCCGTTGAGATACACGCAGGACACGGATACCTGATATCCCAGTTCCTGTCACCGTACACCAACCGGAGAAAAGACGAATACGGAGGTTCACTGGACAACAGGATGCGGTTCATGCGCAGATGCATGAAGGCTGTGACTGAAGCCGGGAAAGGCAAGGTGGCAATATTCGTGAAGATGAACACCAGGGACGGATTCAGGGGAGGAATGGAAATCGACGAGAGCATCAGGGTCGCCAAAGAACTGCAGAAATGCGGGGCCGATGCACTGGTGCTGTCAGGAGGATTCGTGAGCAGGGCGCCGATGTATGTGATGAGGGGACAGTTCCCCAAGAAGGCCATCGCCCATTATATGCCGATGAAGACTCAATGGTGGCTCAAGCTCGGGGTATTGGCCGGAGGGAAGATAGTCTCCCCTACAGTGCCGTTCAAGAAGCTGTACTTTCTTGAGGATTCGCTGAAATTCAGGGAAGCACTGCCGGACATGCCTCTCGTGTATGTAGGAGGCGTGACTACGAGAAAAGATGCTGACAAAGTGATTGACTCCGGCTTCCAGATGCTTCAGATGGGCCGGGCCGTGCTTGAGGACACTGATTTCGTCAACAAGATGAAAGCCGACGAGAACTGCTGCAGCGGGTGCGAGCACACCAATTTCTGCATCGGCAGAATGTATACGCTGGAAATGGCCTGCCATAAGAAATGCAAGGACATTACTCCGGCCCTTGAAAGGGATGTACAGAAAATTATCCGTCAGAATGACAGAATGGAGCGCAAGCTCTGCTACAAATAATTACAAATTGAATAAAGGAGGGACGATCTGCCGCGCCGGGACATGCACCGCATGAAACGGTGAGGAAAGTCCGGACAGGGAAGGGCACTTCACTGCGGAAACCGCAGGAGGGAGCAATCTTTCGGATACCGTAACAGAAAATAACCGCATCCATGATGCAAGGGTGAAAATGTGAGGCAAGAGCTCACGGCGGAATATGGCGACATACTCCGGGTACGGTCCTGAAGCCTGCAAGACCAAATATACTGACAACCAAGGGCGGCCCGTCCGATGTCAGGGGGTAGGTTGCGAAGATAAATGGCAGAACAGAACAGAAACCGGCTTACGGTTCCTCCTTTATTTTCTAACTGAATGTGCGTCTTGGCGGACTCACAGCCGGGACTCAATCTTTTTTCGCAGTCCATACGACAGATGAACAGGGTAGGACTCGTCCGAAATGTCCAGCCAATCCTTGGCAAGGGAATATTGTCCGATAATATAGAATACCGAGGCAAGATTGTATGCGGCACAGGAACGCTTCTCAAGATTGGGTGAAGCGGCAAGCTCAGACCAGATTCTGATGGCACTGCTCCAGTCAAAATAATGCGCAGCCATAATCGCGTCAATCCATTTGCCGGAAGAAGCTCCAAAATAGAAAAAAGTCAGATTCTCTTCATTCCACACCGGAAGAAATGGCCGTCCCGCAATTTCTCCTGCATCAAGCCCAGGCGATGACAATGAAGACAATGCCTTTTGCTCAAGTACAGAATCAGGCTCCGTACCATCCGTATATGCAACCGGACTGGCAGCCGAGGCTCCAGAATACACCCGCACCCTGTCGGCCCTGTCCAGTGCATCATATACGAAGAGGCGTACGGAATACGGGACTGAAGCCTCAACCACATAAGCAGAATCACGCACGGCCGGCGTCTGGACTTTCTGGGCCGGAGAAAGGGAAATGTCGCCAAGCACAGGAGAATCAAAAAGAAAGAGTACATCTGTCCCGACAGACACCAGGACATTGATCATAGAGTCTCTGCAAGAATAGTCAGCACCGGGATTTTTCTCCACATTGTATATCTTTATCACCGGTTCCCCTGAGAAATATTCCGATTCCAGACTGCCGGCGAATCCTTCCGCAACTGAGGCAATGAATGAGGAGTCGAGGCTATTCCCGTCATCCAGATATGCCACAGACAGACTTTTTCCCGCCAGGTCAATCCCGGACCGGGAGGAATGCCTCAGTTCAACACTCAATGTCGAAACAGAAGGTCCGCAGGAAATTGCAGACACAGACACTGCCAGAGACATCAGAATCAACGGCAATGAGGACATGGAAATCTTTGGTTTCATGACTCTGCTAAATTGGAATCCATCATAAAACAGAACAGGACATCGTGTCAGATCAAGGCCAGAGGCTCGGCAATCAGGTCATACTCATCAGCTCCGGTAATACGGACTCTGATGAATTCACCTATCAGAGAATATGGTTCAACGCCTCCGAAGACAGATGAATCATATTTTACGAGAATCTCGCCGTCTACTTCCGGACTTTCAAACTCACTCCGGCAGACAAAGACTCCGTCGGAAAAATCATCTATTACGACCTTTTCTTCGGAATCTATCCGTGACTGGTTGAATGCCAGAGATATCAGGCTCTGCTCCCGCATGAGTTCATCCCACCTTTCCTGCTTCGTCTCCCCGGAAATTTCATCACTGAAATGTTCTGCCCCATATGTACCTTCTTCTTCGGAATATCTGAACGCCCCAAGTCTTTCAAAGCGCGCATCGCGGACAAAATCAAGAAGTTCCTGAAAATCCGCTTCAGTCTCCCCCGGATGGCCTACAATCATTGTGGTCCTGAGCACGACTCCGGGCACCATTTCACGCATCTTCCTTATGAGAGCCCTGGTCCAGGCCCCGTCAACATTCCTGCGCATATTGGACAACACCCTGTCCGAAATATGCTGCAGCGGGATATCCATATAGCGGCACACTTTGGGATTGGAAGCCATTCGGTCAAGCACATCATCAGGAAAATCATCCGGATATGAATAATGTATCCGGATCCACTCTATCCCGTCGATTTCGGAAAGCCTGTCAAGGAGTTCAGCAAGCGCTCTCCTGTGATAAAGGTCAAGTCCATAATATGTGGTATCCTGGGCAATCAGAATCAGTTCCCTCACCCCTTTCGCTGCCAGAAGCCCGGCCTCCGCGACAAGCTCTTCCATAGGGACGGAACGGTGTCTGCCCCTGATGAGGGGTATCGCGCAATATGAACACCGCCGGTCACACCCTTCTGAAATCTTGAGAAATGCATAATGCCCCGGAGTTGTCAGATGTCTTCGGGTCCTGGCATCTTCTTCCGGCTCCACACCGAGGGCGCGGACCAGGGAATCCGTTTCTCTTGCACCGAACCATGCGTCCACTTCAGGCAGCAGTTCCGGCAGTTCCTTCCCATAGCGCTGAGAAAGACATCCGAAGACAAAGATTTTCCCTATTCTCCCGTCCTTTTTCAGTTCCGCGGCATTGAGAATGGCATCGACCGACTCCTCCTTGGCATCACCGATGAAACCGCAGGTATTCACGAGCTGATAATCCGCATAAGCATCAGCATCATCCTCGGGAATGATTTCATAATGCCCTTCAATCTGCGAAAGCAGATGCTCCGTGTCCACCCGGTTCTTGGAACAGCCGAGCGTAAGCGTGCGGACAGTCTTCCGTCTGCCGTCCATGCCCATACCATCAGTCCGGGACATCTTCATCATTTCTGAAGATTCGCTGCAGACTCTTCTGTCCCGGCCTCCTCCGCATTCTGTGCCGGGTCAGTGAAATCAAGTGAAGCATAATGCTTCAGGGCATTGTACCACTCGACCACCTTTTTCATATGCGAGGCATAGAAGCGATTCCTGTCATATTCCGGCAGGGCCTTTTCAAAGAAAGCCTTAAGAGCCTCAGGAGAGGACTTGGCAGACGGCGCATCCTCATCTCCGAGCACATCTTTCATTTTGAGGAACACATCCTTCAGCTTTACTTCCCCGTCTTCAGTATATATCGACACATCTTCAAGCGTGGTTATCCTGCTGCTCATTCCGAAGCATGACCTCTTCTTGTCTGAGAGAGACTCGACAATAGCCCCGGCCCTTGCCTGGGACAGATAAAGGAAAAGTCCGGACTGTCCGGAAACGGAAAGAATCTTTGACAAATCAGTTTTCATTTCTCCACTCATTTATAACATTTATGTTAATATCAATACAAATCATTAATAATCACTCATATCTGAGATTTCACCACAATTGGCCGCAGATACTGTCAACTTTCGCCTCAAGACTCGCAAGATCCGAATCATTCTCAATCATGAAGTCCACGCCTTCCGGCAGACGGAGAGAACACAGTCCGGAAAATATGCCTTGGCTTGACATCCGCTGCCCTACAGATGCTTCAGAGACATTGTCTCTTGCAACTGTACGCCGCAGACGAGTTTCCGACGGGGCATCCACAAGCAGAACTTTATCCACCGTATCCCTGAAAATCTGCTTCTCAAGAATTATGGCAGACTCAATTATCACAAACGGCACATCACCGGCTTCCTGCCTCCATACAAATTCCCCGTTTTTCATGGCTTCCTGTCTGGATGACCGCCATTGGACAAAGTCGGCAAACACCCTTGGATGAACTATTGACTCAAGGCACGAAAGCTTGTCCCGGTCTGAAAAGACAATGGACGCAAGCCTCCTGCGGTCCAGCTGTCCTGAAGAATCCCTCAGGGATACCCCGAGCCCGGACTCGATGGCAGCCACAAGCGACGGGTCCTCATCGTAAAGGGCTTTTGTCCTGCTGTCGGAATCATAGACGGGCACTCCCCTGCGGGCGAAAAAAGCACACACGGCAGACTTTCCGCTTCCTATTCCTCCTGTGACAGCCAATGTTTTCATCTCACTGATTACAATAGAATCCATATCGCTTCGCCGGAATTCATATCCTTTCATTGACCACGCAGTCAAATACCTTCGGCCGGATTTCATAACTTATGATTTCTCCGGAGAGATTGTCTGCCCTTGCCGTACATTTTCCGTCAAGCGATTGCATGAATTCATTGTAGTCAACATAGAACCTGACAGCACCGGTTGGATCCGCAGACAGGGGAAATACACATCTGAATGTCACTTCAGCAGTGGACGGATAGATCATAAATTCCTTTCCCTGAGGGACATTTCTGCCCTGAATCGACACAACGGAACTGACTTCCACATATCTGCTCACATTCTGGGAAAACCTCACATTGTCTGTTGACATCCTGATGCCCTTGACATGCTCCAGCCTGACGGAACCATGGACATCGGACTTGATGTCATTCAGCCTTATGGCCTCGGTCATCACCCTGTCTATGTTGGCGATATGTGAAGGCTCACCGTAAAGGACAACGGAATCCGGCTCCACCGTCATGTTGCCGGAACCGATATATTGGGGAGCATATCTCAGTATGTGCACAGGGTAGACAGGTACTTTTCTGCTCTCCTCGTACGGAAAGCGGAAAAACAAGGTGTCTCGGAGAAAATACTCCACAGACGCATTTTCGCCAAAAATAAGATGTGTGTATTCCTTGAGATCGTCGGATGTCAGGTAATATGTCTCCCCGTCCTTGTGCCTCAATACGGAAGGAGAGACGGAAAGCACAACCGGACGCGCATTCCTCTTCCCGGACGAACGGATGACATTATATCCGCTGGTCTGGCATCTCGCCACGATATCACTTGAATTTGCGGACATGTTTGCATGTCCCTCGAGCTCACACTGCACCTTCACCGGCACCTGAAGGAACTCAGTGTATTTGAGCGAAAGGTTATGGAGAAGCCATATACTGAAAGCCAACAGGAGAGAAAGCAGAAATACTGCCCAATCTCTCCCGCTGAAATTCAACGATTCCAATATCTTATTGAAAACGCGCTTCATGTTTCTCCTGAATCGTTCCGGTCCGCCGGAACATGATGTCACAACAGACTACTGCTGGTTGACGGCAGAAAAGTCCTTAATGACAGAATTTTTGTCAACTTTAATCTTGACATTGCTGTCTACTTCAATGAGAAGAGTCTTGTCTTTCACTTCGACTACCGTCCCATAAATTCCTCCGATTGTAACAATCTTGTCGCCCTTCTGAAGGCCGTCACGGAATTTCTGGAGTTCCTTCTGCTGCTTTCTCTGCGGGCGGATCATGAAGAACCACATCACCACGAAGATGAGAATAAGCATAATCCACATGGACCACTGGCCCTGTCCCGCAGCAAGTCCGCCAGAGGCGGCTCCGGCCGCACCTGCAGCACCGTCAAGCAATGTAAATAATGTAAGAATATTCATTTCAAATAAAATTTGTGCACTCCGGCACGGTTAATACTTTGCGAAATTATGGTTTTCCTATGAAATCTGCAATTTTTTCACAGCAGCCCCTTTCCTGTCTTCTGGACAAGTCCGTCATTGCTCATTTTCTGTATAAGCCTGTCAAGCAGTCCATTGACAAATATCCTGCTCTTAGGCGTACCGTAGAACTTGGAAATCTCAACATATTCGTTGATAGTGACTTTCACCGGAATTGTCGGAAATGCCGCAGCCTCGGCCATGCCCTGCACAATCAGAGCCATGTCTGTGGACACAATCCTTTCCCTGTCCCAGTTAGACACAGACTCAGAGACCATGGCAGAATATTTCTGACAGCCGGTATAGGCGCTGCGCAGAAGTTTTCTGGCAAAGAGCCTGTCGTCCTCCATACCTGCTTTCTTTGACATGTCGCTCAGATAAAGAGCCGGCAGAGACCATCTTTCTCCTTTTGCGAGCCCCTCAAGAGTCCGGCAGACAAAAGTAAGAGAATATGCAAGGTCATCATTCCACAATATTGACATGTCTTCAAGGATTTTCTCGAGATCTTCGCTTTCCGCGAACTCATTCTCAAAAATCTTTATGAAAAGACGGCAGTCTTCCTCAAGAGATGAGCCGGGGGCAGCCATATAGTCTGCATAATATTCCCGGGAACAGACGGAAGCATATATTTTTTTCAGGAACAGGTCATATTGTTCCCATGAAAATTTCTTCTTCTTGAAAATCCTGGTAAAATCGGGATCTGAATCCAGGAGCACGGCAAGAGCATTGTCCGCAAATTTCATGTTCGGATTCCGCTCCTGTTCTGTCGGATTGAATTTGCCCCTTGCAGCCTCTATCTTTTCCTTCGCGATATTTGTCAGAGGTGACACAATCCCGAGCATGAACAGATACAGGTCCCTCGTGGCTTCACACGATGCATCAAGGTCAGACTCAGCCTCGGTCAAGGAAACATTTCCGCTCATCATGGTACTGTAAAGCACCTTGAACACCTTGATTCTCAAAATACGTCTGTTAAGCATATCTGTCGTCAAAAAATTTGCGCAAAGATACACTCTATTTCAGAAAAATCCTTATATTTGCAAGGATTTACTTAAAATTTTTACTCTATGTACAGCGAGGATATAGAAGGAGCAGGGGCAGTGGAACGCTCTGGTGAGGATGTTTATTCAAAGCCTATACGGGCAGGCAAGCGCACATACTTCTTCGATGTGAAGGCCACCAAGGGCAATGACTATTACCTCACCATCACCGAAAGCAAGAGAAAGGTGGAAAGAGACGGACGCTTTTCGTATGACAAGCACAAGATTTTCCTTTATAAGGAGGACTTTGAGAAATTCACCGAGGGGCTCCAGGAAGTCATAGACTACATAAAGGAGAATTGTCTGAAAGACGCTCCGGCATCCGAAAGGCAGGAAGACGGGAACAATTTTTCAGATGTAAGTTTTGAAGAGCTGTAGCGCCCGCCAGGAGATTACAGGGACAGAGCAGAGAATGATTTGTTCATATACAGGACGGTTCGTATCAGGGACCGTCCTTTGTTTTATGTCCGTTCTGCAATATTTTTCTGAATTTATGTAACATTATCCTGACATCTGCGTCTTATTTGCGGAATTCCGGACAAAGACAACAATTTTTCAAAAAAGAAAAGAAATGAAAAAATTTATTGCGATACTGATGCTTGCGGTCATAATAACTGGAACAGTATGTCCGCAGACGCAGGCAAAGAAAAATGAATCCTGCAATACAGCGATGACGCTGATGGAAAGATACGACGACGAAGAAGGCGTCGAATACATCAGAATCAGCGGATTGCTGCTGGGCATAGCGAAAATGGCAGCCAGGGGAGATAATGACGGGGAAATTCTCAGGCATCTCGACAGCATGGCTGTCTTTTCTGCTGAAAATGCCGATCCAGGTATCAGGGAACAGTTCTTCGGGGAACTTCACACCCTGATGGCCGGCTATGAAAAAGCCGTCGAGGTCAATGACAGCGGAGAGGACATGACCATCTGGTTCAAGTACATGGATAAAGACAACATATCGGAGATGATCATATCCACAGAATCCGAAGGCGCAGTCATCGTCATGTGCGGGAATCTTCCCTTGAGCATTCTTGAAGAAATGGCAGAAACGATGTAGACAGAGCCGAAGGGACAATGGACAAGAACGAATTCAAAGAACGATGGCTTCCGCACGCAGATGATTTCTACCTGGCAGCCTTCCGTATTCTGAAATCCGTCCCCGACGCAAAGGATGCAGTCCAGGACCTGTACATCAGATTATGGTGCAGCAGAGACAGACTTGACAATATCAGGGACTGCACCGCCTACGGGATGACTGTCCTGAAAAACATCTGCATTGACAGGCTCAGGAAACTTCATAAGGACAGGGTACCGGACCTGAATTCAGACAACTCCGGAGAAATGCAGACAGACGAGACAGCAGAAAAAGTCATTGTTGCCAAAGAGCGCATCCGGGAACTGGAAGCCGGCATTGCTAGGTTGCCCGACAATCAGAGGAAAGTGTTCGTCATGCGGTTCTACAGGCAGATGCCTTACGATGAAATCGCCGCAGCGACCGGATTCTCGGGAATAAATGTCCGGGTGATGATAAACAGGGCAAGGGCTTTCCTGAAAAAATCAGTCAGGTTATAACGGAATGAACAGCAAGACATCAACAGGCACAACAGGACTGTGGCATGAAAGATACATCAGGAAAATATAATATGGATACACGCAAATACGGAGCCGGCGAATTGCCAAAGACCGGGAGAGGACCGGACACGGCCACGCCTCCCGGCATGGCAGAAGAACTGTCGGGACTGATAGACAGGCTGGATGCCGCAGAGCAGCTCGCATCTGAACTGGGCAAATCCGGCAAGAGGCATGGCAATGAAGCCGTCAGGACAAGACGCATCGCGGCAAGGCTCATTTCTGCCGCCGCATGCCTCGCGGTCATTGTCTGTACGGGGATTGCCCTGCACTCATCATACGGTGCCCCGAAGGACACCTTCACAGACCCTGCCATGGCATATGCCGAGGCAGAAAAGGCGCTTATGTCAATTTCAGAAAAAATGTCAGGATGCGCCTGCAGGACAACGGAGGCCGGAACCACTGTCAGGAGACAATTGGAGACAATAAAAGAAATATTCTGAAAAACACTGATAAGATGAAAAAGTTAATGATTTCAGCATTGCTGCTCATCTCTGCGGCAATTGCATCCCAGGCACAGGACTGGTCAGACATATACAACAGATATTCAGGCAAGGACGGGGTCAGCTCGGTGTACATTTCCCCGGCCATGTTCAAACTCATGCAGAAGCTTCCTGAAGTCCAGGTAGAGGATGGAGAAGTGGACCTCACCGGCATAATCAGGACATTCAACGGCATGTACATCCTCGACATTGAGGACGGGGAAACAGCAGCGAAATTGTCAGGGGAGATAAGAGAAAAGTTTGACGGCAAGAAATATGAACTCCTTATGGAAGCAAATGACGGCCCCGAGGAAATGAAGATATTCATAGCATCCAAAGGCGATATAGTAACTGACCTGATAATGTTGACGGCAGAGAAGACCTCTGCATCGCTCATTGCCATAACCGGGGAAATGCCGTACTCGGAACTGCAGAAGCTGATAGCCGAATAATCTTTTCATTGCTGCAGCAGGACTGATTGTCCCGTATAATTATTATTTTTGCAGCACTTAAAAGACAAGTGAATGAAAGATTTCGGTTTTCTCAGGACGGCTGCGGCCAGGCCGCGTGTAAAGCCCGCTGATGTCGCGGGGAATGTCAGAAGCATCTGCGAATTGATTGACATGGCGGCAGCCGACGAAGTGTCGCTGCTCGTATTTCCTGAACTTTGTGTGACCGGATATACATGCGGAGACCTGTTCGGACAGGAATTCCTGCTTGAGGCAGCGGAGGAAGGCATCCGGGAAATCATCTCCAGAAGCCGCGGAAAGGACATGACCATTGTCTCCGGCACGCCTGTCGCCTTCAGGGGCAGACTCTACAACTGCGCCGCTGTCATCCGCAACGGCAACATAAAGGGTCTCGTTCCGAAAGTACACCTTCCTGACTACAACGAATTCTACGAATCCAGATGGTTCAGTTCAGGAGCGGACTTTCTGTCCGGGAAAACGGCCGGCAACGGGCATTTTATCTTCAACGGCAAAGATACGGTAAGGGAAGGCTTCGGCGGCAAAATCAGATATGCCGGCTACAGCTGCAACATATCCCCGAACATGCTCTTTGAAATCGGCGACACCACATTTGCAGTAGAGATATGCGAAGACCTGTGGACTCCTGTCCCGCCGTCCTCATGGGCTGCTCTTGCCGGAGCCGAGATTATCGTCAACCCGTCTGCCAGCAACGAAGTGCTTATGAAGCACGACTACAGGAAGAGTCTTGCGGGCCAGCAGTCTGCCCGTACCATATCGGGATATGTCTATTGCTCTGCAGGATACGGTGAATCGACACAGGATGCAGTCTATGCCGGAGCGTCACTGATATATGAAAACGGGGTGCTGCTTGCGGAAAGCGACCGTTTCAGCACCGGCACCGCCCTTACCATAGCGGACATTGACTGCGGGAAACTCCGGATACTCAGGCAGAAGACAGGTACATTCATCGCCTTCACGCCGGACGGGACTAGCTCACCTTCATATGCCCCGGCATATTCAAAGGTAGAAACAGGCAAGCCTGCCGAGACAGACTTTGAAAAGAAACTGTACAGGCATGTCGAGCCGCATCCGTTCGTTCCCGGAGGCTACGGTGAAGAGATGGAAAGACGCTGCAGCGAAATTTTCTCGATACAGGTCACAGGTCTCATGTCAAGACTTTCGCATATCGGATGCAAGACTGCCGTGATAGGCATATCAGGAGGGCTTGACAGCACTCTCGCCCTGCTTGTCGCTGTCAAGGCCTCTGACAGGCTCGGATGGTCCAGGGAAAGGATAATCGGTGTGACAATGCCCGGATACGGCACCTCAGGAAGGACGCACGACAATGCCTCCGGACTGATGTCGGCTCTCGGCATCACATCACGGGAAATATCGATTGCAGCAGCCTGCGACCGGCATTTCAAGGACATCGGCCATGACAAGAGCATCCATGACGTGACATACGAAAATTCACAGGCGAGGGAACGCACCCAGATTCTGATGGACATCGCCAACCAGACCGGAGGGATCGTAATCGGTACCGGGGACCTGTCCGAACTTGCCCTCGGCTGGGCCACATACAACGGCGACCACATGTCGATGTACGGAGTCAACTCCGGTATTCCCAAGACGCTTGTAAGACACCTCGTCAGATGGGTGGCAGACAGTCATTTCAGTGACATGGGGGATGTCCGCGACATACTCATGGACATCATTGACACGCCGATAAGCCCGGAACTTCTGCCTGCTGACGACAAGGGCAACATACAGCAGAAGACCGAGGACCTCGTCGGGCCGTACGAGCTGCACGACTTCTTCCTTTACAACTTCTTCCGCTTCGGATATTCTCCCGCGAAAATATTCTTCCTCGCGAAGAAAGCATTCTGCCGGGAGGATGCTGCGGCATCGGATACAGGCAACAGCACGGGAACATACAGCGAAGAAACCATAAAGAAATGGCTGAAGACCTTCTTCAGAAGATTCTTCAGCCAGCAGTTCAAGCGTTCCTGCCTGCCGGACGGGCCTAAAGTAGGTTCTGTGACCCTCTCCCCGAGAGGAGACTGGAGGATGCCGTCCGATGCTTCATGCGCCCTCTTCACTGAGGAGATTGACAGGCTATAGGGAGGCAATCATCGCCGAGAAGATGGAGGACATCCTGTCGGCGGCGGCATCGGCTGCTGCCACCACGGCATCTCCGTCATTGACATAGTCTTCGGCATAATCGTCATGCGCCTCATTGGTAATCACTGACATGCCGAAGACAGGTATGGAAGAGTGCCTTGCCACTATGACTTCCGGTATGGTGGACATTCCCACGGCATCGGCCCCTATCATCCTGAAATAGCGGTATTCCGCAGGAGTCTCGTATGAGGGACCTGTTCCCGCAAGATAGACCCCTTTCTTGAGCGGTATGTCCAGTCCTGCCGCAATTTTTTCCGCGAGGGCAATGAGTTTCGGCTCATACGGACGGGTCATGTCCGGGAACCTCGGGCCGAATTCTTCCATATTCTTGCCCACAAGAGGATTGGGAAGGAGGTTGATATGGTCCCTGATGACCATGAGGTCTCCTACCTTGAAGTCAAAGTTCACTCCGCCGGCGGCATTCGAGACGAAAAGATATCCGATGCCGAGCACTTTCATCACCCTTATAGGGAGAGTCACGAGCTCCATCGGATAGCCCTCATAATAATGGAACCGGCCCTGCATGGCTATCACCGTCCTGCCCCCGAGAGTCCCGCAGATGAAATTACCCTTATGGCCTATGGCCGTAGAAACCGGAAATCCCGGAATATCCCGGTATGGAATGACTGTCTGATTTTCAATCTTGTCCGCAAGCTTTCCGAGGCCGCTTCCCAAGACTATGCCCACGGCCGGCCTTTCCGGTCCGAGCCTTGACTGCAGATACTCGGCCGCAGTCATTATCCTCTGTATCCTTTCATCCATAACTTATTGATTAACAATTATTGATTTCATAACCAGGAAATAGTTTCATATTGCCCGTCCACAATCCGATACATTTAGAATTTCATTCTGCCGAGAACAGACATTGCCTCTGCAATGATTTCTTTCTCCCCTTCTATCTTTCTGTCTCTCATGACAAACCTGCCGCGGCACATCACGGAACTGATGCAGTCGCTGTGGGCCGAATACACGAGATTGGCAAGGAACGGCGCCGGAGACAGGAAGAATGTATTGTCTGTATCTATAATGAGCAGGTCCGCATCCCTTCCCACTTCAAGAATACCGGTATTAATGCCGAGGGCTCTTGCTCCATTGGCTGTGGCTATCGGTATCAGCTCGTCAAGAGGCATGGCCGAAGGGTCTTTCCTCCATGCCTTCTGGACCATTGCGGCAGTCTTGAGCGCCTCCAGGATGTCCAGATTGTTGGATGAGGCGCAACCGTCGGTGCCGATGCAGACATTGGCTCCAGCGTCCCTCAGTTCGTTGTATCTGAATCTGTAGCCGGAAGCAAGCTTGAGATTGGAATTGATGTTGTGCACGCAGTTCACATGGTGCGCCCCGAGAAGGGCTATGTCATTGTCAGAGAGCCAGAGGGTATGGGCGGCGATGAGGTCCGGCCCCAGGATGCCCAGCCTGTCGAGATACTCCACGGGGGAAACACCGTGCTCATTGATGCAGTCCCTCACCTCTTTTTCGGTTTCGCTGAGATGGATATGGATTTTCAGCCCGTGCCTGCGGGCAAAATCGGCCGCCCATACCATAGTCTGTTCGCTGACTGAATATATCGAATGTATGCCGACCGTAAAATGTGCGTCGTCCCCCCAGTCCAGAGACTTTGAATACATTTTTTCGCACTGTTCCTTCTGTCGCTGCGCCTCCGAAGCATCAAATTTATCCAGAAACACATATGACTCCACTGGCCTTATGCCCATCTGCAAGGCCGCCCTGTGCGCCACATCCGAGAACCAGTAGTGATTGTTATAGAGGGTAGTTCCCGTCCTGAGCATCTCGATGCATGCCACCTTTGTCGCCCACCAGACATATTCCGCATCTATCTTCGACTCCACATCCCATATCCTGTCAAGCCACTTGTGGAAGAGGACATCCTCCTCCAGCCCGCGCATCATCGACATGGCCGCATGGGTGTGCATGTTCACCAGACCCGGCAGGACAGCCTTGCCTGAACAGTCTATAACTTCAGCTTCCGCACTTTCAGCATTCTTCTCTGCAACATCCGCACTTTCAGCATTCTTCTCTGCAACATCCGCACTTTCAGCATTCTCCGTCGCAGCTCCCGCAGCTGCATTTCCCACGCGCCCTGCCGCTACTGTGACAGCAGCGATTTTTCCGTCCTTCACCTCAATGTCCGCCACCGATGAATCAGGGAGCATTATGTCCTTCAATATGACAGTATCCATTATCTCTCACTTAATCAGTTCGTCTGCAATGTCTGCCGCAGCTCTGTGCGATGCCGGCAGTACGGCAGAATTTTCAAAATGCGCAACAGTATAAATGACGGAGTCAAATATACGCAGAAAATCCGTAAATCTGATTAAATTTGCCCATGCCTTTTGTAAAGAAAAGAAGGACTCATGAAAAGACAGGACATCATAGACGGAAGATGCGGCTGGTGCGCCGGAGACGATCTGTATACAAAATACCATGACACGGAATGGGGAAAGCCGGCAGAAGACGAAAGGATACTGTTTGAATTCCTCATTCTGGAAGGTGCACAGGCAGGACTCAGCTGGATAACGATTCTGAGAAAGCGCGAAAGCTACAGGAAAGCGTTCCGCGGATTCGAGCCGGAGGCAGTGGCTAAGATGACAGAAGAGGACATCGGAAGGCTGATGCAGGAGGACGGCATCATCAGGAACCGCATGAAAATCCGCTCTGCCGTCAACAATGCAAAGCACTTTCTTGAGGTACAGCAGGAATTCGGCAGCTTCAGGAACTACATCCTGTCATTTCTCCCCGGGAAGAAACCGATTGTAAACCATTTCAGATTCCTGGAGGAAATCCCGGCTGTCTCCCCCGAATCCGAAGCCATCAGCCGGGACATGAAGAAACGCGGCTTCAGCTTCTTCGGCCCGGTATGCTGCTATTCTTTCCTTCAGGCTGCAGGTTTCGTCAATGACCATCTCGAAGGATGCTTCTGCCGCCGGTAAGACATTGACGGCGCAGAGACACTAGAATCAGAATGAACAGAAGAACGGTACCAGAAGCGGGACGCTGAAGTCAGTGACTATTCCGCTTATGATGGCGGCAGGCAGCATTCTGTCTCCGGTATACCGGATCAGGACAGGCAGGCATACATCGACTGCTGTGACACCTGCTGACGCAATCGGGGCGAAGGGGCCGAACCATCTTGCCAGCAGCGGGGTCCCCACAAGAGTGAACATTTCCCGGAAGATATTGGTAAGAAGGGCTATCGTCCCGAGCTCAGCGGCCATCTGCATCCCCAGCGAGGCTTCCCTGTACTGAGATATGAGGACTGACGAAAGCGAATAATATCCCATCCCGCTGCCGACGGCAAGACAGTCAAAGACATTCCATTTTGAAATCAGCAGACTGGCAAGTGCAGAAAAAAGCAGTGTCCCCGATATCGTGGCCAGCGGCAGGAGAAACAGTTTCGGACTCACGCCCTTCAATATTTTCTTCAGGTCCGGATTGCATCCCATGCTGACCCCGACAAGGAAAATCAGCAGATAAAGGACATACATGGTGAGAGCAGGCCCGATTTTCCAGAGTCTTTCCAAATCCAGAAGCCCCGACCACCCGGCAAGGCACCCAAGGGCAAAAACGGACAGTACTGCCAGCGTCCCTTTCATCTCTTCAGAAGTCTATACAGCAGCGAAGCAAAGATGACACTCCCCGCGGCACCGGCAAAGGCCAGAAGCAGGGCCTGCAGGCCGAGAGACGAAAGATTGCCGAGGATATTTTCATCCTGTCCGATTTTCACTCCGAGGAAAAAAAGCATCACATATATCGTCACGGATATCGCTTTCCCGATATGGGCAGATATCGCGAGACGCCGCAGCAGGAAACCTGCGGCTATTCCCATAAACATTGTCAAGATCAACCAGAACATCTTTCCGAATTTTTGAGGGTGCAAACATACAAAATTTGCGGCTTCTTCCTATCTTTGTCCCCGTTTTATCACACAAAGACATAAAAATGAACAGGAGCATAATCACAGTGGTCGGCAGGGATACGGTCGGCATTATTGCAAAAGTCTGCTCTTATCTGGCAGAGAACAACATAAATATCCTTGACATTTCCCAGACGATTGTCTCCGGATATTTCAACATGATGATGATTGTCGACACGGGGCACATCACCGGAGACTTCCACAAGCTGACGGCAGACCTTGAAAACCTCGGGAATACAATTGGCGTCCAGATAAAATGCCAGAGAGAGGAAATCTTTGACAAAATGCACAGAATTTGACAGATATACAATGATAAACATCAGTGAAGTCATCGAGACCAACAGGATGATTGAAAAGGAGAATCTCGATGTCAGGACAATTACACTCGGAATAAGTCTTCTGGACTGCATGTCAGACGACATCACGGCACTCTGCCGGAAAATCAGGGAGAAAATAGTCAGGACAGCCGGGAATCTCGCCCGGACCGCCGACAACATTGCCATGGAATACGGAATCCCGATAGTCAACAAAAGGATATCAATTACTCCTGCCGCGATAATCGGGTCGGCGGCATGCAGGACACCTGACGATTATGTGAAGATTGCCCTCACGCTTGACAAGGCGGCCGGGGATGTCGGCGTCAATTTCCTCGGAGGATATTCGGCGATAGTGTCCAAAGGCATGACCGGAAGCGACAGGATGCTTATGATCTCTATCCCGGAAGCCCTCGCCCGCACCGGAAGAATATGCAGTTCCGTCAATGTCGGGAGCACCAGGACCGGCATCAACATGGATGCCGTGAGGCTGATGGGCGACATCATCAGGCAGACGGCGGAAGCGACTCGAGACAACGATTCCCTCGGGTGCGCCAAGCTCGTGGTACTATGCAACGCCCCGGACGACAATCCGTTCATGGCCGGTGCATTCCATGGGGTGACCGAGGCCGATGCTGTCATCAATGTCGGGGTCAGCGGCCCGGGTGTGGTGAAATCCGCTCTGGAAAGCGTACGCGGAGCATCGTTTGAAGTGCTCTGCGAGACCATCAAGAAGACGGCATTCAAAATCACACGCGTCGGGCAGCTGGTTGCCCAGGAGGCTTCCCGACGGCTCGGAATCCCGTTCGGCATAATAGACCTGTCGCTTGCTCCTACCCCCGCCATAGGAGACAGTGTGGCCGACATTCTTCATGAAATAGGCATAGAAAAGGCAGGAGCCCCGGGAACTACCGCAGCCCTCGCACTTCTCAATGACCAGGTGAAGAAAGGCGGAGTGATGGCATCCTCTTATGTGGGCGGACTCAGCGGGGCGTTCATCCCCGTAAGCGAGGACCAGGGAATGATTGACGCCGCAGAATGCGGAGCCCTTACAATAGAAAAGCTTGAGGCAATGACCTGCGTCTGCTCCGTAGGGCTGGATATGATTGCCATCCCCGGAGATACACCGGCCTCTACAATATCCGGAATCATAGCCGACGAGGCCGCCATCGGCATGGTGAACCAGAAGACCACCGCCGTCCGCATAATCCCTGTCATCGGAAAGACTGTCGGTGACAAGGTGGAGTTCGGCGGACTGCTCGGCCACGCCCCTGTCATGCCTGTCAACCGCTTCGGCTGCGAAGAATTCATCTCCAGAGAAGGCAGAATACCGGCGCCGATACACAGCTTCAAGAACTGACCGGCAAGTATCACTGCTTTCTGCTGATATGCATTTTGCGTTTAATCGGCATAAACGCGGCCGGTGGGAGGGGTACTTTTGCTGTACGAGGCCGTTGGAAGGCACTTTTGCTGTCCACCGGGCGCGCTTTTGCAGGGTTTTCGCGCCCGTCGGCATTTTGAAAATGCCATCGGCCACACTTTTGCGGGAAAATCGCGGCCGTCGGACACCATTTTTCATATCCTCCGGCCGCGCCTCAAGAAATGTACCGGCTCAGCTCCATGGTGTCATTGAGTTTATCGCAGGCGGTACTATTATATGATTGACCGCGGCCGTCGGGAAGCATTTTTGGTATCCACCGGGCGCGGTTTTGCAGGTTTTTCGCGCCCGACGGCATTTTGAAAATACCATTGGCCTCACTTTTGCGGGAAAATCGTGGCCGGTGGAAGGCATTTTACATATCCACCGGCCGCGGTTTACGAAATCAACATGGATTTTCCGTTGATGCCGTTTTTGTCCACATTACGGTATAATTGACATTTTTGGTTGGTGACAATGACAAAAGTGGTTGGTGGAATGCAGCTGCATTCCACCAAC
>CALUPG010000011.1 GCA_944322565.1 uncultured Bacteroidales bacterium | reverse complement strand
TTTCATCTAATCTCTATATTTTACAGAATTTTAACAACTTACAGTGACTTTACCAACCGTTTTTGTCAATTATACCCTAAAGGGAAGCAAGCTTCCTACTGCCTGAAATCAAAAAGCCCGGCTCACGCCAGGCTTCAGTTGCTGCGGAGAGAGAGGGATTCGAACCCCCGGACCCGTGAAGATCAACAGTTTTCAAGACTGCCGCATTCGACCACTCTGCCATCTCTCCAAAAGGGAGTGCAAAAATAGCGAAAAATCATCATAATGCAAATATTTTCATCAAATATCCGCAAAATATTTTCTGCTATGGATTCTGGAGTCTGCTTTCCTCCCCGTCCCCTGCAAAGAACTTCCACTGAAAAAAAATCAGGTAGAGAGTACCGCAAGTGACGCAACTGTCAGCAAAGTTGAAGACAGGGGCGAAAAAGCGGAACGGGTTGCCGCCTATCAGCGGCATCCATTCAGGGAAAGTCGTATCAATTATCGGAAAATAGAACATGTCGACTACTTTTCCGAACATGAATGGGGCATAATCCCAGATGAGCCCGTAGAAGAAACAGTCTATGATGTTTCCGAGGGCACCGGCGGTAATCATTGTGAGTCCGACCGTTACCCCGGCCGGGGTGTCCGGCTTCTTCAGCAGACGGGAAATCCAGTACACCAGGAAACCGAAGAAGATTATCCTGAAGAGGGAAAGCAGGAATTTGCCGACAGCACCGCCGAATTTCATGCCGAAGGCCATGCCCTCATTCTCAATGAAATAGAGCTGAAACCAGTCACCGAAAACATGTATGCTCTCACCTAATGACATGTTGGTCTTGACCAGAATCTTGATTATCTGGTCAATTACTACCAGCAATATGCCGAGGATGAGCAGTCTTTTGCCTTTTGATATTGTCATGCCTGTCCAGTATGAGCCAAGGAGAGATAATAAGAGACAACAATCCTCTATTTGTTCTTGTTGAGCATCTCCTTCGCCTCAACTGTGAGGGTGGCATGAGGCACAAGCCTCAGGCGCTCCTTAGGAATCAGTTTCCCGGTCACGCGGCACACTCCGTATGTCTTGTTCTCTATGCGGACAAGCGCAGCTTCAAGATTCTGGATAAACTTGTACTGACGCTGGGCAAGGGCACCGGCTTCTTCCTTTGAAAGAGTCGAAGCGCCCTCTTCCATGACCTTGAATGTCGGAGATGTGTCCTCGATGTCATTGCTTGAGCCATGGGTGACGACATCCCTGAGAGTCTTGTACTCTTTCTTGGCCTTTTCAAGCATCTCAAGAATAATCGCCTTGAATTCCTGCAGCTCTTCATCGCTGTAACGCACCTTAGGCTCAGGTCCGTTGGCTTTATTTCCTTCTGCCATAATATCCGAATTTTTATTGATTTTCCGTATTCAATCTGTTTGCAATAGTAATTTAATCTGAATGCAGGTTATATTTTTGTGACGGACATATCCAGGGTGCCTTCGCCCCATTCAACGCGGCTGACATTCTCTCCGGCATTTTCAGAAGGGGCAAGCACAATGCTCTTTGACAAGGTCTGGGCAGCGACATAATCCCGGAATGACTCCAGCGATGCACCAATTTCTTCCGCACTTTCGCCTCCTGCATATATTGTCACTTCAATCTTGTCTGTCACATCGAATCCGCTGTCTTTCCTGAGATTCTGGATTCTGTTTATCAGCTCGCGGGCTGTCCCTTCGCGCCGCAGCTCATCCGTCACGGTGATGTCAAGGGCTACCGTCAGCGGTCCGTCGGATGCCACGAGCCAGCCCGGCATGTCCTCTGAAGAGATCTCGTAGTCGCCTTTGTTCAATGTCACATCACCCGACGGCAGGTTCAGCACATATCCAAGACCCTCTGATTCAGCAGCCTGTATGGATGTTATCGTATCCTGTGAAAGTGTCGCGAAAGCGGCGGCAATCTCTTTCATCTGCTTGCCGTATGCCTTCCCGAGTGTCTTGAAGTTAGGCTTTATTTTCTTGGTTATGAGACCCGCAGTGTCAGATATGAATTCAAGTTCCTTGACATTGACTTCCCCGAGCAGCAGGTCCTTGACCTTTTCAAGCTGCTCGCGGACCTTGCTGCCGATGACAGGTATCACAAGGCGGGAAAGCGGCTGGCGGACCTTGATGCTCACCTTGCGGCGCAGGGCAAGAACCATGGATGATGCCCTCTGGGCCAGCTCCATGCGTTCTTCAAGGTCTTTGTCCACGACTGAAGCATCAGGCTCGGGCATGAACGTGAAATGCACCGACTCCGCACCGGGGACAAGGTCAAGATAAAGCCTTTCCATGAAGAACGGAGCTATAGGAGCGGCGAGCTTGGCGACAGTGACAAGCACCTCGTAAAGTGTCTCATAGGCCGACAGCTTGTCGTCATCCATATTGCCGCCCCAGAAACGCTTCCTGCCCAGACGCACATACCAGTTGCTCAGATGGTCGCACACGAAGTCCTGGACAAGACGGCCTGCCGCAGTGATGTCATAGTCCTCATATGCGGCGCGCACATCCTTGATGAGAGAGTTCATCAGGGACACTATCCATCTGTCAAGTTCAGGCCTTTCTGAAACAGGCACCTTGCGGGCCCTGTCAGGGTCAAAGCCGTCCACGTTGGCATAAAGGGCGAAGAATGAATATGTATTGTAGAGTGTGCCGAAGAATTTCCTCCTTATTTCATCGACACCAGCCTCATCGAACTTGAGGTTGTCCCATGGCTGGGAATTGGTGAGCATATACCACCTGAGTGCATCGGCGCCGAATTTGTCGAGAGCCTTGAACGGGTCCACGGCATTGCCCAGACGCTTGCTCATCTTGTTGCCGTCCTTGTCAAGCACCAGTCCGTTGGAAATGACTCTCCTGAACGCACACTTGTTGCTGACCATCGTATTGATGGCATGAAGCGTATAGAACCAGCCCCTTGTCTGGTCCACACCCTCGGCTATGAAGTCCGCAGTCTGTCCGAATTTCGGGGAATGCAGGTTCCTCAGTCCCTCCTGGGCATAAGGCATTGCGCCAGAATCAAACCAGACATCTATCAGATCCGTTTCCCTCGTCATTTTCTTTCCTGACGGGGACACAAGATATATCCTGTCGACATACGGGCGGTGGAGGTCTATCCTGTCATAATTCTCCTTTGACATGTCATCAGGATTGAATCCTTTGTCCTTCAGAGGATTGGATGACATATAGCCTGCAGCTACGGCCTTTTCGATCTCCGCATACAGTTCTTTGAGGGAACCGATGCATTTCTCTTCCTTCCCGTCTTCCGTGCGCCATACGGGCAGCGGTGTACCCCAGTAGCGGCTGCGGGAAAGATTCCAGTCCTGGATGTTCTCGAGCCATTTCCCGAAACGTCCCGTACCGGTAGAAGCCGGCTTCCAGAGTATGGTGTCGTTGAGCTCCATCATCCTTTCACGGACTGCAGTCGTCTTGATGAACCATGAATTGAGCGGATAATAGAGCACCGGCTTGTCCGTTCTCCAGCAGTGCGGGTATGTATGCACATGTTTCTCTATCTTGAATGCCTTGCCCTGCTGCTTGAGCATCACGCAAAGGTCAATGTCCAGAGTCGGGGCATCCGGAGCAAGTGATGCATCGTAAGCATTCTTGACATACCTCCCGGCATATTCCGCATACTCAGGAGCCACTCTCTCCGAGACATAATCCGGATCCATGTCTTCCAGGCGATAGAAACGGCCTTTTCTGTCCACCTGGGCCTGTTTCTCCCCGTTTTTGTCTATCACCATAAGAGGCGGCACCCCTGTCGCCTTGGCCACCTTGTCGTCATCGGCACCGAATGTCGGAGCAATATGCACGACGCCTGTAGTGCCCTCTTCTGTTGTCACATAGTCTCCCGGAATCACTCTGAACGCTCCTTCATCAGGCCTGAACCATGGTATCAGCTGATGATAGGATATGCCCACGAGCTGGCTGCCCTTGAACTCGCCGTCAAGCACCCTGTACGGGACAAGCTTGTCGCCGGGCTTGTAGTCCTCAAGGGCAATCCCCTTTGCCTTGGCATTGAACACGGAGTCAACCAGAGCCTTCGCCACCACATATACGGCAGGAGCGCCCGTGTACGGGTTGAATGACATGACCCGCGCATATGTTATGTCAGGACCGACACACAATGCGGTATTGGAAGGGAGTGTCCACGGCGTAGTCGTCCATGCAAGGAAATACACAGGCACCGTCTCGCAGCCGTAAAGCAGCTGGGACTTCTCATTCTTGATGACCTCGAACTGCACTACAGCCGTAGTATCCTTGACATCCCTGTAGCAGCCCGGCTGGTTCAGTTCATGGGAACTGAGTCCGGTACCGGCGGCAGGAGAATACGGCTGGATTGAGTACCCCTTATAGAGCAGCCCCTTCCCGTAGATATCCTTCAGAAGATACCACAGGGTCTCGATATACCTGTTGTCATATGTGATATAAGGGTCATCCATGTCCACCCAATAGCCTATCCTCTCCGTGAGGGACATCCATTCTTTGGTATACTTCATCACCTCGCGGCGGCATGCATTGTTGTAGTCCTCCACGGATATCTTTGAGCCGATGTCTTCCTTGGTGATGCCGAGCATCTTCTCCACTCCGAGCTCAACCGGCAGTCCATGGGTGTCCCAACCGGCGCGCCTTGACACTTTATATCCCGTCTGGGTCTTATAGCGGCATATGGCGTCCTTGATGGACCTTGCCATCACATGATGGATACCCGGCATGCCGTTGGCAGAAGGCGGGCCCTCAAAAAAGACAAATTCAGGGGCGCCTTCACGCACCTTCAGAGAATTTCTGAAAGCGTCGTTCCTCTGCCAGCGCTCCAAAATGCCGTTGTTTATGGCAACAAGATCCAATCCCTTATATTCGTTGAACTTCATGACAAATGTCAAATTTTTTATCTATTTTTGCGAAATCAATTTTCTTGAAAATTTTCAATCTGCAAATATAAAAATTTTATTGCAAAATGAATGTTCTGGATATTATTCTACTGCTCTGTTTCGTGCCCGCAATAATCTTCGGCATCAGGAAGGGATTCATAGCACAGGTCATCGCCATCATCTCCATTGTTGTGGGGATATGGCTGTCTTTCCAGTTCTCCGACCTGGTCAGCGGATGGATCAGCGACCTGACCGGAACCTCATCACCCGTTGTCCACATAATTGCATTCGTCATCATCCTGATTCTTGTGGCTGCCGGCTTTGCAATATTGGGGAAACTGCTTGAGGCAACAATCAAAATCATAATGCTCGGCTGGCTGAACAAACTTCTCGGCGTCATATTCTCAATTGTCAAATATACCCTCATATTGGGGGCTGTCCTCATTGCCTTTGACTGGATTAACAATGAATTAAATATAATCAACGGCTCATATCTGGACAAATCCCTTCTCTACAGGCCGCTTCTGAATATTGCAAATGCCGTCTTCCCTTATTTCCAGGGACTGTTCTCATGACCGGAGACAGATTTTCAGCCACAAGAACAATCATGCAGCATACAATGGACAGAATCATACTGATTGAAACATCTACAGCCCTGTGCTCAGCAGCCATTGCGGAGAAAGGGAGAATCGTATCATACAGAGAAAGCACGGAAGACAGGCAGCATGCATCCCTGACAGCCGTATTCATCGATGAAATGCTCAGGGAAACGGGATATTCCGTCAAAGACTGCGATGCCGTGTGCGTCAGCATGGGACCGGGCTCATACACCGGACTAAGGGTCGGCGTCTCCACGGCAAAGGGACTATGCTTCGGAGCAGGCATTCCTCTGCTCGCCGTCGGGACCCTTGAAATCCTTGCAAGGCAAGCTTCTGACGAAGGACTGGTTCCTGAAGGATGCAGATACATCGTGCCTATGATTGATGCCAGAAGGATGGAAGTATATTCGGCTGTATTTGACACAGAAGGACACCGGATAACGGATGTCGAGCCTGCCGTCATCGGCCCGGAAAGTTTCGCAGACAGACTTCAGGAAGGGAATGTGCTCTTCATAGGGGACGGTGCAGGGAAATGTGCGGATGTCATCATCTCGCCGAGGGCTCATTTCGCCCAATGCTGTCCTAAGGCATCCTCAATGCTTGTTCCGGCAATGGAAGAATATAAAGAAAAGCGGTTCAAAGACACAGCGTACTTTGAACCGTTCTATCTCAAGGAGTTCGTTGCCACAGTCAGCAGGAAGAAACTCTTCTGACCGGACCGACCGGACTGCAAATACTAAAGAAGCTTGTCAAGAACCTTTCTCAACGATTTCTCATCGCTGACTTTTTCGTTCACAAGACTGTCTCCGGAGATGACAAATGTCACCGGAAGCGACGATATATTGTAGAGCCTTGCCGAGGCGGCATTCAGCCCTGATATGTCACAGACATTTATCCACGGAAGATTCTGGTCCTTGACTACACTTGCCCACGCAGCCTTGTCCGCGTCAAGAGCCACCTGATAGATTTCAAGCCCGCGCGAATGATAGTCTTCATATATCGGCTTGAGCACATCAAGGTTGAACATTTTCTGAAGCGCATCCGAAGATGACCAGAAATGGAGAAGTATCACTTTGGCATCCACCTCGCTCAGGCGGACTTTCCTTGCATTGATATCCGCAAGCTCAAAGTCAGGATACCCGGTCTCACCGGCATTCTGCAGGCGCACCTTCAGCTCAAGCAGGCCGGACCTGCGCTTTGCCTCTTCCTTGAGAGCCGCGACATACCTGGAGTCCGGATATACCGTCGCAAGAGAATCACTCACATTGCTGAAATGGATGGCATCAGTAATCTGCCCGAATACAGGCAGCCTGTCCGGGCCTGCAACCTGATACAGGACAGGGACAACAGTGAGTGAATAAGGATTCTCCATGATGTAGCGGAGTCTGTCCCTGTAATACCCGATATATGATGCCCCAATTTTTTTCTTCACAAGCGACGCTTCCCCGGAATCTGGATCCAGTGCAAGAAGACAGTTTGTAAGGGAGTCAAATTCTGCCGTAAAGCGGGCATAATCTTTCTCCACTTCTGCAAATCTGCGGCTTTCTTCGGAGCCTTCGACAGTAAAGTTGCCGACGGTATCGGACACGACAGTCAGGCGGTCTCCCCTGTCAAGAAGCACGGATGCAACTTTTCTGTCTCCGTAAAAAACATACACAAATTCCGGCTGTCCTTTCTCAATGTCAATCCTGCATGAATACTTCCCGTCGGAATCAACCTTGAGAGTATCAATGGTCACATACCTGTTGATGTCAAGTTTCTTGACCACAACTTCAGACAAAGGAGCATTCTCAAGCGTTCCGTCTATTGTAGCCTTGCCGCCGCATGAAACGAGGGAAAACACGGCTGCGGCAAAGAGTGCACAGGCTCCGTATGCTTTCAAGAATCTAAAGCTTCTCATATTCAGCAAGAATTGACGAGGCTATGGAACTGAACCTTTCCTGGGAAAGTTCAAGTTTCTTCTTCCGGAAATCAAGGTCCTGCTCAGTCTGCAGCGGCACAAGATGGATATGCACGTGCGGCACCTCCATGCCGAGCACGGCCACGCCGATTCTCTTGCAAGGTATGGCCGCCTTCAGAGCCACAGCCACTTTCTTTGCGAATGCACAGAGACCGAGATATGTATTGTCATCAAGATCAAAGATATAGTCTTTCTCCAGATGCTTCGGAATGACAAGCGTATGACCTTCGGCAAGCGGATTTATGTCAAGGAAAGCATAGAAATCCTCGTTTTCAGCCACTTTGTATGAAGGAATCTCGCCTTTGGAAATTTTAGTGAAAACTGTAGGCATAAACTAAAGTGTAATGTCAAGTATTTCAAACTTAATTATTCCTGACGGCACCTTGGCCTCTACAATCTCTCCCTTTGAATGTCCCATCAGGGAGCGTCCGATAGGAGTGGTTGCCGCAAGCTTGCCTGCAGAAAAGTCCGCTTCACTCTCCCCGACAAGAGTAAATTCCACTACCTGTCCGTTGGAAAGATTCTTGACTTTTACCTTGTTGAGCATCTGTACCTTGTCCGTCCCTATCTGAGACTCGTCAATCACACGGGCGTTGGCAACGAGATCCTGCAGCTTGGAAATCTTCAGTTCAAGAAGTCCCTGAGCCTCCCGTGCAGCCTCATACTCAGCGTTTTCCGACAAATCGCCCTTATCTCTCGCCTCAGCAATCTGCGCTGAAATCACAGGTCTCTGGGCCAAGGCCTCGGACAGATCTTTCTTCAGCTTGTCAAGGCCTTCCTGGGTCATGTAATGTAATGCCATGATATCTTAAAATTTAAATAATACAATTAAAAATGAGTCCTGTGAATGGACACAGAACCCTTGAGCAACTCATGCAAATATAGCAAATGTTTTTGAGAATACTAAAATTTAGGCTTCATAATTTCAGAATACACCACCAATTTCTTCGGGTCTATGCTGAACTTTTTCTCCGCAGCCTCCGGAATGTCATCGGAACTCTTTTTATGTCTTTCCGCCATTATGTCCCGGACGGAACGGTAGCCTCCCTCAAGAAGCTCTTGCGGAACTCCCTGGCCCGAGACAGTGCTGTCGGAGAAAGACGGAAGCTCATAGGCATCCTGAGTCTCCGGAAGATAGCTTATCGGGCGGGCCGGCGCTTCCTGTGAGGATTCATACTCGGGAGCATCTTCCGCTTTGTCGCGCGTAATCGTGTCCATCAGATTGCGGAACTCCCTGGCCTGGTCGACCTTGCCGGCCTTCTTGAGCTTCTTCTCAATGACAGGACCGGCTATGGCCAGAATAATTGCCAGCAGAGTGAGTACTGTTCCTACATCCATGATATTCCGAATCTTCAACGGCTACAAATTTAGCGATATTTCGCAAAAGAGACTCATTTTGCAAGACAATTTTCCCGGTCGCGTTCAAGCTGGCATCTCAGGGCATCTATCGACTCGAACCTGACCTCATCTCTGATTTTGCGGATGAAGGTCACCCTGATGTCCAGGCCGTATATATCCTCGGAAAAGCCGAAGATATTGGTTTCTATTGTCCGCATGTTTCCGGCCCCTACCGTCGGGTGAGTGCCTATGTTGCACATTCCCGTCCAGCGCCCGCCTATTGTTTCAACCTCAACCTTATAGGCTCCGTTCGCAGGTATCTGTTTAAGAGGCTCGTAAAGTTGCATATTTGCAGTCGGGAATCCCATTGTCCGGCCTATCCGGTTGCCTGCCACAACTACTCCGTGCAGAGAATACCTGTACCCGAGCATAACTGCAGCCGCATCAACATCACCGGACTGAAGGGCAGCCCGGATCTTCGTGGAACTTACTGCCGCCCCGGCTTCAGAAGAAGCCACCGGAGCATCAATTACCTGCAGACCGAGACTTTCTGCTACAGTGCGCGCATGAGCCGAATCAAGAGAATCGCTTCCGAACCGGTTGTCATATCCGAGAATTATGGTCCTGCCTCCGAATTTTCCGATAACAATATCCCTGAGATAATCCGCAGATGTCATGGCACTGAACTCACGCGTGAACTTCAGGACCTCTATATGGTCAACTCCCAAGGACTTGAGCATTTCTGTCTTCTCTTCCATTGTTGACAGAAGGCGCAGAGTCCTGGCCCCGGACTGGAGAACAGTACGGGGATGAGGCCAGAAGGTTATCACCATGCTCTCATCCCCTTGCTGCTGTGCTGTTCCGACCAGCTTGTCTATTACAAGACGGTGTCCTGTATGGACACCGTCAAAAAATCCGGTCGCTATAACCATTTTACAAGTTCAAAGTCCTGTCTGTGAGGCAGAAGAGGATTCTTTGCATAAATCCTCGCAGCCACCTGATACATTCCGGTACGTTCAGGAAGAATCTGAGCCTGATACCTGGCCACGCCGTCGACATTGAGTTCAACAGGCGTAAATTCGTACTTTTCCTGAATATGGAGTTTTCCCTTCGAATCGGTCATGGCAAAGAGAAGCTCGACTCCGATTTCTTCCGGACGGAGGTCACCTATGCTGAGGACGACTTCTGCCTTGAACTCGTTGCCGAGGGAAACATCAGAGAATGAGCTGTCAGGCTTCTGAACCGAAACCACACCGATATTCTGCCACTCCCTGCGCATGTGTTTTTTCCATGCGGCAAGTTCACGGGCCTGGCTGTAGTCGCCGTCAACAAGACTTGCAGTGCGCACTGCCTGCGGCTGATAGTACTGGTTGATATAGTCCGTCAGCATCCTGTTGGTCGTGAAGTTGCATGCAACCATGGCCACAGTGTTCTTGATGTATTCTATCCATTCAGGAGAGTAGCCGGAAGCACCCTTCTTATAGAAAGTAGGAGCAATCTCATTCTCTATGATTGTATAGATCGTAGCGGCATCGAGCTCGTCCTGATAGTTCTGGTCGTCATATGTCCTTTCCATCGGAAGCGCCCAGCCGGCTCCTGGCTTGTAGCCCTCGACCCACCATCCGTCAAGGACGGAGAAATGCATCACGCCGTTCATTGCGGCCTTCTCTCCGGAAGTTCCGGAAGCCTCCAGCGGACGGGTAGGATTGTTCATCCACACATCCACGCCCTGGACAAGAAGTTTGGCAAGAGTTATGTCATAGTCAGGAACAAAGACAATCTTTCCGATGAATCTCTCCTGCTTTGAAATGTCGACAATCATCTTGATGAGGTCCTGGCCGGCCTTGTCTGCCGGATGTGCCTTCCCGGCAAATATGAACTGGACAGGCTGCTCGGGATTGTTGACAATCTCATTGAGCCTGTCAAGGTCCCTGAAGAGCAGATGTGCCCTCTTGTAAGTCGCAAAGCGTCTTGCGAAGCCGATTGTGAGCACATCATCGCGGAGAGTATCCTTGATGGTCACAATCTGGCGAGGCGAATAATGGTTGGTTGCCGCCGGATTGGACAATTTGTCCTTGATGGCTTCAATGAGTCTCTTTCTCAACACCGTACGCACATTCCACACTTCAGCGTCCGGCACCTTGTAGATTCCTTCAAAGCAAGACTTGTCATAGTGATGTGTCTTGAATTCCTCACCGAACACCCTGGCATGGATATCCTTCCATTCAGGGGCAGTCCATGTAGGATAATGCACTCCGTTGGTAACATAGCTTACATGAAGCTCCTCCGGAAGATACCCCGGCCACATTCCTGAGAAGATTTCCTGACTGACCTTGCCGTGAAGCCATGACACACCGTTCACCTCCTGAGAAATATTGGCGGCGAGATAGCTCATCGAGAATTTCTCGTTAGGGTCGTCGGCATTTATCTTGCCGAGTCCCATGAGAGTATGCCAGTCAATCTTGAGGCGCGGAGGGTAATGTCCTATGTATTTCCTGAGAAGACCCTCGTCAAACGCATCGTGTCCGGCAGGGACAGGCGTATGAGTCGTGAACAGAGACGAAGCCCTTACGACTTCCATTGCCTCCGGGAAGTCAAGATTGTCCTTGGAGATATATTCGTACAGTCTCTCAAGACCGATGAATGCGGCATGCCCCTCGTTGCAGTGATATACCTCAGGATTGAGGCCGAGCTTCCTGAGGGCGCGGATACCGCCGACACCGAGAAGAAGTTCCTGCTTGAGACGGTTCTCCCAGTCACCTCCGTAGAGATGATGAGTGATGGACCTGTCTTCAGGAAGATTCTCCTCATAGTCGGTGTCCAGAAGATAAAGGTCGGTACGGCCGACCTCAACCTTCCATATCCTGGCATGAAGGTTCCTTCCAGGGAAAGCGATGCTGACAGTCATCCAGTTGCCTGAAGCGTCCCGTACAGGAGAAGCAGGGATTTTCATGAAGTCCTGCGCATCATATTTTGCCACCTGATCTCCCTGGGAAGAGAGAATCTGTGTAAAATATCCGTATCTGTAGAGGAGACCGACGGCAACGAGATTGGTATTCATGTCACTTGTCTCCTTCAGATAGTCTCCGGCAAGTATTCCAAGTCCTCCCGAATATATCTTCAACGATGTGTCAAGCCCGTATTCCATGCAGAAATATGCCACCGACGGGCTCTTTCTCTCCGCTTTCAGCGCCATATAGGCATTGAATTCCTCCATCACAGCATCAAGGGCTCCCACAAACACCTCATCACTTTCCAGAGCCTTGTATCTCTTCAGGCTCACCATGTCAAGCATGGCAATAGGATTCTCTCCGGATGCTTCCCATGCCTTAGGGTCCATTGTCCTGAACAGATTCTTGGCTGATTCATTCCAGCACCACCACAGATTTCTTGATAGTATCTCAAGTCCTTTGAGCCTGTCAGGAAGATGGCGGGAAACGAACACGCTGTTCCACGACGGCTGATTCACATCAATCTTAATATACTGCATCGATTTATCATCCCTTGACTCAGGGAATGCTCCATTTTCTGATATAACTTTCTCCAGAGCCTTTGAATAGGCTTCCTTATAGTAAACGATATTATTCTCCCAAAGAGCTATCTCCGACACCTCCTTGGCGTTGTCCATATATATTTTCCTTGTCTCCTTGGTCAGACGGGCAATCTCCTTGACTCTTCCGACCACTTCCTCCACGACATTGTTGTAGTTGGAATCATTGCGGGTGACGACGCTGATGCCGGGATGTTCTTTCCCGTAATGGGACCTTACCCAGAGGCCGAAGCCGGCAAGACTTGTCGTAAGAGTCGGCACCCTGAAGGCAAGGCTCTCGAGAGGAGTGTAGCCCCAAGGCTCGTAATATGAAGGGAAGAGGGTGAGGTCGAGGCCGACGAGGAGATCATAATAAGGCATGTTGAATATGCCGTCATTGCCGTTCAGATATGACGGGATGAAATACACCTTCACCTTGTCTCCGTGCCTGTTGCAGAGATTGAGTTCGTTCAGGCGGCGTGTGACAATGTCATAGTCCGAATCCATAAGATAGTGCGATGTCCTTGTCTCGTACTCCGAGCCGTTTCCTCCGAGCTTGGCGACAAGTTCCTTGTCCGGGCCATTGTTCCCCGAAGGTATCAGGATGAAAGCCTGGATGCTCTTGCCTTCAAAGTCAGACTTGTTCAGGCGGTCAAGGGCATCAATGAACACGTCTATTCCCTTGTTCTTATATTCATATCTGCCGCTGATGCCGATGAATATGGAATTTTCCGGGACCGCCTCCCCGGACATTGCAGCTGCAATCTCCACGAAACGGGCTCTTGCAACCTTGCGCTTCTTCTCGTATTCCTCATCATCTGCAGGAGTAAAGCTGTTCTCGAAACCGTTCGGCGTGACGATATCGACATCCCTCTCCAGGAACTGCTTGCATTCGGCGGCAGTGATTTCGCTGACAGTAGTGAAGACATCCGACTTCCGGGCCGAATGCTTCTCAAGAGAATGCCTTGCCAGCACATTGAAATCCCGGGCCTTTGCATCACCGTTATATACGCCCATGGCATCATACAGAGGCAGATTGTTGCCAGCAAGACAGCGCCCCACCACAGTGGCATGAGTCGTGAAGACCGTAGCTATCGGCAGTTTGGTGCCTTTGATGTAGAGCAGTCCGGCACCTGTCATCCACTCATGGAACTGGGCAACAACCTTGTCCGAAGGACTCAGGTTGAACTTATAGAAACTCTCAATCACTTTCCCGGCCGCATAACCGAAAAGTGCGGATTCTATATAGTCCCAGTTGCCGGTCAGCGAATCTACGCCGAAAGTCTTCCAGTATTGCGTGAGAATCTCATCCTTCTGTGTGATGAACTGCTTGAAGTTCACCAAAATGGCAACCGGCTTGCCCGGAATGTTCCATTTTCCCACTCTGATTCCCAGACCTTCTGCAGCAGCCTGGGCACGCCATGCGCTGTAAAGGTGCGTATCTTCAATAAAATCCGGATTGCTTTCCGTGTTCATCCATACATCAGGACCGATCAGGATATGGTGCCTCTTTAATTCGCTTTTAAGGTAGAGGGACTTGGTCGCGATGACCGTATAGATTCCCCCTACCTTATTGCAGACTTCCCAACTGATCTCGAACAGATAATCCGGTCTGATCAATTCTTTGCTCATCTACTTTTATTTGGTTTTTGTTGTTCTCTTCTTCGGAGCAGCAGCTTTCTTGCCTGCAGCCTTCACGGCTGTCTCAGCCTTCGCAGATGCCTTGACGGTCTTCGTCCTGGCAGAAGACTTGGCGGACGATGCCTTTGCGGAAGACTTGGCCCTGCTCTTGGTCTCCGACTTTACGGCTGCAAATTTAGCATCAGAAACTGAAATTGCATCATCAACCCTCAAAATAAAATCACTGAGCACATTCATGTAGTTTATAAATGCCTCATAAGGAGTATCATACGGGTTGAAGTATTTGTGGACGGCCCCATCGGAGAAGAATTTGGTACACATATAATAGAAGTGGTCGCTCTCCTGGAGATGTCCATAGTCTGACCAGAGTGCCTCGTCATTTACTATCGATAGTTTCTCTCCGAGGTCATACAGCTTGCCGAATGCATCGTTCTGAAGTTCGTTTCCGAGCCATGCGGTAACATCTCTCTCCTCATCTGCCCAGGAAATAGGATCCGGAACATCAAGCACTCCTACCGATTCATGCTTCCTGGCTGCCTGTGACGGAGTCACAAATTCAAATTCTCCGTCCTTGAGGACAACATCCGGAAGATATCTCATGAAATCAAAGATTCCGCTCTGTGCCTTCTGATGCTCGCCGAATGTCTCATAGTCCATGAAGAGATTGACTATTTCGTCATTCTGCGCCGCAGCCTTTATCCAGGAAAGATATTTCTCGCCAGTAAGAGGCCAGTCAGGCCAGTTCTTGTCGGAGAATCTGAATGCGATGTCGTCGCTCAGAGAAGAATTCTTCAGCAGGAGCTTGAGCTTCGGTGCCATTGCGCCGGAATAGATATAGTTCGGACTCTTCCATCCGAGGACATGCTTGGCACCCTCTGTCAGCATGGTCTTGAAGCCCATGTCATATACCATCTCGCCGATGGCGTCTGAATATATGAGTTCAGTGTTTCTGAATGCCTTCGGAGTGACCCCGAAATAGTTTTCGATTGCCTCCTTGTGCTTCATTACCTGATGCTTGAACTCATCTGGAGATGCAAGGGAGGCGAGAGAATGGTAATATGTCTCCGAAAGGAATTCAACACACCCGGTGTCGGCAAGTTTTCTGAAACTCTCGATTACCTCAGGTGCATATCTGTCAAACTGTTCAAGGACAGAACCTGAAATGGAGAATGCCACCTTGAATTCCCCCTTGTGACGGCCGATCATTTCAAGAAGAAGCGCATTCATCGGAAGATAGCACTTCTGTGCAACCCTCCTGAGGATGGTCCTGTTGGCGAAATCATCATAATAGTGGGAATCCTTCCCTATGTCAAAAAATCTGTATAACCTCAATCTGCTTGGCTGATGTACTTGAAAATACAGACAAATGCTCTTTTTCATAATTATTTAGGATTTTATTTTTTTATCACTGACTCGTAAACTTTCTTGACTTTGTATGCCGCGTTGTTCCATTTGAGGGTATTGACCTCGTCGTAGCCGCAGCGCGCCGCCATATCCGCAAGCGCAGGGTAGTTGAGCAGGCCGTAGATGGCATCTGCCATGGCGTCAATATCCCAGAAATCCACCTTGATGGCATATTTCAGGACTTCAGCCACACCCGACTGCTTTGAAATAATCGAAGGCACATTGGTACGCATCGCCTCAAGCGGAGATATTCCGAAAGGCTCCGACACCGACGGCATGATGTACACATCCGAAAGCGCGAACATCTTCTGCACATCCGCCCCACGGAGGAAGCCGGTGAAATGGAATCTGTCCGAAATACCGAGGCGGGCCACATGACGGATACACCTGTTCATCATGTCGCCGCTTCCTGCCATGACGAAGCGCACATGACTGCAGCGTTTCAAGACCTTAGCTGCAGCCTCAATGAAATATTCAGGGCCTTTCTGGAAAGTTATTCGTCCGAGGAATGTGACAACCTTGTCCTTCACTCCCCTTTCTACAGAAATGTCCTCGCGTCCGCTGAAATCAACGGCATTATGCACCGTGACCACCTTGTCCGGGGAAATCCCGTATTTGTTGATGACGATGTTTCTTGTCAAGTCGCTCACTGCGATAACCTTGTCGGCCGCTTCCATACCTTTTTTCTCCAGGTCATAGACGCGGGTGTCGATATGGTCATCGCTGCTGCGGTCAAATGATGTGGCATGGACATGCACTACAAGAGGCTTGCCGGTGAGTTTTTTCGCAGCAATGCCGGCAAGGTAGGTCAGCCAGTCATGGGCATGGATGACATCTATCTCAGATGCATGCTGCATGGCTATCGTGGCTCCGACCATGGCATACCTTGCAACCTCTTCCATGAGGTTTGCGCCATATTTTCCGGAGAATTTGTATTTCTGGCCGTACTGCACGCGGAAGCTCTTTATCTGCTTCTTCCTTTCTTCCTCAACCATTGATGTAAATTCCTCCGGATCAACATATGGGACCATGTTGGAACCTATGTGCACGAACTGCACCTTCCCGAGGAATTCATCCACCGATGTCGTCATTGTATCCACCGGGACATCACTGGCATTTATGATTGTCACGGCGCTCTGGTCTTCATCTCCCGAAGCCGAAGGCATCACAAAAAGTACGTCAACATCATTGGCGGCAAGGCCTTTCGTCATACCGTAGCAGGCCGTTCCGAGTCCTCCTGCAATATGAGGAGGAAATTCCCATCCGAACATCAGGACTTTCATTTCTTCACCTCCTTGTATTTATTCATCAAATAATCCACTCTCAGCAATGCAGCGGTACTGCAGGCAGACGAGATAGCACCATGCGCCTCGTGAGGAGGGTCCCCGTCATAGAGTTCGGAGAATGCTCCGACACCGTGCTTGTTGATGTCCGCATAGAATCCTTCAGTCAGGTATTCAGCCTTCTTGTAGAACGAGGAGCCCAGCATTATCTTGAAGCAGAAATCAATGTATGGTCCGAGAAGTGACGGGAATGCACATCCCTGATGATATGCAAGGTCGCGATCACGCTGTGAGCCCTCATATACCCCGCGATACTTCGGATTGCGAGGAGAAATGGTCCTGATGCCGCGGGAAGTGACAAGCTCATTGTTGATGACTGAAATCACATCCGCCTTGACCTCATCGTCCACCGGAGAATAGTCCAGGCAGACGGCAAAGAGCTGGTTGGGGCGCACATCCATATTCTGTCCGGCATTGTCCACATAGTCTGCGAGATAGCCTGCCTCAGGATTCCAGAAAGTCGGCTGGAAATTCTGCTCCACCAGTTCGCGGACATGAGTCCATCTTGCCGCAAACGCGCTTTTCCTGGCCCCGTACTTCTTCTCCATGTCAAGGGCGAAGCACAGTGCGTTGTACCAGAATGAGTTGGCCTCAACCTGATAGCCGGCTCTCTCTGTCACAGGGTATCCGTCGACATACGCATTCATCCAGGAAAGGGCGACCCTGTCCATCTGTGCCCACAGAAGACCGTTCGGATGCATGGTGATTTCATTGCGCTTGCCCGGAGCATAGCTGTCTATGATGTTCTTGAGCAGCTTTCCGTATTTTTCCCAGATGCGCTTTTCTTCTCCAGTATAATGTATATACTGCTGTATAGTGTCGGTAAGACGCAGCGGAGCCTCCACCTGAGTAGTCCTGTGAAGAAGCCTGTCCTGCTCTTCAGCCACGAGATTGTCAAGAATTTCCTCGAACTCTCTGCCGTTGTCTCCCGCATAGAGTGTCAGGCCGGGAAGAGACTCGATTGTCTCACGCAGAAGCCCTGTCTCAAGCCAAGAGAAGCCGGCATTGATTCTCTCATGTCCGTTGCGGGTGCATTTGAGAAGGTCCGCATCATGCACCAGAAGGTCATGATAGCTGCGGATTTCACTGTGCTTGCGGACGATGTCAGTGAACCTGCGCTTGAGCTGCTTCGGGTTCTCTGCTTTCACCGAAGCCGAGAACACTATCGAATCCCCCGGCTTGAGCTCGGTGACGAATGTTCCCGGGACAAAGAGATCCTCCTTGCACTCGAAGCCGCGCCTGAGTTCGTCCGAATATGTGATGCCGTTGTACCAATAAGGAGAATACTTGAAAGAGGCTTTTGCGCTCAGCTGAAGATTAAGGTCAGGGAAACCGTCATAGAGACGGAATGAGACCCCGCCGTCCACATCCTTATATCCTGTCTCTGCCTCGGGATTCTGGTGTGTAAGGCTATGGACGCTTCTGAAAGCCAGGAAAGGCTTGAGAATCAGAGTGGTCTTGGCCGGGGCTTCAAGAAGGTCATAACGGATGAGCACCTGATCGCTGTCAGGCACCATGAGAATGGTCTTGGTGAAAAGGATTTCTCCCACCTTGTAAGTAATCTTAGGCTCCGGGTCAGCATCAAAGTCAATGATGTACTTGTGACCCCTCGGCTCATACACATCGCCATAGCAATGGATTCCGAGATTGAATTGCCTGCCGTTCATGACAAGACTCTCGTCAAGTGCGGAAAGAAGCACATACTTCCCTCCGCCGAGATTGTCCACTGGTACGGCAAGAAGTCCATGGTAGCGCCTTGTATTGCAGGCCACAATGGATGTGTTGCAATAGGCTCCGGTCTTGCTCGCCGACAGGATCTCCCTTTTGAGGGAATATTCCAGATTGACAAGCTCGGACTTGTTGAATTTAAGAAAAGCCATACTTTAAATATTATAAGGTTAATTATTATCTGATCAATAAATCTCACCCCCCGGTTCAGTCTATCTTCCTCAGGACAACGGCACAGCGGCTAGGCAGATACAAATACAATGTATCCTCATATTTCTGGTCGCCGTTGGCGGATTTTTCATGCACAGAACAATGCTCTTCCCCTTTCTTCAATCTGGAAAACCCGTCGAACTCCTTCTCGTCCGTGTCAAGGACCGCCTCATATTTCCCGCACGGAGCCGCAAAGCCGTAGTCGGCAAAAGATTCGGTCGCATTGAAATTGAGCGCAAAGATACAATTTATTCTTTTGAATACTAATATTTTTTTCTCCTCATCCTGCACCAGAAGCTCCGGAGGTGCGTCAAAGACAGACTCCTTGTGCGCAAGAGCAATCATCGCCTTGTCAAAGAGAAGAAGATTCCTGTACCGGAGATAGTCAGGACGCGCCAGTGACCACTGCCTGCGGGCATATTTGTACGACCAGCCGTTCCCCTCGCGCGGAAAGTCTATCCACTCGGGATGGCCGAATTCATTGCCCATGAATGTCAGATAACCGTCCCCGGCGGTAGCCATTGTGACAAGCCTTATCATCTTGTGGAGAGCAATTCCCCTGTCCACCACCGCCGAAGTGGAATTTTTATCCATGTGGAAATACATCTCCTTGTCCATGAGGCGGAAAATGATGGTCTTGTCACCGACCAGGGCCTGGTCATGGCATTCCGCATAGCTGATGGTCTTCTCGTCAGCCCTCTTGTTGGTGAGCTGCCACCACATCTCGCCCATGCTCCATTTCTCGTCAGGAAGTTCCTTGATCCACTTTATCCAGTTGTCCGCCACTCCCATGCTCATCCTGAAGTCAAAGCCGACTCCCCCGGCCTCGAACGGGGCGGCAAGTCCTGCCATTCCGCTCACATCCTCCGCTATCGTGAAGCCGTCAGGATTCATTTCCTTGACAAGCATATTGGCCAGCGCCAGATAAGTCACCGCCGACTCGTCCACTCCATCATTGAAATAATTGTCATAGCCGACAAAAGCCTTTCCGAGGCCATGGTCCCAGTACAGCATGCTGGTCACACCGTCGAAGCGGAAGCCGTCAATATGATATTCCTCCATCCAGAACTTGCAGTTGGAAAGGAGGAAAGCCATTGTCTCGTACTTCCCGTAGTTGAAACATCTCGAGCCCCAGGCAGGATGCCTCCCCCTGTCTCCCGAATAGAAATAAATGTCGTCCTTCCCGTCGAACATCCCGAGCCCCTCGAGCTCATTGTCCACAGAATGCGAGTGGACTATGTCCATCACCACGGCAATCCCGGCAGCATGAGCTTCATCCACAAGTGCCTTGAATTCGTCAGGAGTGCCGAAGCGGGAACTCAGGGCATAGAAGTTGGAGACCTGATAGCCGAACGAACCATAATAAGGATGTTCCTGGAGCGCCATTATCTGCAGCGTGTCATATCCGAGATCCTTTATATACGGAAGCACATTCTCCCGGAACTCGGAGAATGTCGACACTTTCTCCTCTTCCGAACTCATGCCGATGTGACATTCATATATCAAAGGATGCTCCCTCCTGCCCGGACGTCCGTATTTCCAGCGGTACGGCTTGTCAGGAGCCCATACCTGGGCACAGAATGTCTTCGTCTCAGGATCCTGGACCGCCCTTGTCACATAGGCAGGAAGCCGTTCTCCACCGCCCCCGGGCCATTCGATGTACAGCTTGTAGAGTTCCCCGTGCGAAAGGAACATTGACTCAAGACGAATCTCCCAATTCCCGTTCCCTACAGGTCTCAAGGCGTATGCCTCCGTCCTCTTCCAGTTGTTGAATTCACCGATGAGATAAATCTTGGTGGCATGCGGAGCCCACTCCCTGAAGACCCATGAGCCGTCATCACACCGGTGCATCCCGTAATAGAGATGGTTGTTGCATGCGTCAGAAAGTCTTCCTTCTGCGGCAATCCGCCTGCGCTCGGCAAGAATCCGCTCATGCCTCCTGTCTATCGCATCCTTATATGGTTCAAGCCAGGGGTCATTGTCATAAATCATTTCCTTTTTCTTGTCCATAGTCAGTGTTCTGTATATCTTGTGGTTATCAAAAACATCCTCAAACATTGCCCTGATGTCCGGGCGTCTCGTCCGAGTCCAGGGCCGCAGCCCTGTCCCGGGCGGAGCGGAGATACCTCCGGCAGCCGGAAATAAGTTCCTCCGTACGCCTGATGCATTTGTCCATATCCTCGATTCCGACATCATCGGACTCGACTTTTGCCGCTATCTTCTCCAGCTCCGCCACTGCGGCCGCATAGTCAAATGCCCCCGCAGGCTTGTCTTCATGTATGTTCCCGTCTTTCATTTTATTGAGAAATATTGTTCTTAAGTTCTGCGGACTCGACGACACATCCGAGGCTGCCGTCGTGATACATCATTGTCAGCCTGTCTCCCGGCTTGTGACCTGCGGCTCCGCGCGCGACATGGCCGCTGCCGTCAAGCACCAGCACATACCCCCTACGCAGTATATTCCGAGGATCCGCCGACCTTATCCTGGTCTCCAGCAGCTGCAGACGGCTCTCCATCGCCGTTATCTTGTTCAGGAAAGCCATCCTGAGCCTTGAGGCAAAAGACTGGAGCATCGCGTCTTCTCCCGCATACAGGTCTATGAACCAGTCGGCAAGGGCCGTCGGCGTCCTTACTGAAGTCCATGCCACCATATCGCACACATGCACATCCTGGTCATGACCGACAGCCGTCAGCACAGGCAGGGAACAGCGCGCAATGCGCGAGGCAAGCACATAATCGTCATAGCAGGCAAGATCCAGCTTGGCTCCACCGCCCCTCAATATCAGCAAAGCATCGAATTTCTCTCCCGATGCCTCTGCAGCGTCAATGGCCGCCGACATGGAAACAGCAGCCCCCGCGCCCTGCATCAGGGCGGGAAACAGTTCCGTACTGAAGACAAATCCGTAGTCATTCTCATGAAGGTGTCTCATGAAATCCCTGTATCCTGCCGCATCCGGGGCAGAGACCACAGCCAGACGATAAGGCAGCGACGGGAGGGCGAGTTCCTTCTGCAGTTCCATCAGCCCTTCCTCCTTCAGTCTGGCTATGGTGCGCAGCCTCTCCTTTTCCTTTTCTCCGAGAGACCACGAAGGGTCAATGTCGTCTATAATGAGCGAAAGACCATACAACTGACTGAAATTCACCTGCACACGCACAAGAACCAGCATTCCCTCTGAAATCGGGCTGCCTGCCACAGACTCAAAGAACGGGGAGAGAATCCTGTATTTTGAAGCCCAGATGATGGCCTGCGCCTTGGCGACGAGTCCCCCGTCTCCGCTCTGCGACAGCTCAAGATAGCAGTGCCCGCCCGGCCTGGCCTTGACGGCACTGATTTCAGCCTTCAGCCACACCTTTTCAGGGAATGTCCGCTCTACCCCCTCCTTCAGTCTTGTCTGCAGTTCATAAAGGTCGACAATATCCTTTTCCATAACAAGAACAAATCATTCCAATTTACGCTTCGGCGCTGCAACCGGCACACACCTCCGTATCGTTACAAATTTACACATTTTTTCAGACATGGCGACTGATTTATTCTTGACAATATAATTTTTTGATGAATATTTCATAAATTATTCATAAATTGCAGAGGGATTTAAAAAATATTTCAAGGGGAATGAAGAAATTTCGCGACGACTCCCCCGGTTAGTCAATTTAAATTCACTATATTTGCCGCCCCGGTTTCCAGGAAAAGGGTATGATTTCCCGAAAAGCCGGAAAAGAGTGGACAATAATTTTATAAATTCAGACGATGAAGATTTCCGAAGCATTGTTTGCCGGCAGCAGCACAAGGGTGGCCGAAAAGCCCTCCCGGAAATTTCCGGAGTTCGCCTTCATCGGAAGATCAAATGTGGGAAAATCCTCCCTCATCAATATGCTGTGCAACAACCGCAGGCTTGCACAGACATCTTCGACCCCCGGCAAGACAAAGCTCGTGAACCACTACCTCATCAACAGGCAGTGGTATCTTGTGGACCTCCCGGGATACGGCTACGCGAAGATGTCAAAGACCGGCCGGCAGAAGCTGGAGCAGGTCATAAGGAACTATCTGAATTTCTCCGCAGAGCTGCACATACTGTTCGTCCTGATAGATTCCCGCCACGACATCGGGAAAATCGACATGGATTTCCTGACGGAACTCGGGACAGGGGGCATCCCGTTCGCCATCATCTTTACGAAAGCCGACAAGCTCGGTCCCAATGCCCTTGCGGCACAGATGGAGAAGAACAGGGCAAAGCTGCTGGAATTCTGGGAAGAACTGCCGCCTGTCTTCGTATGCTCGTCTGAAACAGGAGCCGGCAAGGAAGAGATTCTGGACTACATCGGGAGTCTGCTGGATAAAATGCAGGAATCTGCCGGATGAAATGAAAGTGAAACTACATTAAACCCTATACAAGATGCACAACGAACACAAAATGAAATTATTTGCGTGCAGGAGTTCAAGACCCCTTGCTGAGAAAATCGCAAGATCACTGAACATTGAGCTTGGAAAATCCGATGTACTCGCTTTCAGCGACGGAGAGTTCCAGCCGTCTCTCAACGAAAGTGTCAGGGGAGCCACTGTCTTCATAGTGCAGTCCACCTTCCCTCCTACAGACAACCTCTTCGAGCTTCTGCTCATGATTGACGCAGCCAAACGTGCATCAGCCCACACTGTCATCGCCGTGATGCCATATTTCGGCTGGGCAAGGCAGGACAGGAAAGACAAGCCGAGAGTCTCAATCGGAGCCAAGCTGGTCGCCAACATTCTTCATGCGGCAGGATGCGACAGGGTCATGACCTGCGACCTCCACGCTGACCAGATTCAGGGCTTCTTCGACTTTCCGGTCGACCACATCTATGCAAGCAACATATTCCTCCCTTACCTCAGGGGGCTCAACATACAGGACCTGGCCATCGCAGCCCCTGACATGGGCGGGGCAAAGAGAGCCAACGCATACGCGAGATATCTCCAGTGTCCTGTCATAGTATGCCACAAGTCCCGCGAGAGGGCCAATGTGGTAGGCTCAATCACCGCCATAGGCGAAGTCGAGGGAAAGAATGTCATAATCGTGGACGACATGATTGACACAGCAGGGACACTTACCAAGGCAGCCAATGTGCTGAAGGACATGGGAGCGCTGAGCGTCAGGGCATGTGCCACCCATGCCGTGTTCTCCGGAAGCGCATACGAGAGAATCGCAGAGTCCGCCCTTGAGGAAGTCATCGTGACGGACACCATCCCTCTCTCTCAGGACCCGGAAAAGGACAAGAGCAAGATAACCGTCCTGTCTGTGGCAGATACTTTTGCTAACATAATTGACAAGGTATACAATTACGAACCGATAAGCGACAGCTTCATTTTCTGACAGAATCCTGGCGGCCGTCGGCATACGGCACGACAGCCGCCTTGCGACAATTCGTATACCTGTCATATTCAATTATTTGGATATGAAGATTTTTATTGCCGCACTGCTGCTGGTGGGAATCAGCGTCATCGGCCTGTGCTTCAACATAATTTTCCGCAAGAACGGGCAGTTCCCGGATACGGAAATCAGCCACAACCCGGCGATGAAAAAGCTTGGCATCAGATGTGCCAAGGAAGATGAGCTCAGGCTGTGGGGAAAGAAGAACGGAAAGAAATACCCGACATGCAGCGACCTCGGATGCTCGGACTGCGCCGGATGCGGGATTTATGAAAAAAATTCAGGAGAAGAGAAATGAGTCTTGTAGCCATCGTAGGAAGGCCGAATGTAGGGAAATCCACCCTGTTCAACCGTCTCGTGGGAATGAGACAGGCCATTGTAGATGAGACTGCCGGAGTGACAAGAGACAGGCACTACGGCAAATGCGAATGGTGCGGAACCGAATTTTCCGTCGTGGACACCGGAGGTTATACCTCGGGGTCTGATGACATATTCGAAGAGGAAATCCGCAAGCAGGTTGTCACCGCCATCGAAGAGTCCGACCTCGTCCTTTTCATGACCGAGGCGGCCACCGGCATCACCGACTATGACGCCGAGATAGCCGACTTGCTCAGGCGCAGCAAAAAGCCGGTCGTACTCGCCGTCAACAAAGTAGACAGCGGAGACAAGATGTACGACTCCTACCAGTTCTATTCTCTGGGTCTGGGAGAAGTATGGAGCATATCGGCGGCAAACGGAGGCGGCACAGGCGACCTCCTGGACGAGATAGTGCGGCGTCTTCCCCCTGATGCGGCAGCCGAGGACGAGCATCCTGGAGTTCCGAGAATAGCCATCGTCGGAAGGCCCAATGTCGGCAAATCTTCTCTCACCAACGCCCTGCTCGGCACAGACAGGAACATCGTGACCCCTCTCGCAGGCACCACAAGGGACTCCATATCATCCTATTACAACAAGTTCGGACACGAATTTGTACTAGTGGACACGGCAGGAATGAGGAAGAAGGGGAAAGTCCATGAAGACCTTGAATTCTACTCCGTGATGAGAGCCATAAGGGCAATAGAGCATTCAGACGTGTGCATCCTCATGATTGATGCACAGACCGGACTCGAAGCCCAGGACATGAACATCCTCAATCTCATAGAAAAGAACCGGAAAGGCTGTGTTCTTGTCGTAAACAAATGGGACACCCTCGAAAAGAGCAGCAACACCCTCAAGGAATACACGGAAAGCCTGAAGGCAAGACTCGCCCCGTTCAATGACATTCCGATTATCTTCACCTCTGTCATAAAGAAGCAGAGAATCATGGATGTCCTGAATGCCGCAGCCATGGTATACGGCAACTATTCCAAGAAAATACCGACATCTGTCCTGAATGAGGAGATGCTCCCGGAAATCGAAAACTACCCGCCGCCTGCATGGAAGGGCAAGTATGTTAAAATCAAATACATTACCCAGCTCCCTACCAAGTCTCCGGCTTTCGCCTTCTTCTGCAACCTCCCGCAGTATGTCAAGGACCCTTACAAAAGATTCCTCGAGAACCGGCTGCGGGAGAAGTTCGGCTTCACGGGCTGCCCGGTGAGAATCTTCATACGTCAGAAATAGAGCCGGCTGCGGCAGGCACCGAAAAAAAGAAGAGCAACTCTTTCAGAGCCGCTCTTCTTTCACTATAACCCTATTATTAACAACTAAACTAACCGGTTTTAATATTTAACAAATCCTGTGCCAAACTCAATCCATCACTGCGGGCCAATACACCCGGACTATTTCATCCTTTCTATTTTCAGCTGTTGAACCGAATACTCATCTTCGCACCGGCACACAAATATTGTGACCAGAAATATCTCTCCCCCGGCATTGAGTGAGCCGAGAGCATATTTGAAATGGGAACGCCCGGCAGTATGGGTGATTTCAAATGAACGGGGAGTATAGGAGTTGAAGAATGCCTCAAGAATCTGACGGGCCTGACTGCGGCTTGATGCACTGGAGGGAGACAGGACTTCAATTTCAAGATTGTCAGCGAACCATGCGGAAAGCTTTTCGGCATTTCCCTGTCTGAGATATTTGGCAATCGGGACAAAAACATCATAAGAGCCGTCCTGGGAGAATGCCGGAACTGCTGTCGTGCAGAAAAGCGCCGCACACACAAACATATTGATATTCATCAGAAGCCTGCCCATCGGATTGTATAGAAATCAAAATCGCCGCGCATGACTGTTGCAAATACCGAGCCACATCCTTAACTTTGTATCTGTCTCCAAGATTTTGGAGGATAGACATTTTGGCGGGCAAAAGATTTTTTGACTCCGGACATCTTTAACATGTGACAAATGAAGATTACTTTGCTTACAGTGGGCCAGACAGAGAGGGGCTGGATATCTGACGGACTTAAAACCTATTCGGCAAGGCTCAGCCATTTCGTGCCGTTCACTGTCAGGGAGATTCCGGACATCAGGAATGCATCATCGCTGAGCAGGGAGCAGGTCAAGGCCAAAGAAGGGGAGATGATACTGAAAAACCTCAAGGACACCGACGAGGTCATCCTGCTGGATGAACACGGCAAGGAGTATTCCTCTGTGGAATGGGCCGGGGCAATCGGGAAGAAGCTGGATGCCGGAGCAAGGGACCTGGTCTTTGTCATCGGCGGACCGTACGGCTTTTCAAAGGAAGTATACGGCAGAAGCAGCAGTATGATTTCCATGTCGAGGATGACATTTTCCCACCAGATGGCCAGGGTAATTTTCACGGAACAACTCTACAGGGCATTCACAATCATACGGGGACTGCCTTATCATCATGAATGAAATGTCGGGAACAAAGAAATATATTGTGAAGAACGGCTATAAATTCTGTATAGCCGCAGCCGTGCTCGTATTCCTGCTGTCCATGGTAATGACCACTTCTTCTGCAGATTCGGAACACATGGCAGCAAGGACGGAAAAGATTCTGGAAAAAAGGCTGAAGATTCTTGACGAGAACATGCGGAAAGCAATGGAGGCCGATCATTCCGAATGGATGCAGCTCGAAGACCTGCCTGAAGACATGGTTGTCTACAGGTATGTATATGATACCCTGCAGTCATGGAACAATCAGTTCCCCATACTGAACGATGACCTTGCCTCAAGGCTGATTTTCCAGAGATTCTCAAGCCTGAGGTCAAGTATGGTTTCTCCATTGACTGAAATCACTGATCATTTCAGCTATGTCAATCTTGGCCCCAAATGGTATATAGCAAAGATTATCTCGGACAATGTGGACTGCCGTATCGTCGGAGGCCTGGAAATCAAAAATTCCCTGCTCGAGGGCATTGGAGACATGGGCAACGGCGTCAACCCGAGGCTGAAACTGGATTATTGGCAGGATATCTGTCCGCTTAATGAGACAGGCGGCTCCACTGTCAGCATCGGCGGAGAGCCGATGTTCAAAATACTTGCAGACCTGACCGCACCGAAGTCCTTATTCGCCAACTCCATGCTGAGATGGATAGGGCTTCTGCTCATTACTGTCGCCGTGATATTGTGGTTCTGGGCACGAAGGTCAATCAGGAATTTCATAATTACCATAATCTTCCTGATCGGCATGACAACGACCGTTTATTTTCTGGGGAAGCAGGTGGATTATGATTTTTTTTCTCCGACAATTTATGCGGGAGGCAGGATACTGTATTCTTTCGGGGCAATGATTATCCTGAACACGGCCATCTGCCTGTACATCCTGTGCATATTTCTGGCGCGAAGGCAATTCATAGGAATAATACGAAGGGCCAATACGAATACGGCAAGGCTCGTGTACACGGCAGCCATATCGTGCATCCTGATTCTCACCTGCGCCTATGTGCATTTCAGCATCAACAGTCTGGCCGTCAACTCCAGCATATCGCTTGAGCTGTATCTTTGGAATCAGATTACTCTGTATACAGTCCTCTTCTATCTGTCCTACACGGCCATCTTTTTCTCCATTCTGCTTCTGATACAGATGCTCAAGCCGGTATTCAGATACTATTTCAACATAAAATACAATGCCTTCTCCGTCAAATTCCTGTTCATTTATGCGATAGCATGCGCCGGATACCTTACGGCAGTATCGGCAATCACCGGATACCAGAAAGAAAAAGACAGAATCAGCGTATGGGCCAACCGGCTGGCCGTCGACAGGGACCTTGAGATAGAGATTCAGCTCCGGTCAGTTGAAAATGAGATTGCAGGCGACCCGTTCCTGTCCACCCTGTCCGGAGAAACGAGAAGCAGCATAATGATTCTGAACAGAATCACAGAGAATTACCTCGGGGGACTCTCTCAGAATTATGACATCATCGTCACTCTCTGCCCGAATTCAGGCATGGTCACATCTGATTCGGGAGAAAAGATGAACTGCCTGGAATATTTCAACAGGCGGATAAGGACCGGAACCCCTCTCGCTGATGACTCAAGATTCTTCTATGTCAATGAAAACGGCATACCGGGATATATCGGAATGTTCATATATTATTCGGAGAAATCCGGAATCACCCGTATGTTCCTGGAAGTCAAGCCGAAAGCATATTCAGAGAACAGAGGATACATGGACATCCCCGGACTTGGGGGCAAGGCCGGAACCGTATCCGTGCCGCCCCTGTACTCCTATGCCAAATACATTTCCGGCAGACTGGTGACATTCAGGGGAAATTATGCATATCCGGCCGTAATATCCGGCAATGACAGAGAGGACTTGCCGTCCAGGCAGAAAACAGACATCTTCAAGATAAAGAAAAACAAGCATTTTGTAAACTGGGTATCTGACAATGAGATAATTGTCATTTCCAGGCCTGTCCGCGGCATCATGATGTATTTCATGACATTCTCTTATCTGGTACTGATCGTATTCGGCTTCCTGTATATTTTCTCGAAGAAAAAGAAAGACAGGAAGCATACTTTCAAGAGAAACTACTACCGGTCAAGAATCAACACGGTAATGTGCACGGCACTTTTCCTGACGCTGATTATAATGACGGCAACCAGCGTGACCTTTGTCTACAACCGCAATGAGAACAGCATGTACAACCTTATGTCCAGCAAAATAAACACCATAAAGGCAATGCTGGAATCAAGGGTAAAATATGCATCAGACTATCATGCCCTGAATTCCCGCGAATTTTCAGACCTTATGAACGAAGCCGGGAGCATGGCCAAGTCCGACATAAACATTTACACTCCGGGAGGAAAAATATTCACGTCCACCACTCCTGAAATCTTTGACAGGAGCATATTCGGCTCAAGGATTAACCAGGACGCATATTATAATATCGTATACGGCAACCAGAGGATATACATAAGCCGTGAAAAATTCGCCGGACACAGATTCTATTCCCTGTACGCACCGCTGTTCAATGCAGACGGGCACCTGGTGGCAATACTGAATGCACCATATACCGACCAGGGGTATGACCTGAAGAGAGATGCATTCTTTCACTCGGCCACCATCATCAATCTTTTCATAATACTTCTTGCTGCAACCGTCATACTGTCAACAACAATAGTCAACGGGATGTTCCGGCCTATACTTGAGATGGGACGGAAAATGAACACGACTGACATCCATGGCCTTGAATACATCATATACAAGAGGGAAGATGAAATATCCACACTTGTGGAGGCCTACAACCGGATGGTGCATGACCTTTCCGACAGCACGAGGAAACTCGCACAGGCTGAACGCGACAAGGCATGGAGCGAGATGGCCAGGCAAGTGGCCCATGAAATAAAGAACCCGCTGACTCCGATAAAACTTGAGATACAGAGGCTCATACGGCTGAAACAGAAAAATGACCCGTCATGGGAAGAAAAATTCGACAAAGTCTCCTCTGTCATCCTTGAACACATCGACATCCTCACAGACACGGCCAACGAATTCTCCACATTCGCCAAGCTTTACAGTGAGAAGCCTGTGGAGCTGGATCTTGACAAGATTATCCGGGAACAGCTGACTATCTTTGACAACAGGGAGAACATTTCCATATCCTATATGGGGCTTGACAAAGCCATGGTGATGGCCCCGAAGCCTCAGCTCATCCGGGTATTCGTCAATCTGATGACAAATGCCATTCAGGCCATCGAGATACAGCAGAAAGAAGATTACGAAGCAGGCAGGGAGCCGGCAAAAGGAAAAATAGCCATCTTCATACGCAACAGCATGAAAGACGGCTATTATGACATCGTATTTGAAGACAACGGGCCTGGAGTCAAAGAGGAGAATCTCGGAAAACTCTTCACACCAAACTTTACTACAAAGAGTTCGGGGACAGGCCTCGGTCTTGCTATCTGCAGGAATATTGTCGAGAAGTGCAACGGGGAAATACTCTATCAGCGTTCCTTCGTAATGAAAGGAGCTTGCTTCACCGTCCGCCTCCCGAAGTTCAGATGAGGACTATTTTACACGCTCGCCGTATGACCGGTCAGTGGTGTTGACCCTGATTTTCTCACCCTGGTTGATGAAGAGCGGAACCATGATGGTAGCCCCTGTTTCAAGAGTTGCCTCCTTGAGCGCACTTGTGGATGCCGTATCACCCTTCACTGCAGGCTCGGTATAGGTAACCTCAAGCTCAACATATGTCGGGAGCTCGCAAGTAAGACATCTTTCCTCGTCAGCCACGAACATCATCTCAACATGCTGTCCCTCTTTCATAAGGTCGGCATTCTCAACGATGTCCTCTCCGAGGTGTATCTGTTCAAATGTCTCTTCGTGCATGAAATTGTATCCGTCCTCGTCCTTGTAAAGGAACTGGTAAGGCCGTCTTTCCACATTGATTGTCTCAATCTTGGCCCCTGCAGTGAATGTGTTTTCAAGGATACGTCCGTTCTCAAGGTTACGGAGCTTGGTCTTGACAAAAGCAGGACCCTTGCCCGGCTTAACATGCTGGAACCATACGATTGAGCAAGGCTTGCCGTTGAAATTGAGATAAAGACCGTTTTTAAAATCAGCTGTTGTTGCCATAAATATTTCGTTTAAATGATTGACTGTAAGTTTTTGCGGCTGCAAAATTATAAATTGTCGGTCATTCTGCAAAATTTTCTGAAGATTACGGAAATCCGATGATTTCTTGTCGGAATCAATCACTTGTCATTATATGACCGTATCTCTGCCGCCACGTCTTCAAGCAGCCATTTCGGAGTGGAAGCAGCACCGCAGACGCCCGCCTTATCGTCCGGACGAAACCACTCCTTTCGGAGCTCATCAGGCGAGTCAATATGATACGTTCTGATATTCAGAGACTTGCACCTCTCACACAGGACTTTTCCGTTGGAGCTGGACTTTCCGGACACAAAAATCACAATGTCATGCTCAACAGCAAAAGCCGACAGCTTGGCATGGCGAGTCGCAACCTGTGAACAGATTGTGTTGTGACGGACAAACATTCTCGTTCCCTTGAACCTTTCTACGGAGAGTTCATTGGCGTCAGCCATCATCTGTTCAAGGCGCGCACACACTGAAGCATATTCTGCCGGACTCTTTGTCGTCTGCGAAAAAATCTCAACAGGACGCCTGAGGTCAATGGAGCCGGCGGCAACAGCGTCAACAAGCATTCTCATGTCCTCTATCACGACGGCATTGCCCTCTACCTGGCCTATCAGCCCAAGCACCTCAGCATGACCCGGCTTGCCGAAAATTACAATCTGACCGTTCCTGTCCCTGAGGGCCGCATACGCCTCCCTTATGCTTTTCTGTAACTTGAGGACTACCGGACATGTACAGTCGACAACCGTAAACCCATGGGCTCGGGCTTTCGTGTAGGTCTGGGGAGGCTCGCCGTGAGCTCTGATAAGCAGATTCTCGCCATCCGCATCAAGCATGTCGTCGAGGTCGTCGCGGTCAATGCATACGAGACCCTTGTCTTCCAACCTTTTCAGTTCAGCATCATTGTGCACTATTGCCCCGAGAGAAAATAGTTTTTTCCCGTTTCCGGCAGTACCGTCCAGAAATTCCTCGGCTTTGCCTATGGCGCGGATGACTCCCGCACAGAATCCCGAATTGCTGTCAATATCTACGGTTATGCTCATAAATACAAGCTTTAGTCCTTGTCTGTCAAATTGAACTTTTTGCGCATGATGTTCCTGAGCCATACCATCTGGTCATCAAGAGTCATCCGGGAATTGTCAAGCACTATTGCATCCTTTGCCATGGCAAGGGGCGACACCTCCCGGTGCGAATCAATGTAGTCCCGTTCCTGGAGATTGTGCAGGACATCCTCGAATCTGACATTTTCCCCCTTTGACTGCATTTCCTTCATCCTTCTCATGGCCCTGACTTCAACATCGGCCGTCATGAAAATCTTAAGTTCGGCATCAGGAAAGACTGTGGTCCCGATATCCCTCCCGTCAAGCACGGCGCGCTTCTTCCCTCCGAGAAGCCGCAGCCGCCTGTCCACATACTCCCTCACTTGCGGCATGGCAGCCACCGGACTCACTTTGCCGGAAACCGCCAGAGTCCTTATGTCCTTTTCTACACATCTGTCTCCCATAAAAGTGCAGCTCCCGTCTCCGGCTCCTTCAAAATGGATGTCCAGAGTCTCCAGCGCAGCTTCCATAGCCGGGATGTCAATCGTACCGTCGGGAGAAATGAGGCCGTTTTCTATGGCAAAAAGGGTGACTCCGCGATACAGGGCCCCCGAATCAAGATACTGGAAACCGAACTCACGCGCAATCAGTCTCGCAAAAGAACTCTTGCCCGTGGAAGAATATCCGTCGACCGCAATGATAATGTCAGGTATACGCATCAGTACATGTTTAGCTGACAAAATTATAAATTTTTATGCAAACTGATAAAAAATGTCCGATATTTGTACGCACATGAAAATTACAGCAGATGAAACTTCTTGTTATTGACGACGAGCGCTCCATCAGGAACTCGCTGAAAGAAATCCTCTCAGATGAAGGCTATGATGTTGATGTAGCTGAAGACGGTTCCGCCGGATGCGAGATGGCGGAAAAGGAAAAATACAATGTCATTTTCTGCGACATAAAAATGCCCGGGATGGACGGAGTGGAAGTACTTGACAGGCTCCACAATGACGGCGTGGACTCGGCGATAATAATGATTTCCGGACATGGTGACATTGACACTGCAGTCGAATGCATAAAGAAAGGAGCCTTTGACTTCATTCAGAAACCATTGGACCTCAACAGGATACTCATAACAATAAAGAATGCCACCGAAAAGGTCTCCCTTGTCTCCGAGACCAGAAGGCTTACCAAAAAAGTATACGGCCAGCAGATGATAGGCGACTCTCCTGCAATCCAGCACATCCGGGAAATGATAGACAGGGTGGCTCCTACAGATGCAAGAGTACTGGTGACCGGAGCGAACGGCACAGGAAAGGAACTTGTCGCCCGTACCCTGCACCAGAAGAGCAGCCGTTCAGCCATGCCATATATTGAAGTAAACTGCGCCGCCATACCTTCCGAACTGATTGAAAGCGAACTTTTCGGCCATGAGAAAGGGGCCTTCACCTCAGCAATCAAGCAACACAAGGGGAAATTCGAGCAGGCCGACGGAGGAACTCTTTTCCTTGATGAAATCGGAGACATGAGCCTCGCCGCCCAGGCAAAAGTTCTCAGGGTACTTCAGGAAAAGAAACTGTCAAGAGTCGGCAGCGACAAGGACATAACCGTGGATGTACGTGTTATCGCCGCAACCAACAAGAATCTCAAAGAAGAAATCGCCAGGGGGAATTTCAGGGAAGACCTTTACCACAGACTGAGCGTGATTGTCATCAATGTGCCTTCACTTGATGAAAGAAAGTCCGACATCCCTCTCCTGGTTGAATATTTCATGGACCAGATATGTTCAGAATCCGCTCTGTCCAAAAGAGAAGTCGACAAGGAAGCCATGCGGCTCCTTATGGACAAGTCATGGACAGGCAACATCCGGGAACTCCGCAATGTGGTGGAAAGGCTTCTGATTCTTTCCGGAGACAGGATTACCGCCGATGATGTCAGGACATATGCCTACTGACCTGAACTGCTGCCCGGAGCGGGAGTGTCAAGGGCTATAGAACGCTTGAGCACAAAGTTGGAGCCAAGATACTTGGTGCGGACCTCATCATCGGCAGCGAGCTGTTCGGGAGTGCCGCTCTGGAGAATCGTACCTTCATACAGAAGGTAAGCCCTATCTATGATGGCAAGTGTCTCGCCGACATTATGGTCTGTGATGATTACGCCTATATTCTTGTATTTCAGTTTGGCGATAATATGCTGTATATCTTCCACAGCTATCGGGTCAACTCCTGCGAACGGTTCGTCAAGCAGAATGAACTTGGGGTCAATTGACAGGGCGCGGGCTATTTCACAGCGGCGTCTTTCTCCTCCAGAGAGCTGGATACCGAGGCTCTTGCGTACTTTCTGCAGGCCGAACTCCTCTATAAGGGACTCAAGCCGTTCTTTCCGCTCCGCCTTTTTGTAGCCTTTCATCTCCATCACTGACATGATGTTGTCTTCGACCGACATACGGCGGAAAACCGATGCTTCCTGGGCAAGATATCCTACTCCTTTCTGTGCACGCCTGTACATGGGCAGGGAGGTGATGTCCTCCTCATCCAGGAATATCCGTCCTCCATTGGGGACAATCAGGCCGGTTATCATATAGAAGCTGGTCGTCTTGCCGGCTCCGTTCGGTCCGAGAAATCCGACTATCTCACCCTGCTCAGCCTCCATGGACACCCCTTTCACAACTGTCCGGACACCATATTTTTTGACAAGATTTTCGCAACGCAGTTTCATGGAATATTATTGTTGAAGATTATGTATCTGATTTACGCAATAAGTCCTGATTGTCTTGTGAATGTCATTTTATGTCAAAGCCGAGATCCACAATCAGCTCCCTCAGTTCAGCATTCTGCTGCATCAGCACCTGTGCCTGCTCCGTCTGGGTGTACGGGATTTCAACTTTACTGCTGTCATCGGGAAGGACATCCACGCGAAGAGAGATTGCAGACGAGCCGACCGATTTCTGAAGTGCCGCTTCAAGTTCCCTGAGGCGCTTTTCCTCAATCCATTGTTTCTGGGCCACATTGACGACTCTGAATATTACAGTCTTGCTGTCATCCCTGACTTCATATTCAAGTTTTGAAGCCCCGAGTGCGCTTGCAAGCCTCGGCTGGGAAGAATATGTGCGGATCAGTTCCTGCCATCCGGCCTCAATTCTTTCATCAGTCGGGATTTCGGTCTCCCCTGCTTTCTGCCGGGATGCAGCCGGCATACTTCCGTCTGAGGCATCCTCCCTGGACATTTCCTTTATAGACAAGACTGACTTTGCCGCACGGCGGCGCTGACGGTCGGATGACACAGGCCTTTCCGCAGCCACTTCTGCCGGAGCCTGTTCTTTCCCGGCCGTCCCTTTCTCACCGAATGGTGCCTTATCTCCGGCAGGCATTTTTTCCACGGCCGGTTTTTTCTCTTCCCCGGCGGCCGGTGAGACCGGAGCGGAAGAAGATGCCGGAATCTGCGATTCCCGGGCCGGTTGACGAGACTGTTCCGCCTGAAGAGGATTCAACAGGGCACATAGCCGCATGAGGGCAAACTCAATATGCAGGCGAGGATTCACACTCTGCCTGTAGCCGGACTCACACTGGACAGTCAGAGCCAGGGCATCATACAGAAACTTCATCGGACATCTGTCTGCCTGGGCCTTATATCTTTTCTTCAGGGAGTCAGGCAATTCCAGCAACGCATCAAGACCGGAACTCTTGCTTACAATCAAGTCTCTCAGATGACTGCTGAGTGCAGACACAAAGTAAAGCGCATTGAAGCCCTTGGCAAGAATTTCGTCAAATTTCAGCAGAGCAGACGGACAATCCCCCGCAAGGAAATCATCCACAAGGCTGAAACAATGTTCATAATCGAGGACATTCAGATTGGACAGCACATCCTGATACTTGATGTCGGTCCCGCAGAACGCCACAGTCTGGTCAAAGATTGTAAGGGCATCTCTCATAGCCCCGTCGGCCTTCATCGCTATGACATGCAGGGATTCATCATCTATTGTTATATGTTCAAGTTCAGCAATATGCCTTAGGTTTCCGACTATATTGTCTACGGTTATCCTGTTGAAGTCGTATGTCTGGCACCGAGACAGGATTGTAGGGAGTATCTTGTGCTTTTCTGTAGTCGCAAGAATAAATACGGCATGGGCAGGCGGCTCCTCAAGAGTCTTGAGAAAAGCATTGAAGGCAGCCTGAGACAGCATGTGCACCTCATCTATGATATATACGCTGTATTTGCCGACCTGAGGCGGTATACGCACCTGCTCCATAAGAGCCTTGATGTCATCCACACCATTATTGGACGCCGCGTCAAGCTCATGAATACAATAGGAGCGTCCTTCTGAAAAAGAAATGCATGACTCACATTTGCCGCAAGGCTCCATATCCGGACCGGGATCCGAGCAGTTTATTGTCTTGGCAAAAATTCTTGCCGTACTGGTCTTTCCCACACCTCTCGGACCGCAGAACAGATAGGCATGGGCAAGCTGCCCCCTCAGAATAGAATTCTTGAGTGTACGGGCTATATTGTCCTGTCCCACCAGAGACTCGAAATTCTCCGGACGGTATTTCCGTGCTGATACTACATAATCTGTCATAGCCGACAAATTTAAACATATTTTTGTAACTTTGCAGCCTTATCGGGACAAGAAATATCCGGAGGAAAATTACCGACATGAAAAGAATACTGCTTCTGATGATTATGACCGCCATGCCGCTGATAATGTCGGCACAGGCACAGATTGTCACAAAAGATGCAAAAATTGAAGATTTCCAGGAAAAGACGACAAAGATTGTCCTGACGGGAAATGAGTTCTTCGACTCCGCCCTGTCAGAAGAAATCCGGACCAGATGGAACATATCTCCGTATGAATTCTGCACGCTTGAGGATTTCAATTCTCTCAAGGGAAGCAGCGACTACTACTTCCTGATGTGCGTGAAGAGCCGGTTCAAAAAAGAGCCGGAGCCGGGCATCCAGATGCTCACACTCATAAAGGGGGGCGAAAAGGCAGACAAGGGTCTGGGCAAGATGCTGGAGCTGGTCTCAATTCCATTATGTTCGGCGAAATATCCGTCCGGCAGGGAAATGATTTTTCTTCCGGCGCTCATCGACATCATGCAGGAACAGGTAATCCATGTCCTGTCCAGCAGCATATCCGCATACAGCTCTCTTTCCGAGGCGTCCGGCAATATATTCGACGCCCGGGACATGTCCATCGTCTTTTCCGAAGATGACCTCTCAGACGAAGTCTCTGAAGAGATGCTCAGCCAATATTTTCATGACGGAGTCTTTCTCTCAGACGAGTCGGGGGCGGACGACATCATGCTTGGCAACATGGAGAACACCCTTGTAAGCTATACAGTTGCTCCGTTTGAGCCTACGGCAGGATCATCATTCTGCTATAAGATGCTGATAGACGCAGGCACTCATGAGCTGTACTATTTCAAGAAGCACAGGATTACAAAAAAGGCCGGAGCAGGATTCCTTCCGGAAGACCTTATGAGAATAACTGCCGGACGAAGATAAAGTCCTGTACAAAACCGGATTGCAGATGAAATGCGGAAAGGCGGCATGCGGCATGAGATATGCCGTAAAGAAAAACGGGAAAGCAGTGGGATACTGTGCCCTCAGCATCAGATGCGGCACAAGGGATGAAGAGGGTTTCCATCCCGGCATTGCCCATTTCGTGGAGCATACCCTGTTCAAGGGGACGGAAAAAAGAAATGCCAGAGCCATCAACAGCTGCCTTGACAAGCTCGGAGGGGAACTCAACGCATATACTACCAAAGAAGAAATCGTCCTCCACGCGACTGTACTCAAGGAAGACCTGAACAAGGCTGCTTCGCTTCTGCTTGAGCTTGCCACGCAAGCCACATTCCCGGAAAATGAGATAGAGACAGAAAAATGTGTCGTCATCGATGAAATCAATTCGTACAAGGACACACCGTCCGAAGACATCTACGACAAATTCGAAGAACAGCTTTTTTCCGGTCACCCGCTGTCAAGGCCTATTCTCGGCACTGCGGCATCAGTGAAGAAAATCACAAGAGAGGAACTGCTGAAATTCGTCAGGGAGAAATTCACTCCGCAGGAAATGGCATTCACCGTTGTGGCCGACATTGACGAGGAGAAAATGGAAAAATCCCTGCTCACCCTGTCGGAAAAATTCTTCGGCAAGGACTGCGCGAACGCCACAAATAATGCCGGAGTGTCCGGGCATGGATATTTCAGGCCGGAGGCCCCTATGTTCTCAAAGAAAGTCTCCAAACGCAACCATCAGGCAAACTGCATAATCGGGACCACGGCCCCGTCTCTGTATGAAGAGCATAAGAGACTGACGACCATACTCCTGTGCAATATTCTCGGCGGACCTGCGTCCAATTCCATCCTGAATTCGATTCTCCGGGAGAAATACGGCTGGGTATACGGAGTAGAATGCACATATACGCAATATGCAGATTCCGGCATTGTAACCATAAGCCTCGGATGCGACAAAGACAATCTGGACAAATGCATCAGGACGATTGACAAAGAACTCCTGAAGCTCAAGACCAGAGCGTTCAGCAACAAGACTCTGAATGCCGCAAAGAAGCAGCTTTTCGGACAATTGGCAATCAGTTCGGACAACGGGGAGACGCAATGTCTTTCCATGGGGAAAAGCCTCATGACATACGGTCACATACCTGACGACGGGCAGACAAAGGAGAAAATCGAAGCCATCACCTCCGGAAATATTATGGAAATGGCCAACGAACTGTTTGACGGAAGCAGGCTTTCTACCCTGATCTTCGTCTGACGCACATCACACCCCCTATTGACATGGACACTCTATACAAATACATCACACAACATTCCGACCCGGGGAACAAGGCTCTGTCATGGATAGAATGCCAGACAAACATCCGGACGAATCATGCCAGAATGCTTTCCGGGGCAGTCCAGGGGCGGTTTCTGACCATGCTGGTGGAGATGCTCCGCCCCGAGTCCATACTTGAAATCGGAACATTCACAGGCTATTCTGCCGTATGTCTGGCTGCAGGACTGCCGCAGGGAGGACATCTGGATACGCTGGAAGTAAATGACGAACTTGAGGAGCTTATCCTTGAAGGATTTGACAGGGCCGGACTTGCAGACAGAATCACGCTGCACATAGGTGACGCCAGGCAGACCCTTGCGGAACTGGCAGGGAAAAGGCTCTATGACATGGTATATATTGATGCCAACAAACGGGATTACTGTGAATATTATGAGCTGGTCTTTGATATGGTTCGCCCTGGAGGCTTCATACTTGCAGACAATGTCCTATGGGACGGGAAAGTCTGCCAGGACCCTCTTCCCCAGGACCGGCAGACCATAGGAATCGCCAGATTCAATGACATGATAATGGCCGACCCGAGAGTTGAATCTGTGATTCTTCCAGTAAGGGACGGACTCAACATCATCAGAAAGAAAGACTGACGGGACCATGGGCCCGGACACAGGACCAGAGTCCTACTGGCGGTCTATGCTTGCCCCCAAGGCATTGAGCCGCAAATCTATGTCCTCATATCCCCTGTCTATCTGCTCTATGTTTCCTATGACACTTGTCCCTTTCGCCGACATTGCGGCAATGAGCATTGCTATGCCGGCACGGATATCCGGTGAAAGCATATTGTTGGCCCGGAGGGTGAAATTGTGGTCATGTCCGATTACAACCGCCCTGTGTGGATCACACAGTATAATCTGTGCCCCCATGTCAATGAGACGGTCTACAAAGAACAGCCTGCTCTCAAACATCTTCTGATGTATGAGCACGCTTCCCTTGCACTGGGTAGCCACCACAAGCATCACGCTGAGCAGGTCCGGGGTCAGCCCGGGCCATGGGGCATCGGATATTGTCATTATGGAACCGTCAAGGAAAGATTCTATGACATAGCTGTCCTGCTCCGGGATGAAAATGTCATCTTCCCTCTGCTCCACATTGATGCCAAGCCTGCGGAATGCGTCCGGTATCATTCCCAGATCGGAATATGACACATCCTTGATTGTGATTGAACTCCTGTTCATAGCGGCCATGCCTATGAAGCTGCCCACCTCAATCATGTCCGGAAGAAGGGTATGTTCTGTCCCTTTCAATTCAGGGACTCCAATGATTTTCAACAGATTGGAGCCTATTCCCTCAATCTTTGCCCCCATTCTGACGAGCATACGGGAAAGCTGCTGTATATACGGCTCACAGGCCGCATTGTATATAGTTGTAGTGCCTTCCGCCAATACGGCAGCCATCAGAATATTGGCCGTACCGGTGACGGAAGCCTCGTCAAGAAGCATGTATCTGCCCGTGAGATGCCTGCCTTCCGGAAGATAGAGATAGAATGCCCGTCTGTCGGCATCATATTTGAGTTCAGCTCCGAGATTGAGCATTCCTGTTATGTGCGTGTCCACCCTGCGGCGGCCGATCTTGTCGCCTCCCGGCTTAGGGAACCAGGTCCGCCCGAAACGGGCCAGAAGAGGCCCCACAACCATGAGAGACCCCCTGAACGATGCGCATTTCCGGACAAAATCCTCACTTTCGATATACTCCTCATCAATATCGTCAGCCTTGAAAATATATTTTCCTTTTTCCGCCCTGCGCACCTTCACCCCCATGCCTTCAAGCAGCAGGATAAGATTTCTGATGTCAAGTATTTCCGGAATATTGGATATGGTCACCTCTTCCGAAGTGAGCAGGACTGCACTGATGACCTGCAGTGCCTCGTTCTTGGCTCCCTGCGGTCTTATCATTCCGCTGAGCTTATGCCCGCCTTCCACTACAAATGAACTCATGGCTGGATATTATTATATAATGTCAAATGTGTTCCACTTCCGGATACAGCCGGATGCCGAATCTGGAGAATACCGTATCCGAGACTTTCTTTTCCACAGCAAGGATTTCCTCAGGAACAGCCTTGCCGGTAAGATTGACAATCACCAGAGGCTGGCGCTCATAGACAGCCGCATTGCCGTCCCTGTATCCTTTCAGACCACACTGGTCAATCAGCCATGCGGCAGGTATCTTTATGAATCCTGAACCGGCATCAAAATGCGGCACCTGACAGTCTCCGCCATGCCCGATGCGGGCAATTGACGCAACTCTCTCATAGTCTGACCTCGGCACAACCGGGTTCTTGAAGAAACTTCCGGCACTTCCGACAGATGCAGGGTCCGGAAGTTTTGAATTTCTTATTGACAGGATGACATCCCTCACCATAGCCGGAGTCAGCGGCTTCCCGGAATCTTCAAGAACCTTGTCAACAGCAGAGCGGACATTCCCGTATTCCAGTCTCGGACAGCCGTCCGAGGACAAAGAAAAACATACTGATGTCACCACATATCTGCCTTTTGCAGATGTCTTGAAAATTGATTCACGGTATCCGTATCTGCATTCGGAGACCTTGAAGGCGACAGTCTTTCCCGTGAGGCAGTCAAAGCACTTTACCAGTCGGATGAAGTCCTTGGCTTCCACGCCGTACGCCCCGATGTTCTGGACTGCCGCGGCGCCTGTCTCGCCGGGAATCCCCGAAAGATTCTCCGGACCCCATAGTCCCTGCTCTGCACACCAGCGGCAGAAATCATCCCACAGCACACCTGCCCCCACCTCAACAGAAACGGCATCACTTCCTCCGTCGGCTTCAATGAACTTAATGTCAGAATGAAAGACCGTTCCTGGGAAATCCTTTGTAAACAGCAGATTGCTGCCTCTGCCTATATGCAGAATCGGGCTCGGGAATGCTGTTTCGCCCCCGACACCGCCAGTTCCAGGAAGTCCGAGTCCGTCACGGGTCCTTTTCCAGAGCGTCTCGAGTTCCGCGACTGAACCATATTCCACAAAACAGGCACAGGACACCCTCAGCCCGAAAGTGTTCCATGCGGTCAAATCCTTATTCTGAACAACTGTCATATCCTGCATCTGATGATTTATCCTATTTCCGCTCCGTTCGCAAGCGTCTCCTGCGGGGTGACGAAACGCATCTTGCCGTCACCCTGACGGGCCATGAGAATCATGCCCTTGGATTCTATGCCGCGGATTTTGCGAGGGGCAAGGTTGGCAAGGATGCATATCTGCTTTCCGACCATCTGCTCAGGAGTGTAATATTCCGCTATTCCCGAGACAATCACCCTTCTGTCAATGCCTGTATCAATGGTAAGCTTCAGCAGCTTGTCGGTCTTCGGCACACGCTCGGCCTCAAGTACCGTAGCGGTGCGGATGTCCATTTTCTCAAAGTCTTCAAAAGAGCATTCGTCCTTCTGCGGAGTGACCCTGAGGGCGGCGGCTTCGGCGGCGGCAGCTTCGTTGGCCTTCCTGATTTCATCAAGCTTCATTGTCTGCGCCTCCACCACGGAATCCTCGATTTTGCTGAACAGGAGTTCCGGAGCATTGAGCTGATGACCTTCGGGAAGCAGGCTGTCCATGCCGAGAAGTCCCCATGACAACACTACAGGATACTCCTCTGCGGACGGACGCACACAGGCTTCCGGATATGCGGCATTGGATTCGGATGAAGTATGTCTTGCACAGGATTCGCCCGGGAGATAGAAATTTTCTGTCGGAGCCCCTTCTCCGGCCCTGTGGTCGGACCCGGCGACAAGCCCGACATTCAGAATCTTCCTCAGTCTCTCGGCGGAGAACGGCAGGAAAGGCTCGAATGCAATGGCAAGGTCAGCGCATATCTGCAGGGCCACATTCAGGATGGAGGCGGTTCTGTCCATATCTGTCTTGGCCACTTTCCACGGCTCGGTGTCGGTCAGATACTTGTTGCCGAGGCGGGCGATGTTCATCGCCTCCTTGAGGGCCTCACGGAAACGGTAATTTGCAATGCTTTTCTCAATGGAGGCCCTCATTGCCGGTATCTGGGAAAGTGTCTCGTCATCGACAGGCTCGGATTTCTTGTCGGCAGGCACCATGCCTCCGAAATATTTGTGGGTCAGTACCACCGCCCTGTTCACGAAATTACCGAAGACGGCTACCAGCTCATTGTTGTTGCGGGCCTGGAAATCCTTCCATGTGAAATCATTGTCCTTGGTCTCCGGGGCATTGGCGCAGAGCACATACCTGAGTACATCCTCCTGTCCCGGGAATTCCTTCAGATACTCCTGCAGCCATACGGCCCAGTTCTTCGACGTCGATATCTTGTTGCCCTCAAGATTCAGGAACTCATTGGCCGGGACATTGTCCGGAAGAATAAAATCCCCATATGCCTTCAGCATGGAAGGGAAGACAATGCAGTGGAAGACAATGTTGTCCTTGCCGATAAAATGCACGAGTCTTGTATCTTCGGACTTCCACCACTTCTCCCATGAGTCCGGAAGCAGCTCCTTGGTGTTGGAGATATATCCTATCGGAGCATCGAACCACACATAGAGCACCTTGCCTTCCGCACCTTCGACAGGGACAGGCACTCCCCAGTCCAGGTCGCGGCTCACGGCACGGGGCTGGAGTCCCCCGTCAATCCAGGACTTGCACTGCCCGTATACATTGGTCTTCCACTCCTTGTGCCCGTCAAGAATCCATTCGCCGAGCCACTTCTCATACCTGTCAAGCGGGAGATACCAGTGCTTCGTCCTGACCTTGACAGGCTCGCTGCCGCTGAGGGCTGATTTCGGGTTGATGAGTTCATCCGGGCTGAGCGTGCTCCCGCATTTCTCGCACTGGTCCCCGTATGCCCCCTCGGCCCCGCACTTGGGACATGTGCCGACGATATATCTGTCGGCGAGGAATGTCTTCGCCTCGGGGTCATAGAACTGCTCGCTCTCCTTTTCCACGAATTTTCCCTCGTCGTACAGCCGGCGGAAAAATTCAGAGGCCGTCCGGTCATGCACCCGGGACGTAGTCCTGGAGTAGATGTCGAAATTGATTCCCAGGCCGGTGAAGGAATCCTTGATGATACGGTGGTATCTGTCCACTATGTCCTGGGGAGAGCAGCCCTCCTTCCTCGCCTTGATTGTAATCGGCACCCCGTGCTCGTCGGAGCCACAGATGAAGAGCACATCTTCCCCTCTCATCCTCAGATATCTGACATAGATGTCCGCCGGCACATACACCCCGGCGAGATGTCCGATATGGACCGGTCCGTTTGCGTATGGAAGCGCACATGTGACCAGAGTTCTCTTGTATACTTCGTTCTTCATTTTCAGATGAATTATTGTCCTTGGTTATGATAAATTCTTTGGATGTTGCAGGCCCATCTGCGGCTGATGCCGTTCAGACCCGCCCCAATTTATTGTTTATGGCTGTCTTCAGCCTGTTCAGCATATCTATCCTCTTCAACATGTCCATCTGCAGCTGAATGTCATCTCCGGCAGTCTCAAGACGGGCCGAACTGTCATTGAGCATTTCATCCAACCTCCGTGACTGGTATGTCATTACAGCCTTGGGGACATACATGACAAGCATTGTAGACTTGGATGTAAGAGCATTGCGGTAATCCTCCACGGTAATCATGTATTTGTCCACGAGCAGATCCGATGTCACCGCCTCTATCTCCTTGTCCTCATTGTTCATCAGCCTATTCCGTATCTGCATCTGTGACAGTCCCTCGTCATACATTCTGAAATATGCATCGTAGACTTTTCTGTATATTGTGTTGACAAACTGAAAATCATCGGCCGCCAATGCCGAATCAATGAATTCTGCGACAGAGACAGGATCCCCTTCATCAAAATACTCCGAATCCCTGTCAAACAAAAGAGAATCCGTCCCAGACTCCACTATGAAGCCAAGCAGTTCCTTTTCACATGGAGCCAGATATATGTCATCAAGCGTCAGTCCCGCAGGGGCAGACGGGGCCGAGACATAATCAGACCGATGCGTCTGCGTTTCCGCCGGCTGCCGCCCCTCATCTGCAGCCTCCCTGGCCCGGCGGGCATCATTCTGCTTCTTTTCTTCAGCAAGGATTCCTCCCCTTGTGCTGCTGACCCGGTCAAATAGTATCTGCTGGTCTATGCCGAACTTTTTGCTGCACACATCAAGATACACAGACCTCTTCACCGCATCAGGAATAAGGGCGATGGTATCGGCGATGTCGTTGATCAGATTGGCCTTCTTGAGAGGGTCGTCACCGGCCTCCCCTATCAGGATATCCGACTTGAACTCTATGAAGTCCTGCTCATGTGAGGCTATGAATGCCGTCACTTCTTCCAGCGTATGTTTCCGGGAGTACGAATCCGGGTCATCCCCGTCAGGCAGCAGAACCACCTTTACATTCATTCCTTCCTTCAGCACCAGATCAATTCCCCGCAATGCGGCATGTATCCCGGCGGAGTCCCCGTCGTAGATGATTGTGACATTTTCAGTGAATCTCTTCATCAGGCGAATCTGCTCCACCGTCAGAGATGTTCCGCTGGATGCCACCACATTGGTTATTCCGAGCTGGTGCATGGACAACACATCGAGATAACCCTCGACCAGCAGGCACTTGTCCTGCCTTGACATCTCATTCTTGGCAAAATATATCCCGTACAGGGACTTGCTCTTTACATAAATGTCCGTCTCCGGGGAATTGACATATTTTGCCACAGTCTTGTCCGTCTTCAGCGTCCGGCAGCCGAAGGCTATCGGCCGTCCGGCAACCGAATGTATAGGGAACACCACCCTGTCATAGAATCTGTCCGAAAGAGTTCCGTCATCCCGCCTTACGCACAAGCCTGTATCTATCAGATATTCTTCCTTGTATCCGGCATCCCTGGCCGCATCTGCAAGAGCATGCCTGCTCAGCGGAGCCCACCCGAGGCCGAATTTCTCTATGGTCTCATCCTCAAGTCCCCTTGAACGGAAATATTCATACCCGATGGCCCTGCCTTCTCTGCCCTTCAGGGAATCGCGGAAAAAGCCTGCGGCAAACTCCGATACCAGAAGCAGGCTTTCATGTCTCTGCCTTTTGATTACTTCTTCGGCAGAAACTTCCTTTTCAACGACTTCAATGCCATATTTTCGGGCGAGATATCTGAGGGCGTCAACATATGGCAGACTTTCATGTTCCATGACAAATCCGACGGCCGTACCGGACTTTCCGCAGCCGAAGCATTTGAATATCCCCTTTGCCGGGGAGACATAGAACGAGGGCGTCTTCTCGTTATGGAAAGGACAGCATGCGACAAAATTCGCCCCTCTCCTTTTGAGAGAGACGAAATCACCTACAACATCCTCTATTCTTGCTGCATCAATTATCCTGTCTACTGTCTCCTGCGGTATCATCCTTGTCTTTATCCTCCACCTTCTCGAACTCGACATCAACGGCATCACTGAAATTATCACCGGCAGAGCCGGTTCCTCCCCCGGCCTGTTCTCCGTCGCCGAACTTTATCTCATACACTTCTATTGCCTTATGCATCTTCCAGCCGGCTATCAGCTCCGAGAGGCCGTAAATCAGAAGCACAATTCCGGCAAAAACGGTCAGCACCGCAGCAATCACATCAGGCTGAATGATAATCAGCAGACCTCCGCAGACACATATCACCGGCAGAATGTAGGCCGCGAACCCCATCTTGACAAAACTTGATGCACTTATGAGGGAAAGGAACTGCAGAAGGCCCATTCCGAGCAAAAGGGCACCGAGCACAATGACAATAAAGCCGGCCACAAAAGACGGATAGCAGAACATCAGCACACCGATAAGCACATCAACTATTGAGTTGAAAAGCATAAGGCCAAGAACTCCGGACTGCCTGGACCTGATGCCAAATATCGCAGACACCAGTCCGGATGCAATGAGCATGGCCGCAAGAACCTTGACCAGTATTTCAAGGGAATCGGACGGCAGAGCAATCATAACGACTCCGAGGACAATTGCCACAACAGACCTCAATATACCGCCCCATCTGTTTCTGAATCCGAAAGTAATCATAATCCGAAATATTCAATTCTGCAAATTTAGGAAAATTTTCAGTAATTTAGCGCGCTGAATACTCAACTAATATTATACCGTCAGGGACTTTAAAAATCATGGGCATGAAATCCGACATTGAAATCGCACGCGGCATCAAGATGAAGAAAATAACCGAAATAGCCGCAATGACAGGCATTCCGGAAAACGAAATTGAACCTTACGGGCACTATATGGCGAAAGTCCCTGAGTCGCTCTCCGATGACAGCCGGGCAAGACAGCACAAGCTCATACTCGTGACAGCCATCACCGCCACAAAGGCAGGGATAGGAAAGACAACCGTTTCTGTCGGTCTTGCACTCGGACTGAACAGGATAGGAAAGAAAGCAATAGTTGCTCTCCGGGAACCGTCACTCGGGCCCTGCTTCGGGCTGAAAGGAGGAGCAGCAGGCGGAGGATATGCCCAGATAATGCCCATGGACAAGATTAATCTGCATTTTACGGGGGACTTCCATGCAGTGACATCAGCCCACAATATGATTGCCGCCCTGCTGGACAACTGGCTGTACCAGCACCAGGGAGACGGTGCAGGACTAAAGGAAATCCTGTGGAAAAGAGTCCTTGATGTAAACGACAGATCCCTCCGGAGCATTGTCACCGGCCTCGGGCCGAGGACCAACGGCATCACAAGCCAGTCTGGATTTGACATCACTCCCGCATCAGAACTGATGGCCATCCTGTGCCTGTCGTCCGACCTTGAGGACATGAGAAGAAGGATAGAAAACATTACCCTCGGCTTCACATTTGACGACAAGCCGTTCACAGTCAAGGACCTCGGTGTAGCCGGGGCGATAACAGTACTGTTGAAGGACGCGATACATCCGAATCTTGTCCAGACAACCGAAGGCACCCCAGCCTTTGTGCACGGAGGCCCGTTCGCCAATATTGCCCACGGATGCAACTCCGTAACAGCCACAAAAATGGCAATGACTTTCGGAGAATATACCGTCACTGAAGCCGGATTCGGAGCAGACCTCGGAGCAGAAAAGTTTTTCAACATAAAATGCCGCAAAAGCGGGCTCTGCCCGGATCTGACAGTGCTCGTAGCCTCCCTGAGAGGCCTCAAGATGCACGGATTCGTCCCTGAAGACAAAATCGACGCTCCCGACCCGGAAGGGCTCATAAGGGGATTTGCGAACATGGACCGCCACATACGCAACCTGCGCAATTTCGGACAGACCGTCATCGTCTGCTTCAACCGCTATGCCTCCGACACCGAAGAGGAAATCGGGATTGTAAGAAGGCACTGCGATGAGCTCGGGGTCGGCTTTGCCGTCAACAGCGCATATGGAGAAGGAGGCAAGGGGGCTGAGGAGCTTGCCCGCCTTGTAGTCAAGACAATTGAGGAGAATCCGTCCGGACCGCTCAAGTTCACATATTCAGACGAACAGAGCATAGAATCCAAGATAGAAAGCATAGCCAAGAACATCTATGGGGCAGGCTCGGTGTCAATAGGCAAGACATCCCGGAACAAAATCCGCAGAATCAATGAAATGGGAATCTCGCATTTCCCCGTATGCATAGCCAAGACCCAGTATTCATTCTCCCAGGACAGCAGCAAATACGGTGCTCCTTCCGGCTTCAACTTCAGCATAAAGGACATAGTGATAAACACCGGAGCCGAAATGATTGTGGCAATTGCCGGAGACATAATCAGAATGCCGGGACTCCCAAAGAATCCACAGGCCCTGCACATAGACATTGTTGACGGAGAAATAGAAGGATTGAGTTAAAACGAACGGCAGAGAAATGACCGAGAGAAGAATATTCGACACCCACAACCATAGCCAATTCTCTTTCGACGGGAAGAGGACGACAGTCTTGAAATCCGCATCGTCAGCACTGGCACACGGCCTTGCGGGCATATGCTTCACGGACCATTGCGACTTCTTTGTCCCTCCGATGAAGGCGGAACATGAACACCTTGTGCCGGAGACATTTGATGTTCCGGCACAGCAGGAAGAAATCAGCAGGGCAAACAGTCTTTTCATGAATGGCGCCGTATCCCATGAACCGGGCACGGAAAGGCGTCAGACGGGATTCAAGGTGCTTTCCGGCGTGGAAATCGGGCTCCAGAAAAACTGCAGGCAACAGATCCGGGACTTTCTCAGCGCATACAGCTTCGATGAAGTGATTGCCTCTGTCCACTACCTGGACGACACAGACCCGTTCTACGGGGGATATTATGAAGGGAAAGACTGGAAAACGGCATACGGACATTATCTGGAAACAATCTATGAAGAGATGACATGGCTTGGAGATTTTGACATCATGGGACACTTTGATTATGTCGCCAGATATGCTCCATATCCGCAGTCCGGCATCCTTTACCGGGATTTCAGTGACATTTTCGATGCCATGCTGAAATATCTTGCCGAAAACGGCAAAGCCATTGAAATCAACACGAAGACATATCAGGACCATCACGGGCGCACCCCTGTACTGGACAAAAATATCCTGTTGAGATTCAGAGAAATGGGAGGAGAAGCCATCAGCCTCGGTTCTGATTCTCACGACGACGGGCGCACCGGGGACAAATTCGCCGGATTCGCCGAATTTCTGAAATCCGCCGGGTTCAGATACGCCTCACACTTCGAGGGACGCAGGCTGATGATGGATTTGCTCTGATTGAGCCGCAGACACACGGCAGGACAGAGTGCCGGCGGAACAGATCAGTTGGCCACTTCGCTCAGGAACTTTATGCGGACAAGGCGGATTTCCATCTCGTCATAGTCCGGGCCAAGCTCCTTTATGGCATCTTCCAGGGAATCCGATTCAGCATCATTCCGGAAATAGTCATAGATGTCAGCAACGGCATCATCATCGACAGTCTGGAGAATATAATAATTGATGTCCAGTTTTGTACCGGCAGCGACAATGCCTTCAATTTCATCAAGGAGCTCCTCCATCTCAAGTCCCCTTGCATCGGCAATATCTTCAAGCGGAAGCTTCCTGTCTATGCTCTGTATGATATATACCTTGTTGTCATTCTTGTTGACCACCGACTTCACTATGAAATCATCGGGACGGGCAATGTCATTTTCCTCCACATATTTTTTTATCAGGGCGACGAATTCCTTCCCGAATTTCTTTGCCTTTCCCTCGCCGACACCCTGACAGGCTTTCAGCTCCTCGACAGACACCGGGTAAAGTATCGTCATATCCTCAAGAGACGGATCCCCGAACAGAATCCAGGGCTGAAGGTTCAGTTTCCTTGACATGTCCTTCCTCAAGTCCTTCAGCATGGCAAGAAGCACGGGATCACCGCCTCCGTCCTTGGAAGCCGAGGCAAGAGCCTGAACATCATCATCATCGTCATCACCTTCGGCAAACTCCCTCTCTTCAGTAAGCATGAGAGGATGAGGATTCGCAAGAAACTCCAGTCCGGCCTCAGTGACATTTATTAGCCCATACGACTCTATCTCCTTGTCAAGCAAATGGTTGATAAGACCCTGATGTATCACCGCACACCAGAACTTGACCGAATGGTCCTTCCCTGCTCCGAAAAATTCAATCTTGTCGTGACGGTATGACTTGATCAGAGAATTGGTTTCGCCGGCCAGTATGTTGGCAAGATGTTCCAGCTTGAAATGCTCGGGAAGGGAATTGATGAGACGGATTGCAGTACACATCTCCTGCTGTCCGTCAAACTGACGCTTGGGATGCAGGCAATTGTCGCAGGAGCCGCAGTTGTCCCGCGGATAGTCTTCCCCGAAATAATTGAGAAGCATCTTTCTTCTGCACTGGTTGGACTCTGCGTATGCCACGGTCTCGAGAAGAAGCTGCTTTCCGATTTCCTGCTCGGCGACAGGCTTGCCCTGCATGAATTTCTCCAGCTTGACGATGTCCTTGTAGCTGTAGTATGTAATGCATATCCCTTCCTTGCCGTCCCTTCCGGCCCGTCCTGTCTCCTGATAATAGCCCTCTATGCTCTTCGGAATGTCATAATGTATTACAAACCTCACATCAGGCTTGTCTATGCCCATGCCGAACGCTATTGTCGCAACTATCACATCCACCTCTTCCATCAGGAACTTGTCCTGATTGGCGGCCCTTGTCCTGGCATCAAGCCCGGCATGATATGGAAGTGCCTTGATCCCGTTGACATTCAAAAGCTCAGCCAGTTCCTCCACTTTTTTGCGGCTCAGGCAATATATGATTCCCGACTTGCCGGGATGCTGTCTTATGAACTTGATTATGTCCCTTTTGGTATCAACCTTGTCCCTGACTTCATAATAGAGGTTCGGCCTGTTGAATGACGACTTGAAAACCTTTGCATCCATGATGCCGAGGTTCTTCTGTATGTCACTCCTCACCTTTGGGGTAGCCGTTGCCGTCAGAGCAATGACAGGAGCCTGTCCTATCTCGTCAATGATTGATTTTATCCTGCGGTACTCAGGCCTGAAATCATGTCCCCATTCGGAGATGCAATGCGCCTCGTCCACGGCATAGAACGATATCTTCAATTCCTTGAGGAGGGTCACGTTCTCCTCTTTCGTAAGGGATTCCGGAGCCACATAGAGAAGCTTTGTCACACCTGAGAGCAAATCCGCCCTCACTTCATTCACCTGTGCCCGAGGAAGCGAAGAATTGAGGAAATGGGCAATGCCGTCATTGCCGGAGACAAATCCCCTTATGGCATCCACCTGATTCTTCATGAGAGCTATCAGCGGGGATATGACTATCGCCGTACCTTCCATCACCAGGGCAGGAAGCTGATAGCACAGGGATTTGCCTCCGCCGGTAGGCATGAGCACAAATACATTGTGTCCGGAGACGAGCTCCGTAATGATCTTCTCCTGGTCTTCCTTGAAAGTATCAAAGCCGAAGAACTCCTTCAGCTTGGCATGAAGCATCGACGAGTCAATATCCATAGGAACGTTCATTAAAACTTTTACCAAGATAATCAAAATTTTTCAGTTGCAAATATTTTATCATAGGATTTTTTAATTGTACCTTTGCGGGGAACTGTAAATTTCTGACCATGGACACTACCACCAACGGGAAAAAAATGCAGGGCACACTGAATGCCCTCCTGCACAACGAAGCCGCTGTCGGCATTCTTCTTCTGGCCTGCGCACTGATAGCCGTAGCCATGGCTTCATTCCCCGAAACGGCATGGTTTGACAAGATGTGGAACAGGGAAGGCAGCATCACCATAGGCGACTTCTCCATAGAAATGAGCCTGAGACACTGGATCAACGATGCCCTTATGGCAATATTTTTCTTTGTCGTCGGTCTGGAAATCAAGAAAGAGATGCTCATAGGCAGGCTCTCATCCCTGAAGAAATCAGCCCTGCCGGTCATGGCGGCCATAGGAGGGATGATAGTGCCGGCTCTCATCTACACGGCATTCAACGCCGGGAATCCTGACTCCGCCAAAGGATGGGGTATTCCGATGGCGACCGACATTGCCTTTGCCATAGGCATAATCTCCCTTCTGGGCAGCAGGGTAAATCCGGGACTGAAAGTGTTCCTTACCGCCCTGGCCATCGTCGACGACCTCGGAGCCATAATCGTGCTCGCCATCTTCTATCCGTCACATTCACTGCACTTCGGATGGCTTGTCCTGGCCGGGGTCATCCTCGTCGTCCTGTTCCTTTTCAACAGAGGGAAGCTGGACAACAGGTATTTCTACATAACGGCAGGACTGTTCCTCTGGTATTTCATATATATGTCCGGGATACATGCCACCGTAGCCGGAGTGCTGCTGGCAATGACAATCCCGTCCAAAGGACATTCAGGCGGATACAATGACTCGCTGATGCACCGTTTTGAAAGAGGGCTCCGTCCGTTTGTGAATTTCATCGTCATACCTTTGTTTGCCCTTGCGAATGCCGGTGTGGCCCTGGACTTCTCAAGTTTTGCAGGGAACGGGATTCCGGCAGTAAGCCTCGGCATATTCTTCGGTCTTCTTCTCGGGAAGCCGGCAGGGATTCTGCTGCTCAGCTATCTGGGCGTAAAATTCAAGATGGCGTCTCTGCCTGACGGCATCAGATGGCCGCAGGTAGCCGCAATGGGTATTCTCGGAGGAATAGGCTTCACAATGTCAATATTCATCAACAGCCTTGCCTTCTCAGACCCGGGCATCACCGACATAGGAAAAATGAGCATATTGCTGACCTCCGCCCTTGCAGCAATACTAGGAATAATTGCCCTGAGCATCACATGCAGGAGGCCCCGGCCGGCAGAAGAGGCGGAAGAAATGCAGAACCATTAAGATTCTTTTTCAAAACAGAGAGATTTTCTGAATTTTTTGCGATATTTGCATAATTGCGCAAAAAAAGAAAACAACATAAAACAAAAGACATGAAAAGAATCTTTATTTCAATTGCAGCTATTGCCGCATGCACGGCAATGACAATTGCCTGCACCTCCAGCACAGGAACCAACGTCAAGGTAGACGCAGAGCTGCCTACATCAAGCGAGACTGACTCTGTCAGCTATCTCATCGGCATCAATTTCGGTTCTTTCATCAAAGGCTACAACTTCGGGGAAGACCTCAACTATGCCGAAATCAAGAAAGGCATGATGGACTTCATCAACGCCGAAGGCAACCAGCGTGATCCTGAATTCAACAAGCAGTTCAAGATCAATCCTATGGAAATGAACAGACTCTTCAATGATTTCCTCACAAAGAGAAATGAATATGAGGCTGCAGTCAACAAGGCCGAAGGAGAGAAGTTCATGCAGGACAACAGGATGAAGGATGGCGTGGTATCCACAGACAGCGGACTCCAGTATCTGATAGTAGAAGCCGGAAACGATGTCAAGCCGGGTCCTAAGGACACAGTATTCGTACAGTACACCGGAACACTTCTTGACGGCACAGTATTCGACGAGTCCGACAAGGAAAAGGACCCTGTAAGGTTCACCCTCAACAGAGTAATCAAAGGATGGACAGAAGGCCTCCAGCATGTAGGTGAAGGCGGCAAGATCCAGCTTTTCGTCCCTGACTCTCTCGCATACGGCTCACGCAGGACAGGCAACATCGGACCAAACTCCACACTTCTCTTTGATATTGAAGTCGTGAAGGTTGGCAAAGTTCCTGCTGAAGAAGAGAAGGATGCAGCCAAAAAGTAATCCGCCATGTCATTGGAAATAGAAGGAACAATCATCAGAAAACTCAATGTCCAGACAGGAGTCTCGCAGAGAGGCAACTGGTCAAAACAGGAGTTTATCATCGAATATCAGGAAGGGGCTTACCCGTCGCAGGCATGCTTCAGCGTGTGGGGCGAGGACAAGGTGAAGGACCTTGAAAAATTCCAGATCGGGGATTCAGTAAAGGTTTCGTTCAACATCAGCAGCCGGGAATACAACGGCAGATGGTATACCGATCTGCGCGCATGGAGAATTGACACGACCGGCTCCCAGGCTTCAGCCCCGGTACATCCGGAGGTTCCTCCTGTTCAGGAGACAGGGAATGCCCAAGCCCCTGCACCGGCAGCTGCCGACGACAGTCAGGATGATGACCTTCCGTTCTGACAGGCTCACTTGCCCGGAAAGTTCAGTCAGAAATGACAGAAACATCCGTCCGGAAAGACATAAAAAGAGAAGAGCGGCCTGCTCTTCTCTTTTTTTATTTTTTATTCTGCCTCAACCCAGATCCGACCACTCTATCTCAGGGTCCCGTCCCCACCATGTCATCTGCCGCTTGGCATAATGTCTTGTATTACGCTGGACGAGCTCCACTGCGCGGTCAAGGGAAATGTCCCCGTCAAGATAACTGAATATCTCCCTATATCCGACGGTCTGCAGAGCCGGCAGAGACCTGTAGCGCACAAGAGACCTTGCTTCTTCTACAAGACCATCATCAATCATTCGGAGCACCCTTCGGTTGATTCTGTCATACAGAATGTCACGAGGCCGCATCAAGCCGATTTTCTCAATGGAAAAGCTGCGTTTCTTGACGGCAGAGGTCTTGAAAGATGAAAATTTGCGGCCGGTCATAAGACAGACCTCAAGGGCGCGGACCACCCTCTGCCCGTTGGCAAGGTCTATTGTCTCATAGCTTTCAGGGTCAAGGCGGCGGAGTTCAAATCTCAAAGACTCCACACCTTCATTCCTGAGCCGTGCTGACAATTCTGCCCGAAGCAGGGGATCCGCCGGGGGGAAATCATCCAGGCCCTTGCATACGGCATCAATATAGAATCCCGACCCTCCGGCCATCACAAGGGTATCATGCCCTTGGGCAAACAGCCGCTCAATCAGGGCCACCGCCTCCAGTTCATATTTCCCTGCGGTATAATTGTCCTCAACCGAATGTGAATGGATAAAATAATGCTTCACCGCAGCAAGCTGTGAAGCAGAAGGGACAGCCGTCCCGATGGTCATTTCCTTGAAAATCTGCCTTGAATCGCACGAAATGACGGGAGAGCCGTATCTGAGGGCGAGTTCTATGCTGAAATCCGTCTTGCCTACGGCAGTCGGGCCCAATACGATGACAAGCCTTTTCCCGCTACTCGTCCCCTTCGTCTTCGTCATAGATTTCTTCGGCCTCTTCAGGGACATCCTTTCCGGCATCATCGCCGTCATCATCCTCATCTTCCCAGTCTTCCTCCGGAGCTTTTTTCTTGTCATCCGGAAGGTCCTCGAAAGCGACATACCCGTTCTCAAACTCAACAGGATTCGGTCCCTTGGACTCTACGAGAAGAGGATAGATGACACCTTCGCGCGGAACCGCCTCACCTTCGTATGTCACAGTTACACTCTTCGCATTAGTGGTGTCATAAAAATAAACGAATGAGACCTCGCCTTTTTTCAGAGTCTGCGCAAGGGTAACCGAATCTATCGTCCCTGCCCCAAGATTGAAAATGCCATACCTTGCAGACACATTCCCGTCCTTGTCCATGGCCTTGAACAGCACCATCTGGTCCTGAGGGAAATCCATATCAGCCCTCATCTGCTTGTGGAAAGCATAGAGAGTGGCATTGGCATTCACTTCATAGACCCGGAAAAACCCCTTTATGCCGGGAAGAGAAACTCTGTACTTCAGTATCATACCACCAGTAATTTAACGACAAAATTCCGCAAAACAGCGGTCCGGAAACATCCGGGCCGGAAAATGCGATGCCAAAGGTACAAAATATTTCTATCCTCGGAAAATATTGTTTCAATATTGTAAAATCTTGCGGAAAGCACTAATTTTGGATTCGGAATGAACGGACCGGACAATACCATACAGGACACCTACAGGAGCATAGCCTCCCCCTCCGAAGGGCTGTTCAAGGACAATGGCAGCAGATTCATTGCCCGGGCTTATCCCATTGAGACAGAAGAAGAAATAAAAGACATCATTGTCTCCCTTAAAAAAGAATACCACGATGCCAGGCACCACTGTTATGCGTGGAGACTCGGATGCGGAGGAGAGCAGTTCAGGGCAAATGACGACGGAGAGCCGTCCGGGTCCGCAGGAAGACAGATACTCGGCCAGATTGATTCAAGAGGGCTGAGTGACATTCTGATTGTGGTCATAAGGTATTTCGGAGGCATAAAGCTCGGCATACCGGGTCTCATCAGAGCGTACCGGACCTCTGCCGCCGACGCCCTTGACAAGGCCGAAATCATTGAAAAGCTTGCATCCAAAAGATTCAGACTCTCATTCGGCTATATGAGCATGAACGATGTGATGAAAATGAGCAAAGACCTCGGACTTGCCACCGGAAAGCAGGATTTCGGGATGGAATGCTCCATGGAAGTGAATGTCAGGCTGTCGCTGGAGCAGGAGTTTCTGAAAAGAGCCGGAGACATAGAAGGATGCGAAGCCGCGGAAGCCTGAAGACGGCCTGAGAGGCAAGACAATGCAGACACAAAAGACAAGAGTGACACTAAATACAGAAAAATGAAAAAAAGCCTCATTTCAATCAGAGATTTCACCAAGGATGAAATCCTCCATGTCCTGGAAGTCGCCAGGGAATTCGAGCAGAACAGGGTTCAGAAAATTCTGGAAGGCAAGGTAATAGCCTGCATATTCTTTGAGCCCTCGACAAGAACCCGCCTGAGTTTCGAGACGGCGGTCAACAGACTTGGGGCCAAGGTCATAGGCTTCTCGGATGCGACCAACACCAGCGTAAGCAAGGGAGAGACCCTCAAGGACACCATCAAGATGGTATCAAACTATGTGGACATGATTATAATGAGGCATCCGCTCGAAGGCAGCTCCAGATATGCATCCGAAGTCGCCTCGGTCCCTGTCGTGAACGCTGGCGACGGAGCCAACCAGCACCCGTCGCAGACTCTGCTTGACCTCTACAGCATCAAGCAGACCCAGGGCAGACTTGAAGACCTGACCATCAATATGGTCGGCGACCTCAAATACGGAAGGACCACGCATTCACTCCTGCAGGCAATGTCATTTTTCAACCCCAGGTTCATATTCACGGCGCCGGAAGAGCTGAAGATGCCGGTGGAATACAAGAAATTCCTTGATGAAAAGCACATAGGATATTCAGAGACCAATTCTCTCGAAGAACATCTGGACGACTGCGACATCCTTTATATGACAAGGGTGCAGCAGGAGCGCTTCACGGACCCGATGGAATACGAGAAAGTCAAGGATGTCTACAGGCTTGAGGCCTCCATGCTCGGAAATGTCAAGCAGAACATGAAAATCCTGCATCCGCTGCCGAGAGTCAACGAGATTGACCAGGATGTTGACGAGACTCCATACGCATATTACTTCAAGCAGGCGGAAAACGGGCTCTATGTCCGTATGGCCATCATCGCCTACCTCCTGGGATACAGATGATTGATAATCTTGGATACAGACAGTCCATAATCAATGAATCACTTTATAACAATCACATCATGACACATACAGACAAAGAACTCGTGGTAAGCGCACTGGAGAACGGGACGGTGCTTGACCACATACCGTCCGAAAATATATTCAAGGTTCTCGAGATACTGAATCTCATGGATGAAAAGAACCGGATTACCATAGGCATCAACCTTAACAGCAAGCTGTTCGGGAAAAAGGGCATCATAAAGATAGCGGACAGGTTCTTCCAGGACGAGGAACTCAACAAGCTCGCCCTTGTGGCGCCGAAGGCCACTGTCAACATCATCAGGGACTTCAGGGTGGTGGAGAAAAGGAAGCTCGTCATGCCCCATGAAATAGAGGGAATAGCCAAATGCATGAACCCCAAGTGCATAACCAACCATCAGCCTGTAAAGACACGGTTCACGACTATGGAAAATGATAATGAAATATCACTTCTCTGTCATTACTGCGAAAAAATCACAGACATCAAGGGGCTATATTAAAAAATTCATTACATTTACATCCGATTTTAATTTCAATCCGTAACATGAAAAAAGTACATAATTTCAATGCCGGGCCATGTGTTCTTCCGGACCAGGCAATCGAGAAGTCGGCAGAAGCCCTGAGAGACTTCAGCGGAACAGGGATGTCTGTCATAGAAGTGTCCCACCGCTCAAAGGAATGGGGCGAAGTAATGGATGAATGCAGGGCACTCTGGAAAGAGCTCCTGAACATTCCCGACACGCATGAAGTGCTTTTCCTCGGAGGAGGGGCAAGCATGCAGTTCCTGTATGTGGCAATGAATTTCCTTGAGAACAAGGCCGGCTACCTTGAGACCGGCGTATGGGCGAAGAAAGCCCTGAAGGAAGCCCAGGGACTCGGAAATGCCTTTGCAGTGGCATCTTCAGCGGACAAGACATACAGCTACATCCCGAAAGGCTATGAAATCCCGTCAGACCTTGACTATTTCCACATCACCACCAACAATACCATCTACGGCACTGAAATAAAGCATGACATGGACTGCCCCGTGCCGCTGATTGCGGACATGTCCTCGGACATCATGAGCCGCCCGGTAGATGTAAGCCGATATGCCCTCATCTACGGCGGAGCGCAGAAGAATGTGGGTCCTGCCGGTGTGGCATTCGCCATTGTACGCAAGGATGCGCTCGGCAAGGTCAGCAGATACATCCCTACCATGCTTGACTACAGGGTACATGTCGACAAGGGCTCGATGTTCAACACCCCTCCGGTCTTTCCTATTTTCGTCATGAAGGAGACGCTCAAATGGCTCAAGGGCATCGGCGGAGTGGAAGCCATCCATAAGATTAATGAAGAGAAGGCCGCCCTGCTCTATGACGAGATAGACAGGAACAGCCTCTTCATCGGTACCGCCGCAAAGGAAGACAGGTCCATCATGAACGTATGCTTTGTAATGGCACCGGGACATGAGTCCCTGCAGGATGAATTCCTTGAGTTCGCCAAAGGCAGGGGCATGGCCGGCATCAAGGGGCACAGGTCCGTCGGCGGATTCAGGGCCTCAATATACAATGCCTGTCCGGTGGAAAGCGTAAAGGCGCTGGTTGAATGCATGCAGGAATTTGAAAGACTGAAAAAATGAAAATACTGATAGCCACAGAAAAGCCGTTTGCCGCAGCTGCAGTGAACGGGATAAAGGAAATATGTCAGGCGGCCGGACATGAGACCGCACTGCTTGAGAAATACGCCGACAGGCAGCAGCTGCTTGATGCAGCCGCCGATGCGGACGCCCTCATTGTGCGCTCAGACAAAGTCACCCCGGAAGTAATAGCCGCCGCCCCGAAACTGAGAATCGTGGTCAGGGCAGGAGCCGGATATGACAACATCAGCCTTGATGTCTGCACAGAGCGGGGAATAGTAGTGATGAATACTCCGGGACAGAACTCCAATGCCGTTGCTGAGCTTGCCCTCGCCATGATGATATACATGTCGAGAAACTGCTTCACCCCTGGCACAGGAAAAGAAATCAGCGGAAAGAAATTGGGCATACAGGCATACGGAAATGTCGGCCGTCTCGTGGCGGCAAAGGCAAAGGCACTCGGAATGGAAGTTATGGCATACGACCCGTTTGTCCCTGCCGAAAAGATGCTTGCGGACGGAGTGGTCCCAGCCACGACTCTGGAAGAAATGTATTCTTCATGCAACTTCATTTCCCTGCACATCCCGGCCACGGCCGAGACCCGTGGCTCAGTCGGCTACAGCCTCCTGTCGCTCATGCCGAACGGGGCATGCCTGGTGAACACGGCCCGCAAGGAAGTCATCAACGAGGCGGAACTCGTGAAAGTGCTCACGGACAGGGCTGACCTGAAATATATCACGGACATCGCTGCAGACTGCCAGAGCGAGCTCAATGAAAAATTCGGGAAAAGGGTATTCGCCACCCCTAAGAAAATGGGGGCAGAGACAGCCGAGGCCAATATAAACGCAGGTCTTGCCGCAGCCCGTCAGATTGTGGAATATTTTGCCACAGGCTGCACCCGTTTCCAGGTCAACGCAAAATAGAAGACAGTCGCCTATGGTAAGAATAAAGCCTTTTGCGGCGGTCAGGCCGCCCAAAGAGATTGTGAAAGAAGTCGCAGCCCGTCCATACGATGTGCTGAATTCGGAGGAAGCCAGGAAGGAGGCATCGGAGAAGTCCCTGCTCCATATCACGAAGCCTGAAATAGACTTTACGCCCATCGCCGACGAACACAGCGGCGAAGTATATGACAGGGCCGTGGAGAATTTCCGGAAATGGCAGGACAACGGGTGGCTCGTCCAGGACGAGAGACCGTATTATTACATCTATGCCCAGACAATGGACGGACGGACACAGTACGGGCTTGTGGTCTGCGCCCATACGGACGACTATGCCGAAGGCCGGATCAAGAAGCACGAGCTCACCCGCAAGGAAAAGGAAGACGACAGAATGATCCATGTCCGTATCCAGGACGCCAACATCGAACCCGTATTCTTCTCTTACCCTGACAATAAGGAGGTATCTGACATTGTAGGTAAATACACCGCACGCAATCCGGAATACGACTTTGTCGCAGAGGACGGCTTCGGACACCGGTTCTGGGTAATCGACAGTCCGGAAGACATAGAGAGGATAACCGCGATATTCAGCACAATTCCGGCATTCTACGTGGCGGACGGCCATCACCGCACAGCTGCGGCAGCAAGAGTCGGGGCAGAAAAGAAAGCGGGAAACCCGAACCATACGGGACAGGAGGAATACAACTGGTTCATGGCCGTTGCCTTCCCTGAAAGCCAGCTGAAAATCATAGACTACAACCGTGTCGTCAAGGACCTGAACGGCCTGTCTCCGGAAGAATTTCTCCGCAGGCTCTCGGATGACTTCTCCGTCACAGAACTCGGGGGACGGGACAGAAGCAGCGGAAAGCCGGGGCATGAGGCATGCAGGCCGACCCGTCTGCACAATTTCTCGATGTACCTCGCCGGGAAATGGTATTCGCTTGATGCCAAAGAAGGCAGATACGATGACTCCGACCCAATCGGAGTCCTGGATGTAACAGTACTTTCCGACCTCGTGCTTGACAGGATTCTCGGCATCAGGGACCTCAGGACAGACAAGAGAATAGACTTCGTGGGAGGCATCAGGGGACTGGACGAGCTCGCCCGGCGTGTGGACAGCGGGGAAATGGCCGTGGCATTCGCTCTCTATCCGGTATCCATGAAGCAGCTCGTCGACATCGCCGACTCCGGCAACATCATGCCGCCGAAGACAACATGGTTCGAGCCGAAGCTCAGGAGCGGGCTTGCCATCCACAAGCTGGAAAGCAACAGGGAAACCGGGACCGGGAAGTGACACCGGTCTCTGAAAAAGACATTGGCAATGAAAAGAATCATAGAATGCGTCCCTAATTTCAGCGAAGGGCGCAACAAGGAAACCATCAGGTCAATAACAGAAGCGATAGAAAAATCAGGTGGCGTCAGGATACTTAATGTCGACCCGGGAGAGGCGACCAACAGGACTGTCGTCACATTCGTAGGAGAGCCGGAGTCCGTCGTCGAGGCGGCCTTCCGCGGAGTGAAAAGGGCAGGCGAACTCATTGACATGAGACTTCACCACGGGGCTCATCCGCGCTCCGGAGCCACCGATGTGCTTCCTCTCATACCCGTCTCCGGAATCACGCTTGAAGAATGTGCCGTACTTGCCAGACAACTGGCGGAACGCATCTGGAAAGAACTCGGCATCCCGTGCTACTGCTACGAGGCGGCGGCCCTCAGGCCTGAAAGGAAGAACCTTGCCGTCTGCAGGGCCGGAGAATACGAGGCACTGCCGGAAAAAATATCTTCGCCGGACAAGGCCCCGGACTTCGGACCGGGACAATTCACTGAAAAGGCGGCACTGTCAGGAGCATCCAATGTGGGGGCAAGGGATTTTCTCATAGCCGTCAACTTCAACCTCAACACCACCTCGACGCGACGCGCCAATGCCGTGGCATTCGATGTGAGGGAAAAAGGCCGTCCGAAGAGGGAAGGCAACCCTATTACAGGAAAAATCGTCAAAGATGCCGACGGCAAGACGGTCATGATACCGGGCACTCTCAAGGGATGCAAGGCCATAGGATGGTACATAGACGAATACGGCATCGCCCAGGTGTCGATGAATATCACCGACATCAATGCCACTCCCCTGCACAAGGCTTTCGATGAAGTATGCCGGGCTGCCCAGGCAAGAGGCCTCCGCGTGACAGGCACCGAAATCGTCGGACTGATCCCGAAGCGGTCACTCACCGATGCAGGGAAATATTTCCTTGAGAAACAGCACCGCTCCACAGGCATCTCAGAAGAAGAAATAATACGGATAGCCGTCAAGTCCATGGGACTCGATGACCTCAGACCGTTCAACCCGAGGGAAAAGGTCATCGAATACATGATGGAAGACGACAAGGACCTCGCAGTCAGGGAAAAGCTCATAAGAATGACTTGCAGGGACTTCGCCGAAGAGACGGCATCGGAGTCCCCGGCACCGGGAGGTGGGTCAGTCTCCGCATATATGGGGGCACTCGGCGCCGCACTCGGCACAATGGTCGCAAACCTTTCTGCCCACAAGCCGGGATGGGACGACAGATGGAAAGAATTCTCTGACCTTGCCGGGCAAGGCCAGGCCGTGCTGGGGGAACTTCTTGCCCTCGTAGATGAAGACACGGCCGCATTCAACGGAATAATGGCGGCATACGGGCTTCCGAAAGGCACGCCTGAAGAAACCGAAGAAAGAAAGGCCGCCATCGAGAAAGCCACAAGATATGCAGCGGAAGTCCCTCTGAAGACAATGCGCACGGCCGTCAAGGCATTTCCTCTGCTGAAATACATGGCCCTCGAAGGCAATCCGAACTCGGTGTCCGATGCCGGAGTGGGAGCACTTGCCGCCAGAGGCGCTGTCCTCGGCGCCGGACTCAATGTCCGCATCAACGCGGCAGGGCTTTCCGACAAGGCAGAAGCGGGCAGGCTTGCGGACGAGGCAGCCTCCCTCGCGGCAGAGGCGGCAGGACTTGAAAAAGAAATCCTGGACATAGTCGACGGGAAAATAAAATAATCCGACATGAGTACAGAAGAATTCAGGAAAGCGGTCGCCGAAGGCATTCCGGACATCCTCCCGGAGCCGAAGCCTTATGACAATGCAATAAACCATGCCCCTGTTCGCAAGGACATCCTTACTGAAGAAGAGAAAGTCCTCGCCGTCAGAAATGCGCTGAGATACTTTCCCGGGAAGCACCATGCTGTCCTTGCGGAGGAATTCGCCCGCGAGCTCAAGACATACGGCAGAATCTATATGTACAGATTCCGTCCGGACTATGAGATGTATGCCCGTCCGATAGACATTTATCCGGCAAAATGCCGCCAGGCCGCGGCCATCATGGCAATGATACAGAACAATCTGGACCCGAGGGTGGCACAGCATCCGCACGAGCTCATAACATACGGGGGCAACGGGGCCGTCTTCCAGAACTGGGCACAGTACAGGCTGGCAATGCGCTACCTGTCTGAAATGACCGACACGCAGACCCTCGTGATGTACTCCGGCCATCCTCTCGGACTTTTCCCGAGCCACAGGGATGCCCCGAGGGTGATTGTCACCAACGGCATGGTCATCCCGAACTATTCAAGACAGGATGACTGGGAGAGGATGAATGCCCTCGGAGTGTCACAGTACGGGCAGATGACAGCCGGATCCTACATGTACATAGGTCCTCAGGGAATAGTACACGGCACTACAATCACGGTGATGAACGCAGCCAGGATGCAGCTGCGCAAAAGAGGCATTCCGGCAACAAGAGACAACATGAAGGGAATGCTGTTTGTGACATCAGGACTCGGAGGAATGTCCGGCGCACAGCCGAAGGCGGGAAACATCTCCGGCGTAGTGAGCGTCACGGCGGAAATAAACCCGCTGGCAGCAAGGAAAAGATTCGAGCAGGGATGGGTCGACGAAATCCATGAATCCCTTGACGGGCTCATCCCCCGCATCAGGAAGGCCTGCTCTGAAAAGGAGACCGTCTCCCTCGCCTACCAGGGCAACATAGTGGACCTCTGGGAAAGGCTCGGGGAAGAAGACATCCGTGTAGACCTCGGCTCAGACCAGACCTCACTCCACAACCCGTGGGCAGGGGGATATTATCCTGCCGGATACACCTATGAGGAATCAAGGAAGATGATGGCAGCAGAACCGGAGAGATTCAAGGAATGCGTCAGGGCATCCCTCAGGAGACAGGCCGCCGCCATAGGCAGGCTTGCCGCCAAGGGAATGTATTTCTTCGACTACGGCAATGCCTTCCTGCTTGAAGCATCACGCGCCGGGGCAGACATCGTGAATCCCGACGGCACTTTCATATATCCTTCCTATGTCCAGGACATCATGGGTCCCCTCTTCTTCGACTATGGCTTCGGCCCGTTCCGCTGGGTGTGCATGTCCCAGGACCCGGAAGACCTCAGGAAGACGGACGAACTGGCAGTAAAGGCCATGAAAGAGACCGCAGCCCACGCGCCGGAGGAAATCAGAGGCCAGATGGAAGACAACATACACTGGATAGAAGAGGCCGGGAGAAACAATCTTGTGGTCGGTTCCCAGGCCAGAATCCTCTATGCGGACTGCGAGGGCAGGACAAGGATAGCCCTTGCCTTCAACGAAGCCATAGCCGGAAAGGAACTCAGGGGGCCGGTCGTGCTCGGCCGCGACCACCACGACGTATCCGGCACAGATTCTCCGTTCCGGGAGACATCCAACATCTGCGACGGCTCCAGCCGCACGGCAGACATGGCTGTCCAGAATGTAATCGGAGACTCGTTCCGCGGCGCGACATGGGTATCCCTGCACAACGGAGGGGGAGTAGGCTGGGGTGAAGTCATCAACGGAGGCTTCGGCATGGTAATAGACGGCTCCGAGGACTCCGCAAGACACATCCGCGAAATGCTGTTCTGGGATGTAAACAATGGCATCGCCCGCAGGAGCTGGGCCCGCAATGAAGGAGCAATGCACTCAATACAGCGCGAAATGGAGCGCACCCCGGGACTGCGCGTGACGATGCCTAACCTCGCAGACGAAGACCTCGTGAGGCAGGCCATTTCCGGCGCATCTGACGCAGACTGCCGGGAATGATATGGAACAGCATAACATCAAATGAATTTATCAAGGACAATATATGATGATACATCAGATATCTAACAGGAGACTTTCCACAGACAGGATAAAAGAAATACTTTTCAAAGGATACCAGCTGGAAATCAGTGAAGAATCCAGGCAGGCCATCATCAGGTGCAGGGAATACCTTGACTCCAAGATGGAAGACATGGACAGGCCGGTCTACGGTGTGACCACCGGCTTCGGCTCGCTATGCAACATAACGATACCGGAAGACGACCTGTCTGCCCTCCAGCACAACCTTGTCATGTCGCACGCCTGCGGCACCGGAGAGAAAGTGGCGCCGGAAATTGTACGGCTGATACTTCTGCTGAAAATCCAGTCACTTGCATACGGGAACTCGGGAGTACAGCTGCAGACCATACAGAGACTTGTTGACATGTTCAACAACGATGTCCTGCCGGTGATATATCAGCAGGGATCGCTCGGGGCATCCGGGGATCTCGCTCCACTGGCACACATGTCGCTCCCACTCATCGGACTCGGTGAAGTGGAGTGGAAAGGCAAGACAAGGCCGGCGGCAGAAGTATGGGCGGAACTCGGCTGGGAACCGATAAGACTGCAGTCCAAGGAGGGCCTTGCCCTTCTGAACGGCACACAGTTCATGAGCGCACACGGCATCTGGGCCGTCATCAAATGTGAAAGGCTCTCCGAATGGGCCGACAGGATTGCAGCCATGTCACTGGACGCCTTCGACGGACGCATCGAACCTTTCTACCCACAGGTCCACGCAGTCCGCCCGCACAAGGGACAGGCAGACACAGCGGCCCGCATCCTTGAGCTTCTGGACGGCAGCGAAATCATCAGCCGCAAGAAAGAACATGTCCAGGATCCGTATTCATTCAGATGCATTCCGCAGGTCCATGGAGCAGTCAAAGACACCCTCCGCTATGTCAAGTCCGTACTGGAGACCGAAATCAACAGCGCGACGGACAATCCTACCGTATTCCCCGACGAGGACCTCATCATTTCCGCCGGGAACTTCCACGGGGAACCGATTGCCCTGCCACTGGATTTCCTCGCCATCGCAATGAGCGAGCTTGCAAGCATCTCCGAGAGAAGAATCTACCGGCTGATTTCCGGACAGAGGGAACTTCCGTCATTCCTCGTCGCCAATCCGGGTCTGAACAGCGGCTTCATGATTCCGCAGTACACAGCGGCCTCCATCGTCAGCCAGAACAAAGGACTCTGTACCCCGGCCTCGGTGGACTCGATACCGTCATCACAGGGACAGGAAGACCATGTGAGCATGGGAGCCAACGCTGCCACCAAGCTCGTCAGGGTCATCAACAACACTGAGCGCGTCCTCGCAATCGAACTGATGAACGCCGCCCAGGCCCTGGAATTCCGCCGGCCGCTGCGCTCCTCATGGACAATCGAGAAAATCTTCGCCCACTACCGCAAGGAAGTACCGTTCATCGGCGACGACCAGTACATGCACCCTATGATTGAAAAGACAATCAGATTCCTCCGGGAATACAATCTGGTGCCGTTCAATCTGTAGACACCGAGGCAGATGAGAACCCTGATAAAGAATATCGGAGAAATCTTCGGGATTCTCCCCGAAAATGTCCTGAAGAAGGAAGGGGAAGAAATGTCCCGGGTCGGCTCGCTGAAAGACGCATGGATGACCTTGAGGGACGGTAAAATCGAGGCATTCGGTCCTGCCGGCGAGGCTGAAGGCACATGCTCCGGCATCTTTGATTCCGTCATGGACGCAGAAGGAGGATTTGTCCTGCCGTCATTCTGCGATTCCCACACTCATATAGTGTATGCAGGATGCCGGGACGGGGAATTCAGAGACAAGATTGACGGCCTCTCATACGAAGAAATAGCCGCCAGGGGAGGAGGAATCCTAAACTCGGCCGATCTGCTGCATGAAACCTCCGAGGACGAGCTCTACAGGCAGTCTGCCATTCGTGCTGAGGAAGTCATGAAAGCAGGGACCGGAAGCATTGAAATCAAAAGCGGGTACGGTCTGACAACGGAAGACGAACTGAAGATGCTGCGTGTAATCCGCCGGCTGAAAGAAAATTTCCCCATGGAAATCAGGAGCACATTCCTCGGTGCGCATGCCGTGGGCAGGGCATACACTGGCAGACAGAGTGAATATGTCGACATGGTCTGCCGGGAAATGATTCCGGCAGTTGCGGCCGAAGGGCTCGCCGACTTTGTGGATGTCTTCTGCGACAGGGGATTCTTCACTCCGGAAGAGACCGGAAAAATCCTTGATGCAGCCGCAAGATACGGGATACAGCCGAAAATCCATGCCAATGAACTTGCCGTATCCGGAGGCGTACAGGTCGGGGCAGCGCACAACGCCCTGTCCGTCGACCACCTTGAACAGACGACAGACACCGAAATTCAAGTCCTGAAGGACAACAGGCACACTATGCCGACCATGCTCCCCGGAGCATCATTTTTCTCGAACCTCCCCTACGGCATGGCCAGGGAATTCATCAGGGCTGGCCTCGCTCTGGCATTGGCATCGGACTTCAACCCGGGTTCCTCCCCGTCAGGAGACATGAGATTCATCATGGCACTGGGATGCATCAAGATGAGGCTCACACCGGAAGAAGCATTCAACGCCTGCACCATCAACACAGCATACGCGATGGGCGTCAGTCATCTCTCCGGCTCAGTCACCGTCGGAAAGCGGGCAGACCTCATCATCACCAGGCCGCTCCCGTCATTCGCATACATCCCTTACTGCCACCACACGCCGTATATTTCAAGGATAATCGTCGGAGGGCAGGAGTCATGACAATTTTACTTATTTAATGCCAAAATGTCAATCCGGCAGCCTGCGGCATCCGAATTGTATTCCACCTGTCTGCGGCCCCGGGAACGGGACCGCAGACAAATGCCGGGCAGCAGACTGTCTGAAAAAAGCAAACTAACAATTTAAATTTATAGCACCATGATTACAGAAAAACTCCAGAAAGCCATCAACGATCAGATTACCGCTGAGCTTTGGTCATCAAACCTTTACCTTCAGATGTCTTATTTCCTTGAGAAAGAGGGATGGGCAGGATGCGCCCATTGGATGATGAAGCAGTCCGCAGAAGAGAAAGAGCATGCTAATGAACTCGCACACTACCTCATAAAGAGAGGCGGAGAGGCGAAGGTCAGCATGATAGATGTTGTCCCTGCAGGCTGGGGCAGCGTGCTTGAAGTCTTTGAGCATGTGTACAAGCACGAATGCCATGTCTCTGAACTCATCAACGACCTCGTTGACATAGCTTCAGCAGAAAAAGACAAGGCATCCCAGGATTTCCTCTGGGGCTTCGTCAGAGAGCAGGTAGAAGAAGAAGCCACAGCTTCGGACATCGTCGCCAAAATCAAGAGGGCCGGCGAGTCAGGACTCTTCTTCATTGACTCGCAGCTCGCACAGAGATAATTGAGGGAAGAGATAATTTCCGGGAAAGAGGCAATCGTAAATAAAGACCATTATGAAGAGTTCAATTTATGCCGCAATGACGGCTGCCGCAATGCTGGCCGGACTATTGACAGCCAATGACATGAGTGCGGACAGCGTCACAGCGGACAATACAGGCGCAGGCAATGCTCCTGCAGCAGTTGAAAAGCAAGAAGAAGGCAAAGTCATCCTCCTCTCAGAGGAAGAATACAAGGCCATGATCGAGGATTTTACCACAGAAGAGTGGAAATATCTCGGTGACAGGCCTGCAATCGTGGACTTCTATGCAGACTGGTGCGGACCATGCCGCCAGATGTCTCCGGTCCTTGAAAAGATTGCCTCTGACTACAAAGGAACAATCAATGTCTACAAGGTAAATGTGGACAATGCCAGGAATCTTTCCAAAAGCTATGGCATCAGGTCCATCCCGATGTTTCTTCTGATACCTGTTGAAGGAGAACCCGTAAAAGCCGTAGGTTCAATGCCGGAGGAACAGTTCAGGGCCAAGGTCAAGGACGCCCTCCTGTAGATTCAGCAATGCGCGCAGTCGCGGCCGAAGACGGCAGGATGTCAGAAGACAGACAGACAGGAAATACACCTGAAGACAGAGTGCGCCCGGTGGAGCTATAAACTGGCTTCCACCGGGCGCAGTTTTGTGATATTTTTGCGCCCGTCGGCATTTTGAAAATGCCATCAGGCGTACTTTTGCATAATAATCGCGCCCGGTGGACATCATTTTCGTCTCCACCGGGCGCACTTTCTGTCCATCTGCTGCGGCAATATCATTTATTTCTTTTTTCCGGAAGGGCGGCCTTCCCTGGATTTTCCGGACTTGGAAGCCTTGCGCTTGGATTCCCTGATAGCCTTGCGGATTTTCTCCTTGCGGGCATTCTTTCCTGATGCCCGGGATTGGTCTTTCCCTGAATCAGTCTGTTCCTCTCCGGAATAAGGATGTTCTTCGCTGAAATAAGGATGTCCTTCGCCGGAATAAGAATGTCCTTCGCCGGCATCGCCGTCTTTCCCGAGACGGTCCTCATTGCCGGTCTCGACAAGCTCAAAATCAAGAAGCTTCTGGTCAAGATTGGCTTTCTTGACACGGATTCTGACGGCATCCCCGAGATTATATACGACTTTTGAGCGCTTGCCCACGATGCGGTAACGGTCCTGGTCAAACTCAAAATAGTCGGAAGAGATGTCCCTCAGGGCAACCATTCCCTCTATCTTGGTAGGTTCTATCTCCACATACATTCCCCACTCGGTCAGACCGGAAATATGGCCCTCGAACTCATAGCCGACCTTGTCCTGCATGAATTCCACAAGCTTGTACTTTATGCTTGAACGCTCGGCCTCGGCTGCGATTATCTCGCGCTCGGACGCATGCTTGCACTGCCCTTCGTAGTAATCTTTTTTCTGCGAGTCCGCCCCGGAGAGATACATGGCAAGCAGCCTGTGCACCATCATGTCAGGATAGCGGCGAATCGGAGAGGTGAAATGTGTGTAGTACTTGAACGCCAGGCCGTAGTGCCCGATATTGTCGGTGCTGTAGCGGGCCTTCGCCATTGTCCTGAGCGACAGCATTTCTATGGCATTGTACTCAGGAGTATCCTTGGCCCTGGAGAAGAGACTGTTGAGCTCACGGGATATTTCCTTTCCGTTCTCGGTCGGTCCCATCTCATAGCCGAAATTATGTATGAAGGAGCGGAGCCCATCGAGCTTTTCCCTGTTGGGCTCGTCATGGACACGATAGACAAATGTCTTTGCCCTGGATTTGGCGGCAGCCTTGGCCGCTTCCTCCGGAGATATGCACAGATAGCCCAGTCCTGTTCCGGGAACCGCAGGATAGCGGCAGCCCTTTGCGACAAATTCCGCCACACTTCTGTTGGCAAGGAGCATGAACTCCTCGATGAGCCAGTTGGCCTCCTTGCTGATTTTCTGGTAGACACGGACCGGACGGCCTTTTTCATCCACCTCAACTTTCATTTCAGGGCGGTCGAAGCTGATGGCCCCTGAAGCGAACCTCTTCTTGCGGAACTTGGAGGCAAGGCCGTGAAGCACAAGCACGGCTTCCTTCAGACTGTCAGGTATGATGCAGCCGGTGATAACGCCCTCTCCCATGGCTGACCCGACGACACCTTGCCTGCCGTCAGTACCGCCGCGCAGCTCCATGGACATGGCCTTGTCTCCGGCATCGATAATCTGCTGTGCCGTCTCATAGGCAAAGCGGTAGTCGGAATTGATTACCGTGCGGCCGAACCACTGCGACACGACCTTGGCAAGCGGAGTGATTTCAAAGACAGCCGAGAAACAGAGCTTGGGCTCGTTCGGGCGAAGGGAGCAGAGCTTGTTGGAGAGCTTTTCCGGAAGCATCGGGACAGTCCTGTCCACCAGATACACGGATGTTCCCCTCTCCTGGGCCTCTTTGTCCACGACCGACCCCGGAGTGACATAATGTGTGACATCGGCGATATGGACGCCGACCTCATAATTGCCGTCATCAAGCTTCCTGAACGACAGGGCATCGTCAAAGTCCTTTGCGTCAGCAGGGTCTATTGTGAATGTCAGCACATCGCTGAAATCCCTCCTTTCTTTCCTGTCGGCAGCGGTTATTTCGTCCGAAATGCCGTCCGCCGCATTCTCGACCTCCGGCTCGAACCTGTACGGCAGGGCAAATTCCGCAAGAATGGCGTGCATCTCGGTGTCGTTCTCCCCCGGCTCGCCAAGCACATCAGTCAGATGTCCCACGGGGTCAGGGTCTTTCTTGTCCCATTTGTCCACCAAAGCGGCCACTTTCATTCCAGGCTTTGCCCGGAGTTCCTGCCGTCTGCCGTCCACAGTCTCATAGACTCCCGTCACGGCATAAAGTCCGTCCCCGATTTTCTTCAGTGAACCTGTCACGGGAGCAGCGGGTGCGGTCTTGCCGGAAGCAGCAGACTTCGAGGCACCTGTAACCGGGATGGATATGTCGTATGGCATCACCCTGCTCTGCATAAGAACCCATGCCTGCTCTCCCACAATATGGAGGATGCCGACAAAAGGCTTGGACGAACGCTCCAGAATCTCCAGCACCTCTCCCTCCTTGCGCTGACGGTCAGTCTTTTCCTTGGTCACCGCCACTCTGACAACATCTCCGTTCAGGGCACCTCTCATCTTGGTCGCCTTGACGAATATGTCATCTTCCTCACCTTCCACAATGATGAAGCCATAGCCTTCCCGCGTCATCTGCACGCGGCCCGTAAATTCCGGAAAACTGCGTTTCTCTTTTTTCTCTTTTTTGCGGCCGCCGTCCTTGCGCCTGCGCCTGTTCCATCCTGTCATAATATCGATGAATTAATCTGCTTTCAAAATGAACGATTTGATTAACGCCTATTCGGGCAAATGATTATCTTTGCACCTGAAAGGGCTTAGCCCGTCAATCCGGCAAATTTAACAAAATATCATAATATCATGAACAGAAAAGTACTTTTGATGATTCTTGACGGCTGGGGAGAAGGCGAACACAACTGGACAAACGCCATCTACACCCAGGGCACTCCCTACATCGATTCACTCAGGGCCAAATACCCGACCGGACATCTTCAGGCATGCGGAGAATATGTCGGACTTCCTGACGGCCAGATGGGAAACTCTGAAGTCGGGCACCTCAACCTCGGAGCCGGCAGGGTCGTATATCAGGACCTCGTAAAGATAAACATGGCATGCCGCGACCACAAGCTCCTTGAAAACAAAGAGATAAAGGCCGCTTATGACTATGTCGCAAAGACAGGGAAACAGCTCCACTTCATGGGACTGGCTTCAATGGGAGGAGTACACAGCTCTCTTGAGCATGTATATGAATTCCTGGCAGTCGCAAAGCAGTACAATCTTGACAAAGTCTTCGTGCACTGCTTCATGGACGGAAGGGACACGGACCCGAAGAGCGGCAAGGGCTTTGTGGAAGAACTGGAGAAAAAGATGGCCGGGACCACCGGTAAGGTAGCATCTGTCTGCGGACGCTATTATGCGATGGACCGCGACAAGAGATGGGAAAGGGTCAAGCTCGCATACGACCTCCTCGTAAAGGGAGAGGGAGCAAAATTCACTTCAGCCACAGAAGGAATCCAGGCATCATACGACGAAGGTGTCACCGACGAATTCATCAAGCCTGTTTCAGTCACTGACGCCGAAGGGAATGCCCTCGGGACAATCCGGGAAGGCGATGCAGTGATTTTCTTCAATTTCCGAAACGACAGGGCAAGGGAGCTCACCTCCGTGCTCACACAGGAAGACCTGCCGGACTTCGGCATGAAGACCCTTCCTCTCTACTACTGCTGCTTCACCCCATACGATGACAAATTCCAGGGCGTGCACATCCTCTTTGACAAGGAAAATGTGCAGGACACCCTCGGAGAGACAGTCGCAAAGGCAGGAAAGCGCCAGCTCCGCATCGCCGAGACAGAAAAATATGCCCATGTGACATTCTTCTTCAACGGCGGCCGTGAAGACCAGTTCGAGAACGAGGACAGGATTCTGGTGAAATCACCTAAGGTCCCTACATACGACCTGCTTCCGGAAATGAGCGCACAGGAAGTGACGGAAAAGCTCGTTGAAGTGCTGAACACCGGCAAAGAGGACATGATTATCCTCAATTTCGCCAACGGAGACATGGTGGGCCATACCGGCGTATTCTCCGCCATCTGCCGGGCCGTCGCCAAGGTCGACAAATGCGTAAAGGAAGTTGTCGAGACAGCCGTTGCCAACGACTATGTTGTCCTGCTCACGGCCGACCACGGCAACGCAGACCACGCCTACAACGCGGACGGCTCCCCTAATACCGCACATTCTCTCAACCCGGTACAGTTCATCGTGATAAATGCCGGAGTCGAGCATGTCAAAGACGGGAAACTCGCCGACGTCGCCCCTACCATCCTCAAGCTGATGGGCATACCTCAGCCGGAGGCCATGACGGGAGAGCCGCTGGTCTGAGTGCAAGCCCTTATGAAATTTTGTTGCTAAAGTAGAATTAAAAAATCACAAAAAGATAGCACAATGGCAAATTTCCAGACAGATTCCCGTATCGTGCTGACCCTTGACGCTGGCGGGACAAACATGGTTTTCGGGGCAATGCAGGGAGGAAAATTCATCGTAGACCCCATAACCCTTCCTTCAAATGCAAACAATCTTGACCTGTGTCTCGACACTATGGTCATCGGATTCAGTTCTGTCATCAACAAGTTGAAAGAGAAGCCGGTGGCAATCAGCTTCGCTTTCCCGGGACCGGCAGACTACCCTCACGGCATCATCGGAGGCTATCTTCCGAACTTCCCGTCATTCAGGGACGGTGTTGCGCTGGGGCCGTTCCTCGAAGGCAAGTTCGGCATCCCGGTTTTCATCAACAATGACGGAGACCTCTTTGCATACGGGGAAGCCCTCGGAGGCATGCTACCCGAGACGAACGAAAGGCTGAAGGAAGCCGGCAGCGAAAAGCGTTATCACAACCTCATCGGATACACATTCGGTACAGGATTCGGCATCGGGACTGTCATCAACGGAGAGCTCAACAGGGGCGACAACTCCTGCGTGGAGACATTCTGCCTTCCTCACAGCAAGATTAACGGTGTCATCGTGGAAGAGGGCGTGGCCGTGCGTGCTGTGAAAAGAGTCTACGGAGAGCTTTCAGGCAACCCGGACCACGGTCTGGAGCCGAAGGATATCTTTGATGTGGCCGAAGGACAGAAAGAAGGCGACCGGGAAGCTGCAGCCAGGGCATTCTTTGAAATGGGGGAAGTCGCAGGAGATGCCATGGCAACTGCCGTGACGCTAATCGACGGGCTGATTGTCATCGGAGGCGGCATCACAGCTGCGAAGAAATACATCATGCCGGGTCTGCTCAAATCATTGAGGAGTAAAATCAGCACCCTCTCCGGAGAAGAGCTCAACAGGGTACAGATGAAAGTCTACGACCTTGACAGCGATGAGGAATTTGCCGAGTTCGCCCGCGGGGAGCAGCGCTACATCAAGGTATACGGCACCGACAGAGAAGTGTCATACGACCCGCAGAAGCGCATAGGCGTTGCAATCTCAAAGATGGGAGCCAGCAAGGCCATCTCCACAGGAGCATATACTTTCGCCCTTGACCAGCTTGACAAGCCTGCAAGACAATAACAAGGCTGCAAGACAATAACAGGACAACAAGACCATATACACAAAACACCATAAGACATGTATCCTCTTAAATTCAGACCGATATTGAAGTCGATGGTATGGGGCGGAGAAAAGATTGCCCCGTTCAAATCCATCAGCACAGACCAGCACAACATAGGAGAAAGCTGGGAACTCTCAGGTGTCAAAGGCAATGAATCAGTAGTTGCCAACGGCGAATATGCCGGAAGGACCATCACCGACCTGATACAGGAATTCAAGGACAAGCTCATCGGCAAGTCCAACTACGGGAAGACCGGGGAGCAGTTTCCTCTTCTTGTCAAATTCATAGACGCAAAGCAGGACCTTTCCATCCAGGTACATCCGAATGACGAACTTGCCGCCAGACGCCATAACGGCTCCAAGGGCAAGACAGAGATGTGGTATGTCGTGGAGACAGACCCGGGCGCGCACCTGATGGCCGGGCTCAAGAAGTCCATCACCCCTGAAGAATATGTGGAGAGAGTCAACAACAACACAATCACCGATGTCCTTGAAGACTTCAGCCTCCAGAAGGGGGACGTGTTCTTCCTGCCTGCAGGCCGCATCCACAGCATCGGATCCGGCTCGTTCATCGCCGAAATCCAGCAGACATCCGACATCACCTACAGGATCTACGACTTCGGACGCCTCGGGCTCGACGGCAAGCCGCGCGAACTCCACACTGAACTTGCAAAGGATGCCATCGACTACAAGGTATATCCGGACTACAAGACCAGCTACCAAAAGGACAAGAACAAGGAGAATGTTCTCGTGGACTGCAAATATTTCACCACATCCCTCTATGACCTTGACAAAGAATATGACCTTGACCTCAAGGCTCTGGATTCTTTCCTCATAATAATCTGCATAGAAGGCGGCGCAGTCATCACCGACAACGAAGGGCACTCCGAGACCGTCCGCAAGGGCGAGACAGTCCTCATCCCGGCCTCGACCGAGGATGTGAAAGTCGTCCCTGAAGGCAATGTCCAGTTCCTTACGAGCTATGTGAAGTAGCGGGGAGGCAATACGCCAAGACACACTCCCTCCGAAATTCATACCGCGCCCGGTGGAGCTCAAAATGCTGTCCACCGGGCGCGGTTTATAGTATTTTCGTGTCCGTCGGTATTTTGAAAATACCATCGGACACGCTTTTTCAGTCGTTCACCTTGATGCCTGTCTGATCGATGAGGACGAACTGGATGCTGCCCTGGTACATGGTGAGAATGCCTGTGGCATCAATGGTCTTGCGGCCGGAGAGGACATCAGGATCAATCTCCAGGTCGGCGAAACGGCAGTAGCCGCTGGTACGGATCTGGATTTCTGTGCCGCCGGGAGTAGTGAAATACTGGCTCACATTGGCAGGAGTGGCATAGCGGATCATGATGTCCTTATATTTGGCGACAGTCTCATCGGGACTCTGGTCATTGGAATTGCCTATCAGCACATCGTCCCAGTCGCCCGCACGAAGATGCCGTATGACATTCTGCTCACTCATCGCCCAAGTGGTGATGTTATGCTGCTCATCGGAAAGGAATACCCTGTTCTTGGAATCCTTATGCTCCAGATTCGGGTTGATGTACAGAAGGGCGAACACCTCGTTGGCATATCTGAGGTTTTTGATTGTGACCAGGCGGCCGATGAACTCGTTGCTGGTCTGATTGTCATTCTTACCCGGCAGCTGGTTTTCTTCAAGCACAATCGGTTCATCCGGAGTACCTTCCGCCCCCCTGAAAATATGCTCGTCAATAATGGACTGGACTTCAATATAGGAAGTTTCGTACTCCCCCGACGGGTCGACGCAGCCGAGCTGCACCATACCCTGCCCGCCGTAGGAGGAGCTTGAGCTGAAACCGTACATTCCGAGAGTCAGGCCCTTGCACTTGACATATACTGTCTGCCCTATCTTGTATTCGTTGTACAGGCCTGTCTTGCCCATCTTTATCTCGATTCCCGCAGTGCCGTCCTGAATATAGAAGCTCCTGTAGAAATTGCCGACCTGGTCGGATGTACAGACTTTACCTCCGATGACAATGTCTTCCTCTAAAGTAAGCGGGCTGCCCTGATTATACAATTCGCACAGTTCCTTTATAGTCTTTGTCGGAGTCATTTCAACCTCTTCCCAAGACTCAGGCAGAGGATATTTTCCGGTAAAAACCGGATCAAACTCTTCACAAGACGGGAGCAGTGTCATTGAAGCCAGAAGCGCAGCTGCTGCTGCCAATCTATATATTTTCATTATTTTCATATAATTGATTTCTTATATTTTCTGTCAGTTGTCATAATACAGTCTGTCAGAACCTGAAATACAGGTTGAGCATATAGTTGACTCCGCTCATGTAGAAATACTTCGGGTCAAACCTGTAGTATCTGTCGTAGTTCTCGCTGTCAATGAGACGGGTCTGCTCATATCCTCCCGTCTTCACTCCCCTGTTGTTGAGAATGTTCTTCACTTCAAGGGAGAATCCGAAGTTGTACTTGCGGTCAATGTACCAGGATTTGCCGACACTGGCATTGAGGAGAAATACGGGATCAAACTTTTCCTGGGCGGCCATGTACTCTATTTCCTCCGGGGTAAGGCCCATATTGTCTGCCATATTCTGATTCAGGAACCAGCCGTTGCTGTGCTCTGCGAGAGCCATGTCGGTCATTGCATTGTCAGGACCGGCGACTGCTGTCATAGTCCTGTACAGAGGGTTCATGTCAAGATAGGAATTGGCGAAGAACTGTCCGTTCACCTCGAAGAACCAGTATGAATTGGTCCTGTAGCGCAGGCCGAGGTCTGCGGCGAGCTGAGGTGTGCTCGGCACATAATGTTTCTGCTCTCTGTCAAGGATAAAGTTCCCGTTGACATCCCTGTCGTACATGGTAATGCCGTCCACAGAGATTTGCTTGTAAATCGGATGGCTCTTCCAGTAGGTCACCGGCTGATTGTCAATGATGACCGCCGCACTGTTGTCCACGGTCTGGGTCATGAGAGGAGTTGAAGTGTAGATATATTCACCCCAGCTGACGACGCCCTGAAGGAAGAGATTCTGAAGATAGAGAGGAATCTTAAAGCCCAGCTCAATGCCCATGTGCCTCTGGTCGATGCCGGTCATCGCAAAGTTGGTGAATGAATTCTGCGAGTCATCGTAGAAGCTCATCATGTCGGTCTGGTCCATTATCTTGGTCCAGAATCCGGTCAGACGGATGTCATAGCCGTTGTTGCTGTATGTATAGTTGATGTCCGCGGTCACCGTCTTTGTCGTAGTCAGACCGTCCACAAGGGTGTTTCTTGTCCTCGGAGAGATGAATGACTGGTTGAAGGTCGGGGCATCATTGAAATAGCCTGCGTTGGCATACACCCTGTGTCCTCCCGTGAAGAACCAGCTTGCACCGAGCTTTGCGGAATAGGTATAGAACGCCGCCACATCAGAACGGCCCTTGGATGTGATGACGCGCCCGTCCTTGTCATATGATGTCAGGAGATTGCCTGTCGCAGGGCTATATATTTCATTGCCTTCGTCATCCAGTCCGGCAAAAAGGCCTTTGCGGACAAGACCTTCCCTCCAGAACATCGAATAGCCGGTCTCGACTGCCGCATATCCGGAGAATGAGCCGTAGTCAAAGGTGGCATTCGCCCAGACATTGGCATTGCGGACATTAGCATAGTAATCATACCCGTATTTGTCTCCCCGGTTCAGCTGCTGCGCCGCGCCATGTGCAAAATAATAGTCAAGGTCATTCTGGATCATTGCAGGGTCTGAGGCAAAGTCCCTCTCGGCAAACTGGTCTATGTTCACATAATAGTCTCCTCCCAGCAAATCATCCGCGACCTTATAGTACTCTGTCCTGTTCCACCTGTAGTTGACCCCTCCGGTGAGTGTCACCCAGTCGCGTATGCGCCACTTGACACTGCCGTTGAGGTTGAGGTCATTCTGGTCCGTGCGGCGCTCCTCTATGATATACTTCGAGCGGCTCAGGCCGTCCGCATCGACATTGTGGTAATTGACATTGTAGAGACGGTCCCAGTTGATGTGCTGCGTGCTGTTCCAGTTGTTGAGCCAGGCTTCCCGGGCAGCCTCGTACTTCGCATAGTCCTGCCTGCCGTAGTCCGGGTCTTCCATCCAGAAGTAGCTCGGGAGATTGCGGTAGTAGTCCGGCCTCGGGTCGTATGTATCATACCAGTCCATTGCCGTATAGCCGTTCTTGCCTGTCCTGTAGAGAATAGTGGCGGAAGCCTCAAGATTCTCAAGAGGAGTGGCGGTATATTTCAGGACAAACACCGGCTCATGTGTCTTGCGCACACGGGCATTGCGGAGCTTGCCGCTCTGATAGCCCCAGTTGGAATTGTACATATTGTCTCCGACAAGGTCATAAACCTCCTGTGTTGACGCATTCTGGGCGCCTCTCTGGCCTGGAGCGGCGAATGCCACGAGACTCAGACGGTGAATGTCCCCGAATTTTTTCTCCACTCCGGCATAATATGCGAACGACCGGTAATAGATACCTTTCACCCAGTCATTTCCTCCGAGACGGGCTGACACGTTGAAAGCATAAGACCAGCCGTTGTCCAGCTCTCCAGAGGCGTATGTCGCCATGAGCCTCAACCTGTAGAGGGCACTGTTGGTCAGTGCACTGAATCTCCATCCCTTGCGGACATTGGACGGGGTGGCAAGGATATTCGTGACACCGTTGTATCCTCCGAACCCGTATTCATAAGGCTGGGAACCTATAGTCGTCTCCTTGCTCCTCATGGCTTCATTCAGGCCTGACCAGAGAGAGTAAGGGGTATATCCTGTGATGGCATCATTCATCTTGACACCGCTCAGGTACACATCCTGTGACTCACTCGCGTATCCCCTGTTCTTGAAGCGGATGGAACTGAAGCCATAGCCTGCGATGCTTGAATAGACATCATTGCCGTACAGGATGGAAGGGGCGTCATCATAGCCTGAATCTTCCATGTCAAACTCGACGAAACTCGACTCGTCGAATTCAGGAATAATGGTGCTTGGCACCATAGACACGAATATGAGGTCCTTTACAAAGCCCTCCACAGAGACATTTACCTCCGTGGACATAAAGCCTGGAGCAGAGACCGCCAGCCGGTATTCCCCGTTGGGGAGATTGTCAAATATAAAATATCCGTCTTCGGCAACTCTGGCCTCGGCAATCAGCTTGTCGCCGCGCCAGAGATTGAGCAGCGCGTCAGCCACAGGAGCACGGCCGCTTCTGTTCACGACAGTTCCCTCGACTCCGCCTTTATCTTCAGTAACAAGGTTCTCAAACCACTGTATCCTGCCTCCGTAGCTGTTGCGCCTGTCCTGCTGCTGGGCAGCGGCCGGAAGGGCGAGAATGACCATAAATAGGATTGACAATAATTTTCTGTTCATATTTTTCCAGATAATATTCAGTTAACTTCTTTTTCAAGGACAATGTAGGTCGGGAGATGGTCGCTGTATCCGCCGATGAATGCTCCGTTGGAGAATGTCCTGAACGGGGTACCCTTGTATTGTCCTCTCTGGGTCATCATGAACGGCTTCTTATAGACGACACCGTAGAATCCTTTTTTGCCGAGCGGCCTGATTCTGAATCCGCCGTCCGGGGCATTGACGAGAGCCTCGTTGACGAGGATGATGTCATAGATGTTCCAAGTCCCCTGATATGCAAGGGAACCATAGCCGGCCTTGAGCATTGCCAGGAACGGAGAGAAGAAATCCTCCTTTCCCACCTGCCCCGGCTCCTCCTTACCATGCATGTACTGTGTCATGCTGACATCAGTCGGATTGTCATTCATGTCGCCCATCACCACTATCTTGATGCCGGGATACTGCGACATCATCTTCAATGCATGGTCATAGATGATTTCCGCTCCGCGGCTCCTCAGGTCCCAGCCCTTTCCGCCGATGCGGGAAGGAAGGTGGGCGACATAAAAGGCGAACTGCTCTCCGTCAAGCAGGCCGCGGACCATGAGTATGTCCCTGGTCTTGAAAGACACCCTGTCCTCGCCCTCCATAGAGAACTCTATGCCTGGACTGTTGAAGTCAAAAGGAATCGATTCACTGTCCAGGAGTTTGAACTGGTCCGGGCGATAGAGAAGACCCACATCGACACCCCTGACATCCGGGCTGTCATAATGCACTATCTGATAATTGGCGGATGCAATCTCCGGCTGGCTGACAAGGTCCTCCAGCACAAGCCTGTTCTCTATCTCACTGACCCCCAAGACCGAATGGAATCTGCCGTTGGTCTCCGCCATCGACTTGATGACAGTGGCCATGTTATGCAGCTTTTTCTGATATTTCGTCTCTGTCCACTGGTTTCTGCCGTCCGGAAGAAATTCCTCGTCGTTCTTTGCCGGGTCATTATAAGTGTCAAAAAGGTTCTCAAGGTTGTAGAACCCGACGACATAGCTCTTGACCTTGGTCTCCTGGGCAGTCGCAGCCAATGAAATCAAGAGAAGAGATAAAATGATTGTGATTTTTCTCATATTGCTGTTTGATGATTATCTTTTACAGGCACTGCAGGTCCGGGTCAGTTCCACCAGAAATTGACGGTCTCGGGATCCTTTGCCTCTATTCTGTCTGAAAGTGTAGGCAATTGTTTCTTCAGATTGACAAAAAAGTCCAGACCTGTCTTCTCCTCGAGTTCGTCGATGGACATGCTCATGTCCGAAGTGACATCGGTCTGGCTGTAGCCCCTGTGCTCAAAATAGAATCCTGCAGCCACATAGCCTCCGTCACCGAAGCTCGGCGAATTCTTGTAGCAGAGAAGGGCCTTGTAATATCCGCCGGGCACTGTCACAGCCTTGCCGCTGTTGTCATACGCCTTGCCTCTGCTGCCTTCAAGCACACATCCTGTCACCACATAGAGAGTATCGCAAGCCCTGGCCCATTCTCTGACCTGCTCCTCGAATTTCCTCCATATATTCTGATTGAGGCTTCCGAGCTGCGGGGTCATGTTGGTGAAATAGAATGTCGAAGGATTGTCAGTATATCTGTCGGCAGACGGGAGCTGATGACCTCTGTCATAGCCTCCGTCATAACCATGGAAAAGTGTCGGCTGCTCATCCCTCGGCACGAGCGGGTCATAATCCCAGTCATTCGTCCTGCTGCCGCTTCCGATAAGGAACGAGTTCAGAGGATATGCCACCCAGTGAGACACAAGATTGTCCCTGTCCCACAGAAAAGAATAGTTCCTGCATGTCCGGCCGGCCACCCGCATGTCATGCGAGTAGAAATGACAGTCTTCGGTCTCCTTCACGGCAGGAAGTTCCATCCATCCCGGAAATACAGCCGGCTCTGGATCGGGCTCTGGATCGGGGTCGGGATCGGGGTCAGGGTCAGGCTCAGGGTCAGGCTCTGCGCTATTCTCCGGAAGTTGGGTGAACCCGAGCACAACATCAGTGCCGGAAGCCGTGAGCACGATATTCACCTTGCGCTCCTTCTCAGAGTTGTTCTCGCCGTACTCAAGCACGACATTCCTGCTCCCGCTGCCGGACTCCGCACTGAGGCTTGCCCACTGGTCATCATCCTGAAAATACAATGCAAGCACCCAGTTCCCCGAGGCTTCGACCGACACGCTCTGGCGTCCGGCCGTATAAGGCACCGTCGTCTGTTGCATCTTGAGCGCAGGAGCAATGTCTGACTGTTCACAAGAAGCGGCAAAAAACATCACGGCAGCGGACAGCATTGCCGGCAAAAATTTCTTCAATCGTAAAATAAATCGCATCCGGATAAAAATCAAATGAAAATTTCCCCAAAAGGAGAATAAATCAGAAAATCAAAGGGCTGCCCCAAGGCGGGGCATCCCTTTGAAATGCAGATTCCTATAAAGTTTATTCTGAAAGTTTATACAAAGCTATCGCTTTCTGCCCTGTATAAGATGCCGGCTTGTAGTATCTGAAACGCATCTGGTCGGAACTATTGTTAAATCTCAGAACACATCCGCTCTTTGCATCAGAAAGTTTGGTCGACTGATCCGTATCCACTGCCAAATTCTGCTTTTCAGGCGTGTCAGTAGCCCTCAAACCATTGCTATTGGCCGTCTGACATATATACTGGCCATTTGCAGCCAGGACAGACCATCCGTCTTCCTGCGGGCCCACAGTAAATGAAACAGCATCTGTTTCTGCAGTTGATTCAATCTGTCCGCCTGATATTGCAAATTCCTTGTAATTTTTGACTGCATCCAACTTTGACAAAGATCCGTCAAAGACATAGCCGGTGGCATCGTCAGACTCATAGACTATCAGATATTTTCCGCTCCAGTCAGCAGGCTCCGAAGTCACTTTGACATAATATCTGGCTGTAGCTCCAGGAGCAGACTGGTTGAACTTGATTGTGTAGGACTTGACAGGCACATCGGCGGTAGTAGAGACTATGATGTCGGCTGTCTTGGCATCCGGGCCTTTATTGTCGCGGTACCCCAGAGTGACATCCTTCGAGCCTGTTCCGCCGGAAATGACAGTAAGGTGAGTATCATCCGTAGTCGTGATTGTCCATGCGACATTGTCGCTTGCCTCAACGGAGAATTTTGTAGTGCCTCCCTCAGCTGAAACATTGAGTGACAGAGGAGAAACGGAGAATGTCTCACCTCCTGACGGAGAAGCCTCGGCCAGATCAACGGCCATCGTACTTACCGTCT
>CALUPG010000010.1 GCA_944322565.1 uncultured Bacteroidales bacterium | reverse complement strand
GGTGACTGGGGCTAAGTCGTAACAAGGTAGCCGTACCGGAAGGTGTGGCTGGAACACCTCCTTTTTGGAGCCTGTCCGAGGACTAAAGCTCCTCTTATTGAGTCTTTCATTATTATATAGTCCTGTAGCTCAGTTGGTTAGAGCACTACACTGATAATGTAGGGGTCAGCAGTTCAAGTCTGCTCAGGACTACTGAAGTTCTTTAGAATTTATTTATGAATTGGGGGTATAGCTCAGTTGGCTAGAGCACCTGCTTTGCAAGCAGGGGGTCGTCGGTTCGACTCCGTCTACCTCCACAACCTTAGAAAAGGGTAGCCGGAAGTCAGTCATGACAGTTTGGTTACCCTTTTTATTTTCTTTAAATTTCTCCGGATACAATCACTGCTATTCCCCCCTGTCCGCATATCAATGGATTTCAATCTCGGATAACATTGTGCCCTGTATAAAAGAATGCTTCGCTGCAGATTGTAATTTCCCGGTTTATGCCTATATTAGCAAAATCAAATGAATTGATAAGACAGAATATACCATGACACTGAAACTGAAACATTCCGGGCAAGGTATTGCCGCCGTACGATTGTTTGTTGTATCTGTGCTGGTCATGTTGTCGGCATCCGCGGCCGATCTTCATGCCGCCGGACCGGAGGTTATCATTCCGGCACCGTATGAATATTCCGTTTCCGAAGGCTCGTTTGTCCTTGGGGACGGAACATCTTTTTTTATTGAACTGAAACAGCCTTATCTGGAGTCTCCCGGGCAGTCCCTGCAGTCTGCGGACGGAGAAGCCGGAGAAATCGCCAGTCTTGAAGAAGAGCTGCTGTCTCTGCCGTATGCCCTTGTAAAGGCCGGCCGTAAATCCGATGCGGATATTCTCATCACGGTCGGAGGTGTGAAGCCGGACAGGCGGAATGCGGATGTAAAGTCTTCTCCGTCATGGAAGGACAGGGAGTCCTACAGGCTCAAAGTGACAGAATCCGGGATAAGAATAGAGGCCAGGGGCTTTGCCGGGGCGTTCTATGCCCTTCAGAGCCTTGTCCAGATGGCCGGAATCCCAAGTGCAGCCGGCGACAATGATGCAGGTCCCGCCTCAAGTGCATCCGCTGCTGAAATCCGCTGCTGCACGGTCTCGGATGTGCCGAGATTCGGATACAGGGGTCTTCATTTTGACGTGTCCCGCCATTTCCGTTCCAAGGAGTTCCTGATGAAGCAGATGGATGCGATGGCTCTTCTCAAGCTGAACAAGATGCATCTGCATCTGACCGACGGAGCAGGCTGGAGAATAGAGATTGACGGCTGTCCGGAATTGACGGGGTTTGCAGCCTGGCGTCCGTATGCCGACTGGTCCGACTGGTGGGTGTCAGACCGGCACTATTGCCGTCAGGATGAGCCTGGAGCATACGGCGGATACTATACGAAAGAAGACATAAGGGAGATTCTTGCATGTGCCGCGAAGAAACATATAGAAGTGATTCCTGAAATAGAGATGCCGGGCCACAGCGAGGAGGTCCTTGCCGCATATCCGCATCTTTCATGCACCGGGAAACAGTATGGCAGCGGAGATTTATGTCCGGGCAAGGAGGCGACATTTGAGTTTCTGGAGGATGTGCTCACCCAGGTGATGGACCTTTTCCCTTCGGAATATGTGCATATCGGCGGCGACGAGGCATCGAAAGGGGCGTGGAAGACATGTCCGGACTGTCAGCGCCGTATGCGGGAAGAGGGGCTGGAGAATGTCGACGAGCTGCAGAGCTATCTGATACACAGGATTGAGGAATTCGTCAACTCCAGGGGCAAGAAAATCATAGGCTGGGATGAGATTCTCCAGGGAGGGCTTGCCCCGAATGCCACGGTGATGTCCTGGAGAGGCACGGAAGGAGGGATTACGGCGATGAAATCCGGCCATGACGTGATAATGACTCCGGGTGAATTCTGCTACCTTGACTATACACAGGATGCCCCGTTCAAGGAGCCTGTGTCAATCGGCGGCTATATACCGCTTGCAAAGACATATTCATACGAGCCGGTTGAAGAAGGTCTGTCTGAAGCTGAACTGTCGCATCTTCTCGGAGTCCAGGGCAACCTCTGGGCGGAGTACATTCCGACAGACAGTCATGCCGAATACATGTATTATCCGAGGGCCTATGCCATAGCTGAAACCGGATGGAGCAAGGCCGGGTCAAAGGATTATGAAGGATTCCGGGAAAGGGCTCTCAAAGTGTCGGATATGCTGGACGCCATGGGATTCACCTCATTTGACCTGCGCACAGAATACGGGGAAAGAAAAGAAAGTCTTGCTCCGGCACATCATCTGGCCGAAGGCTGTCCGGTCATCTACGGAGAACAATACAGCAGCCAGTATCCTGCCTCCGGAGATTGTACTCTGACTGACGGAGTGCTCGGGGGCTGGACTTATGGTGACAGAAAGTGGCAGGGATTCCTGACGGATATGGATGTGACAGTCGACCTTGGTGATGTAAAGCCGGTCCGTTATGTCGGTGCGACATTCATGCAGGTCGTTTCCGCGTGGGTATGGTTTCCGGAAAAGGTTGAAATCTCCATTTCTGACGACGGCAGGACATTCAGGACTGTCGGAACCGTTTGGCGCGACATGTCGGATGGACTTAACGGCCTTTATTTCAAGCCATACGGACTTGTATGCAACGAAAGCGGCCGTTATGTGCGTATCCGGGCCTTCAAGCATCCGGCCGACGGGGCCTGGCTCTTCACAGATGAAGTTATCGTGAACTGATTGCGGCAGGGCGGTTCTGTCCGGTCGGGACTATTGTGATTTTTACAGAGAGGGTATTGCCCCGGCTGTCGGTGACCGTTATGACATGGTCGCCGGCGGATGGCAGCATCTGCATCTGGTGTATTTGCCTTGTACAGCCCAGATAGCGGTTGTCAAGGTGCCAGAATACCTCGGCGGAAGCGTCACTGTGGGCGAGGTTGCACACTATTCCTTTCAATGAGCCGTCAAGCTGTCTCGGAATTGCGACAGAACAGCCGTCTTCAGGCCAGATGAATTCCATGGGGACACGGCTGTCACCTGCCGGACTTCCGGGCTGGGGCGGAGGCAGAGGCCTGTATTCAGGATGATGCTGCCTGTAGAACCATTCCATGGCGGGAGGCAGGAGGAACATGTTTACAGTCTTTGAGCCCGGCATACCCGCATCTGTCCTGTAATTGCCGTCATGTGTTACGGTTATCGGCCTGTGGTATGGGCAGGGAGTGCTTCTGGCCGCCGTTACAGGTAGCCTGAGCGTGTCCGTGCAGCTGCAGAACGGACCTTTCAGATGTCCGGACAATCTGCATACTTCGGCTTCAGTGTATTCCCCCCATACCGGTTCCTGGAACCATCCGGTCCGGGGAAGAAGGCTGAATATGTCAAACATCACCGGCCCGGCAGTCCGTGCTCCGACAAGTCCGGGCCTTCCTTCCCCGCCGGCGTTGCCGGCCCATACACCGACAGCGTATCCCGGCGTGACGCCGACTGCCCAGGCATCCCGGAACCCATAGCTGGTGCCGGTCTTCCATGCGATTTTTCTGACTGAAGATACCATTCTCCAGTCCATCTCATCAGGCCTGTTCACTTCCTTCAGCGCTTCCATTGTCCACCATATGGCATCCTTGTCTCTGAACGGGAAGTCCCGTACAGGAAAGTTCCTGCCTGAAGCATCCCCGCCGTCTGAAAGAATATTGGCAAGCCCGGCATATATGGCCGTAATCTCTGAAAGCCTTCCTTCGGCTCCTCCGAGAATCAGGGACAGCCCGTAGTCTTCTGCCTGCCGGGTAATGGTCGTCATGCCGGAATTTCTGAGCAGGTCACGGAATTTCGGTACTCCATATTCCCTGAGCATATGCACGGCTGGGACATTCAGCGAACGGGCAAGGGCCTCTGCCGCAGGCACAGCCCCGTAGAACTGGAGGTCGAAGTTCTGCGGAGAGAATCCGTTGATGTTTACCGGAATGTCAGGAAGCAGTGTCCCGGGGAGCAGAGACCCTTCCTGCAGCATTGCGCAATACAGTATTGGCTTCAGTATGCTTCCGGTGCTCCGAGGAGCCTGCAGGATGTCCACCTGACTTCCTTCTCTTCCTGATGCATAGCCCGTGTTCCCGCAGTATGCCAGCACTTCCATTGTCCGTGTATCAATGACTATGGCGGCCAGGTCGCAGATTCCGCTCCGGGAAAATTCTCCTGACCATTTTTCAAGAACGGCGGCTGTCCGCCTCTGGAGGCCGAGGTCAATGTCTGTTCTGATGGTCCTGCCAGAGGCTGTTTCTGGCATCAGTCTGTCCAGAAGGTGGGGGGCATGCTGAGGCATCGGCACCGGTGAGTCAGGAAGAGGCTCGCTGCATGCCAGGACATAAGCCGAAGAATCGATTTTCCCATGTTCCAGCAGACTTTCCAGCAGTCTGTCTCTCTTCTGCTTCAGAAGATTCCTGTTTTTTCCCGGATGAATCATCGACGGGGCGTTCGGGAGGACAGCAAGAGTGGCGGTTTCTCCCCAGGAAAGTTCTGAAGCCGGCTTGCCGAAATATCTCCATGATGCGGCCTCCAGCCCCACGGTGTTGCCCCCGAAAGGGGCATGGGAAGCATACATGGCAAGGATTTCCTCTTTGCTGTATTTCAGCTCAAGCCTCGTGGCAAGGATGCATTCAATGAATTTCTGCCTGACTGTCCTTTCTTTTTGTCTGGACAGTCTGATGACCTGCATGGTGATTGTGCTGCCTCCGCTGACAACATGTCCTGCCCTGATGTTCCTGTATGCTGCCCTGGCTAATGAAACGGGATTTATTCCGGGATGTATACGGAACCATCTGTCTTCAAATTCAATTATGGCCACGGCGAATTTCTCGGGTACAGAGTCTGCCGGGGGGAATCTCCATTGCCCGTCCGCTGCTATCCTGGCCCCGAGAAGATTGCCGTTCCTGTCAGTCAGGACCGTAGAGTAGCCCGTCTCAGGGAACAAATCCCCCGGAAGGCACAGTGCATACGCAATCAGGCAGATTCCGGATATGGCGGCAAGAATGGCTGCCGCATATTTCTTCAGCGACTGTCTCATTGTCCGGTCACGGTGGCGGAGCCGGAGCCGGTGTTCGCTGAGATTGACGGGTCATACATCATCTCGCATACGGCGGCAGGCAAGGTAAAGTTCCCTTCGTATGCCGCACGGAGTCTTACCGTGAATTTCTTCCGCGAACCGGCCGTGAGGTCGAAGTAGAATACGGCCCTGTCATCCCTGACATCCAGGTAGTCGTATTGCCCGGAGTCCTGCCCTGCGTACATTGTCTGCAGCTCTGCTGACCCGGCCAAAGTCCGTTCATTGAAGATTTCCCATCCTGAAGGTACCGGGAAAGTCAGGGCAAGGTCTGTAAAGTCTGTCGTTCCCGACACATTGGACACGGTAATTGTCGCACGGAAGTCCGTCCCCTGGGCCAGAATATGCGGATTGACGGGATTTCCTCCGGTATCTGTCCATGAGATGTTCATTTCCAGCCCGTTGGACTGTGGCTTTACCTCAGTTCCGGCCGGCGGGACATAAGTGGATGTCAGGGTCACGAAGAGAGGTCCGTCGGACAGATTCCGGATTTCAGCGGCATCAGTTGAGCATGACAGTGAGCAAGAGTATGTGGCAGCAGCTTTTTCCACTGTTCTTTTTCCTGATGTGAGGGTATCTTCTCCGTTTGCTGCGGTACTTTCAATGATTTCAGCCCGTATGGCTCCGGTGGAGGTCTCTTCGGCAAGCCTGCCCATGGCGACAGATGCAAAGGCTGCCGTCTGGGTGGTGTAGCCTCCCTGACTTGAGAATCCGTCGGCAACCTCCTTGGCCAGAAGCATTGCCCCGGCCATGTCACCTGTGAGGACAAGAGTCTCCAGCATCATTGCCTTGTCCCGTAGAGGTGTCCCGTAAGTGACATTTGATGCGGAATAGTCTGAGACGGCCGTTTTCAGTCCTGAAATCATTTCTCCGGCAATCCCCGTCCTGCCGATGAGGCAGTATGCGGCGGCAAGTCTCCATTGTGCCTGTCCGGATATTGTCCCGGATTCCTTCATTCTGTTCATGGCTCCTGTCTCCGGAGAGGAAGCCAGGGCAAGAGTGTACAGCCTGTATGCCTGGACCAGGTCTGAAAAATCGTTTGTCCCGGAGCTCCTCCAGCTGCGTACGCAGTTTTTCTGGAAATTTCTCCATGCCGACATCACTCCTGTGTTGACTTCATATCCGTTGTGTTCGGCAAGAACCATGAAATGACCTGCCATGGATGTCACCCATTCGTCCGCGGCCGCCATGCCTGGCCAGAAGGCGAATCCTCCGTCCGGGAGCTGCCGGACATAGAGTTCCGAAAGCAGTTCTTTCACAAGTCCCGGCACCTGAGCGGCATTTTCATCTGACAGCAGTCCGGAAAGTGACAACATGGAGATTCCCCTTGCGGAAATCTGTTCCGTGCAGCTGTGGGCATAGTCCTTCATATAGACGAAGCATCCGTTGAAGTCAATGGCCGGGAAGCCTGCCAGAGCCAGAGTCGTTTCCCCGCCGGCTGTCGTGCGGAAAACATGGCTTTCCCCAGGGTCGGTGACAGCGGTTCCGACAGCGGTCACCGGAGGGTTCGGATTGCGCACCGGGACAGTGATTGTTTCAGAGGCTGAATATCCCCCGCCTTTGGCTCTGACGGTCACTTTTGCCGGACCTTCGGCATCTGTCGTCTTCAGCCTGAATCTGACGAGCGTGTCCCCCGGTTCCGGAAATGGAATCCTGATACTGGATTTGCCTGATATTTCGGCGGGACCTTCTGCCGACACTGATATTTCGGCCTCGTCAAGTCCCGGTTCAGTGGCGAAAACATTTATCGGGAGGATGACTTCTTCCCCAGGCCCGAGCACCCTCGGCAATGAGGGCAGTATCATCAGCGGTGTCCTGACAGGGACGGTCTTCTCGGCATTGCCGTATGCTCCGTCCTTTCCTGCGACCAGCATCACTCTTACGGAGCCGACATACATCGGCAGGGTAATCCTGTGCGTATTTTCTTTGCCCGAAAGCGTAAACGGGCCGAGAAACTTCACCACGGGGTTGAATCTGTTGTCCTGCTTCGATTCCCTGTTTATGGTCTGGTCGCCTCCGACAGCGGAAATAGGACTGAATCTGCCTCCGAAGGCTCCGGCTATCTCGTCGAACAGGTCCCATGTCTTCACTCCGAGAGCTTCTCTTCCGTACATGGCTGCCCACGGGTCCGGAGTCCTGAACGCAGTGATGTCAAGCAGGCCTTCGTCCACAAAGGCAAGAGTATATGTCATTTTCTTCCCGTCCTGTTCTCTCACCCTGACTGAGAATTCCTCCTGCGGCCTTACCGCATCAGGCATGATGATTTCCGGGTGCAGGTGCGAGTGTGGATTATCCACAAATACAGGCTGCACTCCATACATTCTGACCGGAAGGTCGTTGGCCGTGTTCCCGTGTTTCTGGATGAGGGATATATGGATATAGATATTAGGGCTCATCTCTTCAGTCACGGTGAATCTGAACGGAGTGTCCCCGTCCCCGGAAGTCTTTGCCCAGTCACGGGAAATTACCCTGCTGCCGTTCTCCAGGGAAATGAGCGCAAGCCCGTCACTGGCGGCAGGAACGAAGACAGTTGCCGTTTCTCCGGCTTTATATTGTTGCTTGTCCGTGGAGAATGTCACCATTGTCACGGCATCCGGATCCCTTTTGTCTGCTCTCCCGCGATATGCCGGCCAATCCACGGAAATGATGCCGCCTGTAGCATGCCCGCCGGTCTTGTCCCTGACATATACAAGGAACCGGCCCCAGTCCGGGTAGTCGAGCCGGAAAGGAATGTCATAAGGACTTTCTCCCGAAATGAAAGAGCCGCTGCTGAAAGGGATGGCCGAAGTGCCGTTGACATAGGATGCAAGTTCTTCCGAAGAACTTTCCCACCACCAGCTCCAGTCCAGTTTGAAAATACGGTATTCCATTTCATGTCCCTTGACAGGCTTTCCGTCGGTGTCTGTGAGGATTACCGGGAACGAGTGGTCTTTGTCGGTCTCTATCCATCCTCCGTCAGCAGCAGGCAGCTTTATCCCTGCGTATGCCCGGTACGGGGAGAACAGCATGGTGCGGGACACGATGCTCTCGTCTCCGCCTGCTTCCTGCACTCTGGACACCAGTCTGGCCTGCAGCATGCCCGGGGCCCCATCCAGGACAGGCATCATTACCCCGGCGGAAGCTTTGCCCCGGCTGTCAAGCTTCTTTGAGAACAGCTGCAGGTCTGTTCCTGTGAATGAGGATGTCGGGTCGGAGAAAACATAGCCGTCATATCCGCTGAATGTCTTTCCGGCAGGGGTAAGCGACATCCCGACTTTCCCGGTGAGTCCGGCGGCCGCTGTTCCGGAAAGCCATGAGGCACTCAGCCCGAACCGTTCTTCTGCTCCTCCCTGAAGAATGTCCCCGTCTGTCTCCAGGGATATTTTCAGTCTGTTCGGCTTTATGCTTTCTATCATCAGCGATTTGTGGAATGCCGAGCCTCCGATTTTGATCCAGGCGTTCCAGGTGCCGGTAGGGTCGTCGGGCCGTGTCGGGACATTGAATACATGAAAGCCGTCCTTCCCGTCCGTGTCCGTCTGGCTTGAATAGAACTGGCCCTGCGGGGTATAGAGTTCCATCTTCACCGGATGTGAATCAGGAAGGGGCTCTCCGTCGTTTTTTATGACAGCGGTCAGATGCAGCGTATCCCCCGGACGCCATACTCCCCGTTCTCCGTATATGAAGGCTTTTATGCCGTTTTCCGGCTTTTCCCCGCCGGTGTCGAATCTTCCGACAGGCTTTTCGTTGCCGTCGGTAACTTTAAGATAACTGATGGCATCCTTGTATTCGGCGGTCACGGCAAACGCCTTGCCGCTGACAGGGGTTTCGGTAAATCCCCTGGAATCAGTCACATCTCTTCCGATTTCCTGCAGCTGGTAGTTGTAGACTGTGATTCTGGCTCCTTTTACGGGCTTTGCGGTCATGATGTCCGTCACGGCAGTCCAGATTTTTCCAGTTCCGGCGGATTTCGCTATGATCCCGAGGTCCGAAGACATCAGGTTGCAGTGCGGGAATCGGCTTTCCTGCATATAATATGTCGGGTCAAGCGGATTGTCCCTTTCCTTCCAGTCATATTTGCCCCAGTCGTAGTAGGATTCGTAATAATACGGATATGGTTCGTCCCATTCCAGCATTTCTTCGTCAGAAGGGATTCCGGACTCAAGTGCCACAAGTCCCGACATGCTGCGGTCTTCCCTGCTGCCGTAGAGTGAATATTCAGGCTTGAAGCTGATTCTGATCCTGTATATTGCTCCGGGAGACCGGCTGAAGAGCCCGGACAGGTCGACTGCAAAATTCTGCCAGTCGTGCAGATTTTTCCCTGGGTCGGAATCAAGCCTGATCGTTTTCCTGCACAGGAGCCTTCCTGATCTCCGCAAGTTATTGTCGCTGTCCAGTCCGTTGTCCTGAAGGAACATAAGGACATTGTCCTCATAAACCCGGATTACGGAGATATCCACTGCGTTCAGATTGACAGCCCTGAACGGCAGCATAAGTTCGGAGGCGTCAGGAAGGATATTGCCGTTGAGCAGAAGCTCTACGGCCGGCTTCGGTTCCTCATCCCTGAGCACCGTGCTGTATGCCTTGCCCAGCTTTTTCCCGCCGCTGTCCCTGATTCCGGCGGACACATTGACCGTTATGCCTGATTCCGGCATCTTTTCAAAATATATTCTGGCGCAGTTGTCGGATATCCGGGTGAAAGTGCGGCCCCCTCCGCTTGCTTCAATGAGCCCGTCCGGATTCATGCCCTCATCCAGCGGGGCGGAGAACAGTATCTCGGCATATGGGGAAGACCCGCCGCCGAGTCCGGTCCCCATGACATCGAATCTCCCGGCGGCAGGAATGGCGGCGGATATTTTTTTCGCACGGCCGAAACCTTTTTCCGAGCCGTCCAGCGATATTGATACATTGATGTCATCTTTGTCTCTGAGAAAGCCTGAGATTGAATAATCCACTGTGCAGGCGTCTTCTCCGGGAGAAGTGTGCACGCTGATGTCTCCGCCGCCTTTGCCGGGACGCATGCTGCAGGACAGCATCTCAGCCACGGCCTGCGGGTCAACAGGTTCGCTGAATATCGCCCTGCCGCAGATTTCCGCCATGTCCGGCGTTTCTTCCCTTATCAGGATGCGGTCTGCGACAATGGAAGCATCCCGGACGGCAGACCTGAAAGAAAATCCGAATGTCTTCATCTTCTTTTCCAGGTCAGGCCTTACTTTGCCTGCATTGAACCTTGCCTTGTATTCGGTCCCCGGCCTGATGCCGCCTTCTTCAGGAATGAACTCGAATGTGTCCTTGCCGTCAAAGACGGCATTTCCTTTTATGCCCGGGCTGAACGAAAAGAGTTTGTCAAGCTCTTCCTGACCAAGTCCGGCTGCAATGCTTTCTTCCACCGGTTCGGCCATGATAACTTTAATTGTCCCCCCGCTGCCTATGATACCTCCTGAATAGGCTTTGACAACAGTGGAGAAGTCCTCCGTTCCGGCTGTCCGGCAGCCGGACAATATTGACGCGGAAGCCATGACAGCGGCAATGGCTTTCACAATGAACTTGAGATTCTGCATGGCGAAATGAATGTCAGTTGTCAATAATATCTAATTCCAAAACCAAAGATGCCGATAACACCGGAATGTGCGTCGGCAGTCAAAATTAGCAATAAATTTTGAATGCAGGGCTTCAGGATGCAATTATTGATGCTGAAACAGCGGGGACTTATTGCCAGTTCAATAATTATAAGTAATTTTGCAAATTCGGTTTTTCGGCTTTTATATGGAGGGTAATGTAGATTTATTTGTCGAAATGCTGAAGATTGATTCCACATCGTCTTCAGAAAGGGCATTTTCCGAGTTTTTGAAGAAAAGGCTCGGGGACGGCATCTGCAGGGTGGAGTCGTTTGAGGTTGGAGACGGCACCGAAAATCTCCTGTTTTCATGGGGAAAGCCCGGAATAGTATTCTGTACTCATCTTGATACGGTGCCGCCGTATATTCCCCCCGTATTGGAGAACGGCATTGCAAAGGGACGCGGCACTTGTGATGCCAAGGGCCAGATAATTGCGATGTACAATGCATGCCGGAAACTGCAGGACATGGGGGAGACCGGATTCGGCCTGCTTCTCCTTGCAGGTGAGGAGACAGGGTCTTTCGGGGCGAAGAGTTTCCGGGACGTGCATCCCGGGGCGGAGTATGTGATAGTCGGAGAGCCTACCGACAACTGCATGGCTTCGGCGAGCAAGGGGACCAAATCCTTTGAAGTGACAATCACCGGGAAGAAGGCACATTCCGGTTATCCGGAGTATGGTGTCAGTGCAGTGGAACTTTTCGTGGACTTCATGGAGAGACTCCGGAAGACGGAGTTTCCTGCGGACCCGGAACTCGGCGACACCACATACAATGTAGGCAGGCTGGAAAGCTCCAATCCTCAGAATGTATTGAGCGACAATGTGTCTTTCCGACTTTACTTCAGGACGACATTTGCCTCGGACAGCATTGTCAGTGAAGTCATTCCGGGCTTTGCCAACAGCTTCACCCGCATCCGGGCTCTCGGAGGGGACACCCCGTCGAGATATCTGGTGCTGGACGGATTCCCGGCAAAGCCGGTGGCTTTCGGAAGCGATGCTCCGCAGCTGACAAACTTCAGGAATAAAATACTTTGCGGCCCGGGCTCAATTCTTGCAGCACATACATCTTCCGAGTATATTCTGCTGGATGATATCCGCAGGGCCACTGACAACTATGTCAGGATGTTCAGAATGTTGAAAGACGACAATATAGAGGAAAAGAAATGATTGTGATGAAATTCGGCGGTACTTCCGTCGCAAACTATGATGCCATCACCAGGATGATATCCATTGTGCGTGGCAGACTTGATGAAAAGCCGGTTGTGGTGGTTTCGGCTCTGTCCAAAGTCACCGACCTTCTTTATAAGATATCAGATGAGGCGGCCCTGCGGAACAGAGCCGGGGCAATGGAACTTCTCGGACAACTGCGCAAGAGGCATCTTGACCTTGCTGATGAACTTATGCCGGATTCTCCGGAAGAATGCCGGGACGCAAAAGAAAAAATCAACGGAATCTGCGATTCCCTTGTGTCGTTCGTGGATGCTGTCTGTGCTGTCGGGGAATTGTCTCCGAGAAGCAAGGCAATCATAATATCCAACGGGGAGTATCTCTCATCGAATGTCATCTGCTGTGCGATGAATGCTTCAGGCATCCGCACCAATTATATTGATGCGCGCAGAATGATAGTGACGGATGACGATTATCTCAAGGGCGAGCCTGACATGGAAGCCATATCCGACAAGGTCCCCGGTGTGGTGCTCGGTGCATACGAATATGCTGATGCCGTCATTACCCAGGGATTCGTTTCAGCCACGGCCTCTGGGGAGCCGACAGTGCTCGGTCGCGGAGGGTCGGACTATTCGGCATCTCTCATAGGTATGGCGATAGATGCGACAAGAATTGAAATCTGGACAGATGTGGACGGAGTGCGCACTGCGGATCCGCGTCGCGTGGACAACACGAAATGTCTTGACAGGATTTCATTCGAAGAGGCTGCGGAGATGGCTCATTTTGGAGCGAAAGTCCTGCATCCGCTCACAATTGAGCCTGCCGTGAGGAAGAATATCCCTATCTATGTGCTCAACTCGATGAATCCCGAAGGGCAGGGTACGGCCATTCTCCAGAGTTCTTTCATCGAGGACGGAGTGAAGTCGGTTTCCTGCAAGGAAAATATCCTTGTCATCAATATCTTCTCCACCAAGATGATAAATACATCGGGCTTCCTCAAGAAGGTCTTCGCCATCTTCAGTGAGTACAAGGTGTCAGTCGACCTCATCAGTACTTCAGAGGCGAACATTTCTGTGACCGTGGATGCTTCGCAGGACATAAGGGGAGTGGTCGGGACTCTTTCCGAGTTTGCAGAAGTGTATGTGGACTCGGACAAGTCACAGGTATCTGTGATAGGCAAGAACATCGTCAATCTCAAGGGTCTTCTCGAGCAGACATTTGCTCCTCTGAGAGACTGCAGGATATATATGATTTCGCAGGGAGCCTCTTATGTCAACATAAGTTTCGTTGTCGACAGGTCGGCTCTTACGGATGTTGTCAGGCAGATTCACAAGTATCTGTTCGAGGTGTGATGATGCCAGGAGAAGAAAAAGGAAATGGTTATGAAAGCAGTAATAAGCGGATATGGAAAGATGGGGAGGATGGTAGAAGGCGTCCTTTCCGAAAGAGGCATTCCCTGTGCGGGCAAAAGTGAGGACATCAGAAGTTTTGACAAGGAACTTGCCAAGGAGTGTGTATGCATAGATTTCACTACTCCTGCGGCATTCCGTGAAAACTGGAGATTTATCGCAGAGAATTTCAAGGCTGCAGTCATCGGTACCACGGGCTGGGGGGACATAAAGGATGAAGTCTCGGCATATTTTGAAGAATGCGGGACTCCGATGATATGGGCGTCCAATTTTTCTGTCGGCGTCAATGTGTTCTTTGCTGCGGCTGACTTTGTGTCATCCATGCTCGGGAAAGCCGGCGGATACAGCCCGTACATCCTTGAAATGCACCATTGCCACAAGCTGGATGCCCCGAGCGGCACAGCGAAGAGTCTGGAGGCAATCGTCGACAGGAATATGAATACGAAGGCCGATGTGCAGGCTGTGCGCTGCGGAGAGATTCCCGGAATCCATACTGTAGGATTTGAAGGCATTGTGGACCGCATCACTCTCCGTCACGAGTCTTTTTCAAGGGAAGGTTTCGCCAGAGGGGCCGTTGAGGCTGCCATGATGACAGAGGGACTCTCCGGTGTCCATGAATTCAAGGAACTTCTGTTCAAGAAAATAATGAGATGAAAAGTTTGGTTTTGTCCGGTTGCGGAACCGCACTTGTGACTCCGTTCAGAGACAGGGAAGTGGATTATGCCGCATTTTCAGGCTTGTTGGACCGCCAAATGGCGGCAGGTGTGCATTTCCTTGTACCTCTTGGAACTACGGGGGAAACCCCATGCCTTGAGGAAGAGGAAAGGATAAAGATATTGCAGCTTGCAAAGGAAAAATGTCCGGACCGTCCCGTGATAGTCGGCGGGGGGACAAATTCTCTGGCACAGACAGTAAGGAGCATGAAACTTCTTGAGCCTTACGGGCCTGATGCCTTTCTTATAGTCGTGCCTTATTACAACAAGCCAACGCAGGAGGGAATCTATGAATATTTCAAGGCGGTGGCCGATGCTTCGGACAAGCCGATAGTGATGTATAATGTCCCGTCAAGGACTGGCGTCAACATGACTGCTGAGACTGCCCTGAGGCTTGCGGAGACAGAGAATATCGTGGCTGTCAAGGAAGCTTCAGGCAATTATGCGCAGATATCGGAAATCATACGCTGTGCGCCGGAGGGGTTCTCCGTACTCAGCGGCAATGACGATGAGACTCTCTCTCTGATGGCTACCGGTGCAGCCGGTGTAATAAGCGTGGCATCCAACATCGCGCCGGCGCTGATGGTCCGGATGACAGAGGCTCTCCTGTCGGGAAACATGCCTGAAGCCAGGGAACTCCACCACAGGCTGACTCCTCTGTTCCGGAACTGCTTCATTGAGAGCAACCCTGTGCCTGTAAAGGCCGGGCTCGCGGCAATGGGACTCCTTGCCGAGGAATTCCGGCTTCCTCTTGTCCCGGGGACCAGGAAGACATATGAGACGATGCGCAGGACAATAGAGGAGCTGGGGCTCATTTAGGACTTATTTTGTTTTGTTATGGAGAAAGAACTGGAGAGATTCTACGAAGTGTGCCGGGACCTTGAGGCCGGAAAAGTGAGGGTCGCGGAGAAAACCGGCGGAGAATGGAAGGTGAATCCGTGGGTCAAGGAGGTGATTCTGGAAGGATTCCGCTATGGGAAACTCATTGACATGTCACAGGGATGCTTCCCGTTTTTTGACAAGGATACAATACCGCCCCGCAAGTTCGGGAAAGAGGACGGAGTCCGTATTGTTCCCGGCGGGTCTGCCGTCAGGAGCGGAGCATATCTTGCCCCTTCCGTGATAATGATGCCGCCTTCGTATGTCAACATAGGCGCATATGTCGATGAAAATACGATGATAGACTCCCATGCCCTTGTCGGCTCATGCGCCCAGGTAGGGAAGCATGTGCACCTTTCGGCGGCGTCCCAGCTCGGGGGCGTGCTTGAACCTGTAGGGGCATTGCCTGTCATCATTGAGGACAATGTATTCATCGGTGGCAACTGCGGCATATATGAAGGTACGGTAGTGCAGGAGAACGCAGTCATAGGCACTGGTGTCATAATAAATTCATCTACGGCAATATTCGATGCCACAACAGGGGAATACATCCGCGCCAATGACAAGGGGCAGATGGTCGTTCCTGCCGGAGCCGTTGTCGTTGCCGGAAGCCGTCCTGTTTCCAAGGGACCTGGGGCCGGGAAAGGCATACATCTGTACACTCCGGTTATAGTCAAGTACCGTGACGGCAAGACCGATGCATCGGTCACGCTCGAGAATCTGCTGAGAGACTGACGCGGGAGACCGTCCGTGCATATGTTACGATATGACAGATTATAATTCCTTATTTTCAGAAGATACGCATTCATTTTTCCGCTCTCCCGTGAGGGACATTTTCAAAAGAGTGGACTTGAACGCCATATATTCTTTCGCAGGAGGATACCCTTCGGCGGAGACTTTTCCTCTTGACCAGTTCAAGGCTACCATGGGGGAAGTGATTGACAAATACGGAGGCAAGGCTTTTCAGTATGGTGCCACACAGGGAGTGACCGAGCTTCGGGAGGTGCTTTCCGCGAGATATGGTGTGCCGCTTGAGCGCATACAGATTACATCATCTTCCCAGCAGGGCATTGATGTCTGCACAAGGATTCTTGCCGACCCCGGTGATGTGGTCCTCACTTCCAATCCGTCTTATCTCGGGGCATTGCAGTCATTCCGTTCCTACAGGGCTGAGGTAGCCGGCGTGCCGTATCATCCGGATGCCGACGGATTCAAGGCTGCATATGAGGCCGTCATAGAAAGCCTGTTTGCAGCCGGCCGGAAAATCAAGTTCCTGTATGTCATTCCGGATTTTCAGAATCCTTCGGGTGAGACGCTTTCTCTCAAGGAGAGAAAAATCCTTGTGGAGCTGGCCCGCAGATACGGATTCCTGATAGTGGAGGATGCCCCTTACAGGGAACTCAGGTACAGCGGAGAGCCGGTGCCTACGATTTATTCGCTGGCTCCTGACATTGTGCTTCATCTCGGTTCTTTTTCAAAGATTTTTGCCCCGGGATTCCGTCTGGGATGGATTTTCGGACATCCTGATGTGCTGGACAAGATTTATGTGTGCAAGCAGTCACTTGATCTCTGTCCGCCTGTCTTTGACCAATATGTAGCCGCCGAATTTATGGGCTCGGGCCGGCTTGACCGGAATCTCAGAAACAGCATAGACCTGTATCGCGGCAAGAGAGACCTGATGCTCTCTCTTCTTGAGCGCAATATGCCTGCCGGAGTGAAGTGGACAAGACCCGAAGGCGGTCTCTTCCTTTTCCTGACCATGCCGGAGAGATTTGACTCGGTGGCTTTCTATGATACCGCCCTTGATGCAGGTGTCGCGTATGTCGCCGGCTCATTTTTCCATACTGACGGGACAGGACGCAATACCATTCGGCTGAATTTCTCGTTCATGACACCGGAGCGGATAGAAAAAGGCATAGTGCTGCTTGCAGGGCTGTTGCGCAAGAGCCTATGACCGTTGCAGCTGACATTTTTTTTGAAATTCAGGATGATGGAATTATATAAATATCAGGGCGCAGGAAATGATTTTCTTATCGGAGACAACAGGGAAGGGGGGCTGAACTTTTCTCCTGAAGATGTCAGGAGGCTTTGTGACCGCCGGTATGGTGTCGGTGCGGACGGGCTGATGCTCATGGAGAATTGTCCCGGGAAGGACTTTCGAATGGTATATTTCAACTCTGACGGCTCCGGGGGCATGATGTGCGGCAACGGGGGACGATGTATAGCTGCTTTTGCGGCAGATATGTCATCTGCCGGGGCTTCCGGCGTCCCTGCAGGTCCGGTTCATCTTGCTTTCGAGGCTCCGGACGGCCCACATGAAGCTTTCGTCCTGCCCGACAGAACAGTCAGGCTCCGGATGAAGAATGTGGACGGAATCCGGGTCATTGACGGCAACTCGTATTTTTTGGATACGGGGACAAGGCACTATGTGCAGTTTGTTCCTGATGTGGATGACTGTGATATTGTTACCGAAGGAAGAAGAATCCGGAATCTTCCGGAATTTGCCCCAGACGGGACAAATGTCAATTTCGTGTCGGCATTCAGCGGCGAGGATCTTTCTGAATCATCCCGCCGCATCAGAGTCCGGACATACGAAAAGGGGGTGGAGGACGAGACATTTGCCTGCGGAACCGGTATTGTCGCGTCTGCGATTGCGTCATATTGCCATTGTTATGATGGACATAAAGATGAAAGTCCCGTGGGATATTCGGTCCAGGCGAAAAAAGACTGTCTTGCGGTGGATTTTCTGCCGCAGCTTTCCGGGAATGAAGCCAACTGCAGATTCACGGATGTGTGGCTGACAGGTCCTGCGGTGTATGTGGCCAAAATTATTTTATAGCGCTTATAATGTTTCAGCCGGCAATATCCGGCGATAAAATTTTATTTTTGTAAAAAATCAGAGGTGATATGAAAAAATTGATATTTATGTCTTTGGTGGCCATGATGGCCGTGTCGTGCTTCAAGAATACGGGATATGAGGCAAGCTATACTCTGTTTGCGGATTTTTCAGATATGGAATCCATGTTTACGGAAGCCCAAGCGACAGATTCTGTTCTGGTTATGAATTATTTCGGATATGGACCCGTCACATTCTTCAATACAATCTCCGAAGATAATCCCGAGGCGGACGGAGGCTGGGCTCTCTCCAGGAAGCGCATGCCTGTCGATGTGCTTTTCCGCGGGGAGGGAGGTGCCGTGGATTCTGAACTTGATGCCCTGCTTTCTCCATACGCAGTGAGCGATACCACAGATGCAATGCCGAACAGAGGGAAAGAGATATTTCTTGTATTTCATGAAGACCCGGACTCCATGCCGGAGCATGATATCCGTTTCGAGCAATCCGCAATAGGGACTTGCAGTCCGACTTTTGCATTTTTCAACACAACGATTGAGGTGGCGAAATATTTCAGAACAAAAGCAGTCGAAGGAGATTATTTTACGGTTAATCTTACCGGTTATTCAGGAAATTCGGAGACAGGTTCCGTTCAGGTTGCTCTGGCGGACTGGAGAGCCGGCAAGAAAGAACTTGTCACGGATTGGAAATCGGTTGAAATATCGGATCTCGGGTCGGTGCAATATATTGATTTTTCAATTGATGCAAAGCTTTCCGCCGCTTCTGCCGGGGAGGATCTGATGTATTTCTGTATGGATAATTTTGTCGCATCCGTATATATCAGCCAGTATAACGACTGACGGCGACAACAGGCCGGAAGAAAGCCGTAGAGAAAGGACCGGAGCCTGTTATATCAGGCCATCCGGTATTGTCATGACAAGAGTCCGGGATTCTTCATCGGCGGATATCACGAGATCTTCGTGCAGCGGTATCATTGCCGTCCCGGAGATTGTGCCTACCTCTATGCAGGGATTCCCGGGAATATCAAAGAAGTCCGAGATTACACCGACTTCATTGTGAAAGCTGTCATATAAAGTCCAGCCTATGAGTGAAATGTCATCTTCTTCCGAGAGGATGGCATTTTCTTTTATATAGACAGCCCTGCCGGCCATTTCTTCCGCATCTTTCAGACAATTTATGTCCGTGAGCCGGACCAGAGCCTTGCTGCTGCCCTTGCGGACAAATGAATCAATGAAAAAAGGAACCGGGAGTCCATCAAAATGGACATATACCGGTTCCTTGAGGTCAATATCTTCAGGAGAGATGTCACGGAAGCCCATAACGAGCTCCCCATCTGTACCGTTGGATTTCAGTACCTGGGCGATTCTGAGCAGATTGTGGCCTGCATCAGTCATTATGCCTCAGGCGCTTCAGCCGGAGCGGCCTCTGCCTCGGCGGCAGAAGCTTCCTGTGCTGCTTTTTCTGCTGCTGCAGCTTCAGCGGCAGCTCTTGCAGCTTCTTCAGCTTCGGCCTTCTTCTTGGCGATAGCCTCGGCCCTCTCCTGGTTTACTTTGGCTTCAGCTTCAGCGGCAGCCTTTGCGGTATCGGCGGCAGCTTTGGCTATACCCTCTTTCTTGGCGTTGATCTTAGCATCTCTCTGAGCCTTCCAGTCTGCAAACTTCTTGTCTGCCTGTTCCTGAGTGAGGGCTCCCTTTGCAACACCGCCCTGGAGGTGCTTCCTGAGGAGGACACCCTCGTATGAAAGGATGCGGCGAGCTACGAGAGTCGGTTCCGCACCCACATTGAGCCATGCAAGAGCCCTCTCTGAGTTGAGGACGATGGTTGCAGGGTTCGTGTTAGGGTTGTAGGAGCCGATCTGTTCGATGTAACGGCCATCGCGAGGTGCGCGTGAGTCTGCCACAACAATGTGGAAGAATGCGAAATTCTTCTTTCCGTGGCGCTGTAAACGGATTTTAACAGCCATTGTTAATCTGTTTTAAATTGTTAATATTGTTACCTGTGCTTCCTTCACGAGAAAGCGGCGCAAAATTAGTGATAAATTCTTATATTTGCAATCCGACGAATAAATTTGAGAAGATGATGAGATTATTGACCAGCAATCAGATATTTCCGGTTGCGTTTTTCTTGAGTGCGGCTGTCCTTCTTTTTGCTCCCTCTTCTTTCCTTTCTGCACAGGACAGCAGACATCCGGATGACATTACAGGTGTGTATTATGTCGCTCATGAAGGAGAGGAAAGCCGTGTCAGCATATTCCGTGAGGCGGACGGCACATTTTCAGCGCAGGTCCTGTGGATCCGTGACAGCCTTGACCGCAACGGTAAGCTGCGCCTTGACGAGAAGAATCCTGACAGGTCCCTGCGCAATACACCATGCAACAGGATATTGATTATGAAGGGACTGAAATTTAATTCCGCCAAAATGAGATGGGATGACGGCAAAATCTATGATCCTACGCGCGGAATCAGGGCCAATGTGATGTGCGAGTTTGAGCCTGACTGCCGGCTGCGAGTCCGCGGTTCCATCCTCGGCATCTCCCAGTCGGTGTATTGGGACAAGATCAGCGATTAGCCGCATGTCCGGGTGTCGGCTGTCTCCTGATATCCGGAATGATTTCATGTGGAATTTTGCTGACAGGCATATTAAGTATTACAAAAAAATTTGCAATTAAATAAAATCAATGTATCTTTGCAGTCCCAAACCAAAAGCGGATGTGGTGAAATGGTAGACACGCCACTTTGAGGGGGTGGTGGGCGTAAGCCTGTGCGAGTTCGACTCTCGCCATCCGCACCACATTGAAGAGACCTGCAGGAGACTGCGGGTCTCTTTTGGTATAATCCATGTTGTTTAGGGTGGTGCGGCCGGTGGATATATAAAACAGTGTCCGACGGCCGCGATTTTCCCGCAAAAGTGTGGCCGATGGCATTTTCAAAATGCCGACGGGCGCGAAAACCCCGCAAAACCGCGCCCGGTGGCTTCCCTCTCCTCCTCCCCCCCCAAAAAAAATGCCTTCCGACGGCCGCTCGCCCATCCATTTCTCCTGCTGATAACGCCTGATAACGCATATGGGTTTAATTGCATCAAGAATATAATTGCTATATTTGCAGCCGACGGATTTATGATATGAAGAACATTAGGAATTTCTGTATAATAGCCCATATTGACCACGGAAAGAGTACTCTTGCGGACAGGATGCTTGAACTCACGAATACCCTGAGTGAGCGTGACATGGAGGCTCAGGTCCTCGATTCCATGGATCTGGAGAAAGAGAAGGGGATTACCATCAAGAGCCATGCAATCCAGATGGAATATGTCTCGGGGGGAGAGAAATATATTCTCAACCTGATTGACACCCCGGGGCATGTCGATTTTTCGTACGAAGTGTCAAGGGCCATCGCTTCCTGCGAGGGAGCGCTTCTTGTCGTGGATGCCACCCAGGGTATACAAGCCCAGACAATATCCAATCTTTATCTCGCAATCGAGCATGACCTGGAGATTATTCCGGTCCTGAACAAGATTGACATGGATGCGGCTATGCCCGAGGTGGTGACCGACCAGGTCGTGGATCTGCTCGGCTGCAGTCCGGATGATGTGCTCAGGGCGTCAGGCAAGACTGGGGAAGGCGTGAGGGAGATTCTTGATGCCATTGTCAGCCGCGTCCCGTCTCCGACAGGAGACCCTGAAGCCCCGCTCCAGGCCCTTATCTTTGACTCCGTGTTCAATCCGTTCCGTGGCATAATCGCGTATTTCAAGGTCCGGAACGGCTCAGTCCGTACAGGGGACAAGGTCAAATTCTTCAACACCGGCAAAGAATATGAAGCTGACGAGGTCGGCGTGCTCAAGATGAAGCTCTGTCCGCAGGAAGAAATACCTTGCGGAAGTGTGGGCTATATCATTTCTGGAATAAAGACTGCGTCCGAAGTGAAGGTAGGCGACACGATAACCCATGTCGACGCTCCGTGCCGGGAGGCCATCGCCGGCTTCGAGGAAGTGAAGCCGATGCTTTTTGCCGGAGTGTATCCTGTGGAGACCGACCAGTATGAGGAGCTCCGTTCTTCTTTGGAGAAACTCCAGCTCAATGACGCATCTCTTGTATTTGAGCCCGAGTCATCGCTTGCCCTCGGATTCGGTTTCCGCTGCGGATTTCTCGGCCTGCTGCATCTTGAGATTGTGCAGGAGAGACTTTTCAGGGAATTCGGCATGGATGTGATAACCACCGTGCCGAATGTGTCCTATAAGGTGTATACCACACAGGGTGAGGTCGTGGATGTCCACAATCCTTCAGGGCTGCCGGCTCCGACGCTTGTCTCTCGGATAGAGGAGCCGTACATCAAGGCGCAGGTCATTTCCAAGGCTGAATTCTACGGTCCGATTATGAAATTGTGTCTTGACAAGAGGGGAATACTTGTCAATCAGCATTATATTACATCAGACAGGCTCGAGCTGACTTATGAGATGCCTCTCTCCGAGATTGTCTTTGACTTTTATGACAAGCTGAAGTCGATTTCCAGGGGCTATGCCTCATTTGACTATCATCTGATAGGATTCAGGGAGGCAAAGCTCGTCAAGCTGGACATCCTTCTCAACGGCGAGCCTGCCGATGCGCTTTCAAGTCTCATCCATGCCGACCATGCCTACGATTTCGGGCGTCGAATCTGCGAGAAACTCAAGGAGCTGATTCCGAGGCAGCAGTTTGATATCGCGATTCAGGCGGCGATAGGCTCGAAAATCATTGCTCGCGAGACAGTCAAGGCTGTCCGCAAGGATGTCACTGCCAAGTGTTACGGCGGAGACATAACCAGAAAGAGAAAACTGCTTGAGAAGCAGAAGCAGGGCAAGAAGCGCATGCGCCAGATAGGTACGGTCGAGGTGCCGCAGAGTGCGTTTATGGCCGTTCTCAAACTTGATTAGACTTGGCATGGAAGCAGCTGTACTCCTGACGGTCCATAACAGAAAAGACAAGACACTTGCTTGTCTTGAGTCATGTATGTCTCAGGTGGAGTCAATGAAGGCATACGGGCGATATGCCTTTTCCATCTGGATGACTGATGACGGATGTACTGACGGAACCGCAGATGCTGTTGCGTCCGCTTTTCCTCAGGTCAATATAATTCATGGCGACGGCACTCTTTATTGGAACAGGGGCATGTGTGCCGCCTGGAATGCAGCATCTGCGTCATCTCCGGATTTCTATCTGTGGCTCAACGACGATATTGTACTCAAGCCGGGAGCTTTTTCCGCGCTCTTTGAAATCTCTGCAGCATTGAGACATAAGGCCATAGTCGCAGGGACGGCGGAGGGGGCCGACGGAGCGGTTTCTTATGGGGGTCGTACACGGAAAGGCCGGATTATTCTTCCGGACAAGACGATACCTGTCGGATGCGACATTTTCAATGGCAATCTGGTTCTTGTCCCCAAATATGTTTATGAGAGAATAGGTATGCTTGATTCTTTCTATTCTCACGGATTCGGAGATTACGACTATGGCGTCCGGGCTGAAAAGGCCGGGATAGTTTCAGTCGTTGCACCCGGCATTCTTGCTGTATGTGACCGTAATTCCGGAATCCCTCTCTGGCGGAATTCTTCTCTTGGGCTGCGGGAGCGTTATCGTGCACTGGCAAAACCGACGGGCAGGCCGCTCAAAGAACAATTTGTCTACGACTTCCGCAGTGAGGGACTCATCTGGGCCATTTTTCATTTCTTTTCCCTGAATCTTAGGGTGCTTTTCCCTTTCTTGAAATAAATTGGGCTCCCTTGTCGCAAGGAAGCCCAATTCAAAACCTCACAATCTATAGAGGTCCCGAAGGTGACTCTAAGCCAGAATTGCACACATTACCCAGAAATCATCTACCTCCGGATTTGAGACGAATAAGATTCTTAACCGATGCAAAGATGGACCTTTCTCTCGTCCCTGAAGTTGTTGCTTATGTTGTTTTATGTGTTGTTTTATTTATTGTAAAGTAGTGTGATGAAGAAGTTGAAATATTGTATCAAGGCTATGCGCCTCAGGACTCTTCCTCTTTCTCTTGCAGGAATTTCGTTGGGGCTTATGCTGGCTGCCTCTGATTATATAGTACGGTGGGATGTTGTCATCTTTACAATTTTGACGGCACTTTCCCTGCAGATTCTTTCCAATGTCTCCAATGAATTGGGGGATGCGCTCAGGGGAACGGACTCCGGTGACAGGCAAGGTCCGGTCTACAGTATATCATCCGGTCATCTGGGCATAGGGGATTTCAAGGTGATGGTATGGATTTATGTCATCCTTTCCGCCGTATTCGGCCTTGCATTGATATGGTGCTCTTACGGGACACTGCTTTCGCTTGAATCCATTCTGTTCATGATACTTGGATTTGCGGCAATATCGGGCGCAATGCGCTATACCCTGGGGAAATCCCCTTACGGGTACAGGGGCATGGGTGATGTCTATGTGTTCATCTTTTTCGGGATTGTATCAGTCCTCGGATCGTACCTGATTGCCGCCCATGATATTCCGTCGTGGTTTCTGCTTCTTCCCGCCGTCAGTATCGGAGCGTTCAGTGTGGCTGTCCTTAATGTCAACAATATCAGAGATATGAGTACAGACGCCGCTACAAGGGTGACTGTTCCTCTGAAAATCGGGGAAAAGGGAGCGAAAATATATCAGACATTTCTTGTCCTAATCGGCTGGGCCGCCATGTCGGTCTATGCGTATTCAAGGATTTTCAGTCTGTGGCATTATCTTTTCGTGCTGACTCTTCCGCTGTTCGTCCTTCATTTAGTGGGAGTATGGAAAGGCAGGGGAAGGAGTCTTGACCCGATGCTGCCTCTTCTTGTCGTGGCGACATTCCTGTTTGCTGTCCTGGGCGGCTTGGGATTTGTCGTTTTTCTGTTCTGATGCTTTTACGCGCGGGTCTGTCCGTCAGTGGTGTCTGATGCCGGTGTACATCCTGCAGATTCCGAAGGTAAAGGACTTGTGCCTGACATCAGAAAATCCGCAGTCTGACATTATTTTCATGAATTTCTCCGGTCCGGGAAATTTCAGCACGGAGGCGGGGAGGTAGCAGTATGCGGCCTTGTCTCCTGATATGCGGCCTCCGATGGCCGGAAGAATATGCAGGAAGTAAAGTCTGTAGAACCAGCAGAGGACAGGATTGGATGGTGTGGAGAGTTCAAGTATGATTGCTTTCCCTGATTCCGCAAGGACGCGGTGCATTTCTTTCAGTCCGGTTTCAAGATGCTCGAAATTCCTGACTCCGAATGCTGCCGTCACACGGTCAAAAGTCTTGTCTTCAAACGGAAGAGCTTCGCAGTCGGCTTCAGTCAGGGAAATTGTCCCGGACAATCCCCCGTCTCTGATTTTTTCCTTGCCGATTTCAAGCATGCCGGCAGAGATGTCTATGCCTGTTATTCTGCTCCCTTTCCCGGCGGCCTTCCCCATTCCTATGGCGAAATCGCCGGTCCCGCACGCCACATCAAGTATATTGAGGGCGGAGCCGGCGGGACTGACTGTTTCTCGGATGGCTTTTTTTCGCCATGATTTGTCTATGTCCAGAGACAGGATATGGTTCAGTTTGTCGTAATCCGGAGCAATGTTGTCAAACAGTCTGCGGATATTTTCTTTTTTTGGCATTGCAGAATGAATCAGTTGTTCTTTTCGTTCTTTGTCTTGTCTGTCATTTCTTCCGGGCTTTCCCTGACAGGGCTGCCGAAAATTGTGCATTTGTCAGGGACAGGGTCATATCCGCTTCCTCCCCACGGGTTGCACCTTGCTATTCTCCTGACGCTGAGAAAGAATCCCTTTATTGCTCCATGCTTTCGGAAAGCTTCAAGAGAATATTGCGAGCAGGTCGGGGAATACCTGCATGCAGGAGGGGTAAGCGGGGAAATGCAAGTCTGATAGAATTTTATCAGAACGACAAAAGGAAAAATAAGGAATTTCCTCAATTTCCTGTCCTGTTCATTTCCTTGAATTGTTGACATTTTCAATGACTTTGCCGACTGATGAGAAAATTTCTTTGAATGGCTTGATGTCCCTGGAGTTGTAAACGAACATCAGGTCGACCGGCTCCTGCAGGCTGAATTTGTTTTTCTGGAGCCGAAAACTTTCCCTCAGTCTCCTTTTCAGCAGATTGCGCTTTACTGCCCGTCTGAAAAGTTTTTTCGGAACAGATACCATTATCCTGTCACAGTCCGCACCATTGCCCTCCAGAAAGCAATAGCGGAGACATCCGGCATAGCCTGACCTGCCTTCCGTCAGGAGTCTTGATATGCGGGACTTTCCGCAGAGGCGTTCTTTCTTTGCAAGGGTATTGTGACAGCGGCTGTCCATCACTTGTGCTGTTCCAGATAGATTTCAATTGCTTTTGCCACAGAAGGGGCGTCGGCTGTAGGCGCCGAGATTTCTATCTGAAGCCCTGCCTCATTCATTGCCTTTACCACTGACTTGCCGTAGGAAACAAACTTTATGTCTCCCTGGGTGAAGTCAGGGAAATTCTCATACAGGGACTTTACATCGGCAGGATTGTAAAGCACAATCATGTCGAATGAATGCATGTCCAGGCTCTTGAGGTCCTGGGATACTGATTTGACGAAGACAGCGCTGTCATAGTCAAAGCCATTGTCGGCGAATATTGCCGATATGTCATTGTTCGCAGAGTCAGACATTGCTATCAGGAATTTTTCTCCCTTGTGCTTGCTGCCTATCTGCTCAAGGATAGAGGCTGGTGTGCCGTCCCCGAAAAATATCTTTCTCTTTCTGTATACGATATGCTTCTGCAGATACATGGCCACGGCCTCGGATATGCAGAAATATTTCATTGTCTCGGGAATCTTGATGCGGAGTTCTTCGCAGAGTCTGAAAAATGCATCTATAGTTGACCGGGCGGAGAAAACGATAGCCGTATGGTCAAGAATGTTTATCCTTTGTCCACGGAATTCCCTTGATGTGAGCGGCTCGATTTTGAAGAACGGGGCGAACTCAAAATTTACTCCGTAGTTTTCCGCAATGGAAGAGTACTGGGATGCTGCCTTGGGTGGCTGTTGTGAGATGAGGATATTCTTAATAGTCATCGTTTTATAAACAGTATAGCCGTAGCTTTGAATTTATGGCAATAATGCCGCGGCGGCCAAAACGGCCATCGGCAAAATTTCAAGGCTGCAAAGATACAAAATTGCTGACAATAGAGAGCATGAGTTTTTAAAAATCTGCAATTTTCTCAGCAGAAAGACCAGCCAGATTGCGCCCCAGATATATAAAATTGTCATTTTTATTGTCCCGGCCTCTGCCCCGCAGAGCTCCTGTATCCATGAGACAATGAGAGACAATACGGCCGCCGGGATGAAATAAGTGCAGAAAGCCTTGTCTGCGGCTTTCCATGTCTTTGAGCTGATATGTGAAGGCCGCATGATTCCGGACATGAGGGCCCGGAGCAGCATGAAGAGGACGGTGGCTCCCGCAATGGCAGCCAGGGCGGCGGCAGGATGTATTTCCTGCAGAAAGGAAGACCGTACTATTCCGTATCTGTATGACAGAATGCAGGCCGACGGGTACAATATGGCTGCAAGAGTGTCCCTTGCGCGGCTGTTCTTGACATTGAATTCAAGGTTGAGGTTCTCTTTCCATCTCAAGAGGCAGCCGGCTGTCAGCGGCAGGATTTCAAGGGCCTTCCTTATATATAATATGAATACTATGGTCATGAGGACAAGAATGGCATCACAAGTCATTTCTGCCTGTCTGCTCCCCGGCCCTGACTCAGGGGCGTCCGCCGGCAGGGCCGAGATGTGGATTTCGGCAGTGGTGCCGGAAGAAAAAGCGCTGTCTGCCGGGCATATTATGGTTGAATCTTCCATCAGTTCCCGCGTTTGGCTTTGTAGCCCATTTCATTCAGAATGGCAGTCACCTTGTCTCTCTGGTCTCCCTGGATTGTGATTTCCCCGTCCTTGGCCGAGCCCCCGACTCCGCATCTGACTTTGAGTTTCTTGCCCAGGTCCGCAAGGTCTTCTTCTGTCCCGACAAAACCTTTGACGAGAGTCACCTGCTTTCCGCCCCGGTTGCGTCTGTCAATAGTGACTAAAAGCTTTTGGGCGGCCGGCGCAAGTGTCTGTTGCCCGGAAATTTCTTCTGTCTCATATTGAAAGTCGGGATTGGTGGAGTATACCACGCCGAGCCTTTTTTTCCAGTCATTGTCTGCCATCGGTGCAATTAATTTTTGCAAATATAGTCATTATGTTCGTATATTTGCTTCTTTATTGGCTGTCGGAATCCGTCTGATACATACGGGCAAAGCTCCGGCCGTCCTATAGAAACTCCGGAAGTGAATTATGGACAATAAAAAATTCAATCTGTGGAGCAGAGTGTCTGCAGCTTTCGTATTTGTGGTGTCTGCCGTCACTTATCTGCTTACGATAGAGCCTACTGCGTCGTTTTGGGATTGCGGGGAATTCATTGCCTCGTCATATAAGCTTGAGGTGGGACATCCTCCGGGAAATCCTGTGTTCCAGTTGATTGCGAGATTCTTTACCATTTTTGCAGACAGTTCGCATGCTGCGGTTGCCGTAAATGCCATGAGTGCGATATGCTCGGCGCTTACCGTGATGTTCCTGTATCTGACCATAGTCTTTCTTGCAAAGAGACTTGTCAAGCCCGGTGACGACGGGACATATTCTCCCGATCGGGCTATTGCAATCTATGGCTCCGGCATTGTCGGTGCCCTCGTGTACTGTTTTTCGGATACATTCTGGTTCTCCGCCGTCGAGGGGGAGGTCTATGCGATGTCGTCTCTTTTCACGGCGATGGTATTCTGGGCAATGACCAAATGGTACGAACAGGCCGACTCGCCGTATGCCAACAGGTGGATTGTGCTCATTGCCTTTCTGATAGGCCTGTCCATAGGCATCCATCTCCTGAATCTCCTTGCCATTCCGGCTCTGGTTTTCCTCTTCTATTACAGAAAGAGGGAGGACGGGCATTACACATTCATGGAATATGTCAAGATTTTTCTGGTATCCTGTGTCATCCTCGCGGTGATTCTCTGGGGCATAATCCCGTGGCTGCCGAAGTCGGCCGCATATTTTGACCTTCTGTTTGTCAATGTTTTCGGACTGCCTTTCAACAGCGGGGCCATTTTCTTCATGATTCTTCTGTTTGCCCTGTCTTTCTGGGGGTTGTTTGTAACCATGAAGAAAAAGAAAGTCTTCTGGAATACCGTCCTGCTGTGCTTCACTGTCATTGTTGTGGGATTTTCCATTTTCTCCATTGTCATCATAAGGTCTTCTGTGAAGACTCCTACCAACGAATACCAGCCAGACAATCCTTTCACCCTGGTCCGTTATCTTGCGAGGGAGCAATATGGCTCGACTCCGCTCCTCTACGGACAGTATTTTGATGCTCCGTTCGACTGGAAGGAAGGCAAGTACTGGGCTCCTCTGAACGGGAAATATGTTCATGCGGATTCCCCGGGTGCACCGGAGTACAGCCGTGAGGGAAAGATGCTCTTCCCGAGGATGTGGAGCAGCGCTGATGAGAGATACATTGATTTTTACGAAGCTTACATAAAGAAAGGAAAGCCGGTTCCGGGCGCGGAACACAACAAGCCCACTTTCGGTGACAATATGCGCTTTTTCTTTGACTATCAGCTCAACTGGATGTACTGGCGCTACTTCATGTGGAATTTCGCCGGGCGGCAGAACGATATTCACAGCCCGACTCCGGGGGACATCTTCATCGGCAACTGGGAGAGCGGTATCGGATTCCTTGACAAGGTCAGGCTCGGAGACCAGAGCGATGCTCCGTCCTATCTCAAGAACAACAAGGGCAAGAACCACTATTATATGCTTCCGCTGCTTCTGGGCATCATCGGAATATTTTTCCAGTTTGCCAGGGACAAGAGGGGCGCATGGGTGACTTTCCTGCTGTTTTTCATGACAGGGATTGCCGTTGTGCTTTATCTGAACCAGCCTCCGCTCCAGGTCCGCGAGCGTGATTACGCCTATGCCGGGTCGTTCTATGCATTTGCAATCTGGGTGGGACTGGCCGTGGCAGGAATATACTGTGTATTGCAGAAAAGTCTTGTTTCAGGCAAAGTTTCATCCGGAAGCTCTGCTGCCGTAAACATATCAGTGGCTTCAGTCGTGTCCCTGCTCTGCCTGGGTGTGCCGGCCCTCATGGCACAGCAGAACTGGGATGACCATGACAGGAGCAACAGATACACGGCTGTGGAACTGGCGAAGAATTATCTCAATTCTGTGGGTCGGCACGGCATTCTTGTCACGCACGGGGACAATGACACTTTCCCTCTTTGGTATGCACAGGAGGTCGAGGGCGTCAGGCCGGATGTCCGTATATGCAACACATCCCTGCTCGGGACAGACTGGCACATCGACCAGATGAAATATGCCTGCAATGAGTCCGCTCCCCTTGACCTCAGGGTCGGGCCGGAGCAGTATCTTTACGGCACGAATGACTATGTCATCATCCATGACATCAGTGACAGCCCGCTTCCGCTTTCGGCCGTGATGGAAGTTTTCCGCGACCCGCGAATAAAATTGCCCATGAATGACGGCTCCAATGTGAACTTCATCATATCTCACAAGTTCACTATTCCTGTCAACAAGGAGAATGTCATAAAATACGGTATCCTTGACGAGAAATATGCGGACATGATACCTGATGAGATTGTCCTGACGATTCCGCAGGACAAGAATTTCCTGTCAAAGCCGGAGCTTTTCATACTTGACCTTCTGTCAAATTATCAGTGGGACAGGCCGCTGAGCCTGCTGCAGATGGGCGGGGAAATCAATGTCGGACTCAGGGAATATCTGCTGTACGACGGCTTTTCATACCGTTTCGTGCCGATAAAGAGCAAGACCTCTCTGTCCATTCCGGGATTTTCAGACCCGGATGACCTCTATCACAAGATGACGGATGTATATACTTGGGACGCCCTCAGAAGGAGCGATTATTTCGTGGATTACCAGAATTTGACTACTTTCTGCGGGGTGATGTCGCAGCGCCGCCTGTTCTGCAATGTCGCCGAAGAACTGTACAAGGCCGGCGAATATGACCGTGCCGAGGAAATCCTTGACAAATGCCAGGCCTGTGTGCCGGAGTCAAGCTACCCTCTTGACATCACATATCTGAGAACAGGAAACGAACATGCTGTGGTACAAATGATTGACCTGTACTATCGTCTTGAGGCAAAGGAGAAGGCTACAGGTCTTGCCGTAAGATTTGGCAATGAACTCCTGTCTTCAATAAAATTCTATCTGGAGTTCTATGACTTTGCCCAGTCCAATTATGAGGAAGGCTGCCAATATCTCTACTATCTGACGGATATCATGCGCCTCGGAGGCGAAACTGCTGCTGCTGATGAGCTGGAGTCCAGATTTGAGGCTGTCGTGAAGGAAGTGATTTAGCAGAAGGACTCGGAAACCTGCAGCGGGAAATTCAAGGAAGTTTGCGGGGATGCATTGATTTGTCGGAAAATGTATTATCTTTGCATCCTCATTCGGGGAATTAGCTCAGTTGGCTAGAGCGCTTGCATGGCATGCAAGAGGTCACGAGTTCGACTCTCGTATTCTCCACTGAAAGCAGAAGCACCGTCTTCGGATGACGGGATGCCGTCCCGGGGTGCAGATGTATCAATATCCGGACCTGTCCATTTCACGGCGCAGGTCCTTTTCTTTTATTGACTGGCGCTTGTCGTATTCTTTCTTTCCCCTGGCAAGGGCTATCAGGAGCTTGGCATAGCCGTTCTGTGCGATGTAGAGCTTTACGGCCACGATGGTCATGCCCTTTTCCTTTACTGCCCGCTGCAGTTTGTTCAGCTCTTTTCTTGTGAGCAGGAGCTTGCGGTCCCTCCTCGGGTCGTGCCTGCCCCAGCTGCTGCTCCACAGGTATTCCGCCACGTGCATGTTCCTGACATAAAGCTCGCCGTTGTTGAAATAGCAGAATGCATCGGCAAGCGAGGCCTTCCCTGCGCGGATTGACTTGATTTCCGTCCCGCTCAGCACTATTCCTGCAGTATATGTCTCAAGGAATTCGTAGTCGAACGAAGCCCTTCTGTTCTTTATTTCCACATTGCTTTTTGCCTTCGGCATATTTTTCCCTCCATTTTTCCTTTGTCCGTCATGTCTGCTCCGGCCGTCATCTTTCCGGACTTTCCGGCTGCAAAGTTATCTCTATTTTATTTATTATACGACATTATGATGATATATTGTACGGAATGATGACATATTTCAAAATACCATCGGCCACAGTGTATATTTTCATCAGTAAATCCATAATAATATTGCCGTTTGTTCATTGCTGCAGGGACATGAGGGTACCGACGGCGTGACCGCCCGTGGTCTCGTGAACGGGAGGGGCCCGCCGCAATGCGGTGGGAGGGATTTACCGTCAGTACCCCATGTCCTTGCAGCAGTAATGATATCCGGCAAATTTTTGCGGATAGACATTTATTTTTATTAAAATTGTCCTCTGATTTGCCCAAAAGGCCGGCAGTATTTTCAAATTCATATCCTATGACGAAGAAAAATGACAGACAGAAGGGGAGCGGAGTGCCGCCGATGGCTGAACTGCCGTCTCCTGAACACATAGACACCGAAGGACTTCTCCGGGAATATCTTGACGGCGGACTGGACCTCATCTGTATCCTGGGCCCTACTGCGTCCGGGAAAACGAGGTATGCTGTCTCCATTGCAAGGGAATTCAATGCAAGGCTCGGCGGGCAGGGCAGGGCGGAAATCATTTCGGCGGATTCCAGACAGGTCTACAGGGGGATGGACATAGGGACAGGCAAGGATCTGTCGGAGTACGGCGAAATCCCGGTGCATCTCGTTGACATCGCCCCGGCAGGATTCAAATACAATATTTTCCAGTATCAGAATGACTTTGAGAGGGTTTATTCCGACATAAGGGGCAGGGGAGGAATCCCTATACTTTGCGGCGGGTCAGGGCTCTACATCGAGGCTGTCACCTGCGGATATTCTCTTCCCGATGTCCCTGCAGACCATGAACTGCGCGAAAGGCTTGAGAAAGAGGACACGGATGTCCTCATAAAGATGCTCGCTTCGCTCAAGCCACTGCACAATTCCACGGACTACGATACTCGCAAAAGGCTCATCAGGGCTCTTGAGATTGCATTCTATGAGCAGGAGCATCCGGTGGACACGACGCATTTCCTGCCGAAACATACATATTATATCGGTACTCTGGTAAGCCGCGACGAGCGCAATGCGCGGATAGACCGCAGGCTGGATGCCAGGCTGGAGGAAGGCATGGTCGGAGAGGTGCGCTCCCTGCTTGAGGACGGCATTCCGGCTGATGACCTTATATATTATGGGCTTGAATACAAATATGTCACCCTGTACCTTACCGGAAAGATGACATATCAGGAGATGAAGATGCGGCTCTCAATCGCCATACATCAGTTTGCCAAAAGGCAGATGACATGGTTCCGCGGGATGGAGCGCAAGGGTATAAAAATACATTGGACCGAAGTCTGACAGGCTGTCAGCCCTGCTGGAATTTCCTCGATGCCCTTGACATCTGCTGGAGTTCAATGGTAATCTGCTCAGACTCCTGCAGAAGGTTGAGGTACAGGTATGCCACCGTGAGATTCACGTCTCCCTGCTGGATGTCTGCCATCAGGGACTTTCGCATGTCTGAAAACTCTCCCTGCAGCCCGGCGATGTCCTCGTCAAGACTTCTGAGGTCGGCATAGTCTCCGTCTTTGCACAGTGTGGCAATTCTGCCGATGATTGCGGTCACCTTGTCTCTGCGGGACTTGAATTCTGCCGCATATTTTTCCGGCAGAGGGGAGAAATTGTTGTCCACATGTTCATAGACAGGCTCGCAGATTCTCCTGAGGGAGTAGTACAGCTGCTCCATGTTGTTGAACCTCTGGTGGAACCATGCGCTCTTGCGCAGGCCTTCCTCGGAGTCAATGTGCCTGAGCGCGAGTGTCTCCTTGCGGCGGAGGTTCTTGAGCTTCATCTTTTCTTTCCTGAGTTCGTCGCTGGTCTTGCGCAGTATCTTCACATTCTCCTCAACCAGTCCGTCGGTGATGTCCTTGTAGTGGCCGGTCATGGCGTTGAGGAACGAATATTCGTTGTTTGCGATGTATCTGCTTACCAGAGGCCAGGTCTCATCGGCATTCCTGCATGAGAGTATTGCCCTGAAATCCTTGTCGCCGTTGATGTCCTCATTCTTCTCCTTGTAGCGGATGTTGTTGTGTATCAGTGCAGCAAGTCCTGCGATGACGATGATGACTGCCACAATGTTTCCTCCGAAGTGCATAAGGAGGGCAATGATGAACGCACTTGCGAATGCCACTCCGGCGGTGACGAACCAGCCGCCGATGACCGAGAGCACGCCCGTCACCCTGAACACTGCGCTCTCGCGGCTCCATGCCCTGTCTGCGAGGGACGAGCCCATTGCGACCATGAAGGTTACATAAGTCGTGGACAGAGGCAGCTTGAGCGATGTGCCGAATGCTATCAGCAGGGATGCCACCACCAGATTGACGGAAGCCCTGACGAGGTCGTATGAGGCCCCATCCTCCATTTCTATCCGAGTCGAGTCAAACCTCTTGTTGATCCAGGCCCGTGCTTTGGGAGGGGTTATTGCTATCAGGCCGTTTGCCATTGAAGATGACCATCTCACGATGCTTCTGGCAACCTTTGACGAGCCGAACATCTCATCTCCCTCATCCTGTTTTGCAAGACTGATTTCCGTCTTGGTAACATTGTGTGCCTTCTTGGAAGTAGCGAGGGCTATCACCATCACTATGCCGGCGAGGACCAGGAAAATCAGCGGCGTCTTGGCCGGACTGTTCAGCACTCCCATCATGTGTGCGTCCGGGTCGGTTTCTCCGGATGCCATATAGTCAAGGTAGGAGTCGTATCCGGTGAGCGGCACACCGATGAAATTGACAAGGTCGTTGCCTGCGAATGCCGTCGCCAGAGCGAATGTCCCGATGAGCACCACCACCTTGAATACATTCACCCTGCAGAAATGCAGAATCTGCATGAGTATCGTGAAGGCTACAAGGCAGATGCCGAGCAGTTCCCATGTATGGGAGGCAATCCAGCCCTTCACCTCAGGCGTCATGAATGAAAGGTCCTTGGCACCTTTGATGAGGAGGAAATATATGATTGCCGTAGCTGCAATGCCTCCGAAGAGGCCTATTTTCCATTTGAGGTTTTTCTTGTAGTTGAAGGTGAAAATCAGCCTGCAGACATATTCGATGACAAGTCCGAAGAAGAATGCGAGGGCCACCGACACGAAGATTGCCATTATGACAGACAGGGCCTTTTCGGTGTTCATGTAGTCCGCGAATCCGAGTGCCCCGTCATTTCCTGCAATCTCGAACATCGAGAATGCGAAAGTGGCTCCGAGGAGTTCGAATACCATGGAAACCGTAGTCGAGGTAGGCATTCCGAGGGAATTGAACACATCCAGCAGGATGATGTCCGTGACCATCACTGCCAGGCAGATATACATAATCGACTGGAAACTGAACTGTTCCGGACGGAAGATGCCGTGCCTTGCTATGTCCATCATGCCGTTGCTCATGACAGCCCCGAAGAACACGCCGATGGCGGCAATTATGATGATGGTGCGGAATCTCGCCACTTTGGAGCCTATGGCCGAATTGAGAAAATTGACTGCGTCATTGCTTACACCCACCCAGAGATCTGATACGGCGAGTACGAACAGAAAGATTACAAATCCAAGATAAATGAAGTCCATTGCTTCTGTTTTAGATATTCGCGGCAAAGGTAAACAACTAAATCCTAAATATCTGCCTGACTCATGTTAAATAATTGTTACGACATCCGGCAACATATTCTTAACAATTCCGTAACCAAATATTTCCCGTAGTCCTGTCCTCCATTTGTCTGAAAGAGTTACCTTTGCTCCCAAAATTCAATCGCGATGAAAGAGAAGATTCTGATAGTGGACGACGAGGAAGACATCAGGGAAATCCTCCAGTTCAATCTTGAGAATGCCGGATATGAGGTGACCTGTGCGGAGTCGGCGGAAGAAGCCCTTTCGGTCTTCACCCCCGCATATTCGCTCATCCTGCTGGATGTGATGATGGAGGGGATGTCCGGATTCAAGATGGCCGAGGTGCTCAGGAAAGAGAAAAAGTCGCAGGTGCCGATAATTTTCCTTACCGCAAGGAGCGGCGAAAACGACCTTCTCACAGGATTTTCCGCCGGAGGCGACGATTACATAAGCAAGCCGTTCTCGATACATGAGGTATTGGCGAGGGTCAAGGCCGTCATCAAGCGCAGCAATGCTCATGCCGTCAAAGAAAAGGAGGACGAGCCGATAGTGGCCGGCCATCTCAGGATAGATGCGCTGAAGAAGATGGTATACGCCGACGGCGAGGCCATCCTGCTGTCAAAGAAGGAATTTGAAATTCTCAATCTTCTCGCTTCCCACGCCGGAAGGGTCTATTCCCGCGAGGAAATCATCGGCGAGCTCTGGAAAGATGCCCCGTATGTGCTTGACAGGACCGTTGATGTGCATATCGCAAGGATAAGAAGCAAGCTCGGGACATACAAGAACTATCTCACCAACAGGTCCGGATACGGCTATTGCTTCAGTGTCACCGACAATGCCTGACATATTCTCGGACAATGTCTGATGTCCGGATAAATATATATATATGGTCGGATGAAAAGGGAATGGACATACAAGAAACAGTTGCTTCTGTATTTTGCCGGAGTATTCACTGTATTCACGGTGCTGATAGTGCTGTTCCAGCTCAGCAGCGAGAGGAAATACAAGGAAGAAATTCTCCAGTCGCGGCTGTCGGTCTACTCCGACATTATAGCCCAGACGGATGACTATGAAGGGGTGATGGCGTTGCTCCCGACGGAACTGCGGGTCTCGGTGATGGGCAAGGACGGCACGGTGTTCTTTGACTCCCGGGCGGATGTGGATTCCCTGGACAATCATCTGCTGCGTCCGGAAGTGCAGGAGTCCATACTCAGGTCAGAGGGCTTTGCCATACGGGTGTCCGACACGACAGGCCTGCCGTATTTCTATTTCGCCAAATCGTACGGGGGCTTTGTCGTCAGGGTAGCCCTGCCTTATGAGGTCGATGTCAGGAGATTCTTCCAGCCGGACACGCTTTTCCTTGTGCTGGTGTTCTCGCTCTTCGTCGTGGCCCTGTTTTCTCTCATTTTCCTGGCCGACCATTTCGGGGAAGGCATCTCAAGGCTGCACAGTTTCGCCGAGGCTGCGGACAAGGGGGCGGTGGACTATGACAAAATCACATTTCCGGACTCGGAGCTGGGTGCCATCGGGGACAAGATGCTTGAAAGCTACCGGAGGCTTGAGCAGAGCAACAGGATGATAGCCCTGGAAAAAGAGCGCCTGCTGCTGCATATACATTATTATGAAGGAGGCATAGCCATCTTTTCCCCCCGGAGGGAGAAGCAGTATGCCAACTACCGTTTCGTCCAGTTCGTCAATACATTGCTCGACAGGCCGACTCCTGACATAAACGACATCTGGAAGAGTGCGGTCTTCGCTCCTCTTGCTGAATTCCTTGAACATAATACTCCGGTCAAGACCGATTATCTCCCCGTGTTCCGCTTCAAGCTCTCCAGGGGAGGGAGGAACTATGACATCCAGATGCTCATCTATCCGGACAACGGATTTGAAGTCACCATCAATGATGTCACCGAATCCGAGAAAAACAAGACGATGAAGCAGCAGATGACCAACAACATCGCGCATGAGCTCCGCACTCCTGTCAGCAGCATCCGCGGGTATCTCGAGACCCTCATTTCATGCCCCGACGTGTCTGACGAGCGTAAGCAGGTATTCATAGACAGGGCCTATGTGCAGACCCTCCGGCTCTCGGACCTGATAAGGGACATCGCCCTGATTACGAAAATCGAGGAGGCCCCGGAGCAGCTCCAGAAAGAGAAGGTCAACATCAGGCAGGTCACTGATGAAATCATCGAGGAGTTCAGGGAAGTCCTGGACAGCAAGAAAATAACGGTGGAGAACATGCTCGGAGACGACCTTGTCATCATCGGCAATGCCACCCTCATATATTCCATATTCAGGAATCTCATCGAAAACAGCATGAAATACGGCGGAGACGGTGTCCGTATCCATTTCGAGTGCTACGCCCGCAGCGACGGTCATCTCCATTTCACATATTACGACACCGGCAAGGGTGTCAGCGAGGAGCACCTGTCCCGCATATTCGAGCGCTTCTACAGGATATCCGAAGGCAGGACCAGGGATGCCGGCGGCTCCGGTCTCGGCCTGTCCATCGTCCGCAATGCCGTGGCCTTCCATGGCGGAGATATCCGTGCCGTCAACCGTAAGGAGGGCGGGCTGGAATTCATATTCTCCCTGAAAATATCATAGAATAAGGGCTCCGCTGCGGGGATTCGGGAAAATTTGCTGGAAATAGATTTGTTATAAACAAATTTTGGTTAATTTTGTGGATTACATAATTACAATTAATAACCAAAAATTCTGTTTATGTTAAAAACAATGAAGTCTTCATTGTTCAGTTGCTGCATGGCTCTCCTTGCCTTTACCGCACTGAATATGCTGACGCCTTCTGAGGCCTTCGCCCAAGACGGGGGGGGCACCGTCAGCGGAATCGTTACAGATGATCAGGGTCCAGTCATCGGCGCAGCCGTAATGATCAAGGACAGCCAGGGCGGTGTCACCACCGGATTCGACGGCGAGTACACCCTGAGCGGACTTAACCCTGGGGATGTCATCGTAGTATCCATCCTCGGATACGAGACCCAGGAAATCCCTTACACCGGACAGGCTACACAGAATTTCAATCTGTCCGTGTCCACGGAATTCCTCGATGAGGTAGTGGTCACTGCCCTCGGTATCAAGCGCGAAGAGAAGGCGCTGTCCTACAATGTCCAGCAGGTGAATTCCGATGAACTCACGGCCGTGAAGGACGCCAACTTCGTGAACTCCATGGTCGGCAAGGTGGCCGGTGTCACCATCAACGCAGGCGCGAACGGCCCGGGAGGTGCATCCCGCGTCGTGATGCGTGGTGTGAAGTCCCTCACTTCTTCCAACACTGCATTGTATGTGATTGACGGTATCCCGATGTTCAACCTGAGCAACAGCGGAAATGCCTCAAACATGTCAGACCAGCCTGGTTCCGACGGTGTCGCCGACATCAACCCTGAGGACATCGAGTCAATCACCATGCTTACCGGTCCTTCTGCTGCCGCCCTTTACGGTAATGCCGCAGCCGCCGGTGTCGTCCTCATCACCACCAAGAAAGGAGAAGCCGGCAAGACGACGGTGACCGTGTCGAACAGCACCACATTCTCAAATGCCTATATGACTCCGCGCATGCAGAGCAAATACGGCAATGTGGCAGGAAGCATATCAAGCTGGGGACCGGAGGTCAATTCTGATTTCAATGCCCGCAACTATTTCAAGACTGGGGCGAACATAATTTCTTCCGCATCCCTTTCCACCGGCAATGACAAGAACCAGACTTATCTGTCCGTTTCTTCCACCAACTCCACAGGAATCCTTCCTAACAGCGCCTACAACCGCTACAACTTCACTGGACGCAACACGACCAAGTTTGCCAAGGACAAGCTTACCCTTGACCTTTCGGCCAGCTTCGTGAAGCAGAATGACCGCAACCTCGTGTCGCAGGGTATCTATTACAACCCGCTCCCTGGCCTTTATCTGTTCCCGAGGGGTGAAAGCTTCGAGGATGTGCAGATGTACGAGCGCTATGATGCTGCCCTCGGATACAATGTCAACTACTGGCCTTACGGAAACAACAACATCGGTATGCAGAACCCTTACTGGGTGCAGAACCGCGAGCTCCGCGAGAATGACAAGAAGCGTTACATGCTGGGCGCATCCCTCACATGGAATGTAACCGACTGGCTTGACATTTCCGGCCGTGTGAAGCTTGACAACTATACCAACAGGCTTACTTATAAGCTCTATGCTTCCACGGATAATCTCTGGGCCGGTCCTGCCGGCTCCTACAGGGATATCTGGACTACGGCCAACAGTACTTATGCAGATGTGCTTGCCACTATCCACAAGACTTGGACAGACTGGTCAATCAATGCCAATGTCGGAGCTTCAATCAATGACAATGTCTATGAGCGCATGGGGTACAACGGGCAGTTGGCTGCGGACATGCCTAACTTCTTCGCAATCCACAATCTGGACAGGACAACCAAATACAAGCCGGACCAGGCAGGATATCACGACCAGATGCAGGCTGTGTACTATAGCGTGGAAATAGGATGGAAGTCAATGCTTTACCTTACGACCACAGGCCGTTATGACTGGGATTCCAAGCTGGCATTCTCTGATTATCCGGGCTTTTTCTATCCTTCTGTAGGTCTCTCGGCTGTCATCTCCAATATGTTCGATGCTCCGAAGTGGCTCTCATTCCTGAAGGTCAGAGGGTCATATACGGAAGTCGGTAATGCGTACGACCGTTATATGACAAAGGTTTTCTATAAATATGACGGAGAGTCAAACAGCTGGTCTTCCACAGCCAAGTATCCGAACACTGCCCTCAAGCCGGAACGCACAAAGTCATGGGAATTCGGTCTCAATGCCAAGTTCCTGAACTCCATCAACCTTGATGTTACATACTACCGTTCCAATACTTTCAACCAGACATTCGATGCTCCGCTTCCTGCTTCATCAGGATATGTCAGCACTCCGGTCCAGAGCGGAAACATCATGAACCAGGGTATCGAGCTTGCCGTAGGGTATGAGAACCAGTGGGGTGATTTCGCATTCTCCACCAATTATACCATGACATGGAACCAGAACAAGATTATTTCCCTCATCGATGAGGTGCGCAACCCTCTTACAGGAGAAATGATTCAGATGTCCAATGAAATCCAGAAGGGTACATTCGGAGGACTGGATGCACGCGTGATACTCAAGGAAGGAGGTTCCATGGGTGATGTATATGCCAGCCATCTTCTTACAAGGGATTACAACGGCAATGTATATTATGACCCGGCTGCAGGACTTTCTGTGACAGAAGTCGATGATTTCTATCTCGGATCAATTCTTCCGAAGTTCAATATGGGATGGAACACGCACTTCGGGTACAAGGGACTTGACGTGGGCATTACATTTGCCGCCCGTATAGGTGGTATCGTGATGAGTGCCACAGAGTCGTATCTTGATTTCTATGGTGTTTCGCAGCGTTCTGCTGACGCAAGGGATGCCGGCGGCATACAGATTAACCAGGGAATCATCCCTGCCCAGGAATACTATACCAAGATTTCCGGAAATGCCGCATACTATACATATGATGCCACCAATGTCCGTCTGCAGGAACTCAGCGTGAACTATACACTTCCGTCAAAGTGGTTCAAGGACAAAGTCAGGCTGACAGTTGGCTTCGTGGGAAAGAACCTCTGGATGATTTACTGCAAGGCTCCGTTCGATCCTGAAATTTCGGCGGAAGTCACTTCAAGCTACTATCAGGGATTCGATACATTCATGCTCCCGAGCACACGCAATCTCGGATTTAACGTCAAACTTCAATTCTAGTGCAATATGAACAAAATATATAGAAATATTCTTCTGCTTGTCTCCGCCGGTGTCATCGCAGGCGGCTGCACAAAGAATTTCGAAGAATACAACACTAATCCGTATGAGCCGGAGGCGCTCCCTGTGACAAGCTTCTTCCCGGCAATGCTGGATTGTCTTGCCTCTCCGGAGGAAAACCCTTGCCAGAGGAACAATACCTTCTGGGCTTGTTTCGGCGGCTATGTCACAGCTCCGAACTCATGGAGCCGCGGTACTCTCTATTCTACGATGAATATCGATGACGATTGGAACAAGTGGACTGTCGACTGGTACTTTACGGCTGAAGGCGGAAAAGGCCTTTATCCGGGATGGTTCTCTGTACAGCGCCAGACCGATGGAGAAGGCTATTATTTCCAGATGGCGCAGCTTCTCAGAGTGTATGTGATGTCCATGGTGGCATCCCTTCAGGGACCGCTTCCTTATACTTCCGTAGCCAACGGAGATTTCTATGTGGCATATGACGACGAGCAGACTGCATGGCATGCCATGTTCGATGACCTGGATGCCGCTATTGCCGAAATTCAGGCAGCTGCTGTGTCCGGCTCTACTCCTCTTTCTTCCGTTGACCGTGTTTATGGCGGAGACAACAGCAAGTGGGTGAAATTTGCCAATACCCTCAAGCTCCGCATGGCCATGCGAATAAGCAGCGTTGACCCTGTCTATGCCCAGCAGAAGGCAGAAGAGGCTGTCGCTGCCGGCGTCATGGAGTCGATTGATGACAGCGCATATGACAATCTCAACGGACGCTATCCTAACGGATATTATCAGGTATCTGCAGGCTGGGGCTCATACGAGGTCAAGGCAAACGCATGTATAGTCGCATATATGAACGGCTATCAGGATCCTCGCCGTGCCAAATACTTCACGACATATACGGCTTCGGAAGATGCTCCTGAGGAATATATCGGAGTCCGCTCCGGCATTCAGGGCTGTATCCCGTCTGATTACAGGTATTATTCCGGCCTTATTTATGAAAGTCTTGACAGGACTACTCCTATGCCGATAATGTTCGCTGCCGAGGCCGCTTTCCTTCGTGCCGAAGGGGCTCTCAAAGGCTGGAACATGGGCGGTACAGCACAGCAGTTCTACGAGCAGGGCATCCGACTCTCATTCGCTGAATGGGGCGTTGAGGGAGCCGATGCATATATTGCGAACAATACACTTACACCTGGCAACCATACTGATCCTCTGGTCGGAGAAAACAATGTGACCAACAAGTCCAAAGTGACCATCGCCTGGGATGAGGGAGCCTCTGACGAACAGAAGCTTGAGAAAATCATCACTCAGAAATGGATTGCGGGCTTCCCGTCAAGCCTTGAGGGCTGGAGTGACTTCCGCCGTACAGGCTATCCTTATCTCTTTGCTCCGCGCAACAATCTGTCTCAGCCGCAGATAGACGGAGAGCGCCAGCAGAGGCGCCTGAGATTCTCCCAGAGCGAGTATGAGCGCAATGCGGCAAATGTCGAAGCTGCAGCTGCCAAGCTTGAAGGAGGAGACGAGGACGGAACAGAGCTCTGGTGGGCTTTGAAAAATGGCGAGAAAAAGTATTAATCTGAATTGACAAGATGCAAATGAAAAGAATAATTTATATGGGCTTGGCAGGTCTGACGGCTCTGTTTGCCTTTTCAGCCTGCAGTGACTGGGTGACACCCGAGGCGAATAACTACGAACCGGGTGGTCTTCAGGAATCTTCCCGCAGTGACGAGTACTATGCCGCCCTCCGTGAATGGAAGGCAAGCCGTACGGTCGATGAGAACGGTATCCCTAACCGTTCCGTGACATTCGCATGGTTCAGTGACTGGTCAGGGGTCGGCAGCAACATGTCCAACCAGCTCATGGGTCTGCCGGATTCAGTGGACTTCATCTCCATCTGGGGCAACTGGAACAACCTTACTCCAGAGAAACATGAGGATCTCCGCAAAGTAAAGGAAATCAAGGGAACAAAATGTCTCCTCTGTTTCATCGTCGCCAACATCGGAGACCAGACCACTCCTTCGGAAGTACGTCAGAACTGGTCGGAGAACGGATATTCTTCAGAGCAGGAAGCCGTAAACGCATTCTGGGGATGGGATAATGCTGACAACGGCGAGGCCGCCATCAGGAAATATGCCCGCTCCATCATGGATACCATAGCCAAATACGGCTGGGACGGCTTTGACCTTGACCTTGAGCCTAATTACGGATCACCGGGAAATATTTCTTCCTATCCGGACCGGCTTAGCTTTTTCCTGGATGAAATGTCAAAGGAATACGGTCCTGCGTCAGGGTCGGAGATGATGCTCTGCGTGGACGGAGAGCCTGATATACTCAATCCTTCTGACGGACTCATCCTTGACTATTTCATAATCCAGGCATATGGGGACGGGTCCACCAGTTCGACAGACTATCGTTTGAACTCCCTTATAAATAACTATAACGGCGTACTTTCACCAGAGGCAGTGGTGGGAAAGACCATCCTTACTTCCAACTTCGAGTCCTACGGTTCGACCGGAGGTCCTACATACAGGACAAGAGAGGGTGAGTACACATTCCAGCTGAACGGGTTTGCCCAGTACTATTATCCTGGAGTCGAGTCACCTATCGGAGGCATAGGCGCGTTCAGGGTCGTTTTCGATACCAACTATAATTTTTACAGACAGGCTATGAAGACTCTCCACAGCTATGTATACCCTTGGGAAATGCCTGCTGAAGGAGGCGAAGAAGCCGGTGAGTAACATTAAAAAATCATACAGATGAAATATATTTTCAGAATATTCTCTCTTGCTCTTGCCGTCGTGCTTGCGGCCGGATGCAATACAAAGTATGATGTCATTGAGAACGGCCTCTTCATCAACGAGGCTGCTCCTTCAGACAGATTCACTCAGCAGGTCGTGAACATCACCGTTAACGGCGTTACTACGACGACTATTCATCTCAGACTGGCTCAGCCTCTTGATGTTGACGTTCATGCAACCTTGGCTCTTGCTCCTGAATTTACGGAGGAGTACAATTCCAAAAACGGGACAAACTATGTGACTCTCCCTGAAGAATATGTGGAATTCCCTGCGGAGGTTGTCATTCCGGCGGGAAGTATTTCTTCGGGTGATGTGGAAATCACAATCAATGAGATTCCTTCCGGTGACGGCCTTGCATATTGCCTGCCGATAAAGGTTGCCGGATCTGATTCTCCTGTGCAGATATTGGAGGCATCGGGAAGGCTCATTTATCTTATCACGGCACCTCTGCATCAGACTGTTCCTACAATGAATTCGGGAACATTGCCGGCTAAATCCGAAGATGCCGCAGACTGGGGTGTGGAGACCAATGCCTGGACTTTGGAAGCATGGGTGTGGATGAGCGCATTCCCTATAAACAATCAGGCTATTTTCAATGCCCCTGTGTCAAAGGGAACGGAGATTTATATCCGCTTCGGAGATGCAAATGTCGATTATGACAAGCTTCAGGTCAAGACATACGGCTCGCAGTTCAACAGCAATTCCGCATTTGAACCTGAAACATGGTATCATGTTGCATTCGTATGCGGCAACGGAAAGTGCATAATGTACATCAACGGTCAGGAAGATGCATCTATGGACCTCTCGTCTACGGATTATATCATCAATAATCTCCAGCTCTGCTCTTCAGGCTCGTATTTCCGTGCCAACTGCAAGATGGCTCAGGTACGCTTCTGGAATACGGCCCTTACGGCAAATGCCATCAAGGATGCCATGAACCGTGAAGTCCCTGCCACTTCCGAGAACCTTATCGGCTATTGGAAACTCAACGAAGGAGAAGGCAGTGTATACTATGACGCAACATCCAACGGAAGGGATCTTGTATGCGCCCAGGCTCCTACATGGACGGGAGAAGTAATCGACTTCTCCAACCCTAACGCATCCGCTGAATAAGAAAAACAGCCTTTCAGGAAGTTTTTCAGACATTGAATGATTCCGAAGCCGGCCCTGTGGAAAACTCAGGGCCGGCTTTTTTGTCCCGAGGGATAATTTTTCCTAAATTTGGAAGCAGAAAAAACAAATGCACGACATAACCGTAGAAAATATTAATCATTAAATCAATTTATCATAAACAAACCATTTGTTCAGAGATGAAAAAGATTGTACTCATTGTGACTTTGGCCCTGTTTTGCCTGGCGTCTTATCAGGCATCGGCGGGCACATTTATCGTCAGGAACGGAAAAGCTTCAGGGCGTATTCTTGCTGCCGACACGCAGGCGGAGCAGGACGCGGCTTTTCTGCTGCAGGATTTTGTGAAACGCCTGACCGGTGCGGAGGCAGAGATTCTTCCGCTGGACAGCAAGGCGAAGAAGGGTGATGTTGTCATCCTCGGGGTGGTGCCGGAGTCGGGCCTCACCGAAGACGCATTCAGCGTCAATGTCACTGACGGAAGGACTGAAATCGTCTCCGGAGGCGGCAACGGCTCGTCATATGCCGTGGTCACTCTTCTTGAAAACTGGTTCGGCGTAAGGTACTATGCCGCCGATGCCCTGTATTATGACACGACGGAAAGCCTGTCCCTGCCGGACGGCCTCTCGTTCAGCGAGACCCCGACATTCAGATACCGCCAGACACAGTCTTACTCCCTCGCCCTTGACCCACTGTACAAGGTGTGGTTCAGGCTGGAGCAGCCGAATGAAGCATTTGCCGGCAATCTTTGGGTACACACTTTCAACCGCATTCTTCCTGCATCCGTATACGGCAAGGAGCATCCTGACTGGTATTCTTTCATCGGAGGGGAGCACCGTCCGGGCAAGGCGAGCCAGTGGTGCCTGACCAATCCTGAAGTCCTTGAGGCGGCCTGCGTGCAGATAGATTCAATTTTCAAGGCCAATCCCGGCATGAACATGATATCTGTCAGCCAGAATGACGGGAACAACACTTACTGCCAGTGCCCGGACTGCATGGAAGTCATCGAGAGGGAAGGAGCCGTGTCAGGGCTTTACATCGAGTTCCTCAACAAGATTGCGGCGCGTTTTCCAGACAAGGAATTCTCTACCCTTGCATATCTCTTCACGATGAATCCTCCGAAGCATGTCAAGCCGCTTCCGAATGTGAACATAATGCTCTGCGACATTGACTGCGACAGGGAAGTGCCTCTGACGGACAATGCTTCCGGCCAGTATTTCATGAAGGCGCTTGAAGGATGGTCCAAAATATCGGACAACATCTACATGTGGGACTACGGCATCAATTTTGACAATATGGTGGCCCCGTTCCCGAACTTCCATATCATCCAGCCAAATATGCAGATTTTCAGGGACCATCATGTCACAATGCATTTCTCTCAGATAGCCTCCACTCTCGGAACTGATTTCTCGGAGATGCGCTCTTATCTGGCCGCAAAGCTGATGTGGGATGTGGATGCAGACCTTGATTCCCTCATGACGACTTTCCTTGACGGCTATTACGGGCCTGCCGGCAAATACCTCTATCAGTATGAAAAGATGCGCGAAGGCGCCCTGCTTGCCTCCGGGCAGAGACTCTGGATTTATGACTCTCCTGTCAGCCACAAGGACGGCATGCTGAATGCCGCCTGCCGCAAGCAGTACAATATCCTCTTTGACAAGGCGGAGGCTGCGGTCGCTGACTGTCCGGAATATCTGAAGAGGGTTCAGATACTCAGACTGCCGCTCCAGTATTCAGAGCTGGAAATTGCACGCGCTGAAGGCTGCAAGGATCCGGTTGCCATCTCCAAGGCTCTTGACCTTTTCGAGGAAAGGACGGCCATGTTCGGAATCCCTACGCTCAACGAGAGAAACAACACTCCGGGGGACTATTGCCGCCTCTACAGGGAAAGGTATCTTCCGGGCGAACGCACCAACAAGGCTCTCGGGGCCAAGGTGGAGTATGTGATTGAACCTACGGCCGAAAGGTACAGGAAAGTGGGGGAGACCGGCCTGACTGACGGCATATACGGCGGCTCTACCTTTGTCGAGAGCTGGGTAGGCTGGGAAGGATGCGACGGCGAATTCATCGTTGACCTCGGCAAGGACACGGAGATGACATATATAGGAGCCGACTTCCTGCATCAGCTCGGCCAGTGGATATTGCTCCCTGTCAGCATCACATGCTGGACATCTTCCGATGGGGAAGAATACACTCTCTTCGGCAAGACTCAGGTGGCCGAGGATGATTCCCCTCAGGTCAAATTCGAGAAAATCGGCTGCAAGTCAGACACCCCTGTCACCGCAAGATATGTCCGGATAGCCGTAGAAGGCACCAAGATGTGTCCGTCATGGCACTACGGAGTGGGCCAGCCGTCATGGTTCTTCATTGACGAAGTGGAGATCTATTAGAATATATTTCTGACATACAGGCAGTATCAGAATTTTTTGTCGGTAAATCCCTCCCGCTTCGCGGGCCCCTCCCGTTCACGAGGCCACGGGCGGCCACGCCGACAAAAATCTCCTGATACTGCCGGTGCGATATTAAAATTATAAAAGATATCTGTTGAAAACACATATTATAAGAAATAAGCTGATACTTTCCGGAATGCTCCCGCTTATGGCCGGTCCGGCTGCATTTGCCGCTGCGGGACATGGTGCGGCTCAGGTGCAGGGCGCTACAGTCATGCCAACGGGGTCTATACCCTTGACGACACTTTGTCTGTCTCTCTTCCGACGATAGCCACTGTACTTCAGGACTCAGGCTACAACACTGCCCTTGTCGGGAAATGGCACCTGAAGTCTCAGCCTCAGGGATTTGACTGGTATTCAATCTTCTATGATCAGGGCGTCTATCGTGACCCTACTTTCATCAACAGCACGGACCCGTGGCCTGGAGACCGGGATTTCGGGGAGCGTGTGCGAGGATTTTCCACGGACCTCGTGACGGACAGGGCGATTGCGTGGATGGAGGCCCAGCCGAAGGACGAGCCGTTCCTTATGTGCTGCCATTTCAAGGCGACGCATGAGCCGTACGATTTTCCCGAGAGGATGCGGCATCTGTATGACGGCGTCACTTTCCCGGAGCCGGAGAATTTCTACGACTGGGGCCCGCAGACCAACGGCAGGACATTCGAGGGGCAGACAATAGAAGAGATAGCCAGAAGGTGGATGGCGGCTTCTGCCGACCCGGACAAATGGTGGTGCCGCTATCCGGAACTTCCGTTCAGTACTGAAGGCATGAGCCGCACGACCGCCCGCAAGGCTGCCTACCAGAAGCTGATACGCGACTATCTCCGCTGTGCCGCGACGGTGGATGACAACATCGGACGCCTGCTGGCTGCCCTTGACGAGATGGGGATTGCAGACAATACAATCGTCGTCTATGTCGCCGACCAGGGCTATTTCCTCGGTGAACACGGCTTCTTCGACAAGAGAATGTTCTATGAGGAAGCCGCCAGAATGCCTTTCGTCATCAGATATCCCGCCGAGATTCCTGCCGGGCAGAGGCTCGGGGACCTTGTGCTGAATGTCGACTTTGCAGCAACCCTTGCGGACTATGCCGGAGTCCGGCCGCCTGACGGCTCACAGGGCCGCAGCTTCAGGGACAATCTCCGGGGAGAGACTCCTGCCGACTGGCGCACAAGCATCTACTACAGATACTGGACGCAGCACAAGGAAAGGCCGGCGCACATCGGAGTCAGGACAGACCGCTACAAGCTGATGTTCATCTACGGCGACCGTCTCGGTATGACCGGCTCGACCGACTATGTGAGCGAACCGTCCTGGGAGTTCTACGACCTTCTGAAGGACCCCCACGAGGACCACAACGCCTATTCAGACCCTGAATATCAAAAAGTCATCCGGCAGATGAAGCAGGAGATGATGCGCCTGCGCGACGAGACCGGCGACACCGATGCCGGCACCGTCCGGATGCATGAAATCCTCCGGAGCCAGGGTCTGGAGTGATGTTGGGATATCCCTGAATGTGCTTGTCCGGAGTCTTTTTGCGATGAAATGGCCGATGACCCGGAATGACAAATTTTTCAGAATTCCGGACAATTTTTTCTTGTCCTGCAATTCTGATTTGGCATGCTTTTTTCAATATTGGGCGGCGGCAAAAAATATTGAAGATGTCAAATTCAACAGGAAGGATATCACAGATAATAGGTCCGGTGGTCGATGTTTGGTTCGACCTTTCGGGTGAGGATGTGGCAAGGAATCTGCCGCGTATCCATGACGCCCTTCTGATAAAGAGAAAGGACGGAAGGGAACTCACGGTGGAAGTCCAGCAGCATATAGGAGAAGATACGGTGCGTACGGTCGCAATGGACAGTACCGACGGCCTGCAGAGGGGTATGGAGGTGGTCAATACCGGAGCCCCGATTACGATGCCCGTTGGGGCCCAGATCAGGGGCAGGGTGATGAATGTGACAGGCGATGCAGTGGACGGCATGAAGGAGCTTGACCGCAAGGGTGCTTTCCCTATTCACCGGGACCCTCCGAAATTCGAGGACCTGAAGACTTCACAGGAAGTTCTCTTCACGGGCATCAAGGTGATAGACCTGCTTGAGCCATATCTGAAGGGTGGCAAAATCGGTCTTTTCGGGGGTGCTGGTGTCGGCAAGACGGTCCTCATCAAGGAGCTCATCAACAATATCGCCAAGAAACACAACGGATTCTCCGTGTTTGCCGGAGTCGGGGAGAGGACCAGGGAAGGCAACGACCTTCTGCGGGAGATGATAGAGTCCGGCGTCATCAAGTACGGGGACGAATTTCTCAGGAGCATGGAGGAAGGACATTGGGACCTCTCGAAGGTGGATTTCAACGAACTTCCCAAGTCTCAGGTGGCCATGGTGTTCGGGCAGATGAACGAGCCGCCTGGAGCGCGTTCTTCCGTGGCTCTTTCGGGGCTTACTCTCGCGGAGTCGTTCCGTGACAGCAAGGGGACGGACGGCCCGAAGGACATACTTTTCTTCATAGACAACATATTCCGTTTCACACAGGCGGGCTCGGAAGTGTCCGCACTGCTCGGCCGTATGCCGTCGGCGGTGGGCTATCAGCCGACCCTTGCCACTGAAATGGGTGTCATGCAGGAAAGAATCACATCTACCAAGGACGGGTCCATCACTTCCGTACAGGCTGTCTATGTGCCTGCCGATGACCTTACTGACCCGGCTCCTGCCACTACCTTTTCTCATCTTGACGCGACGACGGTACTCAGCAGGAAGATTACCGAGCTGGGAATATATCCGGCGGTCGATCCTCTGGAGTCCACATCGCGTATCCTCGACCCGAACATAGTGGGCCGGGAGCATTATGAGACCGCCCAGAGAGTCAAGCAGATTCTGCAGAAGAACAAGGAGCTGCAGGACATCATATCCATCCTCGGCATGGACGAATTGTCAGAAGAGGACAAATTGACAGTGAACAGGGCCCGCCGTGTGCAGAGGTTCCTTTCGCAGCCTTTCTCCGTTGCCGAGCAGTTCACCGGGGTGCCGGGAGTCATGGTCTCGATAGAGGATACAATCAAGGGTTTCAACATGATTCTGGACGGGGAGACGGACTATCTGCCGGAGCAGGCTTTCCTCAATGTCGGCACCATAGAGGATGCTATAAAGAAAGGCGAGGCTATCCTTGCCGCTGTAAAATAGTAGCGGTTTATGAGGACGGCTGACATATATCTCAACATAACTTCTCCGGAGAAGTCCCTTACCGGTCTGATGGTCGGGGAGGTGTCTTTCCCCGGGCTTGACGGGCGCTTTACTGTTCTTTCGGGGCATGCTCCGCTGATTGCTGCCCTCGGGGAAGGGGACATCATCTATTCTTCGGGTGACAAATCGTCCTCAATGCATGTCCGCTCCGGTTTTGTGGAGGTATGTGACAACAAGGTAACAGCCTGCGTTGAAGTCTGAACGACGGCTGAGAAGAGATGAATCGGGAGATGTTGTAATGAAATATTTCTTGAAACATATATCAGTGCTGGTCATGATGCTCGTCACTGCGGCGGCAGCCTTTGCGGGGAACGGGTCCGGACTGCCTGCCGGAGCGGATTCTGTCCATGTGTCCGCATCGCCGGATGCTGCGGATTCCGATATCGATGTGCAGGGCATCATCTTCGGGCACATAGGTGATTCTTATGAATGGCATATCACTGACATAGGGGACAAGAGCCTGACAATCCCGCTTCCGGTCATTGTAAGGAGCAGTACCGGCTGGCATTGCTTCCTTTCCTCCAGACTTGAAGACGGGGCTGTCCATGAGGGACTTTTCATTTCCCGGTCAGGAAAATATGAGGGCAAGATTGTCGAGATTGACGCTTCCGGAAATGAGGTGCGACCGCTGGACATATCTGTCACCAAGAATGTGCTGGCGCTGATGATAAGCAGCGTGATTCTCGTGACTCTGATACTGTGCTGCTCAAGGTGGTACAGGAAGCACGATGTGCTCAGGGAGGCTCCGCGCGGGGTGGCTGCCCTTCTTGAGCCGGTCATCGCGATGATAAATGATGATGTGATAAAGGATGCAGTCGGGCCGGGTTATGCGAAATTCGCCCCGTATCTGCTGACGGTGTTCTTTTTCATCCTCATCAACAATCTCATGGGAATTGTCCCGTTTTTCCCGGGAGGAGCCAATATCACAGGTAACATAACCATTACATTTGCCCTGGCTTTTGTCACCTTCCTCCTGACGAATCTCACGACAAACAAGTATTATTGGAAAGACATTTTCTGTCCGGAAGTGCCAGTGTGGCTGAAGCCGATAATGGTCGTGATAGAGGTGTTCGGAATGTTCACGAAGCCCTTTGCCCTGATGCTCCGACTCTTTGCCAACATCATGGCGGGACATTGTCTTATCCTGTGCGTGGTCGTGATAATATTCATCACGGCGAAGCTCGGGGCTGCAATAGGCGGGGCCATGACCGTGGTGTCGGTGTTCTTCGGGATTTTCATGGATTGCCTTGAACTCCTTGTGGCTTTCATCCAGGCCTATGTGTTCACGATGCTTTCGGCAGTGTTCATCGGCCTGTCCCGTCAGCGTCCGGAGAAAGACAAGGCTTGAACTGATAATGTAAATTAAAAACAATTTAAATTTGGATATCATGATACTTTCTACAGTAGTGCTCCAGGCATTGGCCGGAGCTTCAATCGGAAAACTCGGTGCTGCAATAGGTGCAGGCATAGCCGCCATAGGTGCGGGAATCGGAATCGGAAAAATCGGCTCTTCGGCCATGGAAGGCATTGCCCGCCAGCCGGAGATGGCAGGCAATATCCGTACGAGTATGCTCATTATCGCGGCTCTGATAGAGGGCGTGGCCCTGTTTGCCGTGATTGTCTGCATGCTGGTGCTTCTGATGAAATAAGCCATGTCTCTGTTGTTGCCGGACAGCGGTCTGCTGTTCTGGATGGTCATCATCTTCGCGATTGTCTTCGTGATACTTGCCAGATACGGTTTTCCTGTCATCACGAAGATGCTTGAGAAGCGGCGCGACTACATCGACAATTCCCTGCGTCTTGCAAGGGAGGCCGATGAGAAGCTCTCCAGGATGACTCAGGAGCAGGCCCGGATGATAGCGCAGGCGCGGGAAGAGCAGAACCGGATACTCAGGGAGGCCGCGCAGGCGAGGGACAATATTGTCAGCAAGGCGAAGGAGCAGGCTCAGGATGAGGCCAGGAAAATCCTTGAGGAAGCAAGGGTGCGGATTGAGGCGGAAAAGGAGAGTGCCCTGAGGGAAATTCGCAGTCAGGTGGCTCTGCTTTCCGTCAAGGTGGCGGAGAAGGTCATCAGACAGAACCTGTCCACCGACAAGGCGCAGATGGACCTTGTGAACAAGATGCTCGATGAGGTGTCTTCCTCAAAGCGGGGAAACTGATGCTGCAGGACAGAAAGAGCAGGTTTTAGTTAGAAACAGATGGCATGAATGTAGGTATCATATCAGAAAGGTATGCGCAGGCTCTGCTGAAATATGTCACTGAGACCGGAAACGGAAAGAAGGTCTATGAGCAGGCCAAGCATCTGGAAGGATGTTTTTCTTCGCTTGAAGCCCTGAGGCTGCTCGTGCGGCATCCGAAGGCCACATCCGACCGGTATAAGCTCAGGGTATTCGTCACTGCCCTCGGAGGAGAGAAGGAGGCGGCTCCGGAGCTCTTGCGTTTCCTGAATCTCGTGATGAAGAACAGGCGCATAATGTATGTCCGTCTCATGCTCCTGATATTCATGGATCTTTACAGAAAGGCGAACAATATCAGCTTCGGCAGGCTTGTGGTGGCCGTTCCGTCTGAACAGCTTCAGCGCCGTCTGACTGATATCGTGCATGATGAGACAGGAGGGTCGCTGGAGCTGGAGACAAAAGTGGATCCGTCCATAATAGGAGGCTTTGTCCTGGACATGGGCTGGGAGAGGCTTGACGCCAGCGTGGCGTCTCAGCTGCGGGCAGTGCGCCGGCAGTTTGTCGAAAAGAACAGAAGAATAGTATAAGAGATTATGGCTCAAAATATAAAAGCAAGCGAAATATCTGATGTGCTGCTGAAGCAGCTCAAGGATATCAGGGCGGAATTCAAATATGAGGAAGTCGGCGAAGTCCTTCAGGTCAGCGACGGCGTGGTAAGGATTTTCGGGCTTATAAATGCTGAAGCCGGAGAGTTGCTCGAGTTCGACAACGGCATAAGGGCCGTGGTCATGAATCTTGAGGAAGACAATGTCGGCGCCGTGCTGCTCGGGCCCACTGACCAGATCAAGGAGGGCATGACAGTCAGACGGACAAGGCATATTGCGTCCATAGATGTCGGGGAGAGCATGCTCGGCAGGGTCGTTGACCCTCTTGGTGTCCCTCTTGACGGCCGTGGCCCGATAGAGGGGGAACTGACCGAGATGCCTCTGGACAGGAAAGCCCCGGGCGTGATTTTCCGTCAGCCGGTGACTGAACCGCTGCAGACAGGACTGAAGGCAATCGACGCCATGATTCCGATCGGCCGCGGGCAGAGGGAACTCATCATCGGGGACCGTCAGACCGGAAAGACGGCAATCGCGATAGACACCATCATCCACCAGAGGGCGGGATATCTCGCCGGCAATCCGGTCTACTGTATCTATGTGGCTGTGGGCCAGAAGGCTTCTACAGTCGCCAATATAGTCAATACTCTCAGGCAGAAAGGCGCCATGGACTATACCGTTGTGGTGGCGGCGACAGCTGCGGATCCGGCGGCACTGCAGTATTACGCCCCATTTGCCGGAGCTGCCATAGGTGAGTATTTCAGGGATACCGGGCGTCATGCGCTTGTGGTGTACGATGACCTTTCCAAGCAGGCCGTGGCCTATCGTGAGGTGTCTCTCATCCTGCGCCGTCCGTCAGGCCGTGAGGCATATCCGGGAGATATCTTCTATCTTCATTCCAGACTTCTTGAAAGGGCGGCGAAAATCATTGGTCAGCAAGAAGTGGCCGAACAGATGAATGACCTTCCCGAGAGTCTGCGGGGCAAGGTCAGATGCGGGGGTTCACTTACGGCCCTGCCTATAATAGAGACCCAGGCCGGGGATGTGTCCGCCTACATTCCGACCAATGTGATTTCCATAACCGACGGGCAGATATTTCTGGAGACAGACCTTTTCAACAGGGGGGTCCGCCCGGCAATAAATGTCGGCATCTCCGTGTCCCGTGTGGGAGGAAGCGCGCAGGTCAGGAGCATGAAGAAGGTTGCCGGCACCCTGAAGATTGACCAGGCCCAGTACAGGGAGCTGGAGTCTTTCTCCAAGTTCAGCAGTGACATGGATCCCGTGACGGCCATGGCTCTTGACAAGGGAAGAAAGAACAGCGAGCTGCTCATCCAGCCGCAGTATTCTCCGATGCCTGTCGGAGAACAGGTCGCCATTCTGTATTGCGGAACGCACGCTCTCATGAAAGATGTGCCGCTTGACAAAGTGCGTGACTTCCAGTCCGCGTTTCTGGAGAGGATGCGCGGCTCTCATGAAAAGGATGTGCTGGAGCCGCTGGCCGCCGGAAAGATAGACGCCGGCATAGAGAAAATAATCATTGAGACCGCAGAACTCGTTTCTGCACAATACCGCAAGATGCCATATGGCAACACTGAAAGAAATAAAGGGTAGGATAAATACGGTCAACGGGACACTGAAGATCACTTCGGCGATGAAGATGGTGGCATCTGCCAAGCTGCACAAGGCACAGGATGCCATGGCAAACATGATTCCGTATGAAAGCCAGATGCACGGCATCCTTTATCGTCTTCTCTCGGATGAGTCGGCGCCGTCCTGTGAAGAATTCGTGGCTTCGCGACAGGTCAGGAAAGTCGCGATAGTGGCCGTGGCGTCCAACAGCTCCCTGTGCGGTGCATTCAACGCCAATGTCATACGGCTTTTCAATGAGACAGCAGAAGGCTACCTTGCTTCGGGGCTTTCCCGAGATGACATCCTTGTCTTTCCGGTCGGGCGCAAGATGGCGGAGGCCTCTTCCAGGGCCGGCTTTGCTTCCAGGGGGGATTTCAACTCTCTTGCCGACAAGCATGTCTTCGGCGATGTGAAAGCTTTTGCGGAAAGCCTCACTGACAAATTCCTCCGGAAGGAAGTGGATGAGGTGGCACTCGTCTACAGCCATTACAAGTCTTCCTCTTCCCAAGAGCCGGTCAGGGAGACCTATCTCCCTTTTTCTGCGGCATCTTCCCGGGATGTCGGGACTTCTGTCTCCAGACAAGATAAGGGCTTACGGCAGCCTGATTCAGAAAACAGCGGTATGGACTATATAATTGAGCCGGACGCCGAGACCGTATTGCGGGCCCTGCTGCCGAAAGTCCTTGTCCTGAAGATATATACAATGCTTCTGGATGCGAGTGCGGCGGAACATGCCTCAAGAATGGTCGCTATGCAGGAGGCCACTGACAACGGCAACCAGCTTCTGCAGGACCTGACCCGGCAGTACAACAGGCAGCGCCAGCAGTCCATCACGGATGAACTGCTTGACATAGTGAGCGGCTCCATGGCATAAGGTTTCCGGCACAGAGGGTTTCTGTGACAATTTGTGTATCTTTGCATCATGTCCGGGCCAAAGATTACAGACAACAGGAGAGTTGCGAGAAATACAGTTTTTCTGTATGTAAGAATGATTCTCATCCTGGGGGTGACGCTGTACACCTCCAGGATTGTTCTTGATGTGCTCGGTGTCAATGACTACGGCATCTACAATGTCGTCGGGGGAGTGGTGGCGATGTTTGCCTTCCTGAGCAACAGCATGGCTTCGGCGACGCAGCGCTATCTTACTTATGAACTGGGACGGGGTGATGCAGCAAGGCTGAGAACAGTCTTTTCAGCTGCCCTCAGGATACATCTGGTGCTCGGTGTCGTGATAGTGATCCTTGCCGAGACCCTGGGTCTGTGGTTTCTGAATGAAAAGCTTGTGATTGACCCGGAAAGGATGTCTGCGGCGAGGTTGGTCTTTCATTTTTCCGTAATCACATTTTTTGTCAATGTCCTCCAGGTCCCGTACAATGCCGCCATCATTGCCCATGAGAAAATGAGCATATATGCCTATGTCAGCATTGCGGAAGTGATGGCAAAGCTGCTTCTGGTGTTTCTTCTGAAGGTGCTCCCGTATGACAAGCTCGTGCTCTACGGTCTGCTCATGCTTCTTGTGCAGGTGGGGGTGAGAGTATTTTATCAGCTGTGGTGCCGGAACCGATATTCTGAATGCCGGTCCGCTCCAGTGCGTGATCTTGCCCTGTACAGGGAGATGTCTTCTTTTGCGGGATGGAATGTGCTCGGCAGCCTGGCCTGGATAATGAAAGACCAGGGTGTCAATATTCTTCTCAATCTCTTTTTCGGTACTGCTGTCAATGCTGCAAGAGGCATTGCCGCCCAAGTGTCCTATTCTGTGAACAGCTTCGTGAATAATTTTCAGGTGGCGTTCAATCCGCAGATTACCAAGAACTATGCTGCCGGAGAAGTGAAGGAGATGGAGCGTCTTGCCCTGCGCGGGCTCAAGTTTTCTTTCCTTCTGCTGTATCTCATTGCCCTGCCTCTTCTGCTGAATGTGAGGTTTATTCTTGATGTCTGGCTTAAGGAAGTGCCGGAGTATGCGGACATATTCATCATCCTGATAATGTGCGATGCCCTTGTTTGCAGCCTTTCCGGAAGCCCGCTGATGACTTCTCTTGCCGCAACCGGAAGAATACGGAATTATCAGGTGACAGTGAGTCTTCTCGTCATGATGACTCTCCCGGTCTCATATTTTCTGTTCCGTTCCGAAATGGCTCCGGAGACGGTGTACTGGGTGATGATTTGTTTCTCCGCCCTGTCAGGTGCAGCCCGCTTCCTGTTTGCAAGGCATCAGATAGGCTTTTCTCTGCGGAATTATGTCCGGAAGGTGCTCCTGAGGACGGCTGCCGTTCTCGTGCTGTCCCTGCCGGTGCCTCTTGCGCTGAGGCTGCTGATGTTCCATGAGGACAATGTGTGGACTTTCCTTGCCTTGTGTGCCGTGTCCGTCGTCTGCGTGGCGGCCTCGGTGTGGTTTGCCGGCCTTGACAGGTCCGAGCGGGACTCTACAGGGAAAATGATTGCCGACTGGCTGCGCAGGCTCCGGCCGAGGCGATGAATGTCTGTCGTGCGTGTATGAAAATGAATAATATCTCCAAGAGCAGATGAAGAGTATCTGTCCTCATAATGACTGTACCGGCTGTGCCCTCTGCGCTTTCGTATGTCCGAAGGCCTGCATCGCAATGCGGCCCGGAGCTCTGGGGCATCTGTATCCGCATATAGATGCTTCCGTGTGCATTGACTGCGGGGCCTGCGTCCGCGCCTGTCCGTCTGCTGCGTCTGCCGGTTCTGCTGTGTCTTCCGGTTCTGCTGCGTCTTCCGGTTCTGCTGTGTTTTCCCCGTCCGTACAGTCTGCTGTCCCCCGGACCGCTTTCGCGGCATGGGCCAATGACAATGCGGAATATCTCTCGAGTGCATCCGGAGGTGCGGCATCCGTGCTTTCCCGGCTTGTCCTCTCTGACGGAGGTGTCGTCTACGGCAGCACTGCCGGCTCTGACGGAACCGGCAGTTTCAGTGTCCGTCATATCAGAGTAGACAGTGAGGATGACCTGTGGCGGTTGAAAGGCTCCAAGTATATCCACAGCAGCATTGCGGGGATTCTGTTTCAACTCAGGGATGATGTCAGGTGCGGCAAGCCAGTACTTTTTACAGGAATGCCTTGTCAGGCCGCCGCCGTGCGCAGAATTTTCCCGGATGAGCCGGAAAATCTTATGATTGCAGACCTTGTGTGTCATGGGGTTCCGTCAGAGTCGTTTTTTCTTGAATATCTCCGGAAGAATTTGAAAATCAGCCCGTCTTCAGTATCGTCGGTGACATTCCGTGACGGGGATGAATTTCGGATGACCGTAAAGGGGCAAGACGGCAAAGTCTTATATACCCACAAGCCTTTGTCAGGACTCAGGACGGAGGACCTGTATTACAATCTTTTCATGGACGGCTTCACTTACCGGGACTCTTGCTACAGATGTCCTTATGCAGGAATGAGGAGGGTGTCGGATATGACCATAGGGGATTTCTGGGGGCTGGACAAAGGTGTGGCGGCGCCCGGTCACGGTGTTTCCCTGATTCTTCCGGTGACTGACAAAGGAAAGAGGATGGCCGGAAGACTGGCCTGCATGATGACCCTTGTCCCAAGGCCGGTAGGCGAAGCGGAGGCGGGCAATGACCAGCTGCGCTCTCCGAGGCACAGGAGCATAAGGATAAGGCTGTTCCGCAGTCTGGAGAAGATATTCGGTCCGTCGGTATATTATCCCCTGGTCTTTGACCGGATGCTGCGCCGGCGCCTGAAGCATAACAAGGGAGGACACAAGGAAGGCCATCAGTAAAAGACAAAGGTGCGATGAAAATCAACATCCAACAATGAAAATCAGCAGGCAGCGATGAAAATAGGCATTATTACATTCCATGCGGCCATGAATTATGGCTCTGTCCTGCAGGCATTCGCTCTGCAGGAATATCTCCGCAGCCGCGGAAATGATGTCAGCATAATAGACTTCCGCAGTACCTCCCAACGGCGGCTGTATCCAGGACCGATATCTTTCGACAGCCTTTACAATGCCAAGCGGACAGTCCGCCGCCTTCTTTATGACTGGAAGGAAGTCCGGTTCATGGCCCGGAAGCAGGCGGCTTTCCGTGCCTTTGCTTCCTGTCATCTGACGCTGACGGACAAGTGTTTCAGGACTGAATCCGCACTCATGTCATACGACTGGTCCTGTTTTGATATGATTGTATCCGGCAGCGACCAGATATGGAACCCTTCCGCAATAGACTTTTCAGCGGCCTATTTTCTGAATTTTACTGACAGGGCAAGAAAAGTGGCCTATGCCCCGTCCGCCGGCCCGCATCCGCATCTCTCCGGCCCTATGTCCGGGGTCCGGAATCTTTTGTCCTGCTATGAGGCCATCTCTGTCAGGGAGAAGTCCACGGCTGATTTCTTTTCTCTCGGGGATGTCGCCGTGCTTCCGGATCCCGTGCTGCTTCATGGAGCGGATTTCTACAGGACTCTGATGCCAGTGGCTTTGAAGTTTTCCTCAGGCAGCAATACAATCAGCCGCCATGATGCAGACGGAAGCCTGCCTGAAAAGAAGAAATATGTCCTGCTGTATTCTCCCGGAAAACGGAACCGGGCGGCGGAAATGCTTGCCGATGCTGCCTCGTCCGGGATGCTGGGGAAAGGCAGTGCAGCAGTCCTGCCAGAAGACAGGAGAATGCCGGTGCTTAGAGTAACTGACGGTGCATCGGCAGGGCAGTATGCCGGCCCGGACGTGCTCCCGTGCGGCCCGGACGGCTTTCTGTCCCTTGTCGCAGACTCGGCGTGTACTGTCGGCACATCATTTCATCTGATGGTCTTTTCTATGCTTTTTGCCCGGGACTTCTGGTGTCCCGATGCAGCCTCAGACAGCCGCAAGATCCAGCTTCTGACAGCGGCAGGCCTGGATCCCGGCAGTACATTCTTCCCGTTCAGCCGCCCTGAAATCCAGTCCCGGCTGTCTTCCGCTCTTTCAGGCATGAGACAGAATGCGGACAAATTCTGGACCTCACTGGGCGTCTGAATCCTTTGCTTTAGTTTCTCTTTTTGCTAACTTTATGGCAGTGAAATTACTGTATTAACCGAGGCCAAATATATGTCAAAGCAGGGCTATATACTGAGATATCTTCTGATAGTGCGTCTGATCCGCAACAGGCGCTATATATCTCTCCCAGACCTTGTCAGGGAGGTTGAAGACGGGCTGGCATACTATGATGATGCTGATGAAGTAGGCGTGTCGCGGCGCACAATTCTCAGGGACCTGAAGGAAATCAAGTCCGGCATGGACATCAGCATCGAGTATTCCCGCCGGCACAAGGGCTACTATATTCCCGAAGATGAGGACAGGATGTCTGACATTGAAAGAATACTGGAGCAATATGACCTGATTACTTCCCTTCAGGCAAGGGAGGAACTGTCGCAGATAGTCTTTGCCGAGAAACGCAAGGCACGGGGCACGGAGCATCTCAATCCTCTTATCCACGCCATAAAGAAAAGTCTTGTTGTTGAATTCCTGTATGCCAAATTCGACAATTCTGCTCCATATGTGCGCAGGGTGATGCCTTATGCTCTGAAGGAGAGCCAGGGCAGGTGGTATCTGCTGGCGACGGATTTTTCTGCGGAAAGGGCATCGGGGACAATAAAAAGCTGGGGACTGGACAGGATTCAGAATCTGAAAATCACGAAAGAAAGGTTTGTCAGGGACAGGAAAATAGATCCTGAATCAGAATTCAGGGATGTATTCGGGGCATATTCCGGAAAAGACATTCCGGTGGAAGAAATCATCCTTTCTTTCCCGCCGAAGGCCGGGAGGTATGTCGAGGCATATCCGCTCCATGAGTCTCAGGAGACTCTGGCTGACAACGGGAAAGAAATCCGCATCAGGCTGAGGCTTAAGATTGCACGGGATTTCATCCAGGAATTGCTGTCATTGACGGAAGACATGACCGTCATTTCCCCGAAGCATCTTCGCAAGGAATTGAAAGACATTTACAGGAAGGCCCTTAAGAGGCTTGACTGATTTCTATGGTTTCCAGGTCATCGGGGACATATATGTTCCCGGAGAAATATTTCCCGGCCTCGGCCGAATATCTTGCCCTGCGCTGTTCAAGACAGGTGTCTTCAGTATGGTACAATATGAGATTCCTGACTTTCAGGTCCTCTGCGAGTCTGCCTGCATCGAGGGCTGTGCTGTGGTTCTTTTCGTATGGACGGAATCTGTCCCTGTCCTCATAAAGGCAGAAAGCCTCGCACATCAGCCAGCCGGCTCCTTCTGCATATTTCCGGTTGGCTTCGTTGAACGGCTCGTCGCCGAGGCATACCAGGGAGCATCCGTTTGACAGCACCGTCCTGAATCCGAACTGTTTTTCTTTCGTGGAAAGGATGTCGAAGCATTCAAGTGAAATGTTTCCGGCATTGATTGTCTCTCCGTCATGGACTTCGTGCAGGATGACGGATTTTCCCAGCAGGTCCGAATACTTTCTGTGCAGGGTCATCCTGCATATTCCCGACAGCACCATGAGCGATTTGTCATGGCCGAAAATGTCAAATGTGCCTTCGTAGCGGCCCTTGAGCATTTCCTGCATGATGACTCTTGTCACCCACACCGCCCCGAGGATGTGGTCCGTATGGGCATGTGTCAGATACATATTGTGTATGTCTCTGATGTCAGTTCCCGCTTTTTCCAGCCGGGACAGGATTCCGTTGCCCCCGCCGGCATCCACAAGCAGGTTCGTATCCCTGTCATTCATAAGGAAACAGGTGTTGTAGCATCTGGTGACTGCGGCGCTTCCTGTGCCGAGCATTGTTATGAGCGGTGAATCTGTGTCCATCTGTGAACTGATATGCTGCCGGTTGTCTTTTGGGCATCGGGATTTGATCCGGCAAATATATTAAATAATTTTTACAGTGCTGCTGCACAGTGCCGCAGTATGGCACACCGGAAGCATATCTTTGCATCAGTTGACATCAAGAGACTGCATAATATGGAAAAGAAAAATGTTACCGTCCCTCCGTTCCTGTCGGACAACGGGATTACATCCACTTCTGCGAATCATATCGCCAATATTGCCAAGGAGAACTGTCAGGCACTTGAGGGCGGCCTGGCTTCGCTGGATTTCCACAAGACTACGGTTTCCCTGATAGGGGCACCGGAGGAGACTGTGGTGTCGTTCGGCAACGGGGAGGACACGCTTTCATCGATTTCCGGCTGGCTGGAGGAGATGGCAGTCTGCAAAAGCCTTATTGCATATCTCCGGGAGGCGATAAAAGCCAAGGAACGGCTTGTCGTGGAGGCGACGGACGCCGTCTCGAGTCCCGAACTTGACTCTTTGCTTGAAAATGAGCCGGAGCTTGAGGAGCCTTTGGATGAAAATCAGGTACTTGACCGTATGGGCATCGGACAGAAGACAAGGTATCTGGCTCTTGAGGCAAAATGTGCCGCATTCGGCAAATGCATACATCCCGACGGAAGTTTTTCTTCTGCAAGGAAGAAATTCCAGAAGAGGCTCGCAGGACCGAAGGATATTAGGGAAAACGGCCGGGACACATTGATTTATTCATATTATCCGAATGTCCCCGCCTCTGATGTAGAGGACCTGTTCTTCAGACTCCAGGCTGAGCACAGGGCTGCCCAGGCTGAACTCAACGGCATAAAGCACGGCATAGAGGTTGAAATCCGCCGTGATGCTGAAGCCAAGCGGAACAGGTGGACGGCAGAACATGAAAAGTGGCAGGGCGAAGTCGCGCTCGCAAGGGAAGCTCTAAATGCAGCCCGGGAGAGAAAGAGAGAAGAGGTGGAAAAGCTGAAGATTGTGATTCCTGACAGCCTGCGCCCGATTTATGAAAAATTGAGGCAACTCTGAAAAAACCAAAAACAACAATATACAACTTCTGATTTGCTGTGGCAGATAAGACCGGGCCAAGTGCCTGCACCTGACCGGTCTGAACGGATATGCAGGACAGACTTTATGAATGTTTTACTTCGGTAAAACCATGCTCTTTCGGGGGATTGTGAATTTCCGGGCAAAACTTTCTGCGGAAGGCCGGTTATCCCGTCCCATACACACTTCGGCGGCTCTGCCTGCCGCGTCCGGAAATTCCGGGACCGGCGGTACCTTATCTCTGACTTTGTCTTATCTTTCGCTTTTGTGCGCAGAGCCGGCTCTTGTTCTGGGCATCGTTACGGTGCTGTCGTGCTTGTCCGGTCTGCCATTTTTTTTCATTTGAAAATTGTGCGGCATCACGGCCGGTGGACACTATTTCACATGTCCACCGGCCGCGATTTTTCCGCAAAAGTGTGCCCGATGGCATTTTCAAAATGCCACCGGCCGCGAAAAAACAATAAAATCGCGCCCGTTGGAGCCCAAAATGCTTTCCACCGGGCGCGCTTCTCTTTCTTCTTTCATCTCAACTGAAAAATGACGGGGAATGTGACTGCCTGCCCTCTTTGTTTTCCCGGAGTCCATTTGAGAATGTGTTGGCATCACCGCCCATGAATGAAGGTTCTTCCTCCACCAGTCTGAATGGAATAGCTTCTTCTGAAGATTCCATATTTTCATCAATATTATTGTTTTTTTGGGGAGTAGTAGTCAACACATTTAAATTCGTATTTTGAAAAAATAATAGTTTTGGTTTTTATTGTCTTACCGAAGGGAATCTCTCCATCCTCTTCAAAATACATCAATTTGTACCGCTTTCCGTTTTGGGCGGATGCGTCGGACAAAGTAAATTCAATTGCTAAAAATCCGCTTGCAACATCAACAATCTTGAACTCTTGTCCGCAGATATTGAATCCTGTAGTGGACTTATAGATGAACCTGCATGGCCAGTTCTCTTTGTCAATATCCATGTAATTGTATTTGACGGAGATTATTTCAAGTGTATCCGTCTGTACCGGAGGCCTCAGCTGTGCATGGCAGCAAAATATTATTTATTCCTGGCCGGACCATGACAATATTTGATGGCGTGGCCGCCCGTGGCCTCGTGAACGGGGGGGCCGCCGCATGCGGCGGGAGGGATTTACCATCAAATATTGTCATGGTCCGTTGACAATAAAATGTATTTCTGAATCATCTCATGACCTGCTGATCTGCATCCCCGCCCCTGACAGGTCCATTTCAACAAATCTGGCATTGGCGTTGAGCGGTCTTTCGGTAAGGATGCGTCTTATCCTGCCTGAGGCTTCCGGGTCTTTGGCGACCATATAGAGGTATCCTCCGCCGCCGGCCCCCGGCAATTTGTACCCCGAAGCCAGGTCATCTATTCTGGAGATCAGTTCTTCCACGGCAGGCGGATTGGTGCCGGAGTCAAGGGCCTTGTTCTGCTCCCAGCTGTCTTTTACGAGTCTGCCGTACCGGGAGAAGTCTCCGCGCTGGATGGCATCGAACATTTCCATTGCATGTGCTTTCATCTCTGACAGCAGGCGCAGGTGCGGACCGCTGTTCAGGAACATTTTTCTGACAATTTCTGCAAGGATTCCTTTGGCAGTCCTCGTGATGCCGGTGTAGTAGAGAAGGTGGCAGGCCCTGTATTCAGGACGGGTGAAGATATCTTCGGGAAGCCAGCGGACAGATGGCGTCTGCCTGATGCTTTCGGTTGTCTGGAGAAGCTTGACTCCATGCAGGATTCCTCCGTACTGGTCCTGCCAGCCTCCGCCGGTTGTCAGCATCTGCTCGAGGATGAGTGTCCTGTTGCAGATTTCATTCTTGTCCCAGGCCAGGCCGCAGAAATCAGAGAGAGCTCCGAGGACTGTGGCGGCAAGGATTGAACTTGTTCCGAGACCGGAGCCTGCCGGGATGGCGGCAAGCAGTGTCACTTCAATTCCGCATCCGAAATCTTTCAACTGTTCTTCAAGAGACTTGAATGATGACTGAGAAAATTCCGGAAGGAAGCCGGCCAGCGCAAGCGCAGCCTTGGGGATTGAAAACGGAGACCCGACTTTGTTGAAGTCTCTGAGCGAGTCTCTGTCCGACACAATCTCCATGGCACCCAAGTCTATGGAACGGAGGATTATGCGATATTCTTCAGCCGGCTTTACATAAACCTGCAGCGGCTGCTGTCCGTTGAGGTCTATGGCAATATTCACGACATTTCCTCCGGAATATATGCAATATGGCGGTGTGTCTGTCCATCCTCCGGCAAGGTCGATTCTGACAGGACTCCTTCCCCATACAATCTGGTCGCGGTATACATTCAGCCGGGGGCTCTGTTTCTGTGCGGAAATTGTTCCCGTCAGGCTGTCGCGCAGCAGCCCGAATGCTTTTTTCTGCATCGCCTCAGAGTCGTTTGCCTGAAGAAGACGGGAGCGGAACATGCTGTCCTGGATACGCATCATCACCGGAGCCGTGTCAGGAAGTTCAGCGGGAGCAGGAATATTGCCTTCGGAATATTTTTTTGCGACATCGTCCAGGTCAAGCTGATAGAATATGCTTTTGCTCCAGTTGGCGGCAAGCATCGGCATATTTCTTCTCATGAAATTTTTTCTTTGTCCGAAAAGCCTCCTGAGGTCGGCATTGTCGGAAATCATGTCTGCGGATACCTTTTCTGCATTTTCCCATATTCTGCGGCCTTCTTCCAGGTCTGGTTCGGATACCATCCACCGGAGGACTTTCCCGAGACTGTCGGAGTCTGTGCACAGAGGAAATATTCTGCCGAATTGTATGTCCTTGAATTCAGGCAGCTGTATTCCTCTTTCCGAGGCCCACTCTTCGGCCGGCCTGCCGAGAAAAAGTGTTCCGTGACTGTCTGACGCTCCCCGGAACGGGTCATCAATTCCGTAAGGTCTTGCAGCAAGATACTTGTCCCCGTATGGAATGACATCTAAGCATATTCCTTCAGGGAGTGAGAGTGTCCAGTCATTCTCAGGCACCCCTGTGATTACATGCCTCTGTGAGAGCTGCCATCTTGCCCCTATCCAGCTGTTTTCTATCCAGAGCATTGCATTGTCCCCGGAAAGCCGTGTGTTGACAATTGCATTCTGGACGAACATGGCAGGATGCGGCTTTACGCTATGCTGCATGATATGCCTCTGGTCGTTCACGAGATTTTGTACGGCAAGAGTGGATGAAATAAGTTCACGGCTGGTGCCGAAATGGTAGAATTCTCCGCCATGAAGCGGCAGAATGGCAACGGAGAGGGAATTGATGTCGCGGTCTGTGATTTTCGGACTGTCTCCGAGGGCAGGTCCGAATTCAGAGTACAGGTCGTATTCCTTGAACTGGCAATTTTCTGATGCTTTGTGTCCCCGGTTGCCGGATGGCGATGTTTCTTCGGCAAGCGAGTGCCTCCACAGTATTTCGACAGCCCGGTCACTCAGAAGCCAAATGCCGATGTCCATCATAAAGAAATGCGTCCCCGAAAGTTTTCCGAGTTCGTCAAGTCCGGGCTTCTGAAGCATATAGGCCAGCCTGTCAGGAGTGTTTCTGTCTGTTACGAAGACTCCATGTCTGGTGGCAAGAGAAGGGTCAGCCCATAGTCCGAAGCACACAACATCCGCCTCAGGAATTTCCTGGAGCGGCTCCTTGCATCTCACCATGACATCCCCGCTGGCAATGAGTGTGTGGAGTGATGCCGGTGCCTTGTCCATTATCTCCTCGTATAAAGGCAGCTGCAGGGAGAGCAGATCCTGTGACAGCTTCTGTCCTCTGGCCCATCTGAATACTGGCACTGGTGTCAATATCTTGCCGGATGGAGCATATGCAGGAACTCTTCGCCCCTGTCCTCCTGCATGGAGAAGAATCCTCTTTTCTCTGCCAAGCCAATCTGCCGGAAATCCCGTCCCCTGAGACTCTGCAAGAAGTTCCTGACAGGATATTGCTTTACCGGAGGAGGCCCTGATGTCAGATTTCCGACAGGCATCAAGCAGCCATGCGGTACCACCGCCTGACCCGAGTCTTTCTCCTGCCGGGTCAGAGGTGCAGAACCACTCGTCGTGTCCGAGACCGGTTATTTCGTGAAAGCAGCCGACAAGATTCGGCGGAAGCGACAATAATTTTCTCATCGTGTACTGGGGGATTTATGGTAAATCATGATACAAGCTTTAACCCGATGATTGAGGCTATCAGTGTCGTGATGAAGAACAGTCTCATGAATGACACCGGTTCATGAAAAAATATTATTCCGAGAATGACAGTGCCTACGGCACCTATCCCGGTCCATACGGGGTATGCAGTCCCTATTGGAATTGTCTTGACAGCCTTGGCAAGCAGCAGCATGCTCAATCCAAGGCATAGCAGAAATCCGGCACCCCATAGCCAGTATGCGGTACCGGATTCCTCTTTCATTTTTCCCAGGCAGAATGCGAATCCAGACTCAAAGCATCCGGCTATAATAAGAATAATCCAGTTCATCGGCATCGTGATTACAAATTCACGGCAAATATAGTGGTTATTCCAATACTTGAGCCGGATACCCGGACCCTTTTACAGGCAATCCGGCCTCTGGACTCCCAGAATGCTGTATAGACTCTCTATGTCTTCCTCGGTCACGCCGTAATCGGTATATGCGGACTCCAGCGTTTCTTTCCAGTCAGGAGAGATATTGAGGTACTTCCTCTTGAAATAGTCGTATTTTATGTATGCCAGAAAATACTGGTATATGCCCTTCGGCTCAATCATTATGGCGGCATTGATGTATTCCAGGGCTTTGTCTATGGACGGACGGGGTGTGGTGAATGCCTTCTGCCCCTTCAGCAGGGTGACGGCCGCATAGAAAAATACATCGGCATTGTCAAAGTTGTCTTCCATGCCTTTCTCAAATGCAGGAAGAGCCTTGTCGTAAAGTTTAAGTCTCAGATAGCAGAATGCTATTGCAATATTTATGTCCTTATTGTCCGGATTCTCAGCCAAAGTCTTCCGGTAGCTGTTGGCATATTTGTTCACTTGAGCCGGCGGCATGCTCTGTACACTGCTGAATCTGGATATTACAATCGGTTTATTGCAGTATTCACATGTTTTCTGTTCGGTAGACACTGCCGATCCACAATTGGGACATTCAAGATGGATGATTTCAACTGGCATAATCAATAAGTGTAAGGTTGATAGTCTGATTCCTGTATTTTATTTTAATAGATTAATTTCTGCAATTGCATTCTCAACGAACCTCTTCATTTTCTTGTCCGTCTCCTGAAGCTTCTCCCCGGATGCCTCCTCGGCCTCTTCTATAAGGCTTTCGCATTTGTCGATGATGGAATTAAGTTGTGAAGAGGCAATCTCATTCCTTAGTACATTCTGAGTGAGTCCGCTGATTTTGGTTGCAAGCTTGTCTACAACCGTGCGGTTGTTGGACTCGGTCTCGTATGCCAGCCCTTTTTCTGAACATACTCTGTAATAGCGTGATGCAAGGAGCTGCATCTTGTCTATCTTGAAGTTCAGTACCTTTTTTGCGTCATTGAAATTTTTCATCTCGGCATGATAGCCGCTGTCGCTTTGTGCCGTGATAAGAGACAGTATAATCCACAGGAGGGTGATGATTATTGTTACTGCAATGTCAATTTTCAGCGACACATTGAAATGTGTAAGCAGAAGGGAGTACAGCAGCATCCATACAAGGCCGATGATTATGTAGTACAGGGCATAGATGCCGAATACCGCCTTGAAAGGTGTTGATACCGTATCGCTTTTATGGCTCAGCGATATGATATATCCGAAGAAAATGGCTTCAAGCAGTACCGTATAGATGAGATTGAGCCAGAAAAGTCCTGTTGTCTCTTCCGGTTTGAACATGAAGAACAGGACAATCGTAAGTATTGTCGTCAGGGCCGGCAATACTATTTCCGAAAAAATGTTTATGGTTTTCTGAGACATGGTATGACTATCTGAAAAGTTTTACATTGCCGGAGGAGGTGGCGGGACGCTTCCGAAAAGAGACTGAAGTTCAGGACAGTCACCGGCTTTTGCCCACTGTGCCATGCCTGCTTTCCAAACATATGTCTCCCGAGTAAGCGTTCTCTGGCTTGCCATCTGTCTGAGGACGCTCATGTCAAACGGGCCTTGCTGGGCATTGTTTATCAGAACATGGTACACTGCCATCTCAGGTATTGGAGGAGGCGGCGGTGCCGCTGCGGACTGCTGCGGCTGTACAGCCGGTTGTGCGCCCATTGCTGCTCCCGCTATATTGCTCATCTGGGATCCGAATGCTCCGCCTATGCCGAAGCCCATTCCGAGTCCCATTCCCGCTCCCATCATCTGGCCTGCGCCGCCTTCATTGTTGGCCGCACCTTCCATGATGTCGAGCTGGCGTTCCTGCTGGTAGGTATAGCCTTCCATCCGGCGTTTTGCAGCTTCGGACTCTGCATCCTGAATCTTCTGGACATTCGGATTGTTCTTGTCGAAGTTGATGGATTCGATGTCAAAGTTTGTGACTTGAAGTCCGTAGGTTTCAAACTCTTCCTGAATGGCTTTCTTAATGAAGTTGGAAAGTTCATCAAGGTAAGCGGAGATTCTCGTTACGGAAATCTTGTTCTGCTCAATGAATTTTCCGACATTGCTTGTCAGCTTTCTTGTGATAAGGCCTTTGAACTGTGCAATGATATCTTCAGTGGAGAAAAGGTGCTGTGTGCCGACGATTTCCCTCAGGAACAGTGTCGAATCGGTTATTCTGATACCGAACATTCCGAAAGAACGCACAGGAATGGCCATTCCGTACAACGGGTCCTGTACATCAAATGGTGCCGGAGTCCCGAATTTCAGATTTCGCCTTGTATTCTTGTTCACATATACCACTGTGGCGGTAAAAGGCGTGTTCCCGCCGTAAGGAAGATTGATGAGTTTCTGAAGCAGCGGTATATTTCCTGTGGACAGAGTGGTAGTGCCGGGTCCGAATACATCGTATATCGCACCTTCTTTCATCAGAACGGCCTCCTGCCCTTCCTGAACAACCAGTCGGGCTGCCGTGGAGATATTGTCATAAGGATAACGCCAGAGCAGATCATCTGGCAGACCATTGTATTCGATGCGGTCAAGCAGTCCTTTGCGTTCTTCTCCCTGTCCGTCAAATGTCGCGCCGTCTGTGCGCAGCTTGCTGAAAAGTCCCATGTCGGTGAGTGTTAGAATTACGGGTAATCAATTTTATGTCCGGAGCCTCTGCATGTGCGTGTGAGGCGGATGTATATCAGTCTTATGGCTTTGAAGAAATTATATTTGTCCAATGCCATCAGTGCGTAGTTCGAACATGTCGGAGTGCAGATGCATTTGCGCCTGATTCTTTCCGGTGCATACCGCTGATAAGCCCTTATGGCTGTGCGGGCGGTGGCTTTAGCCGTAAGCAGCAGGACAAGGATGACGGCGGTTATATGCAGCAGTTCAAATGGACATGTTACATTCATCCGGGAGAGAATCAGCCTGCATAAAAAAGCAATCCCGAGGGCTGCACCTTCAAGCAACAGCAGATATGCGGATATATAACCGAAATTAATGTCCGGGCGTTCCATCTTTGGACTGGAACAGGTCCCGGACATGGTTTCTTCGTCTCCCGAATGAAACATGACATTCTGGAACTATGCGCTCTTCTTCTCGCGAAGCTTTGCTTTCATTGCACGGACAGCATTCTCAACAACTTCGCTCTGCTGTGCGGCACAAATGAATTTCTCGCCAGGTACTACGACTGCAAATTCCTGAGTGTCGATATTCTTGCGGGATTTGTATTCCTGTTTCTTTTCATCCCAGTCAACGCCGACCTCTTTGGTCTCTGACATAGTGGAGAAATTGGTGATATCTTTCCAGAAGTATTCCTCTGTACGCTCTCTCTTTCCGTCTTCGTCAGTGTTGAACATGTAGGAATAGATGTACAGCTGCTTGTCAGAAGCAAAAATCCAGGTAACTTCATATTTTGAACTACGCCACTTCTTGTCTTCTCCGAACTTTGTGTAGGCTTTCTCAAAGCGGTAGCCTTCAAGGCACAGCGGCTCAATTTCCTTGATTTCATCTTCGTCAAGGCCAATCTTGTCAAGGGCTTTCTGCCTCAGATTCAGGCTGTCTACTTTACGGCGTACAATGGCGTCATAATCGCTGTCTGAAAGTTTCTTGGCGAGACATCCTTCGGACAAAAAGTAGCGGATGGCATCGCGCTGCTCAGCAGAGCGGTCTTTGTACAGTTTTTTCATCCAGGAAGGATCGGATCTCATTTTAAAGAAAACGAATACTCCTACGATTAATACAAGAATGATTACAAATACCATGATGATTTGATTTTAGATTATTAATAAAAAGAATTAAATATGTTTTTAGGTCAAGTAATTATTAATTATGTATTCAAGTAATTATGTATTATTCCCGTATTAAAATACCAATGATGCAAAACTATGAAAAATTCCTCCCCCGTCCAAATAAAATTTGATGAAGAATGGAAAAATACCGGATTTGGATGATGGCATTGAAAATCTCTGGATGTGGCAATATATGATGTGGATTATGAACTTACCGAGAGTGCTTCCGTCGCTGCACTTTTCGATATTGAATCAGCAATGTATTCTGCCATCGGTATGGAAGCCATTATTGATGGCATGGCTGAAGAAATCAGGAAAAATCAATACAAGGTTTGGTATGACAGCTATGAGCAAGAAAATAAGGAATATGAGGAAGGATATTTTTATCCTGACCTTGTCATTGACGGTGAACGGATGTCATTCGGTAATGAAGACGGGAGGATTAAATTGAAGAAAACCGGCAATGACGGTAATGCCGGCAATTCATGAAAGTTCCCGGAACGTGGAATATGGACGGTAAGACACTGACAATTACCAACAATGTCGATAAAATAGATTTCGTATTTGCAGAAGGAACATATGACGAGGACAAGGCTTTATTCTATGAAGAAATGGCAAATGACTACATTGCCTCAATACCGGAAACAGAAGTTCTTGAAATAATGGCCCAATATGACGACCAACTTGAGGTAAAACAGGATGGTGTTACATTTTATCTTAACAAGATGCAATAAGCATAACGGCCGGACATAGAAGGGGTTTAATAATATGACGATAGAAGAAACATTGCAGATTGCGCTTGATGCGCACAAGGGACAGAAAGACCTGGACGGCAAGCCTGCTGTCCTGCATCCTGTTGCCGTAGGGCTTATGGGCAGCAATGATGCTGAAATCAAGACCGGATTCCTGCATGATGTCCTGGAGGACACTGATTTGACTATTGATGACCTGCGGGAAAGAGGCGTGGATAAAGAAGTGCTTGCCGCCTTGGAACTCTTGACCCACAACAAGGGAACTGATTATTTCGAGTATGTCCACAGAATAGCCCATTCCGGCAACTATACTGCCATACATACTAAAATCAATGACCTGAAACACAATTGCGACCGCGGCATGAAGTCATTCAGAATGGCAAAGGAACTGAACGACACTGAAAAGGCGGAACGCCTTGCCAAAATCAATGAAAAACACCTTAAAGCACTGCAGATATTCAGGCACGACATGATATAAACCGGATTGCTTCGAATCCGAGGTGTCTTTGATAATGTGACAATGGATTAGGTTATTGCCGTTTTTGGCTACCTGCTAAAATTAAAAAGCCTCATAATCAAGCGATTATGAGGCTATCTGTGTACCCTGAGCCGGGGTGTAATCGTGAAAAACATAGTCAAAGATAATCAGATAAAGTAAATAAAAATCAGTTAGTTACGAGGATGCGGTCTGGGCTTTTATTGACTTTGTTTTGAGATTTTTCGCGGAATAGTACACCTTTAGTACACCTTGAGTTTCGAAAAGATTTTATATTTGGTCTATCAAAATCATAGACCTGCTGGCGCATCCCCGTAAGCCAGCCGACAAGGAACATAACAGACAGATGCTGGCACTTGCGGAAAAGATAAGGTTTGAGAAGGAACAGCAGTTCAAAGAGAGCCAGACTGGCTACCGCATCATGCAGAACAAGGATGTGAACTTCTATGACTACTTTCAGTCCTATATAGACAACTACACGAAGAAAGACATCCGGATGATGCAGATAGCCTTGAAGCGTTTCCAGGACTTTATGAAAGACAATAAGACATATAGCATCTACGAACACCGTATCAAGCCCAACCAACTGACAAAGGATATGATGACAGACTTCGTGGAGTATTTGCAAAGCCGGAGTAAAGGAGAGGGAGCCAGGAGTATTTATCAGAGGTTCAAAAAGGTAGTGAACTATGCCGTAGAACACGGGGTAATGTCGAATAACCCTTGTAATGGAGTATCAATAAAGGTTGATGGCCAGAGATTGCGTAAGGCTGTGCTCTCCCCGTCTGAAATAGTGCAACTGATAAACACTCATTACAGGTATGAGAATCCGCAGGTGCGCAATGCGTTCATCTTCTGCCTATATACGGGGTTGAGGTTTTGCGATGTCAAGGATTTGACCTACGGCAATGTGGACTATCAGAATAAATTACTTAAATTTGAACAGCATAAGACAAAGGGACATTCGCGGAACAGCGGAGTTGTTATCCCTATGAATGACGGACTTCTGTCGTTGATAGGCAGTCCGAAGACGGACAATATAAACGAAGAACTGATATTTGAACTCCCTACCTACGAAAGTTGTTGCAAGTCAGTCAAGAGGTGGGTCAAGAGAGCAGGGATAAACAAGCACATCAGCTGGCATTGCGCCCGTCACTCCTTTGCTACGAACATTCTTGACAACGGAGCGAATATAGTGACAGTAGCCAACCTGTTGGGGCATTCCGGGCTGAAACATACTGAAAAATACTTAAGGGCTATTGACGACCGCAAAAGGGAAGCAATCAACAGCCTGCCGGAACTGAAGATTTGACGATATAAAAAGAAAAGAGAATATGAACTTTGAAGCATTGGCCAATCAGATAGATGTCATTCAGCACACCTTGCAGGCACAGGCGGCACACGCGGTAAATCTTGCTCTTACCGCAAGAAACTGGCTGATAGGGTACTATATAGTGGAGTTCGAGCAGAACGGAGAGGACAGGGCGGCATACGGAGAGAAGTTGCTGAAGAAACTGGAGTCTAAGTTAAAGACAAAGGGATTGACTGCCCGGAGATTTCGGGAATTCAGACAGTTGTATCTGGCATATCCTCAACTTAAAAACCCTGTTGCACAATATCTTATGTCAAATTCGGATATTCGGCAGTCAATGAGTGCCGAATTCATAGAGCCAATTCGGCGGTTGGCATCCGCCGAATTTGAAACAGACATTCGGCGGACGGCATCCGCCAAATCTTCTTGTGATGCAAAATGGATGATACCTGCCGACAGGTTGTTTCATAAAATGACTTATTCAAATCTGATGCTTATATCAAGGATTGACAATCCTGTAAAACGAGCATTCTATGAAATGGAAACAATCAGAGGTTGTTGGTCTGCAGCGGAATTAGAGCGTCAGATACATTCCCTGTATTATGAGCGCAGCGGACTGTCGCAGAACAAGGAAGCCCTGTCTGCGTTGGTGCAGCAGCAGGCAGCGCAGTTACAGCCTAAAGATGTCATAAACACTCCTGTTACCCTGGAATTCCTCGGTCTGAATGACAGGGCAATGGTGACCGAAAGCGACTTGGAACAGTCAATACTTGACAATCTGCAGAACTTTCTGCTTGAAATGGGGCACGGCTTCTGCTTTGAAGCCCGTCAGAAACGCATTCTGATAGACGGTGATTATTATTTTGCCGACCTTGTATTCTACCACCGCATTCTGAAATGCCATATAATAGTGGAACTGAAAATTGACCGTTTCCGCCACGAATATGCTTCTCAACTCAATATGTACCTCAACTATTACAAGGCGGAGATAATGCAGCCGGACGACAATCCTCCTGTCGGCATTCTCCTGTGTACTGAAAAAGGGGATACATTGGTCAAGTATGCGACCGCAGGGCTTGACCCAAACATCTTCGTTCAAAAATATATGGTGGAACTCCCTACCGAAGATGAAATAAAGAAGTTCATATCAAGGGAAATAAACGGGTAGATATAAAATATCTGCGTGGTAAGGATAAGGATAACAGAAAAATTGGCAAGATTATGTCGAAACAGGGATATATTCAGCGGTATCTGCTCATAATCCGCTTGATAAGAAATAACCGTTATATTTCGCTCCCGGAACTTGTCCGTAAGGTAGAGGATGGGCTTGTATATTTTGATGATGCAGAAGATATCGGTGTTTCCAGAAGGACGATTCTGCGTGACCTGAAAGAAATCCGTTCGGTAATGGGCATCAGCATTGAATACTCCAGGTCTGAAAACGGTTACTACATACCTGAAGACGAGGACCAGATATCCGACATCGAAAGGATATTGGAGCAATATGATCTTATGACATCTCTCCATGCCAGGGAAGAATTGTCTTCGATTGTGTTCCCGGAAAGAAGAAAACCGCGGGGTACCGAATTCCTGACACCGCTGATTCATGCCATCAAACGGAGTTTGATAGTGGAATTCACGTATGTGAAATTCAACAATTATGTTTCACGCAGCCGCAGTGTCATGCCTTATGCCCTTAAGGAAGGACGCGGAAGGTGGTATCTGCTTGCCATTGAGATAGGGGAAAATGTCCGTCATGCAGGAGAAATCAAAAGTTGGGGGCTTGACCGTATCAGGGACTTGAATGTCACCAAAAACCGGTTCATGCGAAATCCGGAGATAGATCCGGAAAAAGAGTTCAGGGATGTCGTTGGAGTCTATTCGAACAATGATCTTCCGGTCGAGGAAGTCATCCTGTCGTTTTCCCCTAAAGGCGGACGATATAACGAGGCTTTCCCTCTGCATGAGTCGCAGGAAACACTCGTGGACGACGGAAAGGAATTCCGTATCCGTCTGAAAGTCAAGATTACATACGACTTCAAGCAGGAACTTCTTTCTCAAAGCGACGACCTTGTCGTCATTGCTCCCGAACATCTTCGTAAAGAAATCTGCGAAGTTTACAGGAAGGCTCTGGAGCGGAATGGCAGTCTGGACAACGAAGCTGCAATTCCGGAAAAATCCTGAGAAGCTGGTTTGTTTGTGGAATCATCCGGATTTTTTCGGAAAATCCGAAACAGTTTCTTACATTTGTTGAAATAGAAATACTGCAATACTTCATCTTGTCTGTTGAAACCTGACAAATTTCAAATTGATGCAAAAGATGAGGTCTGCTTACGCATAGCGTGGGCATTCCTGTCGTGCATCAAAGGTTTTGTCAGGACCTCAACAGCCGCCGGGATTGCCCACGCTTTTCTGTCGGCAAAGATGAATGGCCACAGTGCCGCAACATGACACCCTGCACGGTAATTTTGCAACCAGATACGGAAAACATTAAAATAGGATGACCATGAAAGATCAGGGACACGGAAGCCATTGGGAAACAGTGCTTGGAGAGGAAAGCATTGTCGCAAAACTTAAAGAAATCGTACAGAACAGCGGTATTCTGTCGAAAAAGAGAGCCGCAGTCGTATTGGATGACGGCGTAGAAGAAAAGGATTTGCTTACTCTGATGTGTCCTGTGTCCGAAAGTCAGATTCCGATAAATTTTATGACTATTCTTGCTGAGCAGGACGGGCGCAGCGCATTGGTGTCCGGCTATCCGTTCATTATGGACGGATTGACGGTAAAGGGCAGAATTGAAGATGTCGAAATCTGGGACAATAATGTTGAGGCAGTTGTGACAATCAAATTGGAGTCCGGGACTGAAATCTGTTTCTTTGCCACTGATTACCATTTAAGCAAGGACAGGTATCAGCAGGGAAAGACTTGCGAGGCAAACATTGCAGCACTTGCCTACTTATGCAATACCGACGACAGATTTTCTGCTGCACTTGATTCCTCGTTCTTGAGTGCGCTGGTCCGGATAAACGAAGACTATAAGGACGACTATAAATTCCTGTCTTTCGTACAATATGTTGAATCCGTTGATATAATGGGGATTCCGATGAGCCGTCTCGACATCCTGCTTGGCATGGGCAATAAGGAACAGACTATATTGCCGCTTTATGTCAGGAATACATTGTTTCGGGACGCCGGAGTGCCGAAAAAAAGAGAAGCAATAACAGGAGCACTCTGGATGCAAGGGCATCTTGTAAACTGGTGGCAGAATATAGAGAATCCCAAGTCTGACGAGGTTTCCTCGGACGGCATATCATCCGAATTCATGCCCGGAAGAATGTCCGAAATCCTCAATCGGGCATGGAAAACATTGCAGGACAGAATTTCTGACGGATATGTTCCCGGACATGATTCCCTTTGTGAGACTTTTTCGGATATAATCAAGGAAAGTGCAACGGACGCAAAAGACTTTTTTGTACAGACAGGCATTATCCCTGCCGGTTCTTCACAGCGGAAAAAGGTTGATATCGTATGCGGATTCAAAACGGAAACGGCATCTTATTCATGCGCAATTATTCTGAAACTCATACGTGACAGGAATTCATTTACAAGCAGGATATTCAGGATATACAAGGATTTGCATTTCCTTGAAAACATTTTGTGTGGCAGGGACAATGTCAACGGCTATTCGGAATGCCGTTTTTATATGGTCACCGGTGCTGATGAATACAGAACCACGCCTGCGTACAAGACCAAATCCGAAGATTTTCCTGAATTCGGGCTGAATCTGCCTATGACTGCAAAATATGTCAGGTATCACGATGCGCGGGGAACAGGGGAGAGGCAGGAACTCGTGTTCAGGAATGAATACTATGTCAGTTGGTATCCTCTGTCTGGACACTCTGAATGGCATTTTCTCGAAATAGACGTAAATGAAAAATTCGTGGATTGTATAGTAGGTGTTTTCCGGAATCTTGAGGAGAACGGGATGGTATACAATCATGCTGTCATTACTGAAAAAGAGTATGATTCCTTTCTGAAAGGGGATTCCGGTGATGCTCTTGAAGCGGCTTTTCGCCTTTCGGAAATCCCTTTTGAAAATGTGGAAAGTCAGCCGTGGTCCTTGTCAAACGGCAAGATTCTTTACGCATCGGATATTAAAGTCAGCAAGTCTGCGCACTCTGTAATATGCGATGTGCTCAATGACTTTCTTGTAATCAATGCAGCGGAAATGGGAGGCAGGACATTGAGGGTTAAAATAGAGGACAGAAAACTGATAAAGTATTTTTCCGAAGCGGAAGATTATCTTTTGGCAGGCAAAGAAAAGTCCGGTATTGTCGGCAAAGTCAAGGCAGCCTATTTTGAGGTGGATGTGGAAAATTTTGAGTAATGTTTAATATAAATATTGTTAATTATGACTGAATTACAATCAATCAAAACAGACTACCCGTCAAGGATGAAAAAAATTCTTGATGAGGCGTGGGAAGTCTTTAAATGGCAGTTTAGGAACGGTACATTTAATGTCGAAATTGACAATGAAGCTGGTTTTCAATTTTATTTTGCGTCAACAATAAAACGCATAGGTGAAATGAGAGTGTGCAGCAATGAGGATTTTTACCTTGAAGTTGAAACCAAGTGGGGTGTTCCGTCAGGAAAAGGAAGCGAGAGAATAGATATAACGTGCGGATTTAAGGAAGACAATAGAAAAATTTATGCGTGTGCCATAGAATTGAAGTTCTTTAAAACGGAGCATACTTTTACAAGCAAAATGTTTAAGGCATATCAAGATATAGCCGCTTTGGATAAGCGAGTAAACGCCAATGGAGAAGAGGGAGTCACTCGATATTCAGAAGGGCGCTTCTATCTTATTACCGATTCTGAATCATATAAAAAGAAGAATGCATATAAGACAAAGGCAGACGATTATCCTGAGTTTGGACTTGTTGAGAAAACGGTGAAGTATGTCAGGTATCATGATAACAGAGAAACGAAGCTCCCTCAGGAATTGCATTTGACCAAAGAATATGAAGTGGAGTGGGATCCTTCAGATGGGCAGAGTGACTGGTATTTTCTTGAAATTGACATAACCAAATGATTTCTTGGGCAGATTTACAAATGTCAGCATCACTTAAAAAAAACACTTGTGCCGCAGTTTGGTACAACAATGTATTTACTTTGCAGCAGAAACCGATAAGACATACAAATATTGCATATCTGCGTGAAGCGATAAAGGCAAAGGACAGGCTGAAACAGGGTTTGAACGATTATGGCGCAGACGAAATAAAGAAACTTGCCGAACAGGAACCGAAGAAGGATGAAAAATTGACATTTGAACAGGTGCTGGACACATTTTCCATCAAGGAACGGAATCATTATCTTGAACTTGAGACAAGATGTGCGGTCATAGGCAAATTCATACATCCGGACGGAGAGTATTCTGAAGCGAGAAAGGATTTCATGGGCAGGAAGCTGTCGCCTAAACAGGTCAAGGAGAACGGGAAAGATACATTGATATACTCATATTATCCCAACATCGAAGAACAGGAGATAGATGCCCTGTTTTTCGCCCTGCAGTCCGAACACCGCAAGGCGCAGGCGGAACTCAACGGGATGAAGAATGAGATTGAGAGGCGTATTGATGAGGACTGGAGGCACAAGAATGACAAGTGGACGATAGAGCATGACAAATGGGCGAATGACCTGGTCAACCTGAAAGAAAGGATCATGCGGGAAAAGGAAGCCAGGTCCAGGGAGATTGAAAATCTGAAAATTGCCATTCCTGATTCACTGAAACCGATATATGAGAAAATAAGGACATTGTGACAAATAAGGCAGGGCTGGGTGCTTGCACGAAACCTGCCTGAATGGGTATGCCTGACAGTCTGAATATGATCAGAATCATTTGACCAATGATTTCCGGTTCTTTATCTGCTTATGGCAGATGACATGTTTGGCTGTTCCGCTTTTTATTCGTTGAATTCCTTTGCTTTTGCCATTGATTTTGATGCGGAACAGGTTCTCGATATGGATATTGTTTTTGTGCTGTCGGGCATATCCAGTTTGTCCTTTTAATCATGATACTATGACAAAACAACAATTTACGGAACTCTACCATGACAACAACCCGAATGCGGCAAGAAGCATCAGAGTTGAGATAAAAGACGGGTTTGTCACATTCGAGCAGCAAGACATTGGGTCATTGTGTGATGAAATGTTCGGGGACTCTGACTATGAACGGGTAATATCCGACCTGCCAGTAGAACAGTTGAGGTCTGCTATGGGTGTCAAGACAGACAAGGAACTCATTGATGTGCTGAAACGGGACTACAGCACGCCAGATGCATTCGACAGGTTTTCGGAGTTTGTCTATGATAATCATCTGAAGTACAATATCTATTGTGGCTAATATAAACGAATAAAATGACGATAGAAGAAACATTGCAGATTGCGCTTGATGCGCATAGAGGACAGAAAGATTTGGATGGCAAGCCTGCTATCCTGCACCCGATTGCGGTCGGTATCATGGGCAGCAATGACGCTGAAATCAAGGCAGGTTTCCTGCATGATGTGGTCGAGGACTCTGATTTGACGATAGATGATTTGCGCCGGAAAGGTGTGGATGAAGACGTGCTTGCAGCGTTGGAACTGCTGACCCACGACAAGAAAACGGACTACTTCGAGTATGTGTACAGGATAGCTCATTCTGGCAACTACACTGCCATACACACGAAAATCAATGACTTGAAGCACAATTTTGACCGTGGCAGGAAGTCATACAAGAGGGCAAAGGAACTGAACGACACGGAAAAGGCGGAACGCCTTTCCAAAATCAACGAGAAGCACCAAAAGGCATTGAACATTTTCGGGTATATACCCCTGTATAACAGTCTGGAAAGTATTGATTTCTAAAAACCGAGGGGATAGGGAAGAGTGCCTGATATCAGCACCGGGTCAAATCCAGTCAGCCAGTACCCTAATACCGTCTGATGTGGCTCCTTACCCGTTCAATCTTGCCGAATCGAATGCGCTTGTACGCCTTGATTCTGACAAGTCTGACAATCTCCACCCTAATGGAGATTATTACGAACTTGCAATTTGTTCTCTTTTTCATATTGGATTAAATAGACTATAGCTGTAGAACAATTGGCTCCTCGCATAATTACCTCCCCTCGGTAGAGTTCAAAAAAGCAGGCACCCATTTAGGGATAGATGCCTGCCTTATTTTGCTATAGTCACTCCAATATGACATTGCAAATGTAATGATAATTTTCAGAATAGCAATATTTTTGACTTTCCTTTGCGATTTTTCGCGCAGTAGTACTCCTTTAGTACACCCTGCTAAAATTAAAAAGCCTCATAATCAAGCGATTGTGAGGCTATCTTTGTACCCGGAGCCGGGGTCGAACCGGCACATCCTTTCGGACATTGGTGTTTGAGACCAACGCGTCTACCGATTCCGCCATCCGGGCATTGCGGCATTTGCGATAGGACGGCAAAGGTATTACAATTTGCATTAATATGCAATATTATCGCGTATTTTAGGCCTGATTCGGAGATTTGATGGAGATTCGGACTTTTTGCTTATCTTTGCGCCCTCATTCAGCCGGCATCCCGGAAGAATGAGGGTATTGCAGTTTGGCACAGGTTGTGCTATGCAATATTGTGTTGTGTGTTTATTTCTATTTTGTATGCCTTGAATTGCACACCTTGCGTGGCAATTTAAGGTTTTTCTTTTTGTATTTAATTCCTAACTTTGTTGGCGGCAGTGTGTGGCCCGCATGGCAGCAGTTCGTATTTTGGCGGATGCCGACAGCAGAGTTTTATGGACAGTTCGGAGACATTGCACAGGATATATTTTTCTGAAACTCTTCAGGAGGTGACGGAGATACGGGAATTTTCGTCATCTTCTGCCGGTTATTCGGCAGTCTATGCAGTCTATGACATGAATGCAGGGGCAGTTGCCCGAGAGATTGCAGGTCAGCTCGGACATGCCGGATGCCATGTCTCAGGGATGTATCCGCTCATGGCTTCGGAAGGGAAGAAGACCATTGAAACAGTCACGGATATCTGCCGATGGCTTCTGGAGCGCGGGGCTGACCGACGGTCGCTCTTGCTCGCAATAGGTGGGGGCATTACGACAGATATAGTCGGATTTGCGGCATCTGTCTATATGCGGGGCATAAGGTGCTCTTATATTCCAACGACGCTTCTTGCGCAGGTGGACGCTTCTGTCGGCGGCAAGACAGGGGTCAATCTGGATTCTTACAAGAACATCATCGGGACTGTGCGGCAGCCTGATTTCGTGTGGCTGTGCGCCGAAGTGCTTTTGACCTTGCCATACAGGGACTTTCTTTCAGGAGCGGCAGAAATGCTCAAGACATTCATCATTTCGGACGGCGGATGGTACAGCCGGGCGGTATGTTTTCTTTCCGGGCTCAAGGCCAGGATGGACTCTCTGTCCCAAGTCTCGTCAGCAGAACCGGATGACAATGTATTCCGGACTTTCCTTTCGGAAAATATGGAGGAGCTGACGGCTCTTGTCCGGGCTGCGGCGGAAACCAAGGCCGGGATTGTCGCCGGAGACCCGTTTGAATCAGGACAGAGACGAGTCCTGAATCTGGGACATACTTTTGCTCATGCGATTGAACATGAGGAATATGCGGAGCGCAAGGAAAAGCCTCTTTCCTGCGGAGTGGTCTCTCCTTCTGACCGGAAGCTGACCCATGGCAAGGCCGTAGCTGTCGGAATTATCATGGCAGCAAGGCTTTCAGAGGCTTCTGGCATCGCTGCTGCCGGGTTGACAGACAGACTTAAGCGGGATTTCGTCTCATGTGGACTGCCGACTGAATGTCCTGTGCCGCAGACATCCCTTGTCGCAGCCATGGCAAAGGACAAGAAATCCGAATCGGGGCAGGTTCACTTCATCTTGATAGGCGATATCGGTCATGTCTCGGAAAAGATAATGACTGCGGACGAAGCGGTCCGTCTGCTGGAGTGGTATGGGCAGGAATCCGGACATCGGGGAAAATATATTATTTAAGATGCAGGCGTATGATATGCACCGTTATACAGAACAAGACTTTTGACGAAATCCAGACAATTCTGGAACATTGCGAGATGGCGGAAATCAGGCTTGACAGATGTCCTCTGTCCGAGCCGGAAATCCGCAGCTGCTTTTCTTCGGATGTGCCGCTGACGGCGACTTGCCGTGTGAGTGAAGTAATGGCGGCGGACCTGTCCTTGAATGAGATTGCGGCTTCGATGGTGTGTGAAAAACGCCTTGTGGCGGCCATTGAGGCCGGGGCTAAATATGTTGACATTGAATTGGATGCCCCCCGTTCCATGTCCAAGAGAGTAAGGCGGGCGGCGATGGAATGCGGGACAGTGTTCATCAGGTCGTATCACAATTTTGAAGGTACGGATTCCATGCAGGCCCTTGTTTCTGTTGCAGACAGATGTGTCCGGGAGGGGGCCCAGGTCATCAAGATTGTTACGATGGCCTCCTGTCCGGCCGATGTCAACCGGGTGATGTCACTGTATGACGACGCCGAGCCTGGTACTTTGATAGCATTCTGTATGGGAAACGAAGGCCGTGAATCCAGAATTGACTGTCTTAAAAAAGGTTCTCCGTATACATACGCCTCTCTTCCCGGAGAAGTCCCTGCCGCCCCCGGCCAATATCCGGCAGATGAGATGGGGGCGGAAGTCTATGGCGGTTTCAGATTCGTTGACGGGGATGCGATGCGGATGCCGTCATCCAAGAGTTTTGCCCAGAGGGCAATAATTGCTGCGGCACTTGCTCCGGGGAAGTCCCGGCTGACAGGCTATACTCCGTGCGGAGACAATGTTTCAGCACTCAAAGTCGCTGAGGCATTGGGCGCCCGTGTAGCCGCAGATGGGGACAGTCTTGAGATAGAAGGCGTGGCTGCCGCCCCGGGATGTCTCAATCTGTCGGGAATTGATGTGGGTGAGTCCGGGCTTCTTGCCCGTATTGTCTTTCCGCTGTCTGCTGTCTTGTCGGATACTCCTGTCACTGTGTCCGGTTCGGGGACTCTTGCCTGCCGTCCGATGTCCGGTGTGGGGGAGATTCTTGAGAAATTCTCGGTTTCTGTCTCCGGGTGTGCAGAACAGACAGGTGGTTCTGGCGGTATGTCCGGGGAACCGCTGACTGTGCCTGTGACTGTAAAGGGGCCGCTGAAGGCCTGCCGGGCCGAAATATCAGGGCTGCATGGCTCACAGACTGTTTCCGGCCTGCTCATGTCATTGCCGCTGCTTGAAAAGGATTCCCGTCTGACGGTCCATGAGCCGAGGAGTATCCCGTACATGTACATGACTCTTGATGTGCTGAAAAAATTCGGGATAAGAGTTTCAAGTGAGATGCTCGGAGGGCAAGATTTCATCGACTCGGGAGGAGACTGGTCATACTGTACCGACATTGAATTCAGAATCCGGGGAATGCAGAAATATCGTCCTGCGGAGTTCCCGCTCGAGGCAGACTGGAGTTCTGCGGCAAATTTCCTCGTGGCCGGGGCTGTGTTCGGCCGTGCGAGGCTGTCGGGGCTTGATACTACATCCGTCCAGGCCGACCTTTCCATAATGGATATTCTGATGGATGCCGGTGCAAGTCTTTCGCAGACAGACGGTGACAGGGGTGAAATAACTGTCCAGAGGGCTCCTCTGAATGCCTTTGATGCCGATTTGAACAATTGTCCGGACCTTTTCCCGATTGCGTCTGTGCTTTCCGCTTTCTGTCAGGGCAGGAGCAGTCTCAGGGGTACCGGAAGACTTGTGCATAAGGAAAGCGACAGGGCGGCTGCCATTCTTGCCATGCTGGAGAAGATGGGAGTTTCTGCACGAATCGCGGATGATGTGCTGTATGTTGACGGGCAGTCTCTCTCCATGAGAATCCTGACAGGGTCCCTTCTCAAGGGCGGAGACTATTCATCTTTCCATGACCACAGGATGGCAATGGCGCTTGCTGTTGCCGGACTTGGGGCAGATTCTCCGGTCAACATCGATGACCGTGAATGTGTGGCGAAGTCATTCCCGGCATTCTTCGAAATGTTCGGAAAATTAAGATATAACGGATAAATATGATGATATGAATACATTCGGAAGAAATTTCAGGATAAGCATATTCGGAGAATCCCATGGCACCGGCATCGGAGTTGTCCTTGACGGGGTGCCTGCCGGACTTGAACTTTCGGAAAAAGACTTTGAGTCTGATATACTCCGCCGGCAAAGCGGGAAAAGGGGGACATCGTCCAGGCATGAGTCTGACCGGCCGCAGATAATCAGCGGAGTCTTTGCCGGACATGCGACCGGAGCTCCTATTGCCGTTTTTTTCTTGAATGAGGATGTCAAACCCGCAGATTACAAGTTATTCAAGGAGATTCCCCGCCCCGGACACGCGGACTTTGCTGCCGGTGTGAAATGGCATGATTTCAATGACATAAGGGGCGGAGGTCATTTTTCCGGAAGACTGACTCTTCCGATTGTGGCTGCAGGTGCGGCAGCAAAGAAAATCCTTGCCGGATACGGCATTGCCATAACTGCGTCATTGACGGAAATAGGCGGAGTGTTGAGGTCGGAAGCACTTGCCCGTGCCGTCCGCAAGGCAGGCGGCAGTCCCCGGGAAAAGCATTTGTCCGGTATTCCTGACGAGAACATCGGGTCGGGAAATCCGGAGCAATGCCATTTTTCGGATGCGGAGCTATGGAAGCCGGAGCTTGATGCGGCGGAAACTGAAGGCGATTCGCTCGGAGGTGTGGCTGAATGTGTCGTGGCCAATGTCCCTGTCGGACTGGGCGAGCCGTTCTTTGATTCTGTCGAGTCTCTCGTATCCCATGCCGTCTTTTCAATCCCCGGCGTGCGTGGCATTGAATTCGGGGATGGCTTTGCCTCCGCCAGGATGAAGGGCTCCGAGCATAATGATCCGATAATATCCTTTGACGGAAAGACTTCTCGCAACGGAGCCGGTGGCATCAACGGTGGTCTTACCAACGGCAACCCTGTAGTTTTCCGGGTGGCATTCAAGCCGGCGTCAAGCATATCCGGACTTCAGCGGACATATAATTTTACGAGAGGGGAAGTGTCGGACCTGAAAATCTCAGGACGTCATGACACTTGCTTTGCCCTCAGGGCTCCTGTTGTCGTGGAGGCAATGACGGCAATTGTGCTTGCCGACCTTGCGGCATCTTTGAGATAATTTCATTAAATTTGTCCGTTGACATAAGATTTGTCACAGACACAGATTTTGCCATGACAGCAATCCTCCCATTGTTCAGCCTCCCGATTACCGATCCGACGTGGATTTTTCTGATTGTGCTGGTAATCATTCTGTTTGCTCCGCTTCTGCTGGGCAAGCTGAAGATTCCGCATATCATAGGGATGATTCTTGCGGGAGTCATCATCGGAGAGCATGGACTGAATGTTCTCGAGAGGGACAGCAGTTTCCAGCTCTTCGGCCAGGTCGGGCTGTACTATATCATGTTCCTTGCGGGGCTTGAGATGGATATGGAGGATTTCCGCAAGAACAAGGTCAAGGGCCTGGTCTTCGGTCTGCTGACATTCTTTATTCCGATGGCCCTCGGCATCTGGAGCAGCATGGCCCTCCTTGGCTTCGGCGCCCTGTCGTCAGTGCTTCTTGCCAGCATGTATGCCTCACATACACTTATAGCATATCCTATTGTGAGCCGCTACGGCCTGTCCAGGCAGAGGAGCGTTACCATTTCCATAGGAGGGACAGCCGTCACAGTGACTCTGGCCCTTGTCGTCCTTGCCCTTGTCAGCGGTCTTTTCAACGGCACGGCCACTCCGGTTTATTGGGTGAAGCTCGGGCTGAAGGTCACGCTGATAGCTCTGGTGATTATATTCGTGTTCCCGAAGATAGGGAGGCTGTTCTTCCGCAAGTATGACGATGCCGTAATGCAGTTCGTCTTTGTGCTCGCCCTCGTTTTTCTCGGCGGCGGCCTCATCTCTCTTGCCGGCATGGAGGGAATCCTCGGCGCCTTTCTTGTGGGTATGGTGCTCAATCCTTTGATTCCGAAGGTGTCTCCCCTTATGACCAGACTGGAATTTGTCGGGAACGCCCTGTTCATACCTTATTTCCTGATAGGAGTGGGAATGATTGTGGATGTCCGCAGTTTTGTGGCAGGCGGGACAGCTCTGAAGGTCGCTGTAGTCATGACAGCAGCTGCGACTCTGAGCAAATGGCTGGCGGCATGGCTGACCCAGAAGATATACAGGATGTCTTCCAATGAGAGAAAGATGATTTTCGGGCTCAGCAATGCCCAGGCGGCTGCAACTCTTGCCGCCGTGCTTGTCGGACATGAAATCATAATGGAGAACGGGGAGAGACTTCTCAATGACGATGTGCTCAACGGCACGATAGTGATGATTCTCATCACATGCATCATCAGCACGATAGAGACCGAACGGGCCTGCAGGAGATTTACAGTCGTGGACGGTCCGGATATTCCTCCGGAAGGGGAAAAGGAAAGAGAAAAGATACTCATTCCTGTGGCTAATCCGGATACGATAGAAAATCTGATAAACATCGCCCTTATGATAAAGGACAGCCGCCGGAAAGACGGCATCGTGGCTTTGAATGTCATTGATGACAGCGGTGATTCTTCAATCGGGGAAGCCGGGCGTCGCAATCTTGAGAAGGCGGCGCGGATAGCGTCTTCCGCAAATGTCGAGGCCGAGATGCATACCCGGTATGACATAAACATATCTTCCGGCATTGTCCATACAATCAAGGAATGCTCTGCCACGGATCTTGTCATCGGACTTCACAAGAAAAGCAGCATTCTGGATTCATTTTTCGGAAGCCTCACCGGAAACATCCTCAAGGGAACCTCTCGGGAGGTGATGGTCGTGAGGCTTGAGATGCCGCCCAACACATTCAAGGGGATAGTGGTCTTTGTGCCTCCGAGGGCAGAGTTCGAGACTGGATTTGCCCGATGGGTCACACATCTGTGCCGTATGGCGGTGCAGACAGGCTGCCGCATTCATTTTAATGCTGCCGGAGATACCCCGGAAGCACTCAAACAGGTCGCCGACAAGGCTGACATCGGCACCCTTGCTGACTATACGCGCCTTCCTCAGGATGAACCTGTCCGGATTGACGGCATGAAAGTGGGCAGGGAACAGCTGCTTGTCGTTGTGAGTGCCAGGGCAGGGTCAATATCATATGATCCATCTTTTGACAGGCTTCCGGCGGTGCTCAACAAAGATTTTGCAGAAAGCAATCTTATGATAATATTCCCGGAACAGATTGACAGGCAAGATATTGTGTCTTTCTCTGACCCGAGGTGCAATTCATGATGACCAGTTGTCATTTTTGTAAACAGCAGAAATTCTTAATATGCAGGAAAACGGCATCAGGAAAAAGACTACAGTCGGATTTGTGTCGGTTACAGATCCCTTCCGGGACAAGAAAGCCTGGAGCGGAACAATTTTCAGGTTGTGCCGTTCCATCGTGGAGGCCGGGTTCGATGTCAGGTGGGTCAGGGTTAATGTCCCGAATTTCAAATACAGGTTCCGTAAACTTTGCAATAAGATAAGATTCGGACAATACAGCAAATTCATACAGTCTGCGTCATATTGGAAACTGTGTGCGGAATCAGTGGTCAAAAGTGATTTGGACGGATGTGACTGCCTGTTTTTTCCGAGCAATGCACAGATGACGCGCTATGCGGATTTTGGCCTGCCGGTCATAAATTTCTCTGACGCCACTTTTGCAATAATGCTGGATTATTATTGGTTCCGCCAGAAAAACGGCATGCGCAGCCAGGGAAATGCCTGTGAAGAATATGCACTCAGACATAGCGATGTGATTATTCGGGCATCAGACTGGGCTGCGGAATCAGTCATCAGAGATTATGGCGGGGATGCCTCCCGTGTTCATGTGCTTGAGTTCGGGGCGAATCTCGACGACCGGGATATCCGTGAATCTGCTCCATGGACAGGAGGGCCGCTGAATATCCTTTTCTCCGGAGTCGACTGGTCGCGCAAGGGCGGAGCAGTGGCTGTGGACACCGTAAGGCTTCTGAGGGAAAGAGGATATGATGCAAGGCTGGTTGTTGTCGGGCCAAGACAGATTCCGGAAGAATGCGACGGCCTTGATTATGTGGATTATCTCGGATTCCTTGACAAAGGCAGTCAGGACGATTACCGGAAATATGTCGATGCTGTCAGCGGTTCTCACCTGTTTATTCTGCCGTCAAAGGCCGAATGTGCGGGAATCGTATTCTGCGAAGCTTCCGCCTACGGCCTGCCGTCATTTGCATACGACACTGGCGGGGTGGGAAATTATGTCATTGACGGTGTCAATGGATACAGGCTTCCCCTTTCGTCAGGACATGAAGGCTTTGCCGCAACAATTGAGCGGTGTATCCTTTCCGGAGAATTGCCTTCTCTTCATCAAGGCTGTCTGAGAATTTATTCAGAAAAACTCAACTGGAATGTTTGGGGCGAAAAATTCCGTGAAATTCTGGCATCACACTGCATCGTTTGACAAGAGTTCGGCATCTGTCAATAAATTCTGCCTATGAAATCTGATGGAATGAAAATATTATATGTCAGTCCTCATGACCTTTTCGATATAGTGTCAGGTGCTTGTCAGAGAAGTTACCTTCTGCTCAAGGCATTGTCCAGCCAGGAATCCGTATCTGAGATTGATGTGATTTCCAGCGGTTCCCCGTCTGCATCTTTCGCCATGCCGAAGGTCAGGTCTGTATATAAGGCCGGAAGAAAACATCTCAATTTCATATCCAAGTGTTACAACGGGGTTCTCAGAAGGCTTGGACTCGGGCACTTTGCTGTTTCTGACTGTGATATCCGCAAGACATTCCGGACTGTCATGTCAGAAAAAGAATATGATCTGGTTGTATTCAGATATATAGGGACAGTATACCGTTGCGGATGGCCGGACTCAAGGGTCATGATTGATGTGGATGACCTCCCTTCCGAGTATTGCCTTGCACTGAAGAGCACGGCGTCGTTCTTCCTGTCAAAAATGTTTCTTCGGACAGCATACAGGTATCTTTGCCGGTTTGAACGCAAATATATAGAAAAGGCGGACCAGTGCGCCTTTGCAAATGCCGGACATCTCAACCTTTATCCGGGGAAGCATAATTTTTATTTGCCGAATATCCCGTACTTCCCTGGTGCCGGAGTCAGGCCGTCGGACGGGGTGTCCGGGAGTAGCGGCACTTCGGACTGCAGGAGGATTCTTTTTGTCGGCTACATGAGGTGGCTGCCGAATATCAAGGGAATGGGGCATTTCATCAAGAATATGCTGCCGCATCTGTATAAAACGGGGTGGCGGGTCAATCTTCGGATTGTCGGCAAGGGGCTTCCCCGGAAATATGCAAAATCATGGACAGAATCTGTCCGGGACATCAGCATTGCAGGCTTTGTCAAGGACATTGTACAGGAATATATGCTGGCAGACATAGTCATTGTCCCGATATTTCATGGCTCGGGGACAAACATAAAGGTTCTTGAGGCTCTGGCATATTCAAAGCCTGTGGTGGCGACAAGGCATGCTGTCAGAGGATTTGAAAATTATCTCATGAACGGACGGGACTTGCTTGTGGCTGAAAATGATGAAGAATTCGCCTCTTGCATAGAGCGTCTGCTTGCTGATGCGGCTTACGGAAAGACTCTCGGGGAGAACGGAAGAAAAGTCGTGGAGAAGAATTTCTCTGAAGAATATTTCATCAATCAGGTCCGGTCTGCTTTCCTCATTTATGCACAATAAATCATTTTTCGGATTTTTTATATATGTTTGTGCCCGAAAATGAGAGAAAGAGATGTATTTTGTATCAAAAAGGCTTGAGATATCTTATGCGCACAGACTTTCGCTTGACTATGAAAGCAAATGTACCCGCCTGCATGGACACAATGCGGTTGTCACGGTCTGGTGCTGCTCGAATGAACTGGACAAGAACGGTATGGTGACAGATTTTACGGCCATCAAGAAAATCATAAACGACAACCTTGACCATGGCTTTGCCAACGATGCCGTGGATTTCAATCCGACCGCGGAGAGCCTTGCCCGATGGATCTGCGGACAGGTGCCAAATTGCTATAAGGTCGTGTTTCAGGAGTCAGAGGGCAATGCCGCCGCCTATATTAAGGACGGGTATGAGGAAATTGCAAAAATGATGTAGCCCCATGTGCAGGTCCGGCCTATGGAAATGCCGGGACAGGAACTGACACTCTTCCGGATGATAGAAAAGGAAAGGATATATAAAATCAACGAGATATTCTATTCCCTGCAGGGCGAAGGCTATTATGTGGGGACGCCGGCTGTCTTTGTGCGTTTTTCCGGCTGCAATCTCAACTGCCCGTTCTGTGACACGGACCATACCTCCGGTGTCATGATGTCCGAGGAAGACATTATGTCGGCGGTGTCTTCATATCCGGCAAGGCATGTTGTCCTGACCGGAGGAGAACCGTCTCTTTTCATTGATGAGCAATTCGTCTCATCCCTGCATTTACTGGGGAAATATGTCGCAGTGGAGACCAATGGCACCGGCTCTCTTCCGGATGGGATTGACTGGGTTACATTCTCTCCAAAGAATGACTGGCATATCACAGAATGCGATGAGCTCAAGGTCGTATATACCGCACAGGATATGTCTGCATATGACGGCATAAGTGCCGTACACCACTTCCTTCAGCCGTGCGATACCGGTCATCCTGACCGCAACAGGCTGCTTCTGCAAGGTGCCGTGGAATACTGCAAGTCACATCCCGAGTGGAGGCTGTCTATCCAGACGCACAAGTTTTTGGGAATCCGGTGAAAAAGATTTGGAATTCCCTGCGGATGACTCTATATTTGCAGCAAATGGACATAAGACAACAATTCTGGACGCCGATAAAACGGCAGTACGGGATTGTTGTCTTCTTTTGTGAACGACAGTGCCGGTACAGCCATATCCGTCCAGAATATCATTAGTGTTCATTTAAATTATTGGTATTATGGAGATTAAAACACGATGCGCCTGTTGTTCCGAAGACGGGTCGCTTGAAGTCGGTTATGCCCTGCTGCAGGAAATCATGTCAGACTGCGCAGAAGAAGTCGCCTCATGCCGCGATGTGCACGAGAAGATCAAATGCCTCCTCAGGACAGCCGGCCTTTGCCGGACAAGCGGCTATCCTGTCCACGCCGCAAAACTCTATCGTCAGGCCTGGGATCTGGCAATCGATGACGACTATGGACACCTGCGGATGAAAAACAAGGAATTTGCCCTTGTCGCCGCCTGCGCCCTCAATGATGTATGGCGGCAGCTCACCCCGGATGACCCGCGCCGGACTGATTATGTCAAAGAGACATATTCATACTATCACGACATCTGGTGTATCCTTTATATCGACTGACAGTGCGCCCGTCGGGACTGTTTTGTCCACGGCCATCTGGCGATTTTCATCATTCCTATTTATATAATGGTCTGTCCGGAGGGCCGTCTTGCGGCATCAGCGCGGCAACCTTCTCAAAAGAGAGCTTCGTCTCAGAAGTCATCCAGATGACGGTACAGGTGGGATTGCAGCCAGTTTATGCCGTGTGTCATTGTCGGGTCTGGTATGCCTGTCCAGACTGGTCTATGCGTGGAGTGAGGATAAATTTATAAGGTTGTTTTGTCTTTCGGATATTTTCTCTAATTTTGTCTTGCCATGAAGAAAGAGTTGGGAAAATGGTTAATGGATATTGCGAAGTATACCATGACCGCAGTTATATTGACATCCGTTTTTGGAGAGTTCTCGTAAAAATGGGTAATCTATGCAGGAGGTGCATTGACCGTTGCCTGTACTTTGGGTTGGGGATTGTACCTCTTACGGGACAAGGACAAAGATAAAAAGGAGGTCGAATAATGGGCGCATTAGTAATGTTCGCTTTGGCTATCATTATCGCCAATGTCGCTGGTATCTATTATTGGAGACAGGACAGAAAAGAGAAAAAAACACATAAAGTACAGTAATACTCTGTGCTATACTTTACAGAAAGGACAGGTTTAATCGCCTGCCCTTTCTTGTTTCTATATCTTATGGAGCGTCAATATATCTAATAGGCTGTGTGGATTCCAATTCTGCTTCCATTTTATTTGGATGCGTCAATACACAAGAAACCCTCTCACATCGCTGCAAGAGGGCGTATCTGTAATTCGTTGTTGTCTGTCTTTCTGTATATCAGCAGCCAGTCTGGTCTGATGTGACATTCCCTGCATCCGACAAATTCTCCTTGTAAGGCATGGTCTTTATTTTTGGCTGATAAAGAAACATCATTTGCCAGTTTCAAGACAATTCCATTGAGTTCTTCCTCTGGCAAATTCCTGCGCCTTGCCAATTTTATGTCTTTCTTGTACTGACTGGAAAGGATTATTTTTCGCTTCATTTGATAGCTTCCAGATATTCTTCAAATGTATTGCACACTGTACCTTTACCCTCGTCCAGTTCCTTGATAGCCTTTCTTGTCGTTTCATTTGGAATCTCGATAACTCCAAGTGTTTTAAGGTATCTGACCAGACCCCTTCCCTCCTTTGTCCTCTCATTGACCGTTATCGTATATGTTGCCATATTAACCTCCTGTGTTTATCGTCTTTCGCAAATATAGTCTTTTTATCTGTAAACAGATAGAACGACTGCCAAATCCATTCCGAATTTTCCGGAATCAGTACAGGTATATCTAAAGACAGTCCGATATAGTTTCCAACTCTATTTCCCATTTTTATTTGGAAATCAGTCCTGTATAGATAATGTGCTGCTGTCTCCAAACCAATTTTCCTGTTTGGAATCACCGGACACAGAAAAGGGAGAACTTGCGTTGTCCTCCCCGTATAATTTCAAACTAATTCAATATGCCGACTGCAGCGATATAGATTCAAGCATTTAGGTACTTGTCTGTATTCCCAAAATAATTTTGGATAATCTATCTATATGGAATCTCGGTATAATTGACATTTTTGGTTGGTGACAATGACAAAAGTGGTTGGTGGAATGCAGCTGCATTCCACCAACCACT
>CALUPG010000009.1 GCA_944322565.1 uncultured Bacteroidales bacterium | reverse complement strand
CGGATCGGGGTGAAGAAGGCTCAGATTTCCCGCTTTGAGAACGGCAAGAGCATCACCCTGTCTTCCGTGTCGAAGATCTTCCGGGCACTCGACATTCCGGTGAACCTTGAAGTCGTCGGTGTCGGCAAGGTGTCCCTCTGATAAGCCGGTGCAATTCCGGTCATGGAACTTTTGACGCGTTAGGGCGGCCTTCAGGTCGCCCTTTTTTCGTATCCCCCGACAAAACATTTGCATATCGCAAAACTTTTCCTACCTTTGCTATTGCCTTACCAATACTGTATCACTTGTCTATCTTTTCTGCCGTGGTGTATTTTCACGAAAGAAATAGATGACTGCCCTGCATAAGGTGGAATCCGCCCGGGAAACCGGCGGAGCAAATACGGCAGAGATGTTGTGTTGGTAAGGCCCACCTAAGTGCAGGGCTTTCATCATAATATGTTGTTATATGCCTTACCAACACAACACCGCCACCACCAGCCTGAAGGGGCTGGTGAGATGCAAGACCGCCGTCAAGGCGCTCATCGACGAGACCCTCAGCCTCTCCGTCGCATTTGATGTCTTCCGCACCGCCGCCGACGAGACGGGAGTCCCCGTTGATCCCCAGGCGCTGGAGGAATGCCGCCGGATGCTCATCACCATGAACCGCCTGATGTACCGCCAACTCTCCGACCTGAAGCACCGTCAGATGCTGCAGATAGCCTCGAGGGTGGCAGAGAGGGAGATGAATGCCATCCGCCCGGCAGGGTTCCGCAAGGCGGCCAACGAATAGACGGGAGGTGCGCCATGGAAGAGAAGATGATACCGGCCCAGGCGGACTCCCGCCTGACGGAAGTGCTCTCCAGCCTGCACAGGGCCTACGAACTGTTCAACAGCTGGGATGAGTCCTCGTCTGGCGGGCAGTTCTATGACGAGAACATAGAGACAGTAGACAAGGTGAGCGAGGGGTTCGGTCTCCTGGAGTCCGGCCTCGCCCGCCTCATCGCCGACAAGATGCTCTTTGACCTGGAGATGGAGTACCGGCAACTGCCAAAATCTGATAATTTGCACAAGTAATCTATTGAAAATTTGCATATTCCGATATTTCGTATTATCTTTGTATCACATTAATGAAAGAGATATGAAAAGATTGAACGAAATTGAGAAAGACCTGATTGAAGCAGTCAGGAATTTCAGAGCCTCAAAAGGGCGAATGGAAAAAGAATCGGAGTATGAATGGATGATTTACTTCTATCTTCACAAACTGATGTACGATTGATAAGGGAGGCTCGCAAGAGCCTCCATAAAAAATAAATGCCATGAAATCAAAGGAAATCAAGCAGAAATATATTGAATTGCTACTTGACATCAATATAGCAAGACTGGCCCGTCGCTACTTTGGCAAGTCCTCCGGCTGGCTCTATCATAAACTAGACGGGATTGACGGCAACGGAAAGGAAACCGATTTCACGCCGGAGGAGCGGGAACTGTTCAAGGGTGCCCTGTGTGACCTTGCGGACAGGCTGAGGCAGGCAGCCTCGGAAATATAATCTCCATATTTCTTTCATTAATGTACCGGCCGTGAATGGAGACACGGCCACGGGGCGGCCTTCAGGTCGCCCTTTTTTTCGTTCCAAGCCGTCTTATGGGACATAATACTTACAATCTGTAATCAGAGTGCCAAAACAGCCCCTTTCCGGCACTCCGCATTCAGAGCCGGAGTTTCCCTCATTCAGGTCAAAAATCCTCTCAAACCGGGCATTTTTTGCCCTGTTTTTGCCCGAAAATCGGGCGAAATCAGTGTCCGCACGAAATTCCGCACGATTTTGTACGGATTTTTGTACGGTCATTTCTGCACTTTTCCGCACGATTTCCCCCGCTTCCCCCAATTTTTCACCGAAAAGAAAGAACTGTACGGAGACAGTACCATATAAGGTAACACAAAGAGTGTCAGAGCCTTATATATATTATATATATTTTTTATCTCTTATTACAGGAGACCTTATTAAAAATGGTAAAAAAATCGTGCTTTCGTACGGCTTGCCCGTAATGCGTTGACATACACCGCGTTGACCCCGTACGAAAATCGTACGAAAACGCACGGATGCGTACGAAAATCGTCCAAAATCAAATCGTACGATTTTTGTACGGTTGTAAGTCGCATAATATCAAGTATTTGACATCGCTAAAATCCCCTTCCGCACGAAAGCACGAAAATTTTCGCGTTTTTGACAAGGGGGGGTCATTTTTTCTCATCGGGAGATGAGTGCCGACAGCCTGCCGGACTCCGCCCGGAAATCCATTGAAAACAGGAGTCTCTTTCAATCTGGAATATTGGCTAATTCACATATTTTCACTAAATTAGCATAGTCGGAGATGTCCCGTATCCGGACATCGTAATAACTATATTTGCATCATGGGAAAAGAGGACAACATCATGACGGTGGATGTGAAGGTCAGCAGACCCATCCGTGAATATGTGCTGAGCATCAATGACGGCAGCGACCTTATAAAGCCGGAACGGGGCTCCCTGCTCTGGGGGCTGATCAAACTGCATCTCGACCTCGTGCCGGAGACATACCGCCCTGTGCCGCCTGACAAGAGGCAGGACTACATCCGCATCGCCCTGTACAGGACGCGCAGCACCAGGAGTTACAATGTCAACACCGGGCGGAACATGGAGGTCAACACACTCTTCCGGAACTACCTCAATGAGGAGGGACAGAGGGCGGTGTCCGACCATATCTCCCGCGGATTCAAGCAGACATTCCGAGCCTATATGGGCGGGGCGCTCGGCAACAACCCCGACCTTACCATCCATGACGCCGTCTATGAGTTCTGCAGCGACTACAACATCTCCATGGACAGCATCACATACGACATGCTCCGCAAGGACTGGTACCGCTTCAAGAAACGGTGTCCCGGTCCTGGTCTCATCCCTGTCGAGAGACAAAACCTGTAATCGTTGCTGTCTCATATAAAACTTTGATTTTCATAAAAATATATAATCTGTAAAGTCTCGTGAAAATGAAAGAAATCGCAGCCAGATTCTGCATCATGGAGCCGGAGGATATCCGGCATCTCCTGCTCACCGGAGAAAAGGTCGAACTCACCCACCGCATGCGCCAGTTCGCAGCCTCCGGGCGCGTCGAATTCTCGCAGGAGCCGGACACAGGGGACAACGGCACATCCTGGTCGCAGAGTTTCAGGGCTGTCGTGAGAGAGCCGGAGATAATGGAGTACCAGAGAAGAAAGGCATACATAGGCGTGTTCCGGACAGACGGCAGCATATTCGTCATCGGTTCAGCGACCGAGACCCCGGTCATCACAGTCACACCATACGAGAACGCCTTTGTCGTGGAATGCTCATTCGACACTGCCGAACCGGCCATAATCTGACCCCGGATGGCTTCCTGAGGCTGTGCAGCCCGGCATTCTGTCCTGTGTCCGCATCTCTGCAAGGCATATATTTGCCTGAAAAGTGAGTATATGCCAGAGAAAAAGCGAAACTGCAGGATAGTGTCGGTTGCGGATGCCCCAGTGATGACGGTATCTTCAGGATGTCTTGACCCGTCAAGAGCGTACAGGGCCTCTGTCTGGCAGCCGGACATCAACCCGCTCGTATGGCCTGACCAGGAAGATATCCGGGAGGGCTCCATCGCATTCTATCCGATATGCGGTGACATTGCGTGGAAGTCATGGTGGCGGTTCTCGACGGATGAGTTCATCGCCGGACTGAAGTCTGCCGATGCCAACCCTGCCATTGCGGCTCACCTCATCAGGGTGGACAGCGGAGGAGGAGAGGTGTTCGGATGCCATGAGGCATTCGAGGCGGTCCGCGGCCTTTCCAAGCCGTGCATTGCCGCAGTGGATTCCATGTGCGCATCTGCCGCATACTGGCTCGCCTGTGCTGCTGACAGGATATACGCCACATCGATGTTCTCGGAGACGGGCTGCATCGGTGTCATGGGCGTACTCTTCGATGACTCTGAATGGATGGAGAAGCACGGGTTCAACAAGGTGGTGCTCTATTCCTCCCTGTCGGATCTTAAGAACAAGCCGGAGCGTGATGCCCTTGCGGGTCATCCGGAAGAGTTCATCAGCAGTCTGATTGATCCCATCGCAGCCCAGTTCATCGCGGATGTCAAGTCCGCCAGGAGCATCAGCGAGGACTCCGAGGCCCTGCGCGGCAAGATGTATTTCGCTACGGAGGCACGGGATGAAGGGCTCATCGACGGCTGGCTGCCTCTGGAAGACTGCCTTGACGCACTGGCGGACATGATAGCCAGGCAGAAGGCAGACACCACACACGATATAGACATCAACGACCTTAACATCAACTTATAGACATGAACAGGTTTCTTGAATTTCTCAAACAGGCTGTAGCCAAACTCGGTCTTGAATCCAAGTTCGCAGCCAAAGAACTCACCGCAGAGGAGCAGAAGTCCCTCATTGCGGCTTATGAAGAGGCGTCCGGCACCAAGTTCGCGGAAGACCTCGCAGCATACCAGGCAGCCCAGAAGGAAGCAGCCGAGACACAGGCCATGGCTGAAGCCTTCAAGGAACTTGCCTCCATCTTCGGCAAGGAGGTCACTCCTCAGACCAGCGCCGAGGAAGTGATCAGCAACATCAAGGCCTCCATCGACGAGATGAAGGCGACTATCAGCAGACTCGGCAGCATGAGTCAGGGCGAGGAGCCTCAGAAGACACTGAACGGCCCGCGCATCAGCATCTCCGGAGCACACACCAAGGAGTTCGCATTCGGTGTCCAGCATCCTATGTTCGCATCCGGCAAGAGATGGAACCGCATCGCCATCACAGGCAGACGGGACAACGAGGCGTCCGACGAGGAATCCGCCGAGTTCAAGAGAGAGTTCAACAAGTATGCGTCATCCCTTGCCGACCGCTATTCGTCCCTTGTCAGAAGCAACGGGCTTGAGAGCGTCAGGAAAGGCACCGCAGACTATTCGCTCCTTGACGATGCGGAGATAGGCACGCAGTACTTCGTCCGCAGGCAGGATGCCCTCATCGCGAGGATTGACTCCTTCCCGTCTCTCTCCGGCATCTTCCCGACACGCTCCAACATCCAGGACGGGGATGTGCTGACCAATGTCCTCTTCCAGGAACTCTCGCAGGCCTACCAGAAAGGCCATCTGAGCAAGGGCGGATACACCCTCCAGCCGGAGAAAGCCAGGGTGCACAAGGTGATGATGAAATATCTCATCGAGGACATGACCTGGATAGAGGAAAGTTACCTCGGCTACCTGAACACTTCAGGCTCAGACCCGGTGAAGTGGTCCATGATCGAATGGCTCGTGCTCTGCATCGCCGAACAGCTCAATGCCGAACAGATCGAGCGCCAGGTGCTCGGCTACCGCGTGGAGCCGAAGGCGGGCGAGAACGCCAGCGGGATGTTCGCATCCACAGGAGTAGTGCACAGGCTGCTCTCATACTTTGACAACGACCGCAAGGTGCTCCCGTTCTTTGACGAGGAACTTGCGGAGTACGGCAAGGCCGACATCGGAGATGTGCTGGAGGCATTCATGGACAGACTCTCGGAGAGAGTCAGGAACTCAGGCCAGTACACCGTATATGTCAACGCCAAGCACAAGCCTTGGTTCAAGGCATGGTACACCGCCACCTATGGGACCAATGCCGACTTCAGCGGCGTGCAGTTCAAGGTGCCGAACTATGACAACCCTATTGTCTTCGTTCCTGGCATGAAGAATCTCAAACTCATCTTCGCCACCATCCCTGGCAACATCCAGCTTCTGGAGTTCGTGCCTGGAGAGCGCAACAAGATGCGATTCCAGCAGGATCTGGAGGAAGTATGGGTAAGTTCCTACTGGAAGGAGGGCGCGGGAGTCACCTACTCCGGCAAGAAGTTCAGTTCACTTGACGAACTCAAGGCTGCAGACGCCACCGAGCAGATCATCTTCATGAACTGGCCAATGACGGAAGTAGATCCGGATGCCACCACCATCGACGGCAAGACGGACATGTTCTTCAAGACCGGAACCAATACCAAGGCTACAGCCCTCACGGACATCACCAATGCCCAGGAGGATGTCATCTATCGCATCGAGATCGGAGATGATGCATACCCTACCACTATCGCCAAGTCCGGCAAGTTCGACCAGCTGACCGCGGCATGGAGCCCGACAAAGGCCGGGGAGTACATCAAACTCTACTGTAAGGACGGCAAGTTCTACGATGTTGAGAGAGGATAGTCAGAGAGTGTATAGTCATTAATCCGGGGCCGGCAACGGCCCCTTAATATACCTTATATCATGGCAATCACAACATTTGCAGACATCCCTGCAGTAACCGACAAGGATACCCACGGGAAACGCATATACCACAAGGTCTTCCTGCTCAGGGAGGAGGATGTGGACTACAGCGCGTTGCCCCAGATCACAGACCGGTCATGCGGGGCTTTCACACTCAAGTCGGACGCCACAGGATGGAAGGCGTTCAGTTATGTCCGGAACACCATTGAGGACACTTCCGAGTCAAGCAAGGGAGACATCACGTCAACAGTCACCAACACATTCGTCGGCACCCTCGGCGGGGCAAGGTCGGTCATCAACGACTTCCTTGAGAACCACCAGGGCGACAATTTCTTCATCGTATATGTGGACATATACGACAAGAAACGCTATCTGCTCGGCAGGCCATACTCCCCGATGCAGCTGACGGCATTCAGCCGCAAGAACGGCAAGGACAGCGCCTCATGTGATGTCACATTCACCAACGAGGCTTTCTTCCAGCCGGTGGAGTACTCCGGAACACTCCCGTACATCGATGAGGACGACGGAGACATCTGATGAAACCATAGTAGTTTTTTGAAGATATTTTATGGTGGGGCTGTCAATACGGGCAGCCCCTTTGACGACAGGACAACATGTACAGTCTCAAGGAGAGGAAAACAATATCACGGCAGATAGCCGACCCCGGGAAGATAGACATCTACAGGCAGATGCTCTCAAGGCACAGATGCAAACTGTCCGGGACAATCATCCTGGACAGGCGGCAACTGGCGGAAACGCTTGTCTATGCGCTCCTCGGCTATTGTTCCGTTGGAGACATAGTCACTGCCTGCATTCCTGGTACCGCAACTGCGGCGGAACCGGTGTCTGAAAGTCCGTCCGATGCCCGCAGGCCGCCGGAACAACGCAAGACCCGCAACAAATTTGATGAATACCCCGCCATCAGATGGAAGAATCTCGACAATCCGGTGATCAGGACGGCCGACAGCATCTATTCTGACCGCATCAGGTGCTGGAGCCTTCTCAAGGAACTGGAACAGCAGATGGAGGACGAGACTGACAGAAGCCTGATTGCCGAATATGTCGACCTTTCCGTCCGTCTGGAACTCTGCTTCGATGAGCTGCGCAGCCTCAATGACAAGGGAGCCTTCCTCGGGCGACACCCTTTCATCACCATGAAGAGCGAAAAGGAACGGATTGATGAACTTCTGAGGACAGATCCCGAAAAATACTTCGAGGAGCGCAAGAATGTGGAGATGAACATAGCCAGATACTCATCATATCTTAAAAGTCCGAAATACGATGAGCCCAAGAAGAAGAAATTCCGGGAATTCCTTGAAAAATTCCGGGCCATGCTCAATCTCTATAAGGACAGGCTTGCCGAATCAATGAAGAATCTGAGAACATGAGAAGACAGTACACGGAAGAATTCCTCCTGAAAGTGAAAGATCTTGCGGTGATCCAGCTGACCCCGTCTCAAATCGCGGAGAGACTCGGACTTGTCGGCTCCGATCGCCGCAATTTTCTCATTGACATCAACCAGAAACTGCATCCTCTCTATGCCGCCTACTGGACAGCCCTGAAAGACGGGCTTGCTGACATCACCGATGCCCTGCATAACGCTGCAGTCTACGGTGAGACTGATGCCATAGAACTCGCACTGAAGGTCCGCAAGGATACGGAGACGGAGGAACTGAAAAAAGCCCTTTTCAATGTATGAAACCTGACAGACTTGAAACCCTCAGATCCTATTCCGTCGAGCAGGTGCAGTCATACCTGAAGTCACGGGAAAGCAGCACCATCCCCGCCGAGATGCAGGAATACATCCTGAAGATGAACTCGGCGGTCAGCATCATACACCACAACGGGACCAACATCACCCGTGCCTGCAAGGCTCTCCAGTTGGAATATCCGGAACTGACATACGCACAGGCACGCGGCATCTATTATGACGCCCTCGAATTCTTCTATATCGACGAATCAGTCTCCGCCCGGGCATGGGACATGGTCTTTGCGGACCAGTTCGAGGACCTGAAGAATCTCGCAATCAAGGAGGACAAATTGAGTGTGGCGTACAGGTGTATGGAAAAGGCCCACGAACTCCGCACCATGAACAGGGAATCCCTCGACTATGACTGGACTCCGCCTGTGTTCCTCATCTCCACCACCGTCAAGCCGGAATCCCTCGGATTCAAGTCCCAGAGGCTGATGGACATTGCCAGGAGGGCTGAAGACCAGGAATTCAAGCAGATGATTGACTCATTGGAGACCACGGAGGCTGAAAAGCAGCGCCTTTACAGGGATGCGGGCATCAGGGATGTGGAATTCGAGAAAGTACAGGAGGATACTGAGGATGAACTCTAACAAAGAACTTCCTGACGCCCTGGAACTGTACCAGAATTCGGCACAGGCTCTCGCCACCATCATTGACCCGAACAAACTGATTGTCGTCGCAGGGCGAGGAACCGGCAAGACCACACAGATCACGGCGCCGCGTATCCTACGAGTGGCAGGTGAGATGCCGAGGGAGACATCAATCATCAGCCACAAGTCATACATTGCCCTCTTCACCAATGTCATTCCGGCTGTTCTTGAATTCTTCAGGAGCGACGGCAGGAACGGACATCCACTTCTGACAGAGGGGATGGACTATGTCGTCGGGGAAAAGAACCTCCCGAAGCATTTCCGGCAGCCACGGTACCCGATTCTCTATCCGGAGCGGTCCATCGTCTTTGCGAACGGCCATGTGCTGCAGGCGGTAGCCATCGACAGGCCTGACTCCATCGCCGGATCGTCCATAGTTCACGCCTTCTTCGAGGAGATGAAACACTCTGACGGGGAGAAACTGCGATCAAGGATTATACCGGCCATACGCACCTCCCGTCTCGGCGGCGGTTCAGACGCCCACAAGTCATATCTCCATGGAGGAATAACAGGAGTGTCAGACATTGGCCGCGTCTCCATTGGAGAGGACAACTGGTTCACAGAATATGAGAAAGAGGTGGATGACCAGCTGATACAGGATATCGTCACACTGAGCCTGTACATCAACAAGGCACAGATCAACATCCGCAATGGGGAGAAAGTTGCCATGAGCCGGTCGGCAATAGACAGATACGGGCCGGTCCTGGCCGCATTCCGCAAGAAAGCCACCTATTATATCCGTGTAAGCACATTCGTCAACAGGGCAGTACTCGGCTTTGACTACTTCAAGACGCAGCAGGAGATGCTGTCGATGTCCGAGTTCCTGTCTTCCATCTGTTCCATCGGGGACAGGAACATGGACAATCTCTTCTTTGAAATGTGGGATGAAGACAGGCACACCTACGATGACTCGTACAAATATGACACAGTGTCGAAACTGGACCTCAAGCAGACTTTCAGGCTGGATTCGTCATATCTGAAGCATTACGCCCCGTCAGACAAGATCCTGATTGGCTACGACCCCGGTTCATTCGCGTCCATGGTAGTGGCACAGGAGAAGAAGGACGAGAACACTCTGCGCATACTGAAGGAGTTCTTCGTGTATCCTCCGCAGGATATCCCGGATCTGGCGGCTGCATTCAATGCCTTCTTCTCGTCTGCCAGGTTCCGGCGGATAGACCTGTACTATGACCGTGCCGGGAACAAAAAGAACAGCCGCAGGGTGAATGATACTGATGCCAAGGAATTGAAAGCGGAACTGGAGAAGTACGGATGGACTGTCACCCTGAAGAACCTCGGGCAGGCGACCATCTTCCACTGGCAGCACCACCGGCTATGGAAGAGGCTTCTGGCGGAGAACGAGCGTATGGTGCCGAAAATCCGTATAGATGCCAACGAATGCCCCAACCTGGTAAGTGCAATGTATTGCTGCAAAAAGGTTCCGGGCTCGTCTCCGGTGGAACTGGACAAATCCCCTGAAAAGAAGGTGGACATCCAACTGCAGGCCGGACTCACGCCGCAGATACCATCAGCAATGACATACCTGGTATGGGGGCTGTATGAGAAGTTCTTCCCCGGGCTCAGAAACGGTCATGTCGCAGGCGGAGGCATCACGAATTTCGGACTTTAATCCCCGGGGAAAGGCCGTTTCACATAAAAATCCGGCAAAAATTTGGCCTTTCTGCAAGTTTTTTTGCCGGATTTTTTAAAGATTTACTCGGAATTTGCACCGCTCCTGACATTTATGAATCGGCCATTCAGGTGAGTCATACCATATTGACATGGAAATTTTTATGCCCGAAAGAACTTTTGCGGATGAAGAGCCCGTCGCCGCTGGTTTCCCGGCGTGCAATGCACGACCCCGCCCGCCGGAAATATGATTGAACCGTTTTCATTAGAAATACGACTCATGATGGCGGATGGTCTCGTTGGCCTCTCGGGATTCAAGCGGGGTGTACAGGTCTGTCATCTGCAGGGAATGGTGCCTGGCCTGGTCCCGGACGGAGAGAAGGTCAGTGTTGGCTCTGATCAGGTCAGTGATGCCGGTATCCTTGAGCGAATAGAACTTGTACTGGGCAGGCAGTTCCAGAGCCTTTTTCATCTTGAGGGTCCAGAAGTCCCCGAAATGTTTCGCCGGATGGTATTTCCGGCCGGGGACAAAGCCGTCGCTGAACAGATACCAGTCGCCGGGGGCATTCAGCACTCCGAGATCCAGCATCAGCCTCACTACGCAGTCCGGCAGCGTGACCACAGCAGCCCTCCGGTTCTTGGAGACCTCGGCACTTATGGCAATGGTCCCGTTCTTCACTGAGATGTCACGGATGCGGATATGACTCATCTCCTTCGGCCTTATGAAACAATAGTACTCGATATAGCAGGCAAGGAGGAAATGCCTGTTGTGCAGTTCGCAATATTCACGGATTCTGAGCATGACATCCTTGGGGATGACCGTCCTGTTCTTCTCGCACTTCCTCTTGCCCTGGACTGTCGTCATGCCGGCCGTGAAGTCTTCATTGACATACTTCTTTTCAAGAAGCCATGCCGCGAACGAACGGAACCACCCGAGATAGTTGTCCCTTGTCCTGGCAGACTTGCCCTCATCCATCCATATATGGTCAAGGAAGTCGGACACGACCTCGCTTTTCAACTGGTAGATGTAGTTCACGGGGCGCTCCTGCCTGTCGTTCCAGGCGGAGAACACATTCAGGAAGGAGGTATAACCATTGTAGGTCTTTATCCTCATGATGCCGTCCTCGGTGAGTTTGTACAGATATCTGAAATACTTTTCGCATACATCTCTGAACAGTACATAACTGTTGGGATTGGTCAGGGCAAGGAACGGATTCCATCCCTTGGACAATTTGGCATTGATCTCTGCAGCGACATCTGCGGCATACTTCCGTCTTGCCATTGATGGTTTCATCGGGGGAATCGCGACGCGCTTGCGGTGCAGGGACTGGAGTTCCGGGTCATAGGCATAGAACTCGACATACCAGCGCTTGCCGGTGATGAGCCTTGCAGGGGTATACCCTGTAATCGCCCGGAGAGATACCTTTTTTTGAACAGACATTTTTTTTGAAGGGCATCCGGCAGCAGCCGTGGTGACCTCCAAGGTTCGGAAAAATTTTTGGCGCAAATCTGGCGCACTCTTTTTATGATTAATGCCGCAACTCTTTGATTTGAAAGAAGTTGCGGCATTTTTGTAGCGGGGGAAGGACTCGAACCTCCGGCCTCCGGGTTATGAGCCCGACGAGCTACCAACTGCTCTACCCCGCGATATTGGACTGCAAATGTAAGGATAATTTTTATATCTGCAAAATTTTTTCTCTTTTTGCTGCGTTTTTCTGCGTAAATCATTCCTGCGGCTGAGAAGCTGTTTTGAAAATCACGCCCGGTGGAGTCAAAAAATGTACTCAATCGGGCGCGCTGCAGTGCAAAATTGTATTGATATGGGATTTTTTGATAAATTTGTATGTTCCGGTTGTCATTTTTCTGTCCGGTCCCATGGATTGTGCGGATAGTACTCATATGATTGTGTCGGGCAATTATTGTCGGCTATTCAGGCAATCATAATCGGAATAGACAGATATATAATCAGATATAATATTTATGTAATATGTGGATTACCATTGTTATCCTTGTGTCGGCGGCGGCTTTCTTCGTGTCCGGGAAATTCAGGTCGGACATCGTGGCTCTGTGTTCGCTGCTTGCCCTTCTCATTTTTCAGATATTGACACCTGAGGAGGCATTGTCCGGATTTTCCAATCAGGTGGTTATAATGATGATAGGCCTGTTCGTTGTGGGAGGCGCGATTTTCCAGACGGGGCTTGCCAAGATGATCAGTTCGAAGATTCTGAAGCTGGCGGGCAGCAGCGAGACCAGGCTTTTCCTGCTGGTGATGCTGGTGACAGGGTTCATCGGGGCTTTTGTGAGCAATACCGGGACTGTGGCTCTCATGCTGCCGATTGTGGTAAGTCTTGCATATAATGCGGGGACAAGTCCGGGACGGCTGCTGATGCCTCTTGCCTTTGCAAGCAGCATGGGCGGAATGATGACGCTGATCGGTACTCCGCCGAACCTTATCATTCAGGATACTTTGACAGGAGCCGGATATGAGCCTCTTTCGTTCTTTTCTTTTCTTCCGGTCGGTCTGATATGTCTGGCAGTGGGGATTCTGGTGCTTATGCCGCTGTCCGGGATTTTTCTGTCCAAGAAAGGCAAGAAAAAGGCCAGTGCGCAGGCAGGGAAGACACTGAACCAGCTGGTGAAGGAGTACGGGCTGTCGGACAATCTGTTCCGTCTGCGGGCAAAGGCCGGTGGACTGGCGGACGGGAAGACCGTCATGGAGCTTGACCTCAGGAGGCAATACGGACTGAATATCCTTGAGGTCCGGCGTGGGGAGACTTCTCAGCACAGATTTCTTAAGACTGTGACTCAGACACTTGCTTCAGCTGATACCATGATAAAGGAAGGTGATGTGCTGTATGTGTCGGGAAATGTTGACGATGTTGACAGATTTGCCCGGGAATACGGGATGGAGATGATTGACGGCCATACGACAGAGCAGTCTTCAGTCTCGGGGCAGACTTTGGCTTTCTATGACATCGGCATAGCCGAAATAGTGCTCATGCCGTCGTCCAATATGATAAACAGCACCGTGAAGGAGGCAGGCTTCAGGGACAAGTTCAATGTGAATGTGCTCGGCATCAGGCGCAAGAACGAATATATCCTGCACGAGCTCGGTGATGTAAAGATGCACAATGCCGATGTGCTGCTTGTCCAGGGGGCCTGGGCGGACATAGCCAGGCTGAGCCATGAAGATACCGAGTGGGTGGTACTCGGCCAGCCTCTTGAAGAGGCTGCGAAGGTCACCCTTGACTACAAGGCTCCTGTGGCTGCCGTGATTCTGATTCTCATGGTGTCGATGATGGTTTTTGACTTTATACCTGTCGCCCCGGTGACAGCAGTGATGATCGCCGCTATGCTGATGGTACTGACCGGATGCTTCAGGAATGTGGAGGCAGCCTACAAGACCATCAAGTGGGAGACAATTGTGCTCTTTGCCGCAATGCTTCCGATGTCTCTTGCTCTTGAAAAGACAGGGGTGTCTGCATATCTGTCGGGAGCTCTCGTCAGCGGTCTCGGCGATTTCGGCCCTGTGGCACTGCTTGCCGGAATTTATTTCACGGCTTCTCTGATGACGATGTTCATAAGCAATACGGTGACAGCTGTCCTTATGGCTCCGATAGCGTTGCAGAGTGCCATGCAGCTCGGGGTAAGTCCTGTGCCGTTCCTGTTTGCCGTCACGGTTGGAGCGAGCATGTGCTTTGCATCCCCGTTTTCGACTCCTCCCAATGCCCTTGTGATGCCGGCAGGACAATATTCTTTTATGGATTATATTAAAGTCGGCCTTCCTCTGCAGATAATCATGGGTATTGTCATGGTCATTGTACTTCCGCTTCTTTTCCCGTTCTGAGTTTTTTCTGAAAAAAAAGAGTTGTGCGGCGGTTTGGCACAATCATGCAGTAATTTTGCCGGCAATAAAGATTGTGCTTTTTGACAATTTATTTGACAGGACAAATTTATGAAACCTTTTTTAAGACAAGCGGCAGAAAAATTTCTTGCTGAAGGGAATGTATCCGGAAAGTGTTTTATATTTCCGAACCGCAGGTCGCTTGTGTTTTTCCGCAAGCATCTGGCCGCGGCCTTGTCCGAGGCATTTTCCTCGGCGGCTGAAAGGGGAATGTGCGGCGCTTCCGGTTCAGACCCGGATTCTGGCCCGTGTTCCGGTTCAGACCCCGCCCTTGGTCCGGGACAGGAAGCGCCTGTGCCGATCATCGCTCCGGAGATGCTGACAGTCAACGATTTCTTTTATAAAGTATATGATGTCCCCGTTACTGACAGGGTGATACTGCTTCTTGAGCTGTACGAATGCTACAAGACATTGAACGGAAAGGCTGAACCATTGGACGAATTCATATTCTGGGGAGATGTGATTCTCGGGGATTTCAATGATGTGGACAAATATCTCGTGGACCCGAAGCAGATTTTCACGAATGTATCTGACTACAAGGCGATGCAGGACACATTCTCGTATCTCAGCGGGAGGCAGCGGCAGGCAATTGAGGGATTCGTGAGCCATTTCAATGACAGAAGCGGCAGGCTTACGGTGCGCCTGGACTCGGACAATCCTAATGTAAAGGAGCGTTTCCTGATGATATGGAACATATTGTATCCTTTATATACATCTTTCCGCAGTCGCCTGAAGGAGAAAAATGAGGCATATGAGGGGATGGTGTACAGGGATATTGCAGAACTGATTTCCGGGAACGGCGCAGAAGATTTTGCCGAAAGGCTGCGGACTGTTTTCCCCAGGAGTGAAAAATATGTCTTTGTTGGGCTGAATGCCCTCAATGAATGCGAAAAGACTCTCTTGCGCCGGATGCGGGACCGCGGAATGGCTGAATTCTGCTGGGATTATTCAGGAAAAATGATCAGGGACAGGCGCAACAGGTCGTCCCTGTTCATGGAAGAGAATGTGCGGGAATTTCCTCAGAAATACGAATGGGATGAAGGCGGCCTTGGCATTCCGCATATCAGGATAATGAGTGTGCCTTCTTCCGTAGGACAGGTAAAGCAGATTCCGCAGATACTTTCTTCTGCAATGTCTGAAGAGGGTGTGACTCCAGATGACTGTGCAGTGGTTCTTCCCGACGAGACGCTCCTTATGCCGCTGTTGAATACTATACCTCCTGACATCAGGGACATAAATGTCACCATGGGATATCCTATGGCCGGCAGTGCGTTCCATACATTCATGAATGCTGTGACAGCTGTCCAGATGTACATCCGTCCGTCCCGCTCATCCTCGGGGCAGAACGATGAATTGTTCTATTATAAGCCTGTATGGACACTTTTTTCAGATGCCATTTTCAGAAAAGTAATGACGGCGGATGACCGGGAGGCAGTCAGGAAAATCAAATCGGAAGTGCGTACATACATTCCGAGGAAAGATTTGTCCGGGACTCCGCTTCTCGATCTGCTGTTTGCTCCCGTGCTGCATGATCTCAGGCTGCCGGACGGAGCGCAGGTTGATGCGCTTGCCGGGCATCAGCTCAAAGTGGCTGCTTTCGTGGCTTCTGCTCTTGCGGAAGATGTTGACATGGCGGTTGAGGTGACATTTGCCAAGGAGTATTGGAAGAATGTCTCCAGACTCAGGACAATCTCTCTTCAGGTCAAGCCTATGACCTACATGCGGATTCTGGAGCAGTTGCTTGCCGGTGTGTCCGTCCCTTTCAACGGAGAGCCTCTGAAGGGGCTTCAGATAATGGGGCCGCTTGAGACCAGGGCCCTGGATTTCAGGAATCTTGTCATACTTTCCGCCAACGAAGGCATTTTCCCGAGAAGAAATGTCAGCTCATCATTCATACCTCCGGAACTCAGACGCGGCTTCGGACTTCCTTCCTACGAGTTCCAGGATGCCGTGTGGGCATATTATTTCTACAGGATGATTTCGCGGGCGGAGAATGTGTGGATGCTGTATGATTCCCGGGCCGAGGGCATGAAGTCCGGCGAAGAGAGCCGGTATATCCGTCAGCTGGAATATCACTTCCGTCTGCCTGTGGAAAGATATATTGCCTCTTCTCCGGTTAAGGCGGGCTCCGTTGCCATGGAGATAGAAAAGACCGCTGATGATGTACGGCACATAAAGGATGGGGCCCTTTCTGCGACTGCCCTGCAGAACTATCTCATGTGTCCTGCCAGATTCTACTATCAGTCCGTGCTCGGGCTTTCTGCGGAAACGGAAGTGTCCGAATCCATGGATGCCGCCATGATAGGAAAGGTCTATCACGGGGTTATGCAGCGCCTGTATTCCGGGAGAACGGCTGTCGGCCTGGATTATCTGGAGTCTCTTGCTGAAAGTGTGTCTGAAATAAAATCCATGGTCTGGGAGCTGATGCTTGAAGAGCTCCACAGCCCGGAAGTGGCCGGAAGAAATCTTGTCATCGGTGATGTGATAGTGAAATATGTGCTCAAGACCATAGAGCGGGACAAGGAACAGCTGGAGGCAAGAGGTTCAGGAGAATTTGAAATCCTTGGCCTTGAAAAAAGACTCGAGTGCGAGTTCGGTGGATTCCGTTTCAAGGGCTATATTGACCGTATGGACAGTTTTGCCCCTGACGAAGTCCGTGTCGTGGACTACAAGACCGGAAAAGTCCATCAGGAAGATATGCAGATAACGGAAGCCGACGGAACGAAGGCTGTGGACAAGCTTTTCGGGGACGGCCCGTTTGCCGACAAGCCGAAGATAGCGCTTCAGCTATTCATATATGATCTTCTGCTGGAAAAGAACGGCCTGTCCCATGGGCGCAGGGTGATAGACTCGGTCTATTCGACAGCCCAGCTTTTCATCGGTCCTCCGGCCCAGGCGGAAGTGGGGAGGTCTTTCTATAATGCCATGTCGGAACATCTGGCCGTCCTGCTTGATGAGATTTCTGACATAAGCAAGCCGTTCAGCCGCACTGAAGACTTGTCGGTTTGCCAATATTGTGATTTCAAAGCCATCTGCGGCCGATAAGAAGGAGCATAATCGTGACGGGCCTCCGGCGGGAGGCGGCGGAGGGGCAGTCCCACGCCGAAAACCGTGCAGCGGAGGGAGTATTCAGAATTTCATGTCTGATACTCACCTCTGAAAAAATTTTAAACAGGAGAGTATCAGATATGGAATTGATGAAAGCCTCAGCCGGCTCCGGCAAAACATTCAACCTTGCCAGAAAATATATCACACTGCTATTCAAGAAGCAGGACCGCTATGCCTACAAGCATATCCTTGCCGTGACTTTTACCAACAAGGCTACGGATGAGATGAAGAGCAGAATCATGAAGGAGCTCTTCATCCTTTCCACAGCTCCGGAACGGTCGGGATATCTCAAATATTTTATGCCTTCAATGTTCCCGTCTTCGGAAATTGCTGAAATAGACCCGGAAGATTTTATTGCGGAACTTCCGGGAAGAAAAGGGATGCCTATAACACTGGAATCTCTGTCAGAGTGCGCCACGGACATGCTGTGCAGCATTCTTCATGACTACAGTGCATTCTCGGTAAGTACCATAGACCGATTCTTTCAGCAGACTCTCAGGGCGTTTTCAAGGGAAATAGGCCAGTTCGCTTCATATCAGGTGGAACTGGACAAGGATTCTCTCGTGTCTGAAAGTGTGGACAGGGTACTTGACTCTTTGGACGAAAATGATACACTTCGGCTGAAATGGCTGACCGACAGTGTGATGGAGCAGATAGAGCAAGACGGGAAATACAATCTTGAATCAAGTCTGGTGCACATTGCCTCAAGGCTTAAGTCAGATGAGCACAGGTCACTTGTTGAAAAATTCGGCGTAGATGAAGAAAAAATCTATTCAAGGGAAAGACTTGCCGAAATAAAGAAATCCTGCCGGAGGACAATCCGTGAGTTTGCCGATGCGGTGAAATCATCGGCCGAAGAAATTCTCAGGCTCCTTGCAGATGCAGGCGTCAGACCCGAAGACTTCAAAAACGGCTTCCTGAAGCCTTTGTACGGCTATGCGGAGCCCGGACGGGGCGATTGCATCGAGGCTCCGACAGCTTCATTCATGTCCCGGGCATCTGATCATGAACAGTGGTTTGCGAAAGCAAGGGCCGGGAAGCTCCTGCCCGCTGTCTATCCGCTTCTTGAGGCCCCGCTTGAGGATTTCTGCTCGCTGTTCGGGGAGAAGTTCAGAATCTACCGTACGGCATTGATTCTTGACGGACAGCTTTATGGGCTGGGCGTCACGGCTGACCTGTACCGGGAGTTCAACGCGCTGATGAAAGAAAAGAATGTACTGAGCATAGATGATTCCAATACTATTCTGAAGGACATCATAGATGGTTCTGACGCCCCGTTCATATACGAGAAAACAGGCACAAAGTATGAGAATTTTCTTCTGGACGAATTTCAGGATACTTCCAGGATACAGTGGGACAATTTCCGCCCTTTGCTCCAGAACAGCGAGGCGCAGGGCTTTGACAATCTTCTTGTCGGGGATGTGAAGCAGAGCATATATCGTTGGAGAGGGTCGGACTGGAATCTTCTTGACTCTGAAGTCCGGAATGAATTTCCGGAGGCAAAAGAGAAAAATCTGGACACAAATTACAGAAGCTGCAGAAATATCGTCAATTTCAACAACAGTTTTTTCCCTTATGCCGCAGGTATTCTTGATGCGCAGTACGGCCGCCATGACGGGCGCTCCGTTTCGGAGATATATTCGGATGTATGCCAGAAAATACCGTCTCACAGGACGGAGGCCGGGGAGGTCAGTCTTATGTTCTGTCCGCGTGAAGAGGAGCCGGGGAAGGTTCTTGAAACTGTCCGGATGCTCAGGGAAAGGGGCATTCCGTTCGGGGACATTACGGTTCTTGTCCGAAATAATGTCTCCGGAGGAGTGATAGCGACATATCTGATTGACAATGATATACCGGTGCTGACTGATGACTCTCTGAAGGTGAAGTCATCGGTGACAGTACGGAGACTGTGCTCCCTGCTGTCCCTTGCCGACAATCCTTCAGACAGGGTCAACGGGTATCTTGCAGGTACGCTTGACATTTCAGTCCCGGAAAACTGCCATTCACTGACGGATATGTGCGAGGCTCTGCTTCGGGGACTGCGGCAGGCTGACCCGCAGCTCTTTGACAGCGAGGTGCTGTATGTCCAGTCATTCATGGATGCACTTCAGGATTATGTCTCCATCAACGGGAATTCTCTGCACGAATTCCTCAAGTCGTGGTCGGAAGCTGACCCTGCCATATCGTCGCCGTCATCGGGAGATTCATTGAGGGTGATGACTATTCATAAGTCCAAGGGCCTGGATTTCAAGTATGTGATTTTTCCGTATGTTGAAACTGTCAATCTTTTCAAGGCCGGGAACCGCTGGTGCCGTCCGGAGTTTTCCGGTACTCCGCTTGAGTCCGCATCGGACGGCCTTTATGATGTCAGACTTTCATCGAAAAGTGACATGACACTATTTGCAGACGACTACCGCACTGAGCTGAAGATGCAGTATGTCGACAATATTAATGCAATATATGTCGCTCTGACAAGGGCCGTCAAAGGAATGTTTCTGATAGCAAAGTTGCCGTCAGGAAGTATCCGTGACGGTGCTGGAGCAGGATATGCCGGTCCGTTTTCGGATTTTTCACAGATATTGTACTGCTTTGCCGTGCGCCGGTCAGGGCAAGAGGCCACAGATGTTCCGGATGGTTTCGGAGACGGGATGCCGGACAGGTGTCCGCCGCTGTATTTCTCGGAGGAGGAAGATGGGACAATCATATATTCCACGGATTTGCGGACGGCATCAGCCGGAGTGCAGGAGTCCTTTCCCCTGTCAGATACGGAGGCTGTCCGCTCAGATACGGAGGCTGTCCGGACCGAAGCAGGGCGGCCGGTTGCGGAGAATGGAGCGTCCGGAGCCGGGAATGAAAAGCCGGCTGTCAGAAGTGTGCCGTCTGCATATCCGTCATGGCCGCTGAATATGCAGGGAAGTGACCGTCTGAAATTCAGGACGGACTCGCTGGATTTCTTTTCCAAAGACGGACTTGTCGGCACCGGAGCTTCGGACAGGCTCAGGGGAATCGTACTTCACGATATACTGTCCCGTGTTGAGGTGCCTTCTGACCTCAGAAGGGCTGTGGATGAATCCGTGATTTCCGGAGAACTCAGTCCGGAAGAGGGAAAGAAGGCATACGGAATGCTTTCGGCAAGGATTTCTTCCGCCGCAAAGAACGGATGGTTTGATGACGGCCGCAGTTATGCTTCTGTTCTCAGGGAAGTGACCCTTGTGGACACTGACGGCAGCATCAGCCGGCCGGACAGGGTGATTCTGCAGAAAGACGGCGGCATTATGATAATAGACTATAAATTTGCACACCGGGAACCTGCTTCTGACCGGAGATACATGCGGCAGGTTGCCGGGTATGCGGATATCTTCCGGCGCATGGGGTACAAGTCGGTCAAGACTGCCGTCTGGTATGTGCCGGATGATGAAGTGGTATGGGGATAAATGCAATTATTGGAAAAGACATGAAATCTGAAGAAATGAAAGAAAATCCGGCAGTCGCCGCAGGCAGGGGACTGGATATGGACAAGGCTGTCGGCGATGACGGCAGGTGGGAGACCCTCAGCAGCGAATATCTTTTCAGACGGCCCTGGCTGACCGTAAGGCACGACAAGGTGAGGCTGCCTGACGGCAGAATCAACCCTGAATTTTATGTGCTGGAATATCCTGACTGGGTGAATGTAATCGCAATTACGGAAGACGGGGACTTTGTGATGGAGCGGCAGTTCCGCCAGGGATTGGGCAAGACTTGCTACGAAATTCCTGCGGGGGTGATGGAAAAGGGAGAGACTCCTGAGCAGGCGGCAAGAAGGGAACTCGGGGAAGAGACCGGATACGGCGGGGGAGAATGGAAAAAACTCATGGCCGTATCAGGCAACTGCAGCACCACGAGCAATCTGACGCATTGCTTCCTGGCTGTCGGGGTGAAAAAGCTTTCCGGTCAGCACCTTGACAGCACGGAAGACCTCAGGGTCTGCCTCATGTCCCTTGAGCAGGTACGCATGCTGCTGACAGGGGACAAAATAAGGCAGTCACTGATGGCTGCCCCACTATGGAAATATTTTGCGGAAAATCACCTGCTGTGATCAGAGCACGGAAATCAGCTCTACGGTGAAGACGAGGGCGCTGTAAGGAGGAATGGCCCCCGGTGCCCCGTGCTCTCCGTATCCGAGATTGTACGGGATGTAGAGTTCCCATTTCGAACCCTCGGACATGAGCTGAAGAGCTTCTGTCCATCCGGCAATCACTTGGTTGACACCGAATACTGCCGGCTCGCCCCTGTCGTATGAGCTGTCGAACTTTGTGCCGTCCGGGAAGGTGCCGCAGTAATGGCATTTTACCTTGTCCTCAGGACCTGGCTTTTTCCCCGAACCTTCAGTGAGAACTTTATACTGCAGGCCGCTCGGAAGGACTTTTACTCCTTCTTTTTCTGCATTTGCGGCGAGGAATTCCTCCCCTTCCTTTTTCATTGCGGCTCCCATTGCGGCTGCTTCAGAACGCTGCTTCTTTTCAATGTCTGCGAAATATTTGTCCAGAAGGCCGGCAGCCTCGTCGAAAGAGATTTCCGGCTTTGTTCCCGTTAGTACGGCTTTGAGGCCAGATACAAAATCTTCGAAAGCCACTTCCTTCACTCCAGATGAAATCATGTTGTGGGCGATGCTCATGCCCAATGCATAACTGTTCTTGTCCATATTAGTTATATTTTCAGTCGGCAAATATAGTGAAAATCGTGTTTGCAGAATATCCGAATTTGATTAAATTTGCCCTCTTTCATTCCGGTGCAGGTCGGAGCAAAATGGCAAAGGTATGGTTCTCATAATGGAAAGCGGGGCAACGAAGACTGACTGCTGTCTTCTGGATGCGAAGGGCGGAGTGCGTTCCCGTTTCAGAATAGCCGGCCTGAATATGGCCTCAGCGGATACTTTTTCGGTCTCTCGGGCTATGCTTGATGCCGTTTCTTTTGTGTCAGATGCCGGATTCAATGCTTCAGGGGATGTCAGTGACCTTTTTTTTTATGGGGCTGGCATAACTGATGCTCTCCCCGGCGGAACAGATGCCGTCCGGGAGGCTTTCCCGGCGGCGTCCTGCCACTTCCATTCGGATCTTCTTGCGGCTGCCCGCGGTTTGTGCGGAAAGCAGCCCGGGCTTGTGGCAATCCTCGGGACAGGTTCAAACAGCTGTCTGTATGACGGTAATAAAATTGTGAAGAATATCCGTCCGGGAGGCTTTGTCCTCGGGGATGAGGGCAGTGCTGCATCTCTGGGGAGGATGTTTCTCTCGGACTATATCAAGGAGTTGCTTCCGGAAGAAGTCTCGGATGATTTCAGGGCAACATACGGTCTTGACTATAACAGGATTGTGAACTTTGTTTACAAGGGTGCGCACCCTGCCGCAGACATGGCTGCCTTTGCCCCGTATATCATGAAATGGAAGCACAATCCGTATATTCTTGAGATGATTTGCGGAAATTTCCGGAATTTTATCGAAAGGTCTCTGCTCAGATACGGCAATGGGGAGGACCGGGTGTCCGTGACTGGTTCGTTCGGGTACGCCTGCCGGGACATTCTCGGAAGTATCGGAGAGGAATACGGGCTAAGGTTCGTCAGGTTCGCACCTGCTCCGATGGACGGACTTCTGCTGTACCATAATGGGAAACAATCAATTAAAGGGATTGGTGATGTATAAGGAGAATTATCCTTCGAAACTTCTGTCAGACGCGGTGGATGCGATAAATATGCTTCCCGGGGTCGGTAAGAGAAGTGCGCTGAGGCTTGCCCTGCATCTTCTGCGCCAGCCGCAGGAGAATGTGCACCACTTTACTTCAGCAATCAACCGCCTCAGGGATGATGTCAGATATTGCCGCGTATGCAGGATGATTTCTGACGATGATGTGTGTTCCATCTGCTCGGATCTTTCCCGGGACAGGAATACCGTATGTGTAGTGGAGAGTGTGAGGGATGTGATGAGCATTGAGAATACCGGACAGTACCATGGGCTGTATCATGTGCTTGGAGGCATCATATCGCCGATTAACGGCGTCGGGCCTTCGGACCTGACAATCAAGGAACTTGTGGACAGGGTGGCTGCCGGGTGCGGCTGCAGTTCTGGCAGTCCGGCAGAAACAGCCCCGCTTCCGGAGGGCGGAATGGAGGTGATACTTGCATTGAGCGGAGATGTGGAGGGTGAGACCACGGCATTCTATATTTACAGGCAGATTGAAAAATATGGAGTGAAGGTGTCGTCGCTTGCCAGAGGGCTTGGCTTCGGGGACGACCTTGAATATGCGGACGAACTTACGCTGGGAAGGTCGATTGTCAACAGACAGATTTTCCGTCCCTGAAGTGTCCGGACAAGGGACGGGAAGAACCTTGCCGGGAAATTTTCAACAGGCAAAAGGATATTGCGATGAACTTAATTGAAATCTTGTTTCTGTCGCTTTCGTTGAGCGTGGATACTCTTGTCGTGTCCATGAGCGGAAGCGTGTCACTGGGGAGGATGTCCCCTCCGAAAGTGCTGAAAGTCGCGCTGGCTTTCGGTATCATGCAGGCCGGACTGATTTTTGCCGGCTGGCTTTTAGGCGCTTCCGTGGCTTCGTTCGTCCATCAGGCTGCGCATATAATCGGGTTTGTGATACTTCTTTATATAGGCGGTTCGATGATATGGTCTGCAGTCAGGAAGTCCGAAGAGAATGTCTGTCTCAACGGAATGAAGCATCTGCTTCTGGCTGCGTTTGCCACGAGCGTGGATGCGTTTGCCGTGGGAGTGTCGCTGGCCATGGCGGGGATGGAATTCTCTCCTGCGATTTCTCTCACGGTCTCCGTCTTTGCCATGACTGTCCTTGCGGCAGTATTCGGAGTCGTCTGCGGCAGCCTTGTCGGCTGCAGATTCGGGACACCGGCAAGGGTCGCCGGAGGCCTCGTGCTCATAGCCATAGGCATCAGGCTCCTGATATGATTCCAGGGTGATGTCCGGCTGAAGTCTGGTGAACATAAAATTTGAAATTTCATCAGAAATCCATACTTTTGCCAGCCTGTATCCATTATGTCAAACTTTTCCGACTGCGTGCCGGAACAAAACTGAAGTCGTTATGATTGAAATCTTCTACAAGTCAAACGGTCAGATGCTGATGTCGCAGTCGGAGGACATGTTCGGAAGCCTGAAGATGCAGGATGTGGTCTGGATAGACCTTTTCGCGCCTTCGGGGGATGAAAAGCGGGCGGCGGAGGCTTTTGTCGGGACTACAATCCAGAGCCGCGCGACAGCCGAAGAAATCGAGAGTTCTTCAAGGTTTTCAGAGACGGAGAACGCCATTTTCGCCAATACCAACTTCCTTATTCCGGGGCCGGAGGAATATTCAATGGAGGCGGTCTCGTTCATCATCACCGGAAATGTACTGACTACCCTCCGGGAATGTCCGCTCAGGAGTTTCACCGACCTTCAGCGCAGGATGCTCGCTTTCCCGAAGATGTACCCGTCGGGATTCCGGGTATTCGTGAGCATACTTGAGCAGAGGATTGACCTTGATGCCGACATGATTGAGCTCATGTCCAAGGAGATAGAACAATACAACAGAAAGGTCAGCCTCGGCGAGGACATCAACGAGGAGTTCCTCCTTGACATCAACCAGCTGCAGGAGAACACGATGCTGGTGCGTGAGAACATAGTCGACAAGCAGCGTGTCATATCGAGCCTGCTCAAGAGCAGCAAATACCCTCATGAGCTCCAGTCAAAGCTGAATGTGATGCTGAAGGACATATCCTCACTCATCAACCATACCAATTTCGGATTCGAGAGGCTGGAGTATCTGCAGAATACCGTGATAGGTCTTATCAATCTGGACCAGAACAAAATAATGAAAGTATTCACTCTCGTTTCCCTTCTGTTGATGCCGCCTACTCTGATAGCGAGTTTCTATGGCATGAATGTGGTGCTTCCGATGACCGGCACAAAATGGGACTGGGCGATAATATTGGGGCTGATGCTCCTGTCGTTCGGCATGATTCTGCTGATATTCAAGAAGAGGAGAATGCTCTGAAGATATATGAATATGAGGTGAAAGTGTGATATAAAGACACAGAAAAGTTTGACAATACGGAATTTATGCATATATTTGCGCGCCTTTTGACCGGGTGCGCATTTTTTGTCTGTCCCGGCGGGCATGGAAATAAAGTCAAACCCACTAATTTGTTTTAATTTACATTATTATGGAAGAAAACAAGACAGTTGTTGCGGAGGAGACTCCGGTGGCTCAGGCAGCAGAGACTGCAGCAGCAGAGGCTCCCGCAGCAGAAAAGACCAGCAGCCCGGTGCTGAACGCTTCGGTAGATCCGGACAAGTTCGACTGGGATTCATTTGAAAACGACGGCGACATCTACGGCAAGGAAGACAAGAAGGCTGTCGCAGAAGAGTATGACAAGACCCTCTCGAAAGTAGTCGAGAACGAAGTTGTTGAGGGTGTAGTCACAGCTATCAGCAAGAGGGAAGTCATCGTGAACATCGGCTACAAGAGCGAAGGTGTCATCATGGCTCCTGAATTCCGCTACAATCCTGACCTGAAGGTCGGAGACAAGGTGGAAGTCTATGTGGAGACCGCCGAAGACAAGAAGGGGCAGCTCGTCCTCTCTCACAAGAAGGCACGTGCTCTCCGCTCCTGGGATATGGTCAACCAGGCATACAACAACAATGAAATCGTCAAAGGTTATGTCAAGACCCGCACAAAGGGCGGCATGATTGTCGACATCTTCGGCATCGAGGCCTTCCTTCCGGGCTCACAGATTGACATCAAGCCTATCAGGGACTACGACCAGTATGTCGACACCACAATGGACTTCAAGATTGTCAAGATCAACCAGGAGTTCAGGAATGTTGTCGTTTCTCACAAAGCTCTCATCGAGGCAGAGCTCGAGCAGCAGAAGAGCGAAATCATCAGCAAGCTCGAGAAAGGACAGGTACTCGAGGGTACAGTCAAGAACATCACTCCTTATGGCGTATTCGTGGACCTCGGCGGTGTGGACGGACTCATCCACATCACAGACCTTTCATGGGGACGCATCAATCATCCGGAGGAGGTCGTGCAGCTTGACCAGAAGATCAGGGTTGTTATCCTTGACTTCGACGAGGCCAAGAAGAGAATCGCCCTCGGACTCAAGCAGCTTACAGTACATCCGTGGGATGCCCTTGACCCGAACCTCAAGGTCGGGGACAAGGTGAAAGGCAAAGTTGTCCTCATCGCTGACTATGGCGCATTTGTGGAGATTGAGCCGGGCGTAGAAGGTCTCATCCATGTTTCTGAGATGTCATGGTCTCCAAGGCTCCGTATCGCACAGGATTTCCTGAAGGTGGGAGACGAAGTGGAGGCTCAGATTCTTACACTCGACAGGGAAGAGAAGAAGATGTCCCTCGGACTCAAGCAGCTTGTGCCTAATCCATGGGAGAACATCCGCGAGAAATATCCTGTAGGCTCCAAGCATACTGCCGTTGTGCGCAACATCACCAACTTCGGTGTATTCGCAGAACTTGAGGAAGGCATCGAAGGCCTTGTGCACATCAGCGACATCTCATGGACCAAGATCAAGCATCCGTCAGAGTTCGTTCAGCCGGGAGACAAGATTGATGTTGTCATCCTTGACTTCGACGAGGAGAACCACAAGCTCAGCCTCGGCCACAAGCAGCTTCTCCCTAACCCATGGGATGAGGTCGAGAGCAAATTCTCTGTCGGCACTGTGCATGAGGGCAAGATTGCCTCAATTTCAGACAAGGGCGCCACTGTAACCCTTGACAACGATGTAGAGGCATTCTGCAGCAGCAAGGAGCTTGTCAAAGAAGACGGCACAATGCCGGTTGCGGGCGATGTGCTTCCGTTCAAGGTCACTGAACTCAAGCGCAGCACAAAGAGAATCACTCTTTCTCATGTGAAGACTTATGCTGCAGTTGAGGAGAAGAAGACTGAAAGACCGGCTTCTGAATCTGACAATACCAAGAAGGCAGTAAAGAAGATCAACTCCAATATCGAGAAGACGACTCTCGGTGACATCACTGAGCTTGCCGCCCTCAAGGACAAGCTTGAGAAAGGCGAGTAATCTTCTCTGCCTATGAACTTTACACTCAACATATTGGGCACGGCTTCGGCCCTGCCCACTATGAAAAGATATCCAAGCGCCCAAGTGCTCGATGTGCGGGGGCGCTTGTTTTTGTTTGACTGCGGCGAGGGTGCGCAGATGCAGATGCGCAGGATGAGACTCTCCTGTCTCAACATCGGTACCGTCTGTCTGTCTCATCTTCACGGGGACCATGTCTTCGGCATCTTCGGCCTTCTGTCCACGATGGCTCTCATGGGCAGGACCTCGCACCTTGACATTTTTGCTCCGAAGGATTTCGGCAAGGTGCTGAAATTCTGGAAGACGGCTTTCGGGGAAGGAATGAGATTCGAGGCCGAGCATCATGTGCTTTCGGCTGATGCTCCTGAGACTGTATGGGAATCCCGCAATGCCGAGCTGCTTGCATTTCCTCTCAATCACAGGGTCGAGGCCTACGGCTTCATCCTGAAGGAAAAGGAGCCGATGCTCAATGTCCGTAAGGATGTGATAGAAAAATACGGTCTGACGATAGCGGAAATAGCATCCCTCAAGAGAGGTGAAGATGTGGTCCGTCCTGCAGGAATTGATGCGGGGCCCGGACCGGAGAACGGGTTCATGCGATTCTCCGGGGGGCCGGAACCACTCGTGATAAACTGTCGGGAAGCGGCATATCGTCCATACATTCCGAGGAGCTATGCCTACTGCAGTGATACAGCGCCGTTTCCCCGCCTGCACGAATGGGTCGGAGGAGTGACTCTGCTGTATCATGAGGCGACATTCCCGGAGGAACTTTCTGACATGGCGGCCAAGACATATCATTCCACAGCAAGGCAGGCGGCCGAGTGTGCCAGAGATGCCGGGGTGGGCAGGCTTCTGATAGGCCATTATTCGTCCCGCTACCCGGATGTTTCAGTCTTCCTGAAGGAGGCGCAGGAGATATTTCCGGATACTGTCCTTGCGAATGAAGGTGATGTCATAGAAGTTCCTCTCAGAAAGTCCTGCATTTGATTTCATCGTCATTTTGTATAAATTTGCATGATTCGGATGTATTGTCAGAGCAAGTTTCGGACATTATGTCCGGATGGCATAATTTAATTTTTCAGGAATGGACTTCAGAATCCGTACAATGTTCCGCACCTGGCTCATTGCGCTGCTGCTTTTTGCCGGGAGCATAGTGTCAAAGGCGGAGAAATCCCCGCAGCAGACATATATTGATACATACTCAAGGACTGCTGTGGCAGAAATGTACCGCAGCGGTGTCCCTGCCAGCATTACCCTTGCGCAGGGGATGCTTGAATCCTCCAACGGCAGGTCGGAGCTTGCTGTCAAGGGAAACAATCATTTCGGAATCAAGTGCCATGACTGGACAGGGCGGAAAATGTATTATGACGATGACCGTAGAGGCGAATGCTTCCGCGTATATGCCTCGGCGTGGGAGTCGTTCCGGGATCATTCTGATTTTCTGAGATACAGGGACAGATACAAGTCTCTTTTTGACCTGGACATAACGGATTACCGAGGCTGGGCTTACGGACTCAAGAGGGCCGGATATGCAACCGATCCCGCATATCCCCGCAAACTGATAAAGCTGATAGAGGACTACGGGCTTGACAGATTTGATACCATGCCTTCAAGCTACGGGGCTGGTTCTGAGGGGAATGGCAAAAAGTCCAGAAAGACAAGGACAAAGGAGAAGACCGATGTTCCTGCCGCATTGCCTGAATCTCCGTCTGAACTGGAGCAGGCTCTGCCTCTGGACAGAAGTGAAGGGAAGAAATTCAATTTCTCGCTTTCTCGCCAGCTGTATTCACAGAACGGAGTCCCTTTCGTATATTCCGTGCCAGGGGAGACTTATTCCGATATAGCTAAGGCCAATGGACTGTTCAGGAAAGAAATCCTCAGGTTCAATGACCTGACCGTAGAGAGCGACCTGCTCCCGGGAACGGTTGTCTACCTGCAGAAAAAGAAAAAGCAGGCGGCAAAGAATATTCAAATGCATATTGTCGACGGAGACGAGTCCCTCAGGGACATAGCCCAGAGATATGGAGTTCAGATGAAGAGTCTGGTGAAGATGAACTCATTTGCCCCCGGCACTGAACTTCGGGAGGGAGATGTGGTCAAACTGAGAAAAAGGTAAACAATAAACAGATGAAAAGAAAAGACGGAGAAAACCATGGGAATCGGAGAGGCAGCCGGTTTTTGCTGAATGCCGCCATGGTTGCAGTACTTGCGGCGGCAGTTTTTTTTGTCTGCAGATATATGGCGGACAACAGGATGGAGAATTTCTCCGAAAGATATGTTCTCTATGTCTGTCCGGACATGACATCTGAGGCTATCACGGATTCATTGTGCAGAGGCGCCGGCGCCCTGCGGAAAGGCAGCGTGATGCGCAGCGCCGCCAAAGAGAATCTGTCTGAAAGAGCCAGGCCGGGCCGCTATGTCATTGAACCTTCATATACGGCCGTATATGCCATAAGGATGATATGCAACGGCTGGCAGACTCCGCAGAATCTTACTCTGGCCGGCACAATCCGCAGCAAAGGGAAGCTTGCCGCAGTCATTGGCCGGCAGATGATGGTGGATTCTGCGCAGGTGGCGGATGCTCTGGATGATGCGGCCTTTCTGGAACAATACGGTTTCACTCCTGAGAATGTCTTCGCCCTTTTCCTTCCTGACACTTATGAAATGTACTGGACTGCATCAGTCAGGGACATTTTTGACCGTTTCAAGAAGGAATATGACGCATTCTGGACTCAAGAGCGTGTGGACAAGGCCCGCAGGCAGGGGCTGTCCCGGATGGAGGCATCCGTCATGGCCTCAATCGTCAGCGGGGAGACACTTCAGAAATCGGAGTATCCGGTGATTGCCGGGGTATATCTCAACCGTCTCCACAAGGGCATGAAACTGCAGGCTGACCCGACCATAGCTTTCTGTTATGACTATACGCTTGACAGAATATTCAAGAAGCATCTCAGGATAGACTCTCCATATAATACATACAAGTATGCCGGTCTTCCTCCTGCCCCTATCAATGTCCCGCCCAAGGCCTGCATAGATGCCGTCCTCAATCCGGACACCCACGGCTATATCTATTTCTGCGCCAGTCCTGCCTTTGACGGCACACATCGTTTTGCTGTCACATACGGGGAGCATCTGAAGAATGCCCGGGAGTTCCAGAGGGCTCTTACCGCCCGTCAGAGGGAACGCGACCGGCAAGCTTCATGACCGACGGCTTTCAGCCTTTTTCCTATGATTCTTGCAGAGCAGGCTATAAGATCCTCGCACGGACGTTTCCTGTAATATTCCGGGGTCCTGTCCGAAGGCTCGGGCGATTCCTGTCCCAGTGTCGCCGGTTTCCCCAGGAGTTCCTTGCATACTATCGAGCCGTTCTTTTCCCTGAATTCCCCTGCGACTTCCTGAACAAGGGCATAATTGGCCGTCCTGTCTGTCTTCACCGAAGGGTCTGCCGCAGGCGAGATGAAGCCTGCAATCATGAACATCGCGCTCACCGAGCCGCACACTTCCCTGAGCCGCCCCATTCCTCCTCCGAATCCGGAAGTGAGCACAGCCGCTGTCCGGGGGTCAAGCCCGATGACATCGGCATACGCCAGCAGCACTGCCTGGCAGCAATTGTATCCGTACTTCCTGAAGTTGTCTCGGGCGGCCTGCACCCTTTCCTCAATGTCGAAGTCCGTGCAGATTCTTATTTTCGGATTTTCCATTTGTCCGTATGTGATTTTGTCCAATAAAATGTCCTTTTGGTAATGTCGGAGCGAAAATAGTCATTTTATCGGAACTATGTTCACATCGCGGCCTGTGGAGATGAAAATGCTTTCCGTCGGCGCGGCTCTGAAATCCGGCCATATCATGATTCAGGTATTGAAAGTAGGGAAATTTTTGCTATCTTCGTGAGCATTTTTCGTAAACAGGTATGCCTATGGTATAAGAAGCCACATTATATTTCCGGAGGATTCCGACAGGACTCTGCCCGGTGAGATGGAATAACAATTAACAATAACCGATAAAAATATGATAAATCCGATTATCACAAGATTTTCTGCAATTGCAGGAATCGTGCTGATGTCACTGGGGGGGGCTGCAGCCAATGCCCGTACTTCTGATGTCGGCAATGCTTTGGACCGGGCAGAGACCCGGACAGAACTGGTGACGGGGCAGCAGGCTGTGAACGGCCCTGTGACAGTCACGGGAACAATTACGGACCAGTCAGGTCTTCCGGTGCCGGGAGCCGCAGTCATGGTGGCAGGCACCAACATCGGGGTAGTTTCTGACCTCGACGGAAAATATTCGCTTACAATAGATGCTCCGGCAGCTGACACTCAGCTTCAGGTGAGCATCCTCGGCTATGAGACACAGACTCTGCCTCTGAACGGCCGGGCTGTGGTCAATGTCGTCCTGAGTGAGGAGAGCACTCTCCTTGAGGGCGTAGTCGTGACGGCCCTCGGTATCGAAAGGGAAGAGAAGGCATTGAGCTACAATGTGCAGGAAGTATCCAGCGACATTGTCAACACCGTGAAGGACGCCAACTTCGTCAACTCCCTCTCCGGAAAGGTGGCCGGTCTCCAGATTTCGCAGAGCTCCTCGGGAGCAGGCGGTTCCACCCGCGTCATCATGCGAGGCGTCAAGTCCATCAGCGGCAACAACAACGCCCTCTATGTAGTGGACGGTATCCCGATGCCGAACCTCCGTGCAACCCAGGTGTCCGGTATACAGGAGACTCCAGACGGAGGTGACTTCGAGGGTATCTCCAACCTCAACCCTGAAGACTTCGAGTCGATGACAGTCATGACAGGCGCTACTGCGGCTGCCCTCTATGGTTCTCAGGGCGCGAACGGAGTCATCCTCATCACCACGAAGAAAGGCTCCGAGGGGAAAGTGAGAGTCAACTATTCCAACAACACGACTTTCTCAAGTCCTTTCGTCCTGCCTCAGTTCCAGAATACCTACGGCACTGACGCCACTGCACCGAGCATGAGCTGGGGTGCCAGGCTTGCCACCCCTTCGGACTATGACCCGAGGGACTTCTTCCAGACAGGCTTCAATACTACCAACGCCCTGTCTGTTTCAGGCGGCACAGAGCGCAACCAGACATACATTTCCCTCGCATCGACCAATTCAAGGGGAATCATCCCGAACAATGTATACAACAGATACAATGTGTCGATGCGCAATACCACCGAACTGGTCAAGGACAAGCTTACCCTCGATCTGAGCGCAAGCTACATGAAGCAGTACAAGCGCAATCCTACCGTACAGGGGCAGTACCACAACCCTCTTGTCCCGATTTATCTTTTCCCGCGCGGCGCGGACATCACCAAGTATCAGATATATGAGAGATGGGATCCTGCCCAGGGCATCATGGCCCAGTTCTGGGATCTGAACTTCCTTGACGGAGCGCAGAACCCTTACTGGGAGACCAACCGCAATCTCTTTGAGAACACAGCCCACAGATATACCCTCAACGGTACTCTCAAGTGGCAGATCACCGACTGGCTGAGCGTGATGGGAAGGGCCCGTCTTGACAACACGGTGATGAACTATACCAGGAAGATATATGCATCGTCGAACACCCTGTTTGCCTCCGAATATGGAAACTATCAGGACAATACCATCACCCACAACAATTTCTACGGTGACGTGCTCCTGACATTCGACAAGTCATTCTTCGACAACAGTCTTTCCGTTCTCTTCAACCTCGGAGCCAGCATCACGGACGATGTGCACAAGGGAACAGGATTCGAGGGCCATCTCGCCAACATCCCGAACATGTTCTCAGTGAACAATATCGATATGACCCACTCCCAGACATTCGCCTACACTGACAGGTACCATGACCAGAACCAGGCCATCTATGCTACCCTGCAGCTCGGCTACAAGGGAATGCTCTATCTTGATGCGACATTCCGCAATGAATGGGCCTCACAGCTTGCATTCACTCAGCATCTCAATATCCCGTATCCTTCAGTCGGACTTTCTGCCGTCATTTCTTCAATGACAGACTTGTCCAAGGCCGGAATCTCATTCCTGAAGGTGCGTGCGTCATACGCTGAGGTCGGCAATGCTCCGCAGCGCTATATCACAAGCGTCAATACTCCGGTGAACAAGGGCGGTCTCATTTCGTCAGACACATATGCTCCGGCAGTCAACCTTACTCCTGAGCGCACGAAGTCAGTCGAGGCCGGACTCAATGTCAAGTTCCTCGACGACATGATATGGCTGGACGCCACATACTACAATACCAATACCTACAACCAGCTCTTCCAGTATGATGCACCGCCAAGCACAGGCTACAAGCAGGCATACATCAATGCCGGTAAGGTAAACAACTGGGGTATCGAGGCATCCCTCGGATTCAAGAACACATGGAGGAATTTCTTCTGGTCCACATCCTTCACATTCTCCATGAACAGGAACAAGATTGTGGAACTCGTTCCTGAAGGCACAAGGGATGTGTCCGGCAATCTCGTGACTGTGGATGAGGTCAACATGGACTACGGCGGATACCGCATGAAGATAGCTCCGGGCGGCTCCATCGGCGACTTCTATGTTAATGGCCTCAAGACCGATGACCAGGGACGCATCTATGTGGACCCGAACTCCAATACCGTGACTGTCGACGCCAACACATGGATATACGGCGGTAACACCGAAGCCAAGGCGAGAATCGGCTGGAACAACCAGTTCTCGTGGAAAGGCATCAACCTCGGCATCCTCATCGATGCCCGCATCGGAGGCCAGGGTGTGTCTGCCACACAGGCATTGCTTGACCGCTTCGGAGCCTCCCAGGCTTCTGCCGATGCCCGTGACGAAGGCGGGGTATGGATTTCCGAGGACCAGTTCATCCCTGATGCGAAGACTTTCTACTCCAACAGCGGAAACGGCATGTCCATGCTCTCTCACTATGTGTACAGCATGACCAATGTGCGCCTGCGCGAGCTCAGCATCGGATATGACTTCCCTCGTTCGTGGTTCAAGGACAAGCTCGGGCTTTCCGTGTCGCTTGTCGGCCGCAACCTGTGGATGATCTACTGCAAGGCTCCGTTCGACCCTGAACTCACTGCCTCCACCGGCACATATTATCAGGGACTTGACTATTTCATGCAGCCGAGCACGAGAAATCTCGGATTCAGCGTTAAGCTTCAATTCTAAAACATGAGCAAGATGAATATGAACAAGATAACAAGAGCCGGAGCCATTGCGGCGACTGCCGTCCTGGCCCTGGCCTGCACCAAGTCATTTGAAAATTTCAACACCAATCCGGATGCCGTGCAGGAAGTGGATGCGAAGTCCTATATCACCACAATGCAGATGGATGCAGTCATCCCTTGCAGCGATGTCGGAGCAAATGCATACCAGAGGGCATGCGACCTCATCGGCAACGGATATGCCGGATATTTCGCCCCGTGCCAGCAGTTCGGCGGCGGCAACTATACCCTTACATATGCCCTTGATGCGATGGACTACAACAATGTTCCGTTTGAGATGGCATTCACCAATGTCATGCCTGCATGGCTGAACCTGAGGATTGCTTATGAAAATGAGCAGGTCGACGAGGATATCTTTGCCGTGGCAGAGGTCATCAAGGTCTTCTGTCTCCAGCAGACTACCGATATCTACGGGCCTATCCCGGCCTCCCATTTCGGCGAGGATGTCAATCCATACGACTCTCAGGAGCAGGTCTACATGGACCTGATGGAAGACCTTGACGCTGCGCTTGATATCCTGTCCAACTACAATACCCTTACCTCACCTCAGCTTGCGAAAGTCGATGCAATATTCGCCGGAGACTATTCCAAATGGTACAAGCTTGCCAATTCGGAGAAGCTGCGCATTGCTATCCGCCTTCGCCACATCCTTCCTACTAAGGCCAAGGCTTGGGCCGAGGAGGCTGTTGCGGCAGGAGTCATGGAGACTTCCTCTGACGGTGCATGGCTCAAGTCAACCGGGTCCATTTCGGTAAAGAATCCTTCGTATGTGTCATGGCATGACTATGTGGACTTCAGGATGGGCGCAACCATGGACAGTTATCTCAACGGCTATGCCGATCCTCGTCTTCCGAAATATTTTTCTGAGGCCACGATTGATGGAGGCGGCTATCACGGCATCCGCTGCGGCATCGCCAATATGGAGGCAGACAATGACCCGGACTATACGGTCCTTTCTTGCCCGAATATCAATGCCGATGATCCTGTAATATGGATGCTTGCCTCTGAAGTGGCATTCCTGAAGGCCGAAGGCGCTCTGATTGGATGGAACATGGGCGGAAGTGCCAAGGATTTCTATCACAAGGGAATAGAGCTCTCATTCGAGGAACGCGGACTTAGTGCAGGAGCTGCTGCCGAATATTATACGGACAATACGAAGACTCCGGCAAATTTTGTCGACTGCTCTCTCGGCTCTGCTTCAAATTCATACAATATGAGCGTATCCATCACTCCTACATGGGGGGACAGCGCTTCAGAGGAACAGAACCTCGAGAGAATCATCACACAGAAATGGATTGCCCTCTATCCGAACGGACAGGAGGCTTGGTCGGAATTCCGCAGGACAGGCTATCCGAGAATCATCCCTATCGTGGACAACAGGAGCAACGGAGTCATAAATACCAATACCCAGGTACGCAGAATGACTTTCCCGAGGTCAGAGTATTCCAACAATCATGCACAGGTACAACAGGCTACTGACACTTTTCTCGGCGGCGATGATACCGGAGCCATCAGACTATGGTGGGACTGCAAATAATCTCATTAAATGAAAACAGATATGAAAGGATTTTTGAAATATACATTGGCCGGGGTCATGGCAGCCGCCATGTTCGCCGGATGTTCCGACTGGGTGAAGCCTGAAAGGGTCATCGTCCAGCATGCGGACGAGCAGAGCCCTATCGTAAAGGACGATGCCTACTGGCAGGCTCTCCGTGAGTACAAGCAGACTGACCACAAGCTGGCATTCGGCTGGTACGGCTCATGGACAGCCACCGGGGCTTCCTATCAGTCCCGCCTTGTCAGCGCCCCTGACTCCATGGACATAATATCTATCTGGAGCCAGTGGCATTCCCTGACTCCGGAGCAGATGGCAGACAAGGAGTATGTGCAGAAAGTAAAGGGCACCAAGGTGACTTTCACCACCTTCCTTGACAATATCCCTGAAGAGTTCCGCGCAGGCGAGAAGCCGACTGAAGAGGAAATTGCAGTCTTTGCCGCAGCATGGGGGCGCGATTCCATCAACAAATACAACTATGACGGCATGGACATAGACTATGAGCCTGGATATGGAGCAAGCGGGCCGCTTGTCGGCAATCCTTGTCCTGAACCCTTCAATGTCCTTATCCGTGAGCTCGGAAAATATCTCGGACCTAAGTCCGGCACTGGCAAGCTCCTCATCATAGACGGTGTCCCGTATGCAGTGAGAGGCGAAATGGCCGAATATTTTGACTACGGAATCGTCCAGGCGTATGCATCGACTACATATACTGACCTTCAGAACAGGTTCAACAATGCCTATAACAATGGATGGCTTCCGGAGCAGTATATCTTCGCGGAGAATTTCGAGTCATACTGGAAAAACGGCGGGGTCAACCATACTACCAGAGAAGGCGAGACAGTCAATTCTCTCCTCGGTATGGCCCGGTTCAATCCTACTCAGGGTACCTGTGCGGGCTTCGGTGCATATCACATGGAGTATGAGTACGGCCATGCTGACAAGCCGTACAAATACATGCGTGAGGCCATCCAGGATGTGAATCCTGCAGGAGGCATTCAGCAGGAGGAGTCACCTGAAGACAATAATTGACAGCGAACTCATTAAATTTAGCGAAAATGAAAAGCAATATAAAACTTTTGACAGCATCCGTGGCTCTGGCTGCAGGACTGGCTTCCTGTGTCAATCCGACAGAACCGTATGATGCAGTTTACATAACTCAAGCTCAGGAAGAGCTTGAACTGACCCTGAGTGTGGACGAACCGCCGGCCTCGGCTACATTCTCCGTCTCATCTTCCGTCAAGGCCACGGAAAATGTTGACGTGACTCTTGCCGTCACTCCGAATGTCATTGAAGCGTATAACCAGAAATACGGCAAGAGCTATGTGATGGCACCGGAAGGGACATATCAGCTGTCTGCAACGACGGCTACCATTGAGGCCGGATACAGTGTTTCAGACGATATCGAGGTCTTGATTACTTCGCTTGATGGCTATCAGACAGGTACCCAGTACTGTATCCCGGTCACGATCGAGTCCACCTCATCAATGACGCCGCTTGAGCCCTCAAAGACTCTTTTCCTCGTCATCAAGACACCAGTAGTCAGCAAGGCAATACAAATTGGCAGTAACCGATATATAGTGCCTGGATTCAAGGATGATCAGACTCTTTCTGCCCTCAGGGAAGTGACGCTCGAAGCCATGGTATATGTTAATGATTTCTGCAACAGCGATCCGTACATCAGTTCCATTATGGGCATTGAAGGTACCTGCGGTGTCCGTTTCGGCGACGTCAAGGTAGACAGGAACTGCGTACAGATCTGCCACGGAAGCTATCAGCCTGCTGCCACAACTGCTCCATGCGAAGCCGGCAAATGGTATCATATTGCCGCTGTATGGACGACTTCATCATGGGACATCTACATCAACGGACAATATATCACAGGTATGGCTAATGGCGGGGAGACCATGAATCTTACAGAGGTCGGTTCCTGCGGATTCCAGCTTGGTGCATCATATAGTTTCGGAAGAACCCTCAACGGATATCTGGCCGAAGCGAGAGTGTGGACAAGAGCGTTGAGCCAGAGCGAGATTGCCAACAACATGTATTATGTTGACCCGAAGAGCGACGGACTTCTTGCGTACTGGAGGATGAATGAATACGAACAGTGCAATGAAGTAATCAACATAAGAGACGCTGCAAATGAGGATTATACTTACAGAAATGTTGTCCGCGATGCCACCGGCAATGGTTATGATGCATACGGCATATTATCATCTCCTACGATGATGGACACCAAGTGGTCATATTGACGCAGCCTTATACTGGAAATACAAGCAAAAACTTGTAATATAGAAAAGAGATCGGTTTTATGCCGGTCTCTTTTTTGTCCGGCATAATCATTTAACAGATTCCAGGGTATGGATGTAATCAACTGTGGCCAGCGGAACGGCAACAAAGGACTAAAAGCCTGTTCATGTCACGGCCGGTGGATATGTAAAATGGCGTCCACCGGCCGTGATTTTCCCGCAAAAGTATGGCCGATGGCATTTTCAAAATGCCGTCGGGCGCGAAAACCTTGTAAAAGCGCGCCCGGTGGAGCACCAAAATGCTGTCCACCGGGCGCGCTTCAGAATGGCAGGTCTGTTTTATTTGCAGACCATGATATCCAGAATCATGTTGTCTGTATTCTGCATGCCGACGGAGCCTATCTGTCCCAGGTTCATGATGGTCTTCTCGATGTCTTTCTCAATGATGCCGTCGTGCTCCGAGATGCAGGTGCCTTCCATGGCAAGGACTGCCGACTGGATGGCTCCGGAGACTCCGGAGGCCACTTTCAGGGCGCAGCCGACCTTGGCCCCGTCACATACCATTCCGGTGATGTTGCCTATCATGTTCTTGATGGCTGCGCATATCTGGGCGTAGCTGCCTCCGCGGAGCCATGTGATGCCGCAGGCTGAGCCCGTCGAGGCTATCACGCAGCCGCAGAGAGCGGAGAGCTTGCCGAGATAGCCCTTGATGTGGATTGCCACGAGGTGGCTCAGAATCAGGGCTCTGGCGAGGGTCTCGTCGTCGGTGCCGTATCTGATGGCGTAGGCGATTACAGGCATGGTGACTGTGATTCCCTGGTTGCCGCTGCCGGAGTTGCTCATTGCAGGGAGAGTGCAGCCTGCCATCCTGGCATCTGATGCTGCGGCGGTGAGGGACATGGCGTAGCTCATGAAGTCTTTCCCGAAGACCTCGTCATACCGGCTGTTCCCGATGGTCTTTCCGACCTTGAGCCCGTAGTCTCCGTGCATGCCTTCCTCGGCAAGGGCAAGGTTGAGGGTGCGAGACTCAAGGATGAACTTTATGTCATCGAATGCGGCATGGGTCGCAAAGTCGTATATTTCCTGTATCGGGATGTCTTTCCCGGTAATTCCTTCTGCCGGGATTTCGTCCGGAGCATCTGTCTTTCTGCGTGAGGACTGCAGCATCCTGCCGTCAAACCATGTCTCCACAATGTGGTCGTGGTCGTCCTCGATGACTGCTGTCGCGCTGTGCCGCTCTCCTGGTGCTCCTGATGCGGAAATGTCAGATGTATCGGGGTTGGAGACAGTCACCGTAGCTTTCACATACAGCTTGTGGCAGGTATCGGCCAAGGTTATGTTCACCTTCTTGCCATCGACAAGTTCTTTGGCTCTGGCAATGGCTTCCGGACAAAGGTCATGCAGGACTTCAAGCCCGTATTCCGATTCCCCGCAGGCTGCACCCAAAGCTGAGGCAATGTACAGCCCGATCATTCCGGTCCCGGGGATGCCTACACCCATCCCGTTCTTGAGGATGTTCCCGCTGACTTCCGCTGATATGCTGAAATCCGCCTTGAGACGCCAGTCCGGGTGTCTGCATTCGCTGCATTTTTCTCCGATGATTTCTGCTGCTCTGGCAACGGCAAGGGCAACTGCAATCGGCTCCGTGCAGCCGAGGGCCGGCTTGACTTCTCTTTGGATAAGACCTATTATTTCGGCTTGTCGTTGTGTCATCTCATTATGTGTTTATTTCTCAAAGAAATCCAGCGCTTCCCCTATGATTCTCTCCATTGCTTCTTCCTGAAGTATAGTCTCAAGCGGGAATCCTATGGCTATTACTTTTCTGTTGCCGGTATCAAGCCATGTTCCTGCTGAAATATTGCTGTCTTTGTATTTGAGGAAGGTCCCCGAATCCGCAGAGTCTGCTTCAGCGTCCTGCCCGGTGCTTTCCGTATGTACGGGTGCTATCCCGTCAGGTGCCTCCACTCTGTATATCCTGCTGCTGTAGTCTGTGTTGAAGCCGAAGTTGTCCGAGTCTGCAGATGTATGGCTTGTGCCTGCCGGTCTTCCTTTCTCGCCAGGGATTCCGGACCATTTCACTTCGCCTGTTTTCCCGGCAAAGCCTGTTATCCACCTGTATCCGAGGATATTTTCGGCAAATCTGATGCTTTCTGCCCGGAAAGTGCTGTCGCATGACACCTCATAGACTCTGTCCCAGATGTCGGTGGCTATCTTGGAGCCGGATATGAGTATGTTGCCGCTGTCAGCCGCATGTCTTGTGAGAGCAAGCTGCATTTCCGGAGTGAAGACCCTGTATCTGTCAGGCATTGTGCCGCAGCCGGTCTTCACTGTGACCTGTTTTCCGCATATCAGGTCAATGTCCCTGATTCCTGCAGAAAGCGTGGAGTCGGATACGAAGGCATCCGCTCCGGCCGAGCAGAAAGGCCTTCCAGCCTTCATTATGGCTTTGCCGTGTATGTACGGATAGTCAAAAGTGTTTCCGGCGATTACTTTGCCGGCATAGTCTCCTGATGATGCCCCGAATCCGGGATTGTCATCGTCAGTCCATGGCATGTCTCTGCGGAACTGGTACATTTCTCCCATGAAAGATATGTCCCGGATGTACGGGACGCCACTGTCTATGCGGTTGTCGAATCCGGCATACTGCGGAGTGTCAAAGGATACAGGGGCTGATACCCGGCTGAAATTGTTGATTACCAGCACCGGTCCGGATGCCGCAGCATTCTTGCCCGTAGTGCCGTCCCCCCCGGAGGCGCTGTTTGTGCTGTCGTCCTCCGGAATCCCGATGCTGAGGGTTTCGGAAGGGAAACTCTCTCCTCCGGAGTTCCAGGCAGTGAGCCTGTAGCTGTAGATATGTCCTGGTTCTATCCTTGTGGTGAAACGGATTTTTCCATTTTCTTTCTTGAATTCCTTTAGAACACGTCCGTTGTCAAATGCCCCGGAGTCAACCCTTGTATACAGGATATAACCTTGGGGGACGGCTGTGGGTTCAAGTGTGTCTGCCGTGGCTTTCCAGCTGAGCTCAATCAGCGTGGAGGCCTGTGCGAGGTCTGTCTTCCTGGTGTCGCTTTTCTGCCCTGGCCCGGCGAACCGTACTGCAAACGAATTGACGGGAAGGGGCTGTACTGCATAGTTGCATCCGTATCTGTTGCTCAGGTATTTCAGAATGCCCTTGTACACGGCTCTGCTGACGGTGAACCTGAATGCAGGGTCCAGTCCGTACCTCATGTCCGAGAAGTTCTGGTGTGACATCATCTCAAGCAGCATGGCCGGCACAGGCGGTGTCCTTGATTCGCTGTATGATCTGTCCCACAGGCTTCTTCTGTTCCATATCGGGTCATACTGGGCTCTGAGGTCCCTGACAATCTGGCTTTGGACTATGTCTGCGTATTCCCTGCAGGTCATCCTGTCTTCTCCGTCAGGCAATCTGCGGCTTCCGTCACATCTGAGGGTATATATGGACAAAGTGCCTATCGTGGAATCATTCGGTGTGACTCCTGCGTCTGAATGGAATCCGAACGACAGGTCTATCGGTATGCCCAGTCCTTCTCCCTCCGGATTTGCCGGAGAGCCTCCGCTGAGCCAGCCTACCCATGCACCCCTTGACATGAAGTCGTCCATATAGTCATTTTTCTGCTCATTCTGGCTGTATACGGTGGTGTCGACGCCTGACCACTGCATCCAGTATCTTGCGCCTTCAACGAATCTGGGCAGTCCGGATACTTCTGCTACGGCAGTGGAGTCTTCAAATACTTTTCTGGCTATATTTCCCATTCCGCCGCCGAACCGGACGGCATCGGCGGTGATGACCCCTCCTGTTCTTCTCGCTGCAGAAGCATTTTTCTCTCCGGCTGCCTTCAGGCATACATATCCGTCCGAGCCTTTGTCAAACATGAATGTGCCCAGATATATCCAGGTCCCTCCCCCTATTTTCTGGTTCACGACAAATCTGCTGATGCCGCCGAGATGCCTGACAGCATATTCCGCCTTGTCTGTGCTTTCCGGCAATGATTTATATGAGACATATACGGCGTATTCTCCTTTTTCAGGGATGTCCGGGGTCCATCTGGCTTCCGGAGAGCCGCCGCCTTTCTTTCTGTCGATTGCCGCCATTCTGGCCGAGCCCATGCTGAACGGATTGTCAAGTCCTGTGTATGTCATGAGGGAGTCGCAGAACCCCGTCCCGGCATCTGCCCAGTCTCCTGTTTCGGAATATTGCCCTGTCCCTCTTGATGCCGTGCCGGGAATCCTTTCGAAAGACGGGTCATTGTCAACTATGATTTCATTGGTCTGTACGTCGCGTTCGCGGGGAAGAAATGTGCATGCCCCGGCATTTTCAAGCATAGGAACAAGATAGGGGAGCACAAAGCTTTGGGTGAAGATGTCCTCTGCTGTCTGAAACAGGCACGGACGCTGCCATTCCCACCGGTCCATGGACTGTTCAAAATATCTCCCGTGACTTTGCCATAAGGCGATGTGCCTGTTGTCCAGTCCGTTGCTGAACCGAGGCTTCTGCAGATTCTCCACTATCGGAGCGCTTGTTCCCCTGTGTCCGTCAATCCTGTGCGGAGAGTCGGCTGGTGAACCGTTGAAGCTCAGGTCCGGAGTGACAAGTCTGTCAAGCCTGATGCCGTTGCTGAAAATATTTCCTATATTGAATGCTCTGTATTTGTCAGGAAAATGCTTTTTCAGTTCTTTCGTGAACCATTTTGCATCTCCGGCGGACCATGGCCAGTCACTCAGGCTGACGGTAAAATAGAAGTCAAGAACATTGCCTCTCTTCATGACTGCCTTGAGTCCAAGTTCTCCGTCGACGGTTGTCCTTGCGGTAATCAGTGAGTCAAGGGTATCGCATACCGGCTCAAAGTCCGATACTATACGGCTTTTCCTTATTGCCGCATCGGATTTCCATGAAAATGTAGGGAAAACAATGATAATCAAGGCTGCTGCAAGCACACCGGAAATGCATTTTCTCATGATTCTACCATTTTCTTGAAACTGCGGCATATATCATGACAAGAAAACTGCCTGCAAGCAGACCGATGCAGTCAGCCCTGAAGTCAAGAATGTCACAGCTTCTGTATTTTGTTGTCATCTGCAGAAGTTCTATCCCGGCGCCGGAGCCGGCCCCGATGAGAATTGTGACGGTCATGAATATTATCAGTCTCCATGGATTGCCATGGTGCGTATGGAATGCCATATACATCAGTATCGGGAAAGGCAGGAACATCAGGAAGTGTGCAATCTTGTCCTTGCCTATGCCGAACCATTCTTCATTCATGTTGATGCTTCCGTCAAAATGAGTGAAGCACAGCAGACATACGGTCATCGCATACAGCAGCATGAGTCCCCGTGAAAGCCATGTGAATTTCAGTTTCATCAGCGATGTCTTTGATTTGTCCCCGGCAGACATCTACAGAGTCTGCATGTCGTTGAGTTTCTTGTAATATCCGTCAAGTGCAAGAAGTTCTTCGTGTGTTCCCCTCTCCACAATTTCCCCCTCATGCATTACACATATTTCATCTGCATTCTTGATTGTGGACAGTCTGTGCGCAATGGCGATTGTTGTCCTTGAGGTCATGAGCCTGTCAAGGGCTTCCTGCACGATTCTTTCGGATTCCGTGTCAAGGGCAGATGTAGCCTCGTCAAGAATCAGTATCGGAGGGTTTTTGAGGATGGCCCGGGCTATGCTTATTCTCTGCCTCTGTCCTCCGGACAGCTTTCCTCCCCGGTCTCCGATGTTGGTGTCGTAGCCGTTTTCCTTTTCCATGATGAAATCATGGGCATTGGCAATTTTTGCGGCGGCAATGACCTGCTCCATGGTAGCTCCCTCTACTCCGAAGGAAATATTGTTGAAAATGGTGTCGTTGAACAGAATGGCCTCCTGATTGACATTCCCGATCAGGCTGCGGAGATCCCTTATGCGGACATCCTTTATGTTCTTTCCGTCAATCAGGATTTCCCCGGATGTGACATCATGATATCGAGGAATCAGGTCCACGAGAGTGGATTTTCCTGAACCGGACTGTCCTACGAGGGCAACCGTCTTTCCTTTCGGGACAGTCATGCTGATGTGCCGGAGAACCTCTTTCCCGCCTTCATATCTGAAGCATACGTCCCTGAACTCAATCTTGTCTTCGAACCCGTCCAGCGCAATCGGATCAGGCCTTTCCTTTATGTTATTCTCGGCTTTCAGAATCTTGTCCACTCTCTCCATTGACGCAAGCCCTTTAGGAATGTTGTAGCCTGCGCGGGCGAATTCTTTCAGCGGATTGAGCACGCTGTATAGAATCACCATATAGAATATGAATGTAGGCGCATCAATAGGGGCCTTGTCGCTGAGAATCAGCGTGCCTCCGAACCAGAGCACTATCATTATCATTATTGTGCCGAGAAATTCGCTGACCGGATGGGCGAGTGCCTGTCTTGTGGCCACTTTGCCGGATGCGTTGCGGAGCTCGTTGCTGACCTTTGTGAATCTTCCGACCATCCTGTCTTCTGCTATGAAGGCCTTGATGATTCTCAGCCCTCCGAGAGTCTCCTCGAGCTGGGACATGGTGTCGCTCCATTTTGACTGGGCCTCAAGGGACTGCCGCTTGAGTTTCTTTCCGATGGCGCTCATCCCCCATGCCATCCCGGGCACGACAAGCAGGGTAAAGAGAGTGAGCTGCCAGCTTGTGAATACCAGAGTCCCGAAATAGAAGAGAATCAATATCGGATTTTTTATGAGCATGTCAAGCGAACTTGTGATGGAATACTCGATTTCCCCGACATCCCCGCTCATCCTTGCTATTATGTCCCCTTTCCTTTCCTGGGAGAAGAATCCCAGTGGAAGACGCATCATCTTGTTGTAGACTGTGATTCTTATGTCCCGGACTACTCCTGTGCGGAGAGGCACCATGACCGCCGAAGAGCCGAAATAGCATGATGTCTTGAGGGCAGTCATTACCCCGAGGAAAAGTCCGAGAACCAGCAGCGTCACTGACCCTCCGTACTGGTCAATGAGCTGGGTCACATAGAAGTACATATTGTTTGTGGCTTTCTCCTTTATGTCCACGGCGGCATCCCACGGGATGAATTCATAGACCTTGTCATTTATCTTGAACAAAATCTGGAGAATAGGTATGATCAATGTGAATGAAAATATGTTGAAGACCGCCGAAAGCATGTTCAGAATCACGGCTCCGACAAGATATTTCTTATATGGCGCCACAAAGCGCCTCATCATCTGCAAAAATTCTTTCATCTCATGCGAAAGTCAAACAAACTGCAAATATAATTGTTTTTCTATATTTTGCGCCGTTTCATATAATGTCTCATAAGCAGCCGGCCTGCAGCTGAAGAGTGTTTCCAGGTCATCATGATTCGCCTTTCCCGTCTTGACAGGTTCCGGCACAGCTCCGGAAACCGGCCGATGTCCCGAACGACTTTTTCCATGTCCTGTCCGAAGCCGTCCAGTCTTTTCCAGTGCATCCTCATCATGGTGTTGATGAGATGGAAGTGGGCAAGAGTCTTTTCCCCAAGGATTTCCCGCAGATTGTTGCTCTCAATGAAAGTATATAGCCACTGCAGGTATATCCTGAAGTCTCCGTATTTCCTGTCGTCAATCTGCATTGTCACAGACGAGGGGCAGATGTAATAGTCTACGGAAGGGTACCGGACCGCGATTATATTCTTTGCCCGCATCGCCGTCTGTGTGCTGATGATTACATCTTCACCGAGTGTTATCGCAGGGAAAGACATGTGAGGGGCATAGAGACTCCTCCGGTGGAATTTTGTCCATACGGCCCAGTATGCCTTGCCTTCAAGCATGTACTTCAGACAGTCTGTTCCTGACATTTTCTCTTTGTCCGGAATCTCGGAGAGCCTGTCCTTGTCCGGATTGGCTTCATCCCGTCTGATGAACGGGGACAGGACCATGTCAGCATCGTTTTCTTCGGCGGCCATGACCAGCCTGCATATCGTGTCTCTGTCACGGAATGTGTCGTCGGCATCCAGAAACTGGATATATTTCCCCGTAGCCGTGTATATGCCGCGTTCTCTTGTGGCGGCCGTCCCTGAATTTTCCTGGACGAAGTACCTTATTCTTGTGTCTTTGTCCGCATATTCTCTGACAATGCTGTCCGTGCCGTCTGTGCTGCCGTCGTTGATGATTATGACTTCCATCTCTCCGTATGTCTGCGCCAGAACGCTCTCAAGGCATCTTCTGATGCAGGTCTCAGCATTATATGCCGGAATAATGACTGATACAGCCGGCCTGCCTCCGCCTGTGTCCTTTTCCCCGGTTTCCGGACGCATTCTGACCGGACTGTCTGGTGCCGATTCTGTCCATGCTTTTGTCAGGATAATTTTTTCCCAGAAATCAGCGTACAGCCTGTGGTACCATGCATGGCATCCGAACGGAAGTCTGCCATGGTTGATTCTCATGGCCCATTCAGGCCGGCATTCGGCTGCAAACTGCGCGGCTTCCCGGTATGAGGGCTTGCGGAGCCTGTCTTTCCCTTTCAGCTCCAGAAGCAGCCAAAGATCTTCAGGGTAGAATTCCGCATCATCGGCAAGCTGCCTGTCAATCTGTTCTCTGTATTTGTGCGTTATGTCTATGAATTTATTGACTTTCCGGAGAGAGAAGCCTCCGTTCCCGACTTCATACAGATGAAATTTGTGGTGAGCCGCATTCTTTCCCCGGTAAAGATGGCGGTATGTCTTCAGCCACATCTTCCTGAGAGGATTTTCATATTTCCTGTTGAGAGGAAGCCACGGTGCCCCTATGTAGTCGTAGCCCTTGCCGCACCAGTGGTCAAGTTCGTCCCTGAACACGAACGCGTCTGTCTGGTATATGAGGATGTACCGGTACTCCTCGAATCTTCTGTAGAAATCCTCCGAGAGTACCAGCCTGTTGTATGCCCTGATGCCGTCGAAATATTTTATGCCGAACCGCTCAGTCCCTGTCCTGGCTTGAGGATAGAGACTTGTCCATCTGCTGGTGATGCCGCTGATGTCCAGTCCTTCCGGAGCGGCAAATATTATCATATGCCTTCCGAGTATGCGGAAGCATCTTTCCAATGAAATTTCTTCGTTTTCGGAGAGACTGTTCTTGTATATCGGGATTACTACGGCTGCGTCAGTCATTTTCTGTGTTCTTGCGGTGTCGGATGATATTCGATGATATTCCGTAAAATTTTTTTATCATGCAAAATTAGTAATTTAGCGCAAAATATTGCCAATGCCGGTTGTTTCAGTAATAATTCCAGTACATAATTCCGCCGATACCCTCAGGCGTACTTTCGAGTCTGCTGCATCACAGACTCTGCGTGACATTGAAATAATTCTGGCGGAAAATCTGTCTTCGGACGGTTCCAGCCTGTTATGTGATGAACTGGCCGCTTCGGATGAAAGAGCAAAAGCTCTTCATCTGGACAAGGCCGGATTGTCGCATGCCAGAAATTGCGCCATAATGGAGTCTTCTTCTCCTTTTGTGGCTTTTCTTGACAGTGATGATTTCATTGAACCTGATATGCTGGAAAAAATGTATGGCGGGGGCATCCTCAGGTATAATGCCGATGTCGCCGTATGCAATTTTGACCGGATTTATCCGGACGGGAAGACGGAAGAGCCCTATGCATCCTCAGACAAGGCTGTTTTCATGTCATCTGCGGAGATGACATTCAGACTGTTGAAAGAAGAAGTGTGCAGTTCTGCCTGTACCGGGCTTTACAGAAAAAGTCTGTTCGGCAAAGACGGTACACTGTTTCCCGAGGACAGGTATTTTGAGGACAGGGCAACTACCTGGCGTCTGGTTGCCGGTGCGTCGTCAGGATGCGTGTGGATTCCCGAGTCCCTATACCATTATGTCCAGAGGTCGGGCAGCATCTCCCATACGATGGATTTTGTCAAATATTATCATCATGCGCTGGCAGACTTGGAAAGGCTGGAGTTTGTGAATGCCTCGCATTCATTTGATGCCTCTCAGTCAAAAATTCTTGTCTCCGGCATTGCATCCTCTTTATTGTGGGCATTTGAAAATATGATTGCGAAATCATGCGGGCCGGACGGCGGAGATTATCCGGAGGTTATGCAAGTGAGACAGCGTATCCTGAAAAATCTCGCGCGGCGCAGCCTGACAAGGCCGACTCACAAGAAAAAACTGTGGCAGATAAGGTATTTGTGGCCTTTTTATTGCCGCCGTGTCGTTACAGCATCTTCTCGAGCCAGTGGAAAATAAGTATGACGCGCAGGCGCATCACCTTCATGTCAAGGGTTTCAGGAATGTCCGCAGTCTTGTTGTTGTTCATTGTGATGCCGGAAGTGAAGAGCACGGACGGTATCCCGTGCTCCATGAATACCCTCTGGTCCGACAGTGATGAAAATATTCTCGTGAAGTCCTCGCTTCCATAATAAGTGTGTGACAACTCCAGGCTTGTGTCATAGAATGAATTGCACATTTCTATCAGCCGCCTGTCCTCCTTGGGCAGGCTGTCGTTCCCGAGCATTATCATATAGTCTCCGCGCCCTGATGAAAGGGGAGACAGGCTGCTTCCGATCTGGTCAAGATTGACCATCAGTCTGATTCTGTCGGGGGTGACTGCCGCTCCGGTCAGCGGGTCGGAGAGCTCCCCGTTCTCAATCATTCTCCATAATGCGTATGAGCCGGAAAGATTCATCCCGTTGGCATCGAATGCCACGAATATTATGTTGCTGCCGTATGTTTTCCCGAGCATTTTCATTGCGGAGAACATGTCTGCAAGCGCAAGCATTGCCGCCACGCCGGAAGCATTGCTGTCAGCTCCGGGGTACATTTTTCCGTTCAGTATGCCGAGATGGTCATAGTGTGCCCCTACAATGATGTATGGTTCTGCCGGGTGCTTTCTTGAGCCGGGGAGCATCCCTATGACATTGTGTCCGACCAGTCCTCCGCCTGCAAATACATGCTTTGCGTAATTGTCTTCAAAAGCCATCAGTCCTTCCTGCCGGAATCTTCTGATTATGTAGAATGCCGCTTCATTCCCTCCGGCCGACCCGGTGGCTCTGCCGCCGCAGAGAGAGTCGGAAAGAAAACAGATTTCCCTGTAGAGCTTATCCTCCCAGACGACATTGTGGGCGGCGTTGTCGTTGGTTGTCCATGCGCTTTGTCCCGGGCATTGAATGGCAGGTCCGCATAGGAACAACAGGACTGCTGCAGCGATGCAAAGTCCGGATAATGTTTTCCGGGCGGGCTGTATCATGTCTTTTTTGCAGTATTTTGTCATTTCGGAAAATTTTTGTCATTTCAGGCATGATAAATGATTATATTTGCAATTTGGCTTTTGACGGCCGGAATTTATGCCGGAATTGACGGCCAAAATTAGAAAAATTAAGCAGCAACAGAAAATTTTTTATCTCCCGGATGCGTCCTGTCCTTAAACTCATCATGCTTCTGCTTGCCGTGTTTTCCCTCGGGGAATTCATGGCCATGGGCCAGTATGACAAGGATGTGTTTTCCTTCAGAGGCCGCCAGGCCCTTGCCGACGGCAAATATTCTCTAGCAATAGAGAATTTCAATGTCCTGGCGCGGCTTGACACCACAGACTATTGGACTTACTTCTTCCGGGGTATTGCCAAATATAATCTCGGGGATCTGCGCGGCGCCCAGCAGGATTTTGACAATTCTGTAAGACTCAATCCGGTATTCACTTCAGGCTATCATTACCGTGCCATCACTTACAGCCGTGTGGGCAAATACGACGAGGCGCTTGACGACCTTCAGCGTGCAATCGAATTGCGTCCGGGCTATGTCGGACTGTATTTTACACGCGGGGTGACATATTTTCTGTCGCAGCAGTTCGACAAGGCAGTATCGGATTTTGACCGGTATATAAGAAAGGAACCGAAGGATCCGTCGGCTTATCTCAACCGTGGGGCGAGCCGGCTCTTCCTGAAAGATACCCTGAAGGCCCTTGAGGACTATAACAAGGCCATAAAACTTGACCGCTTTGATCCGGAGGGTTATATCAGGCGGGGCCGTCTCTATGCCTCAGAGAATGATTATGACAGGGCAATAGCCGACATGGATAAGGCAATAGAGCTTGACAGCATGAGTACGTATGCCTATTTCAACAGGGCAATCATGCTTTACGAGAAGAAAGATTATATCGGTGCCATGGCCGATCTCAACAGGGTACTCAGGGACGAGCCCGGCAATGCCCTCACACTGTACAACAGGGGTCTGATAAGGGCTCAGGTCGGGGACTATGAGGCGGCGCTCTCGGATATGGACAGGGTGCTGAACATCAATCCTGACAATGTCCTTGCGTACTTCAACCGGGCTTCGATTTTCATTGAGATGGGACGCTGGCAGGATGCCCTAGAGGACTACGACAGGGCCATAGAGCTTTATCCCGACTTTGCAAAGGCATATATGAACCGCTCTTATGTCAAGAATATGCTCGGCGACTACAAGTCCTCGAAGGAGGATTACGATACGGCTCAGAAAAAGGTGGCAGAATACAGGGCCGCGACATCGGAGAATGCGGCGTCATTTGCTGATACGACGAAGAAATACAGTTCTCTTCTTGCCCTTGACGCAGAGTTTGCACAGAAAGATTTCAACGACGAACTTCTTCAGCACAGGGACATCGACATCAGGCTGCGGCCTTTGTACAAGTTTGTCCTTGCCCCGCTGAAGGACAGGACGGAATATGCCCTGCAGCGCAGATTTGAGCATCCTCTTCTTGACAGGTTTGAAGATGATTCTCCTGTCGGCATTGCCATCACAAGCAATGACACGCTGTGGACTCCTTCGGCTAAGTCACTCTATGAGCAGAAAATCTACGGCGATGCTTCCGGCTCCGCCCTGAATGATTTTCTCAGGGCCCTCTATGAGTACGAGAACAGGCAGTACAATTCATCACTGAATTATTATACCATGGCGATAGACAAGACTGAGCCAGCTGGCGGCGGAGGCGGCCTTTCCTCTGACGGAGAAGCCGGACTCATACAGGATGTTTCCGGGTATTATAACGCATTCTACCGTATGAACAGGGGAGTACTGAGGGCGGAGATGATAGATTTCATATCATCGATTGAAAGTAATGTGCAGGTGCTTACGATGGACGATGCCGGCACCACGCGCGCAAGAGTCCGGGACAGAGTCAGCAGGCAGTATGACTATTCCGAGGCCATAGCCGACATGAGGGCAGCTGCGGAAACGGTGCCTGACATCCCGTACATCTATTTCAACCTCGGCAATCTGTATTGCCTTGCAGCCGAGCATGTGCAGTCCATTGAAAATTATACGCGCGCCATAGAGCTGTATCCATATATGGGAGATGCCTATTTCAACCGGGGTCTGGTGCTCATCTATCTCAAGGACAGGGAAAAAGGCTGCATTGACCTTTCCCGGGCAGGGGAGCTCGGCGTCTCGGATGCATACAATGTCATCAAGCGGTATTGCGAGGAGAAAGAGTAGAGATTCGGATGAAACAATCTTTTGATGGAATCAAAACAAGACAATCATGATAAAAGCAATAATATTCGATTTGGGCGGTGTCCTCATAGACCTTGACCTTGAAAGGTGCAAGAAGGCGTTTGTCGAGGATGTCGGTTACAGAAAAATTGATGAACTTCTGGATGCCTGGCATCAGAAAGGGTTCTATTCAGACCTTGAGGAAGGCAAGCTGTCGGAGGATGAATTCCGCCGGAAGATAATCGAAGGGGCTGTCTCTGCGGTGCATCCTGTGCCGGCCGCCGGGTCTGAGCTGCCTGCCGGCCCGGAACCGATGTGCGGACCGGCAGTGGCTTCTGATGATGTAGATCATGCGATGTGGGCACTGCTTACGGGAATTGAACAGTATAAAATAGATTTCCTGAGGGAATTGTCCGGAAAATATGACCTGTATCTGCTCAGCAACAACAACGGCATATCAATGGTCAGATGCCGTCAGATTTTCGAAGAGGCCGGGCTGCCGATGGAAAAAGTCTTCAGGAAGCAGTATCTCTCATATATGATGAAGATGCTGAAGCCGTCTTTGCAGATATACAGGGCCGTCATTGACGATATCGGACTTTCTCCGGATGAAATGCTTTTCATAGATGATTCCGTGTCCAATGTTTCTGCGGCGTCATCTCTCGGAATCCATGCCGTGCAGTATGTGCCGGGAACTGATCTGCGTGCGGCTGTAAATGCAAGACTGGAGGGGAACGGAAAATGCTGAGATTCATGAGTCTGTCAAGCGGGAGCTGCGGCAACTGCTATTACCTTGGCACTGGGGAAGACGGACTTCTGATAGATGCAGGAGTCAGTCTGAGGACACTCAAGAAGACTCTTGCGGAGAATTCCATGTCTGCGGACTCGTTTTCCGCAGTGCTTGTCACCCATGACCATCTTGACCATATAAGGCATCTGGGCTCTTTCTGCAAGCGGCTTCACAAGCCCGTATATACTACGGATGAACTCAAGGCGGCTCTCATGCGCCATACCTTCACTGCCCCCTGGTTCGGCGGCTGCTCCCGTGTGCTGGAACGCGGGGTGTGGAACGGCCTCGGCTTTGCCTCGGTCCGTTATTTTGTCGTCCCTCATGATGCCACCCAGACCGTCGGTTATGCCATTGACTGCCAGGGCCACAGATTCGTCATTATGACTGACCTCGGCAGGATGACTGATGAGGCGGTTGAATTGGCTTCTTCAGCCGATACGGTGGTCGTCGAGTCCAACTACGATGTGGACATGCTTATGGGAGGCTCCTATACATATGAACTGAAGATGCGCATCGTGCAGGGATACGGACATCTGAGCAATGACGAATGCGCGTCTGCAATCAGGCGCTTCTGGCATCCCGGTCTCCGCAACATCTTTCTGTGTCATCTCAGCGAGAACAACAATACTCCTGATCTTGCGTTCCGCTGCTCGTCGGCAGCTCTGGAAAAGCTTGGCGTAGAGAAAGGCACAGTCTCCCTGCGCTGTCTCCCGCGCCGTACGCCTTCTCCTCTGTTCGTGCTGTAAAACCGCCCTTTCAATATTGTTCAAATTTCGGTAATGTATTCATTGGGGGACAAATAAAAAGAAACCGGCTCATGTCAGTCCTGAGCCGGCCTCTTTTCATCGGGGGATAATCAATTGTGATTCTTCCGCAGTTTCATCAGTATCCGAAAATCTCCTCAAGTGAAACCGTCTTTACAGGGCCGAGTGTCTTGAGATATCCGGAGTCAAGGTCCTTGATGTCGCCGAGGATGCCGTAGGTGTAGCTGCGGTCTTTTACCCACTTTTCCTGGATGGCCTTGACATCTTCAAGGGTCATGTCCTGTACCTTTTCGAAAATCTGCTTGTCAAGAGGTTCGGTGAGACCGAGTTCCCGGTCGCTGATATAGTTCCAGAGCACCTGGTCACGGACTGTACGCTGTGTGCGGATTCTTGTAATCAGGGCTTCCTTGGCGATGTCGAAGGCAGCCTGTGATTCCGGCATGTTGTTGATGATGTCATCAAATGCCTCGATGGCCTTCTGCATCTTGTCGTTCTGGGTGGCTATGAATGCAAAGTAATAGTAGTCTCCGTCAAGGAAATACGGAGACACAAGCTGTGCCACTGCCGTATAGGCAAGGCCTCTTGCCTCCCTCATCTCCTGGAACACTATTGTGTTCATGCCTCCTCCGAAATATTCATTGTAGAGAGTTATTCCCGGCTCATCGGTGATGTCAAGCTTTTCTCCTCGGTCGGAGTACTGCATGAAATAGAGCTGCTTTGCATCGTATTGTGCCAGTACGACATTGCTTTCGTCCACTTCAAGCCCCCTTGTGTATTTCTTTTCAAGAGGCTGCAGGTCCTCTGCTGTCTTGTGATGACCGTCAAGGGTTGCAAGGAATTCCTTCTTGTCCTGAGGTCCGTAGTACAGCACTTCGTGTTCCTTTCCCGTCAGTCCGCTTATCTTGGACAGCAGTTCATCTGATGTGAGGGCTTCAACCGCATCATTGTCGAGAACCGTCTTCTTTATGAATTCAGGGCCATATACCATGTATCTCTGCAATGCTCCGAAGCAGCTTCCCTGGCTGAGCTTGGCGTTCGCCCTGCTTCTGAACAGGTCTGCCTTGAGATTGGTGAGAACCGCCTCGTCCGCCTGTGCCCCGCTGATCAAGCTTTCCACGATGTCCATTGCTTCTCCCATGTTCTCGCTCAGACCGGAGATCTGGACTGTTGTCTGGTTGGCTCCGGCATATATCCCGAATGAGCAGGCAATGTCATACATCCTTGAGCCGATTTCTTCCGCAGACATTTCTTCCGTACCGAGGTACGAGATATAGTCTGCCGCAAGATTGAGGGCCGGATCTGTCTCCGTACCCATGTCAAAGACATAAATCAGGGTGAAGAGGTCGTTCATCTCATTGTGCTTGTAGAGGACCTCTACGCCAGGACGAGCCTCAAACTTTGACATGTCTCTGGAATAATCCACAAAGACAGGTTCAACAGGCTTTACCGGAGTGTTCTGGACTTCTGTGAGGAAGTCGCTCTGCTTGTCCCTGTTTGTGACAATCGGTGTAATCTTCGGTGCGGCTATCTTCTGCACGGTCTTGTCTTCTCCCTGAAGCTTGTAAACGGCAGCATAGTTTTCAGCCCCGAGGTAAGTGTTGGCCCAGTCAACCACATCCTGCTTGGTAATCTGTGCCATACGGTCAAGCATCTGCACTTCGTCTGCCCAGTCTGAACCGTTGATGAATGACATCACATAGAGCATCGCCCTGTTGGAATTGTCTTCATAGTTGCGCATCATGTACATCTTGTAGTTGTTGACTGTGGCCTCGATGAGGCTTTCATCAAAGTCTCCGCTGCGGAGCTTGGCCACTTCTGCAAGCAGCAGGTCGCGCACCTGGTCGAGAGTCTGCCCGGCCTTGGGCCTTGCGGACACGATGAATGAGCCGTAGTCCGGCTGGGCACCGTTGTATGCGTATGCTGAAAGCACCTTCTGCTGCTGGACGAGGTCAAGGTCAATGAGGCCTGCCTGTCCGTTGTAGAGAATGGAACTTACGATGTTTGCCACATCATTTGACTTGTCAGTAGCCTCAGGAAGCCTCCATCCTAAGGTGATGTTCTCGGCTTCAAGTCCGTAGACTTTCTTTACCACAGGAGAGGAGATGGGCTGCTCTTTCTCAAACTGCAGCTGCGGCAGCTCCGGATTCGGCTGCATGTCGCCGAAATATTTCTCAATCACAGCAACCATCTCATCGGGGTCAAAGTCTCCTGAGAGGCAGATGGCCATGTTGTTCGGTACATAGTATGTCTTGTGGTAGTTCTTCACATTTGTGATGGAAGGGTTCTTCAGATGGTCCTGTGTGCCGAGGACGGTCTGTGTACCGTACGGATGGTGAGGGAAGAGGGCGGCGTCCATGGCTTCGGATACTTTTCTGCTGTCCTGCGTGAGAGACATGTTCTTCTCCTCGTAGATAGTTTCCAATTCAGTATGGAAGCCCCTGATTACCGGGTTCTTGAACCTGTCCGCCTCAATTCTTGCCCAGTTTTCGATTTCGTTTGAAGGTATGTCCTCCACATATACCGTCATGTCCTGTGAAGTGAAGGCATTTGTCCCCTTTGCTCCTATGATTGACATGAGCTTGTCGTATTCGTTCGGAATGGCAATCTTTGAAGCTTCATAGCTGATGGAGTCAATCTGATGATAGATTGCTGCCCTTTCTGCCTCGTCTTCAGTCTGTCTGTACACTTCAAAAAGCCTTTCTATCTCATCGAGCATCGGCTTTTCTGCCGCATAGTCCGATGTGCCGTAGTTCGGCGTTCCCTTGAACATCAGGTGTTCGAAATAGTGTGCAAGGCCGGTCGTCTCGGAAGGGTCATTCTTGCCTCCGACCTTCACTGCGATGTAGGTCTGTATACGCGGCGTCTCCTTGTTGACGCTCATGTACACCTTCAGCCCGTTGTCCAGAGTGTAGATTTTCGTTCCCAGCGGGTCGCCTGCCACAGTGTCGTACTTGTACTGCGAGCAGGATGTCACGGCAATTGCTGCGAATGCCGCGGCAAGCTTAAGAAATTTTTTCATTATTGTTTTGATGATTAACATGAATGTCATATAATATCGTTCATCTGCTTCAGATGAAAAACCATATTTTACAAAAATAATGATTTTTAATGTAAAACATTCGTTTGTTCCGGTTTTAATTGATTCTGTCAGCGGTATTCAGTCCCTGAAACCGTAAGGCCGGTATTGACTGTGGCCGCGGAGAGCCTTCCGCTTTTTCCGTCACGGGAGATACTGCGAACACCGGAGGAGTCTTGTCGACATGGTCAGGCTCCATCGGGCACGGCTATACCGAAATGCCCTGCGGACATGCCGACGGAAACAAAAAAGACCCGGATCAATTCCGGGTCTCCTTTTTTATGTAATGCTGACAGGAATCCTGCCGGCAGATAGTCGGAATCAGAGCTTTGGGCCAGCAGCTACGAGAGACTTGCCGAGCTCGTTGCCGGTGAATTTCTCGAAGTTCTTGATGAAGCGGCCTGCAAGGTCTTTTGCCTTTGTATCCCATGCGCTTGCGTCAGCGTAAGTGTCGCGAGGGTCGAGGATTGCAGGATCAACACCAGGAAGAGCGGTAGGAACTTCAAAGTTGAAGTAAGGGATGGTCTTTGTAGGAGCCTTCTCGATAGAACCGTCAAGGATAGCGTCGATGATTCCGCGGGTATCACGGATAGAGATACGCTTGCCTGTTCCGTTCCAGCCTGTGTTTACAAGGTATGCCTTTGCACCTGCAGCTTTCATTCTCTTTACGAGTTCCTCACCGTATTTTGTAGGGTGGAGAGAAAGGAATGCTGCACCGAAGCAGGCAGAGAAGGTAGGAGTAGGCTCAGTGATACCGCGCTCTGTACCTGCAAGCTTTGCAGTAAATCCTGAAAGGAAGTAGTACTGGGTCTGCTCAGGAGTAAGGATGGAAACCGGAGGAAGAACACCGAATGCATCGGCTGAAAGGAAGATCACCTGCTTTGCGTGAGGACCCTTTGATACCGGTTTAACGATGTTGTTGATGTGGTAGATAGGGTAAGATACGCGGGTGTTCTCTGTAACGCTCTTGTCAGCGAAGTCGATCTTGCCGTTTGCATCTACAGTAACGTTCTCGAGAAGTGCGTCTCTCTTGATTGCGTTGTAGATATCTGGCTCGCTCTCCTTGTCGAGGTTGATGACCTTAGCGTAGCATCCGCCTTCGTAGTTGAATACGCCTTCATCATCCCAGCCGTGCTCGTCATCACCGATGAGGAGTCTCTTAGGGTCTGTAGAAAGGGTAGTCTTTCCTGTTCCTGAAAGTCCGAAGAAGATAGCTGTGCTCTTTCCTTCCTTGTCAGTGTTTGCTGAGCAGTGCATTGAGGCGATTCCGCGGAGCGGGTTGAGGTAGTTCATGATGGAGAAGATACCCTTCTTCATCTCACCGCCGTACCATGTGTTGAGGATAACCTGCTCGTTGGTCTTGAGGTTGAAGACAGTTGCAGTCTCGGAGTTGAGGCCGAGCTCCTTGTAGTTCTCAACCTTTGCCTTTGCAGCGTTGAATGAAACGAAATCAGGCTCTCCGTAGTTTGCAAGTTCTTCCTCTGTAGGACGGATGAACATGTTCTTCACGAAATGAGCCTGCCATGCAACTTCCATGATGAAGCGGACTTTGAGGCGGGTAGCAGGGTTTGCTCCGCAGAAAGTATCCATCACGAAAAGTCTCTTGCCTGAAAGCTGCTTCACGGCCTTTGCCTTGAGGTCTGCCCAGGCTTCCTCTGAGCAAGGCTTGTTGTCATTCTTGTATGCGTCTGAAGTCCACCATACGGTGTCCTTGCTGGCTTCGTTGTAAACAAAGAATTTGTCTTTAGGAGAACGTCCTGTGTAGATGCCTGTCATTACATTGACAGCGCCGAGTTCAGTAACCTGGCCTTTCTCGTAACCCTGGAGGCTTTCTTTTGTCTCTTCCTGGAAGAGCACCTCGTAAGACGGGTTGTGGAGAATTTCCTTGACATCTGTGATGCCGTACTTGGTCAAATCGATTTTACTCATAATTCCAAAATTATATTAAGGTTTATAATTTCATGGCCTGAAGCATTTTCAGAATTTCCGGCCGGTTCTCCGGTCCCTTCCGGAATGCGATGCAAAATTAAAGTATTTTTGCAATCGTTCAAATATAATTTTACATTTGTTCACCGCCGGAGATTGCGGCAGGATGATATGTGCATCCGCCTGCCCAAGGAAATATCTACTGCACAAAATGTGCCAATGCCGGACGGCCGGAGACAAATGAAAATGAGATGAGTGAATGTGCTGACAGTCAGATGACACAGACCGATGTCGCCGGGGATATTGCTCCGGCTGATGTCCTCCGCGAATATTGGGGCTATCCTTCATTCCGGCCGATGCAGGCGGAGATAGTCGGCGCGGCATTGGACGGACGGGATGTGCTCGCCATTCTTCCGACAGGAGGGGGAAAGTCCGTATGCTTTCAGGTGCCGGCTCTGATGAAGCCGGGAATTGCCCTTGTTGTAACGCCCCTGATAGCCCTGATGAAAGACCAGGTGCAGAATCTTTCCGACAGGGGCATCAAGGCACTCGCGGTATATCTCGGAATGACCAGGAGGGAAATCGAACTCGCGCTGAACAATGCCCTCTACGGAGATTTCAAGTTTCTGTACCTGTCTCCGGAACGCCTGGGGACAGAACTTTTCCGGAGTTATGTCAAGGATATGGATGTCAGCTATATAGTGGTTGACGAGGCACACTGTATCTCCCAGTGGGGCTATGACTTCCGTCCGGACTATCTGAAAATCGGGGAACTCCGGAAAATCCTGCCGGAAGCTCCGGTGATTGCCCTTACCGCCACAGCAACACCGCAGGTTGCAGAAGACATAATGGAGAAACTTTGTTTCCGGGAAAAACTGCTCCTGAAAAGCGGCTTTGAAAGGCCGAACCTCTCCTATGTCGTAAGGCATACCGAGGACAAGTTCGGGCAGCTTCTGAATATATGCGGCGCTGTTCCGGGAACGGGAATCGTTTATATGCGCAACCGCAGGAAATGTGAGGAAATTGCTGCGTTTCTGGTCTCAAACGGCGTCTCTGCTTCCTTTTATCATGCCGGTCTCGGCGCTCATTCCCGGACGGAAAGACAGGAGCAGTGGAAGTCAGGAACCATCAGAGTGATGGTCTGCACCAATGCATTCGGCATGGGCATAGACAAGCCGGACGTGAGATTTGTGGTGCACTTTGACATGCCGGATTCGCCCGAGGCATATTTCCAGGAGGCGGGCAGGGCCGGCAGGGACGGGAAGAGGTCGTATGCTGTCCTGCTGTGGAACAGCGGCGATGTCCGCCGGCTCCGCCAGACGGCCTCGGTGTCATTCCCGTCCATCGAATATGTTGAGGACATATATCATAAAGTGCATATAATGTATGGGATTCCATATGATGTCGGCAAGGGAATGCAGCTGAAGTTTGATCTCCATGAGTTCTGTATCCGCTTCGGCCTGAACCGTTCCTCGGCATGGTATGCCATAAAGTATATAGAGAGAGAAGGACACTGGACAGTCATGGAAGATGTTGATGTCCAGACGAAAGTGATGTTTATTGTCCCTCGCGGCTCCCTTTACGGCACGCCGATGTCTGAGAAGAAAATGGGGACGGCGGCTGAAATCCTTATGCGCCGTTATACAGGGCTGTTTTCGTTCCCGGTGCCGATTGATGAGCAATATGTCGCCGACAAGGCCGGAATGGCCGTCCCGGAGCTCAGGCAGCTGCTGTACAGAATGTCGCTGGAACACTTGATAAAATATATCCCCGGAGACCATACGACAGTCATATATCTCAATGAAAACAGGCTGATGCCAAAGAATGTCAGGCTGACTCCCGAAAGGCATGACCGCCTGAAGTCCGCATATATTGAAAGAATGGAGACAATGGTCAGTTATGTGGAGGAGTCTGACACATGCCGCAGCCGGTTTCTCCTTTCATATTTCGGCCAGACAGAATCAGAGGACTGCGGGACCTGTGATGTCTGCCGCAGGAAACGCCGGGACATTTGTCATGACGGAGGCGGCAGTCTTGCTGCGACAGGAGACCGGAAACCGTCCGGGAGATTGCTCAGGGAGGAGATGTCGTCATATATTCTGGAAGAGAAGGGCGGCTCATATACTCTCAATGACATAAATGCCCGTTTCGGAAATCCCGTCTCTTCGCCCGACAAGGGATACCTGGATGAATTGCGCGACCTGATAGATCAAGGCGCTGTCCCTCCGTATATTGTCTGAATCAGGCTTCAATCACAAGCCCGTCATACGCGGGCCGGATTTCCTCGGGCAGTTCTGCGCACAGGTCGGAATGGCGCGGAAGCTGATGTGAGAGATGGGTCAGCCATGTGTGCGGGGCACCTACTCTCCGGGATATTTCGACGGCCTCTTCAAGTGAAAAGTGGGACAAGTGGCGTCCCCTGCGGACGCAGTTGATGATGAAATGCTCAAGTCCATGGAGCTTGTCAAATTCTTCCTCCGGTATGAAGTTCATGTCCGTCAGATATGCGATTTTGCCGAATCGGTAGCCGAGGACCGGAAGCATGTAGTGTCTCCCTCTTATCGGAATGATTTCAGAGCCTTCGGGATTGATGTCAGGCAGTCCGGCCGCTGTGCTGCAGTCCGGATTCTTTCTTCTCATCCGTTCGGAAGCCCAGAATTCAGGCGTGACCCGGACTTTCTCGTAGCCTTTCCCGTCTTTCCATACCAGCATGAATTCCGGTATATTCTCAGAAACACGGAACGGGCTGTCGTCAATGCGGGTAATCTGCCATTCCGGGACTCCGGGGTACCTTTTTTCAGCGAAAGCGTATGAGTATTCCATGCGCAGGGAGTCCTCGACATATTTTTCGCAGCAGATTTTTATCGGAGACCTCTCGATATAGTTGAACGCACGCACATCATCCAGTCCCCCCGTGTGGTCCTTGTGATTGTGTGTCAGCAGGATAGCGTCCAGATGGCTTATCCCTGCCCTGAGCATCTGCTGCCGGAAGTCAGGTCCGGCGTCTACCAGAATGTCAAGGCCCCTGTATTGTACGAAAGCTGATGATCTGAGCCTCTTGTCCCGAGGATCACATGAGGTGCACACTTCACATCCGCAACCTATCATCGGGACCCCCTGTGATGTGCCCGTTCCTAAAAATGTCAGTCTTGTCTCCATACTTTAGTCTGAATCCTTATGATGGTATATGTTCCTTTCCTGTAATCTGCGCCGTGGCTCAGAGTGTCACCGGGACTGTCTTGCCGACCAGTTCCGGGTCGTATGGCCGTTCGATGCGGATATAGTTGCCGGTATATCCGGACATTATTCCGTTTTTGTCAGTGCTTTCGAACAGGACATTTTCGCGGACTCCTCTGTTGGCTTCCATGAATTCCGCATGGAGTTCCGTACACAGCTCCTCCAGTATTTTCACTCTGTCAGTCTTGACTGAATCCTTTACCTGGTCCATGCGGGCGGCTGCAGGTGTCCCGGCTCTCCGGGAATATGGGAAAATGTGGATGAATGCGGGTCTTGCCGTGTCTTTCAGAAAATGATATGTTTCCTTGAAAAGGGCGTCGGTCTCTCCGGGAAATCCCGTGATGACATCTATCCCGAAGAATACTTTCGGACTTCCGGGATGTTCCATCGCGTGCCTGATATAATCAATCTTGCGGGCAAAGAATGCCGTGTCGTATCTTCTTCCCATCGCTTTGAGGATTGTGTCGGAGCCTGACTGGAGCGGGATGTGAAAATGAGGAAGAAATTTCGTTCCGCTTGCAATCCAGTCCACAATTTCATCCTTCAGAAGGTTCGGTTCTATGGAAGATATCCTGTACCTTTCGATGCCTCTGACTTCGTTCAGGGCCTTGAGCAGGTCAAGGAAATTTTCTCCCGTGGATTTCCCGAAGTCCCCGGTGTTCACTCCGGTCAGCACGATTTCCCTGATTCCTGCGGAGGCAATTTCTTCTGCCTGCCGGACAAGGTCACTGATCGGGATGTTGCGGCTGCGGCCTCTGGCATACGGTACCGTGCAGTATGAGCAGAAATAGTCACATCCGTCCTGGACTTTCAGGAATGACCTTGTCCTCTCGCCGGACGAGTATGCCGGAAGGAAATCCGTCCTGCGGCATTTGTCGGCATTCTTGTCGCCTGCCGGCTTGAGGAATGCGGATATCGACGGCACGACCATAGGCTTTTCGTCGGCTCCGAATACTGCCCTCACGCCTTCTATCCGGAGAATCTCCTCTTTCTTGAGCTGGGCATAGCAGCCGGTGACGAATATGGAGGCTTCTGGCGATATTCTGTGCAGCTTCCGTATGATGTTACGGCATTTTTTGTCGGAATGCTCGGTCACCGTGCAAGTATTCACCAGATATATGTCGGCTTTTTCATCCCACGGGACGACTTCGATGCCTTCCCGGCTCAGTCCCCGCTCGTAAGTGGAAGTCTCGGCATAGTTCAGTTTGCAGCCGAGGGTAACGAATGCCATCTTTTTCTTCATCGTCATTTATTTTTATAGAAGAGTGTCATTCCTGCTTTTATAGAATAGAAGAGCGTCACTCTTGACCAGGCCGCTACTCCGTTGACCGGGGGCCTCCTCTTTGATACCCGTATTGAAAAGTTCCCCAATTGTGGGAAAGCATCGGCAATGGCGCCGACAATCCTCCCTGCCAGATGCTCAAGCAGGGAGGAATGAATCTCCATTTCTTTTCTTATGACATCGTACACGAGGCCATAGTCAAGTGCATCCTGAAGGTCGTCGCTCTTTGTCGCTGCCGACATGTCAAGTTCTGCCCTGAAATCCACGGTGAATAGATTTCCGACTGTCTTCTCATGCGGAAGGCATCCGTGACAGACATGGAATTCCATCCCTTCAAGTTCAAGGATGCCTGGCTGTATTCCCCTGCCGATGTTTGCGTTATGCTTGTCTAAATTCATTTTCCCGATAGATAGTCATTTGGGTGGATTTGCTCCTTGTCAGCCATGGATAATGAAGACGCATGGCCGTTTGCCTATCGCAGTCTTTTCTTTTTTCCATTCCGATATTGTCCTGGTGCGGATGAATTCATCCGGCAGTGTTATATCTGCGGCAATGCAGAGCCTTGTCTCGCTCCGGCACACGGAAAGTATGTCAGAGAGCATCTGCTCGTTTCTGTACGGGGTCTCAATGAATATCTGCGACTGGTCCGCCGCAGCTGACAGTTTCTCTATTGCTTTGAGCCTGCTTCTCCTTTCATCGCTTTTTGCCGGAAGATATCCGCAGAATGCGAATGACTGTCCGTTGAGTCCCGACGCCATGAGGGCAAGCATGAGTGAAGAAGGTCCGACTGACGGAATAACCTTGATGCCATGTCTGTGGGCAAGGGCGACAAGCTGTGCGCCGGGGTCTGCCACTGCCGGAAGTCCGGCTTCTGATATAAGGGCCACGTCATTGCCCTCATTGAACAGCTCCAGGTAGCTTTCAATCTGTTCATGCCCGGTGTGTTCATTGAGTTCAAAGAACCGCAGATCCTGGATTTTCCCTTTAAGTCCTGCCTTTGACAGATATCGTCTTGCTGTCCTCGTTTCCTCCACGACAAAAGTCGAGAAATGCGGAAGCATTTGCAGTACGGAAGCCGGAATTACCTCCTGCAGGGCATTGTCCCCGAGAGGGGAGGGTATAAGGTACAGGCTGCCTCTGCCGTCCTTGCGGCATATTGTACTTTCGGTCATGACACTTTCTTCCGTCATGTCCTGTCTTTTTCCTGTTTCATTTTTCCGTGTTGTCATTGCTCTCCCTTTTTTCTTTGCGCCTGATGCATTTCTGCTTGCGGGGCTTGTCTGCTGCATTGTCGTCCGGCCCGATAATTATCACATTCCTGTCCATGTTGCGTCGCTGGACAAGGGCCCGGCGCTCCTCTTCTTCCCTTTCTTCCCTTTTCTTGAATATGTTGCGTACGAATGTGTCGAATCTGTCAAATTCTTTCTGCCAGGCGATACCTATTCCGTTCCTCTGCGAATTGTCAAGGTAGTTGGTGTATTCGTCTGCAGAGTGTGAGAAAAGATTGAGCCTCAGGGCTCCGGATCTTGTAAGCTTGATTTCTATGTCCAGGTCGCCGACTACATCGCTGCCGGAGTTCCCGGAATTGTATTGCCTGTTCCCTATGTTTCCGTTTACTATCACTCTGTTGTTGAAGAGCTGGGTGGATACGGCCACATCGAAGATGTCATTGCCTTTTTCATTCGGCTGATAGTTCAGCCCGAGGTCAAGAGGAATATTCAGTTTCTGGAAAATGTTGTTCAGCTGGTTGGTCATGATGTCTGTGACATTGGAATACAGCACGGAGCTGTTGTTGACGATACCGGACTGCTCGTCAGGAAGGAAACTGTTCGAGATAATCAGTGAGAGGAACTGTTTCTGCACTTTGTCTTCTGTGCTCAGGGCGCTTTCTACCCGTGACTGTACCGTAGGATCAAGGTCAGGAACGACAATCGAGAATCCGAGTCTCGGGTTGCTGATCTTGTCTGAAATGGTTATGCCGCATTCGACCGTCCTGCGGTTGGATACGGATGTAGTGTCAGCAATGAGAGTGGACAGGGATGCCTTGGTCGTATAGGATGCATCTATGTCCAGCATGCTGTCCATGATGTCACCGTTGAATTTCACTGTGCTTCCTTCCTGTATGGAGAAGTCTCTGGATGCAAAACCAAGGGCGACGAATTTATAGTTGCCGGATGCGATTGTATAGTCACCGGTGATGTTGAATATGTCCTTTTTTGGCTGGAGTTCTATCTCAATCACTCCGTCTCCACGGCCTGACAGGACATTTCCCGTGGCTTTGTCTATCTCAATGAAAGCCTCTGTGCCTTGGGTCACGGCCACACGGAGCCTCATTCTGAAGTCGCTTTCTTTTGTCTCCTGTTCCTGGATTCTTGCAATCATCGCCTCATACGGGTCTGTCTTCTTTATTACCACAGGTTGCCTGTATGTGAGAAGATTGCTTCCGGTGGCATTCCCTCCTGAGGACAGAGGTATATGGAACTGCCCGTTTCCGGATGTCGCGGCATTTACCGTCAGCGTAAGGGCTTTCATTGGACCGGAGAACTCAACGGAGCCGGTGGCCGCAACATTGCCGTAGAATGACTCGGACTCATTTTCAGTAAGATTGATGGCTTCGATATCCATGACATTGGCCCTTGCGTTGAACCTGATGTCTTTGAAGCAGTCATAGCTGATGCTGCCTGTAAGCATGCCGCGTCCGTTCTTTCCGTCTTCTATGCTGACATCATTGAAATATATTCCGGTCTCATCCATTCTGAAGCCTCCGTTGAGAAGGTATCTGACATTTGTGACGGCGACTGTCAGTCCGGTATTTTCAAAGCCTGCTCCTTCGCTTCTGACGGCGAGTCTGTCCAAAGGTCCCTTTGCCGAGAAATTTCCTGACACATGTCCGTCCAGTCCGCTTATGACGCCTGATACAAATGGGGAGGCGCATGAAATGTCGAATCTGTCGAGGACTATGTTGAAGTCTGCTTTCCGGCTTTTGAAGGCATAATTGCCATTTATGTCAATCGTGTTTTGTCCTGATATCTCATTTGTAAGATTAAGGAAGAGTCTTTTCCCGTCACCGGAATCTCCGAGCCTTCCTTCCATCATTATTGTCCCCATGTCCGAACCTGCTGCAGAAGCGGAGTCGCAAAGGAAATTCATGCTGAGGCCGAGTTCCCTGTACGGGGTGGTGATTTCCGCCTGCCCTGTCACTGCCCCGCTGAGTCCGATGTCTTTTTTCAGAAGAGGATTCACTATGGAGATGTCAAATCTGTCAAGGGCTACGGTAAGTCTGTCCTTCGCATTCTCGGAAGTTCTGCCGGTGACCCTGATTGTCTGGTCACCGCTTGTGAACTCAATGATGTCCACGTCGACATCCTTGCCCTTCACACTGAATTTTGAAGGCCGGATGTTCCATTCCCTGTCATTCAGATAAATGCTTGTCGGAAGGATGCTTGCCTCAAGGCCCATTTCCCCGTCCATGTCTCTTGTCACATTTCCAAGCGCGAAAAACTCTCCTCTGTTGGTCAGTGTGCTGCGGTTGTCGTAGGAAAGCCCGACTCCGATATGATTATCATCGGCAAAAAATTCCATAAGACTGTTGTTGAGCATCAGAGTTGCAAGGCGGATGCTTCCGCTGTTGATTTTGCCTTTCAGGCTTCCGTCCGAATTGTCTGCGGTAAGGGTCAGGTCCTTGATGTACTGTTCCTTGAATGCAAGTCTTTGAGAGACGATGCTTGCATTGAAGATGCCGGAGGAGTCGATTTTTGCATTCAGGGATGTGCTGTCTGCAATATATACCCCCGGGGCAATAAATGACATCAGGTCCATGGTGTCGAATGTCTTGACTGAAATTCTGTATCTGTCTTTGTCCCATGTCCTGACTGTGTCTCTGAACATTGCCGGAAGCTCTTTCTTCAGGGTGACGGACTGGAAGTCCCTTATGAATTTTGCTATTGATGCGGTTCCTGCGAAACTGCCTTCTGCGAATTTTGATGAGAACGACATTCTGTTTATGTCATTCCCTGAATATGAATTTATTGCAATGTCTCCTATGTCATGGGGACCCATGTTGTTCTCAAGGACCAGATCTGCAATGTCGATGTCCCCGATGATGTCGCCACTGTTCTTTATGAGATTGAAATTCGCTGTCGTGCTGAACCTGATGCGTGATATGCCTCGCCTGTCTATATTCATTGCGTTGAGGTCTGCATAGCCGACATTCAGGTAGAATTTGTACAGGGCATTGTTTGTCTTTCTTGACAGGTTGAACAATCCCTGGAACATGAAGTTGAGGTTCGGGTCGCTGCAGATGATCTTGCCGTCGAATGTCTCCCTGGCAACAGTACCTGCGGCGGCTATCCCTTTGTAGTCATAGCCATTGAAATTGAGTCTGCTGACTATCAGCGAGTCTATCCTCAGCTCCGGGTTGCCTCCCCTGTTGCCGAGGTCTGCATTGAGCCTCGCTTTCATGGAGCATTGCCTGATGATGTCTGAGCCAGTGGCTTTTCCGATGTCAAGGTCATCGGTCATTACGCTTCCGCCGATTTTTATTGACTTGCTCTTGGATGTGAGTCCGGTCATGTCAAGGTCGGCATATATTCTTCCGAGTCCGGAGCGGATGCCTGCTGTGAGGGCGAGCCGGTTCAATGTGCCCTTGGCATGTCCGTCAAGGATGAAAGTCTCTCCTCTTCCGAATTTTTCTATCTCGGGTGCTTTCCCCCTGTTCCAGTCGCCGATGAAATTCTGCAGCCCGCGGGACCCGAATCCGAGGTCCGCAATTTTCAGGTCAAGGTACATTTCCTGCGTGTCCGGAAGTCCGGTAATCCGGCCGTCGAATACCCCGGATATATTGTCTTCTCCGCCGTCAATCCTGAGATTCCCGAGAGCCAGGCTGCTGACTGTTCCCGAGACATTGCCGCTGATCTCGGCGGCAAATGTATTGCCCGCAAGTCCCGGAACAAAATATGACAGGGTCTGCATGTCGAGCCTGCTGCCGGAAATGTTTGCCTCGAGCCTGACCTTTTCCACAAATTCCCTGAAGTCGGCTGAACTGTCGTAGGACATTGTGAATGAATCAAGCGCAACATCTGACCAGAGGTCGTTTATTTTGACTTTCTTGATTCTGGCCTGTCCCCGTCCGACTCTTGCCTCGCCGGAAATGGAATTGCATACATAGCCGCTTTTTTCTCTGAATGACATATAATCCACTCTGCCGGACATTATTCCCTTGCTGAATTTCAGATGTCTCGCTCCAAGACTGATGCCGGAGACTTCAAGGTCACTCCAGTCTATGCCCCCGGATGGTTTTTCCTTGTGCTCTTTCCTGAAATTCTGCATCCGGAAAGTCATGCCGTCTATATCGACCCTGCGTATGTCGAAAATGTTCTTGTCCTGCGGTTTCTTTTCCTTTTTCTTCTCTATCCCGAACATCCTCTGCAGGCTTGTCCCGCCGTCTTCTATCACAAGGTTCATCTCGGCGTTCCTGAGATATGTCCTTCCTATGTGCAGCCCCTCCTGTCTGCCGAGTCCCCTGAGGGTGAACCGGGCAATGACATATTCCGCAGCAAAGAGAGTGTCAGAGGCCTCTTCATTGCAAGGCTTTCTGTCTATTATGGCGATGTTCTTCAGCACCAATGCATTGAATGGCTTGATGTGAATCTTGTCAAACCTGATGTCTGCGTCTATTTTTGACGATATGTTTTCTATGATTCTGCGCGAAAGGTATGTCTGTACCTGAGGAGTCTGTATCCCAAGAATCCCTGCAAGTATCAGTGCCGTCAGTGCTACCGCAACCAGCCACAATATTTTCAAAACCTTCTTTACCGTATCCCCAGTATCAGTTGACAGAATTGTGTGAATCAATTAAAACAAGCAAAATTAATAAAAAAAGTCGTATTTTTGCCGCTGCGGTAGTTTTGATAATTTGATTTTATGGATATAATTCTCGGTATAGAATCCTCATGTGACGACACTTCGGCCGCCGTCATCAGGGACGGATATCTTCTGTCGAATGTGCTGGCAAGCCAGGATGTGCACAAAGCGTACGGCGGCGTGATTCCCGAGCTTGCCTCAAGGGCGCATCAGCTCAACATCGTACCGGTCGTAAGCCAGGCCATCGACCGGGCCGGTGTCAGCGCTTCTGACATTACGGCGATAGCCTTTACCCGGGGACCGGGGCTTCTCGGGTCGCTTCTTGTGGGCACTTCTTTCGCCAAGGCGCTGGCAATATCGCTCGGCAAGCCGCTGATTGAGGTAAATCATCTCCAGGGACATATACTCGCGTCTTTTATCAAGCAGTATGACAAGGAGAATATTCATCCGTCATTTCCGTATCTGTGCCTGCTGGTTTCAGGAGGCAATTCCCAGATAGTCAAGGTCAACAGCCCTCTTGATTTCGAAATCCTCGGGCAGACCATAGACGATGCCGTCGGGGAGGCCTTTGACAAGTGTTCCAAGATGATGGGGCTCGGTTATCCCGGCGGGCCTGTTGTCGACAGGCTTGCAAAAGCCGGGGATCCTCACAAGTTCCGCTTTGCCAAGCCCCATGTCCCCGGACTGGACTACAGCTTCAGCGGCATCAAGACATCCCTGCTGTATTTTGTGCGGGACCAGATGGCTCTTGATCCGGACTTCATGGAAAAAAACAAGGAGGACATCTGCGCAAGTTTTCAGAATGCATTGATTGAAATTCTGATGGACAAGCTCATCAAGGCGGCGAAGATGACCGGAATCCGGGAAATTGCCATCGGGGGAGGGGTGTCGGCCAACAGCGGTCTCAGGAATGCTGTCACTGAAGAGGGAAAGAAGAGGGGATGGAATACATACCTTCCTGAATTCAAGTTCACTACTGACAATGCTGCCATGATTGCCATCGCCGGATATTTCCATTATCTGAACGGGGAAAGGACTTCCCTTGATGTTGCTCCGGTGTCAAGGATGGCTGATTTCCACAAGATCTGATATCAATAAGGGCCGGAACAAAATAAGAGCCGGAAACAAAGGCATGAAGGAGATAGAAATAGCGTGTCCTATAGGGCAGGAGCCGTCAGCGGAGCAGATAACCTCTGCAGCAGCGAGAGCTATGGGCGTGGCACAGAAAGCCGTGTCGGGTTGGAGGATTGTCCGCCGGTCGGTGGATGCGAGAGGCGAAATACTTTACAGGTACAGAGTGGAGGCATACCGGTCCGGGGAGGAAATTCCATTGTATTCATTGCCGGAATACCGGGATGTGTCTTCTGCAGAGCCGGTGATCATAATAGGAGCCGGTCCGGCCGGGATGTTTGCCGCCCTGCATCTTCTCATGAGGGGCATCAGGCCGGTAATTCTAGAGCGCGGCAAGGATGTACATGCAAGGAAAGCGGATATGGCGAGGCTTTCAAGGGAGGGAACAGTCAATCCGGACTCCAACTATTGTTTCGGAGAGGGAGGAGCCGGAACATTTTCCGACGGCAAACTGTTTACGCGTTCCTCAAAGCGCGGGGACATCAGGGAGGTGCTGCATCAGCTTGTGGCTTTCGGGGCCGATTCCTCGATTCTGACAGATGCGCACCCGCACATAGGAAGCGACAGGCTTCCTGCAATAGTTGAGAATATCCGCAAATGCATCGTTTCTCACGGAGGCGAATATCATTTCGGGACAAGGGTGACCGATATACGCAAGAGGGAAGACGGAAGCTTCGATGTTGTCGCTTCTGCTGTATCCGATACCGTGTATTCTGCCGGAAAAGTGATTCTTGCCACAGGACATTCTGCCCGGGACATTTATGAACTTTTTGCGGAAAAGGGATGGGAGCTTCAGGCCAAGGGGTTTGCCCTCGGTGTCCGTGCCGAACATCCCCAGTCTCTGATCAACAGAATCCAATACCACGGCAAATATCAGCCGTACATGCCTGCAGCTGAATATTCATTCGTGACCCAGATCGAGGGCCGGGGGGTATTCTCGTTCTGCATGTGTCCGGGAGGCATTCTCGTTCCGTCTGCAACAGGACCCGGGGAGACGGTCCTGAACGGCATGTCCAATTCTGCGCGCAACTCAAGGTGGGCCAATGCCGGAGTCGTGGTGTCGGTCGAGCCGGAAGATGTGCCCGAGTATTCAAAGTACGGCCCTCTTTCCCTGCTGCGTTTCCAGATGGATGTGGAGAAGAGAATGTATGACTTTTCTGGCTCGATAAAGGCTCCTGCACAGAGAATGATGGATTTCTGCCGCCGCGTGGAGTCCGCCTCTCTGCCGGCCACATCCTATCATCCGGGTGCGGTGCCTGCCCCATTGCATGAGCTTCTCCCCGGGAATGTCTCTCTGAGACTCAAATATGCCTTTCCGGAAATAGGAGGCAGGAAAATGAAAGGATATTATACCAATGAGGCGCTTCTGCTGGGCGTAGAGTCCCGGACTTCTTCTCCAGTGAGGATTCCTCGTGATCCCGATACGCTTGAACATATCCGGATAAAGGGACTGTACCCTTGCGGAGAAGGGGCCGGATATTCAGGAGGCATAGTCTCGTCCGCCCTTGACGGTATCCGGTGTGCTGACCTTGTCTGAATGTGGCCGGGAACTTCACTCTGTCCTGAAATGCTTCGGCCCTGAACAATAAAGGCTGCCCCGGGGCAGCCTTTCAATTTCTGCAAGTATTTGACTGAAGATTACTCGACTTTCTTCTCCTTTGCCCTGACGAGCTTGTCCTTGAGTATGTCCGCGCAGTCGACGACGGCGTCTTCGAAAGTTTTGGCGTTTCTCTCGACTACAAGGTCATTGCCAGGAATCCTCACATGCACTTTCACATTTTTGTTCTGATGCTCAGGCAGAAGTGACATTGCAACTTCAATGCTTGTGATTTCGTCATAGAACTTTGGAAGTCTGGAAAGTTTTTTCTCTACGAAGTCCAGAAGTTTCTGATCTGCATCGAACTTGATGGATTGTACTCTAATCTCCATTTTTACCTCCATTTTTAGCCCGTGGATGGGCGGTTTGATAAACTTTCTTGAGTTTCTCGATGGTATTGTGGGTGTAGACCTGTGTGGCGGCCAGCGAAGAATGTCCGAGCAATTCCTTGATGGAATTAAGGTCTGCGCCTTCATCCAGCAGTTCCGTCGCAAGCGTATGGCGAAGGACATGTGGTGACTTCTTCCCGGTAAATCCTCCCGTTTCCTCCAGCTCCGTCCTCACTGCCCGGTCAATGAATTCCGGATATACTCTCCTTCCCTTGTCCGTGACAAAAAGGGCATTGCCGCAGGCTGTCTTCCCGCAAATCATCTCAACTGCCTGTAAATATAATAAAATTTCTTCTGACAATGAAGAAGTAAGAGGAATTTCTCTCGTTTTGTCTCCTTTGCCTTTCACTTTGACAACATGGCGCCGGAAATCAGCATCGCAGGTATTCAGTGACACAAGTTCCGCCCGCCGTATGCCGGTGCCGTACAATGTCGCTATTATCACTCTCCTGAGTCTTTTCTTGTAAAGGAAAAGGGCGAATTTTTCCGGATCCTCTGCCAGAGTGTACATCTCAAGCAGCAGGCGGTCCGCTTCCGGTCTGTACCCGTATGGTCTGGTAGCCTTGTATTTTTCTATGAATGAATCCGGTTCCGGATGCAGCTCTTCGGACGCGAAAATGGCTGTCAGGCGAAAATATGCTTTAAGTTCAGCTTCCCTGAATATTGTGGGCAGTTTCTTTGAAACTTTAGGTCTTGCCACAGCTCCGACCGGATTTGACTGCAGCAGATTTTCTTTTGTCATCCAGCGGCAGAATCCGCTGAGGACCGAGAGGTGCAGGTTGACTGTCCTCGGAATCAGCTTTCTCTTGTTCATGAGATATACCTCATAGCCACGGATAATGCCCGGAGTCAGTGCGCTGACGATGTCTTCGTCGCAGATGGAATTTTTGTCCGCTCTGTCTGCAAAGGCAAACATGAGGAAATCATCCAGGACGGCACGGTAGTTCCGGGCTGTCTTGTCCGAATATCTCCTGATGGAACTGATGTAGGTTATGTATTTGTCAGTGAGGTTCATCTCTGTATCTGAGCCATGTCAGTCAGCCTGAGACTCCGGACCGCCTTTCGGAAAAAGGCCCATTTCGGCGGCTTTTTCTCTCATGAGCCTGTCGGCCTCTTCGAATCTGTTCTCTATTATGCCGTCAAGTATTGCATTCTTGACATGCTCCTGAATCATGCCGACCGGTTTTCCCGGAGGTATGCCGAATGTCTCCATGATGTATTCCCCTCTGATAGGGTTTTTGAAGTTCCTTATGGCATCCTTTGCCTCTACATCAGCCAGTTTCTGCTTTACTATGTCAAAATTGTGCTTCAGCCGTTCTACTTTTTTGGGATTCTTGGATGTGATGTCTGACTTGCAGAGTACCATGAGGTCATCTATGTCATTCCCCGCGTCGAACAGGAGCCTCCTTACCGCCGAATCCGTGACTTCCTCCGTTACGAGAGCTATCGGACGGAGATGCAGGTTCACAAGTTTCTGGACGTATTTCATCTTTTCATTCAGGGGCATCTTCATGGACTGGAAAATTTTCGGGACCATTCTTGCCCCGACAATCTCATGCCCGTGGAATGTCCATCCGGCCTGGGGGTCGTATCTCTTAGTCGCCGGCTTCCCGATATCATGCAGAAGCGCCGCCCATCTGAGCCACAGATAAGGTTCCGTACGCACGGTTTCAGTTTCCGTATTGTCTGCGGTATGCCAGTCATGAAGCATCCCTTCTGAAATCAGGCTTGCCTCAAGGGCGGCCACATTGTCCACTACTTCAAGGGTATGGGAGAAATTTTCCTTGTGTCCTTTCCCGTTCACTGTCTCTGTCTCCTTGAGCTTTGTGAGCTGAGGCAGCACGAAGTCCAGCAGACCGGTTTCATCCATGAGCCGGAATCCGACAGAGGGTCTGCTGCATACAAGCATCTTGTTGAGTTCTTCCGTAATTCTTTCCTTGGAGAGGATGCTCATTCTGTCTCGGTTTCTCCGAATGGATTCAAGTGATTCCTGCGTGATTCTGAATTCATGCTCAGCAGAGGTGAGCCTTGTTGCGAATCTGATTGCCCTGACCATTCTGAGGGGGTCGTCACTGTATGTGGTGTCCGGGTTGAGCGGCGTCCGGATGATGCCGTCCTTGAGGTCTCTGATGCCGCCGAAAGGATCCACAAGTGCTCCGAAGTCTTCTTTCTGCAGGCTGAATGCCATGGCGTTGATGGTGAAATCCCTCCTTTTCTGGTCGTCCTCCAGCGTGCCGTCCTCAACAATCGGTTTCCGGGAATCTCTCCGGTATGATTCTTTTCTGGCTCCGACAAATTCTACTTCAATGCCTTTGTATCTGAGCATGGCCGTACCGAAATTCTTGAATACGGTCACATTGCTGTGAACAGCCTCACCGACGGCTTCGGCCAGACTGATGCCGCTGCCCTCGACGACGATGTCGATGTCCTTGCTCGGGCATCCGAGGAAGCAGTCCCGTACATAGCCTCCTATGACAAATGCCCTGACGCCTTTCTTCTCGGCGATGTCAGATATGATTGAGAAAATCCTGTGTTCAAGAAATCCGTGTGTTATTGTCATTGCTTCTGATGTCTCTGATGTTCCGTGTCTTTGTGTTTCGGATATGGTCTTTGTCCGGTTCATTTCCCCTGTCCGGCAGGGCCGCACATTTCCTCGTAGTCCGGAATATGGCTGATGAATTCATACTCGGATGAGTTCTTTTTCCTGCAGATGAATGTCTCCTTCCCGTTGGTGATGAATATGTATTTGACATTCAGTACCATATTGTATCTGATGACTTGGTCGAGCACATTATTGTCCAGGTCTGTCTCCGGCCGCTTGCACTCCACCACCGCAAGCGGTCTCGCATTCCTCCCGAATATGAGTATGTCTGCCCTGAAAAGCTTGTCCCCGAGCCGGAAAGCCGTTTCGCTCATCATCATGTGCATGGGAACATTCATCCGGCTGCCGAGCTGCCCGATGAACCATTGGCGCACATGCTCTTCCGGAGTCAGGGCCACTTCCTTTTTCCTGAGGGGATCCCAGACTGTCTTTCCTGTCATTTCCAGATTCTCCATTGTCTCCTGAATGCGTATACAGGCATTTTATCCGCATCTGCAAAGATAGCGAGAAATTTTCATACCGGAGTTCTTCATCTTTTTATATGGGGTCAACATCTATGGCAATGTGTCCTGCGTATTTTTCTTTGGACTCGAAATCGTTTACGGCTGTCATGATGCGTCTTTTTGTGCCGACAAGATTCTTGTCTTTGCGCAGGTTCAGCCTGATGACCCTGATGTAGTTGTCGGCTGCCTTGTCCACTGCCGGACTGAAGGGGCCAGTCAGCGCGTATGGCTGGGCTCCGGCTTCAAGGATGCCGTAGAGTTTTGTGCTCATGAGCATTGCGCGCTGTTCGGATTTGTCCCGGATTTCAATATTGATGACTCTTGTGTACGGAGGGTATGAGAACAGTTTCCGTTCGGACAGCAGGGCGGTTTCTTCAATTTTTGTCCCCTCGGCAAGTATCCTGTATACCGGATGGTCCGGGGCCGATGTCTGAATGACAAACAGTCCGCGCCTGTCTCTCCTGCCGCATCTGCCCCTGAACTGCTCCAGCAGTTGGGCCGCCTTCTCATCTGCCCTGAAATCCTCGATGCCGAGAAGAGTGTCTGCCTGCAGGACCGCCACAAGCCTGAGATTCGGGAAATCGAACCCTTTTGTCACCATCTGCGTGCCGATGAGAATGTCGGTCTCTCCCTTGCTGAACTTCCTGACGGTTTCCTTGCTGTATACAGGGCTCTGGGCTGTGTCGCTGTCCAGCCTTGCAACTCTTGCCGAAGGGAACAGGGCAGACACTTCCTCTTCGATTTTCTGTGTGCCTGCTCCGAGCCCTCTCATTTCCCCGCCGCATTTCTGACATTGTCCGGTGAATGGCGCACTGTATCCGCAGCTGTGGCACACGAGTCTTCCGTGTCCGTCATCATTTTTCCTTTTGTGCAGGCTCAGGCTCACATTGCAGTGCGGGCATTTGGGGATGAAGCCGCATTCAATGCATTGTACGGCGGGAGAGAATGATCTCCTTGCCCGGAACAGCATCACCTGCCCTTCCTCATCCAGAGTCTCTCTTATGTGTTCAATCAGCCTTACCGAGAACGAGCCTCTCATCCCGTTCTTTTTCCTTTCGGCTATAGTGTCTATTATTTCGATTTCTGCGTCTTCGGCATGATGGTACCGTTCCTTCAGTTCTGCAATGGTGTATTTCCCGCTCATGCAGTTGTACAGAGACTCAAGGGAAGGCGTCGCCGAGCCGAGTACTATGTCACAGCCGTGGATGCCGGCGAGCATGACCGCAGTATCCCTGCCGTTGTATCTCGGGGCGGGGGAGTCCTGCTTGTAGGATGAATCATGCTCTTCATCCACAATGATGAGTCCGAGGTTGTGGTGCGGCAGGAATATGGAAGACCTTGTGCCGAGGACTATGTATCCTTCGGCGGTCCTGACTCTGTCTGCCGTATCTCGTCTCCTTGCCATGCTTTCCCCCGAATGAAATGTCATCAGCCGCGCACCGAAGACTTCCTGCAGTCTCATTTCAAGATGTCTTCCCAATGCTATTTCCGGCACCATGTACAGGACATTTTTTCCTGCTCTGATGCATTCACAGGCCAGTTTTGTGTATATTTCAGTCTTACCTGAGCCTGTCACTCCCTTCAGCAGTGCCGGCATTCCTTTGCCAAATGCTTCCTTAATTTTCAGAAAAGCCTTCTCCTGTGCCTGTGAAAGCATGATTCTGTCGTCAGGCATCGGCAATGTATTGCCTTCTCCCGGCATCAGCCCCTGAAGTCTCTGAAGTTCTGCCTCGGCGGCAGCAATCTTTTCTCTGATTTTCCCTTCCTGCGGCCGCTTTCCCTGCAGTTTTGCCAGTTTCTCCCGGAGCAGTGATATTTTCTTGTTTCTGCGCTCCTCTTCTCTCTGCTGCATCCCGGCCAGCTTCTTCTCTTCGCTGATTTTCCCGGCAGGATAGGCCGCCTTGCTTACCTCTCCGATGCTGCACATGTAATATTCCGCGACCTGCTTCCAGAGAGTTCTCTCCTCTTCCGAAACCGGAGCCAGCTCCCTCTCCACAGATATGATTCCTTTGATTTTGTCCGGAGAAATCTGCGGCAGTATTCCCACTTGGTCGACCGTTCCGATATATTCCTTCCCGGCAAACTGTACCCTGACCCGGTCACCTCGTCTGACTCCCTCCGTCCTATTGTCCTTGATCTCCGCCTCCGGACCTGTCATGGACTCCGGCGGACAGGGAATATCCCCGGTATATGAATAGCAAGGCTCCCATTCAAGCCGGAGCGGCAAAATTACTGATATGTAGATTCTGTCAGCGGCCATATCTCCCCAATCATTGTCATGCCTGCACGACTGTGCTATACGGCAGAAGTGTCGCGCAAGTCATTCCGCAATTCTTCGCAATAGGCGGAAGGTGTCTCTCCCGTCTGTTTCTTGAACATATCGCCGGAATAATCTGGCGACAAGCAAGCTTGTCGGCGCAATACTGCACGGCAGGCAGACCGAGCGTCAGCTGGAGTTTCTCCCCGTAATAGCTCTGCAACAGATTGCTGAACCGTATCAGCATATCGGAATTCTCCAGTCTGCGTGTAATGAACTGCCTGTTTCATTGTTGCAAATGTAACGAATTTCCGTCAGACAGAGGCCGACACAGCCGAAAATCTGTAAAAATGGCACAAACTGCCCTCTTATCGTTACTTCAGTTTCCATAAGAACCGGTAAATTTGCATTGACAGACGAAAATGCAATATCATCGCTGGCGACCGGACCCCGTTCCCGGTGACATTACAGTGCGATAATGTCGTGTTTGCCACATTGAACCACTTCATTGAGGCGGAGAAACGCAAGCTGACTTATTCCGCTCCTATCGTCCTGGGCAAAAATGTCTGGGTCGGTTCCAATGCCACTATTCTGCAGGGTGTCACCATCGGTGACAATGCCGTGGTGGGAGCCGGTGCAGCCGTGACACAGGACATTCCTGCAAATGCAGTTGCAGTAGGTGTTCCGGCAAAAGTTATCAAACGGATATGAAACTTGTTCACACAAAGAATAACATCTTAATATCAGGTGTGGCTTTAATGCTATTATTATGATACCAATTCATGGTGTCGTTGAAATATATTCAAGGAATTATGGCACAAGAAAAAATTACACAGACTGCCGGGCATGTGCAGTTGGGCGAATTTGCACCGAAATTTGCCGAACTTAACGATGACGTGCTTTTCGGGGAAGTATGGAACCGTCCGGGACTCCGGCTGGCAAAGGATGTCTGGGCTGATGACACGGCCGGGACAGACGGCAAAGCCGCTTTCCAGCGCGAGATGATATTCCCTGTCGGCGAACCAAACACCGCATACGCCAAGTATTTTGTCGGTAACAGTTATCTCGCTCAGGTTTCCAAGGAGCAGATACCGTTTGCCAATGTGACTTTCGAGCCGGGCTGCCGCAACAACTGGCATATCCACCGTGCCACGAAAGGAGGAGGGCAGATGCTTGTCTGTGTGGCAGGCAAAGGGTGGTATCAGGAAGAAGGCAAGCCTGCCGTTCAGATGCTTCCTGGCGATGTCATCCACATTCCAGCTAATGTAAAGCATTGGCACGGTGCGGCAGCAGACAGTTGGTTTGCACACCTCGCCTTTGAAATTCCGGGAGAAAACGCGTCAAATGAATGGCTGGAGCCTGTGACTGATGAAGAGTATGAAAAATTAGGCAAATGACTGACAGCCGGATGCCGTGCTGAAGTCCAACTGAAATCCTGCAGGAGAATGCCGGGCAGTTGTTTGAAACTGAAAAGAACACTGCTGCGGCATCAGAATGATATGCCTCCGTTGACAGTCCCCTGGGACTCCCAGCCAACAATCTGCACCCCGTCCATTCTGATCCCGTCCGAAGAAATCTCAAGCTGCACCGTCAGCATTTTTCCTCCTTCAAGCAGACTGAGCGCCTGACCGTCCCCGGTGGTGTCCGGAAGAGTGAACGTCTTTTTCATACCCTGGAAAGAGACATCGACAGTAACTTTGTCTTTCTGCTGCGGCACAAGCATATATGCCACTGAATCCCCGGACTTTTCGGCATATCGGGACTGAACCGAAGCAGACCCCGCCTCAATTTCGCCCTTGGACAGGTCGACCGTGCATGATGACATCGCATTGACGACAGTCGTCACCTGAGAAAGGTCTGAATCCGAAAAGGTGCCGTCAGACACATATTTTACGGCAAGCTTGTGGAAAGCATGACCGAATTTCAGATCTACCGTCGCAGCCGGATACTCAACATCGACTGCCTTGGCAAGCAGGAGATCCGTCTCGCCGTTCGCGAGCACTTCTAAACGGCAACCGTCTCCGGAAGCCGCTTCCTGTGCCGGATAGCATCCTGCAAAACGCACTGTCCCGGGATTTTCGGGAAGCCCCAGATCCGACCAGAACAGTTCCGTTCCGCCCACAGTATAGTCACGGATGACTTCAAATCCGTCGCCGGAAACCGTCAGTGAAAAGACGTCGCCGTCAATGAAATTTCCGGAGCCGTCCTCTCCAAGCTGTGGTGCTTTAACAATAGGGCCCACGGCAGTCCTTATGTCGATTTTCCCCGTAACTTCCACTTCATCGCTGCCGCTGTCCCCGCCGGGAAGGACGGATCTGTCGCATGAGACGGCCGCCGGCAGAATCGCCGCAGCATATAGAAAAAATTTATAGCTCTTCATAATCATCATAATATCCATGTCAAATAAAATGTCTGCAATCCTGCCGGGCACTGCCCGGCATCATTTTTCAGCTTCAGTCGTCCGTACGCACTTCCGGAAAGGCGTTCCGCCATACGTCACGCATAAGATCCATCGTAGTCACTCCGACTATCGCATACGATGTACCCTCCCCGATCAATATCTTGAATCCGCTGCCCTCATTGTAGGTGATCTTCTTGCGGATCAGGCGATGCCTCTGGAACGGAGTGCTGCTGCCTGTGACCTGAAAATTATAATAGTCGTTGTTGTCGACATAATATACGGCCGAGATATATCCTTCATCATCGAATTCGACACCATAGAGAGCCATGACATGCGTCAGTCCGTGTGAACGTATGAATCCGAGTCCGCGGTCATTCTCAAGGGCGTCTTTTATGAGCTCGTTGAACGTTTCCTTGCTGAAGCCCCCGAAAGAGTCGGCTATCTTCATTCCCTTGAAAACCTCCGTAAAATAGCCTCCGAAGGCATCGTCGTCGAAAGTGTCGTTTAGACCCAATCCGGGAGTGTGGTTGATGAACCAGTTGATGCCGTCCCTCGCATCCCCTCCGCGGTTACGGCTTGCCTCCCTGAAGAAATTGAATATCTCGCTTTTTTCAGTGCCTGAAAATTCAGATGAAGGGCGCGGATATTTCGGGCACACATCTCCATATTTACGGTCATACGCGGCAATATAGTCGCTGTTGATGTTCATCCACCAGTGGAGCATGCATGCCGAAGCGGCCGCCCAGCACATGTTGCTGTCATGATAGCCGGGACGGGAGTTGCTTTCGTCCGGATTGTCCTTGTCGCAGTCATACCAGCGGAAGCCCTCCTGCCAGTTCAGATAGGCTGTTTCAGGATCGCTGTCAAACTTGAACCATACTCCTGAAGGGAAGTTCCACGGATAAAATTTATCCGTATCTGTCAGCACTTTCACGGTCTCCTCATTGTAGTCAGGAGTTTCCGGCGTCTTGACTCCATATACCCAGCATATTTTCCCAGCATAGTCGGGATCAGGCTCCGGCTCTTCCCCGGGGCCGACGCCGCCCTGATTCAGACTCAGGTTCAGCACAGTCTCCTTTCCGCTCTCCAGAAAATCCCTGCCGCCGATTTCCGACGGCGCCTTGAAGGTCGAGGTCTTGCCGCCCGCAGTTATTTCCACCCATCCGTCGGAATAAGGGCCCAGACTGCCCGGGAAAAGTATTGCGGAAAACTTGCCCTGACTCCCTTCCGCTTTTCTGGCATCTATTCTCACCTTTTCACCGGACGGATCATTCAGACTTCCGCTATAGATTGAAAGCGACCCCTCGGTCTCATTGAGGACCTTTACTGAAAGGTCTTCGGGCAATGTACCGTCAGAGCCCGTAATGTTTATGACAAGCCTGTGCATGGCATGCCTGAAAGGGAATTCTATCCTGTTGCCTGAAAGCGAGCCAGGATCAATGTCGAGATGGCTCCACAGAAGATCCGATTCCATGTAGCCGTCTCCGCTCTGGTCGGTCTGCACCTTATGGCGGTGCACGTTTGACCCGATGCCTTCAGCCTCCGATACCGGATAATATGCGGAAAGCCTGGCCGTACCGGATCCCAGGTCGCTCTTCTTCAGCGCCGGAGTCCATCTGCCGTTCTCAAGAGTGAGAATCACATGTCTGGAAGGGCTGCCGTATATATAGAGACCGACTTTGTCCCCCTCTGCAAAATTACCGGCGCCGTCTTCATCCAGACCCGCCTTTACCGATGGAGAGTCCTGTGCATCGCAGACAAAACCGCTTTTCGTGAATGCCAGTTCAATGAATCCGTCATCCGGTACGGAAACAGGCTCCTCCGTCTTCATGCAGGCCGACAGGAAAAGAAGAAAAGCGGCTGCTGCCGTGAACGCACGCATTGCGAAAGACGCATTACTACGCATAAGCATTACAATATAATTTGACAAAAGATTGCAAACTTATAAACTTTAGCGGATAAATACAAAAAAATTTCAGCGCCCCGTTGAGGGGGCAAGGCCATTTCGGACACCGGCAGCGAAATGGCGAAGATGAAAGCCGAAGGCAAGGAGAACACTGCTGCCCTCAGCACCAACCAGATGTCCATCAGGCAGCTGAACCAGCAGGCCAGGACATTGCGGACTGCCCTGCTCCTGCAGAAGGACATCCCGGAGATGTTCAGCTGAAGAAGTTGCATAAATTGTAAACTTTTCACTATATTTGTGCCGAAATAAGTGAATGATGGAAATTCAGTCGAAATTTCAGATACTGTATACCGAGGAAGCCGTGGAGTTTCTTGAGTCGCTGGAGGAGAAGGCCAGAGCCAAGGTCGTGTATAATATCGGCAAGTGCCGGTATTATATCGACAGGGAGCTGTTCAAGAAACTTGAAGGCTCGGAAATCTGGGAGTTCCGTACATTGTACGCCGGTATCCAATATCGGCTTTTTGCTTTCTGGGATACCGAAACTGAGACTGTTGTCGTTGCTACACACGGGATAGTGAAGAAGACCCAGAAGACCCCGGCAAGGGAGATCGCCAAGGCTGAACGGATAATGAGAGAGTATTTTGAGGACAAAAGGGAAAAGATATGAAACTGTATTCACATGACCAGATGCTTGACAGGGTGCTCGGTTCCAAAGGAACACCTGCGCGGGATTCATACGAGGAGGAGATGGATCTCTATCTTGTCGGGGAGGCCATAAGGGCTGCGAGAAAGTCCAGACATCTCACCCAGGAGCAGCTTGGCGAACGGATAGGGGTGAAGAAGGCACAGATTTCCCGCTTTGAGAACGGCAAGAGCATCACCCTGTCTTCCGTATCGAGGATTTTCCGTGCACTCGACATTCCGGTCAACCTTGAGGTTGTCGGTGTCGGCAAGGTGTCCCTCTGATAAGCCGGGACAATCCCGGTCATAGAACTTTTTTGCCCGAGGTATATGGATGTCATGGCAAGGTTTTTCTTTGCACAACTCCATAAGGGCGTCGTACAAGGAAAAACAGTTTGACATGGGGCCTTCACGGGGCTGTCCCGTTTCTGACCCGGTTTTATATGAAAAATCGCCTAAATCTGTGAAATTCATAGAGTTGGGCGATTGTTGTTGAGATACCAAGATTCGAACTTGGACAGACAGAACCAAAATCTGTAGTGCTACCATTACACCATATCTCAATTCCGCTGCAAATTTAAGATTATTTTGGCTTTCTGCAAAATATTCAAAATAGGCCGTAGATGAGATCCCAGACGAGGAAGCGGCCGAATTTGCCGACAAGCATGAGCAATATTGTCCAGAACGGCCTTGTTTTGTAGAATCCGAGTGCGATTGCAATGACATCACCTATTATGGGAACCCAGCATGCGAGTGCAAGCCAGACACCGTATCTGTCGATTTTTTCCTTTTGTTTGTGCAGTGTCGCGGGCCTGACCTTGAACCATTTCTCTATCCATTCCCATTTGCCCATCCAGCCTATCCAGTAGGTGAATACGCTGCCGAGCCAGTTTCCGAGGGTGCCGACTGCCAGACAGCCGAGAGTGTCACCGGTGGCTGCCAGTACTGCCATATACAGGACATCGGAGCTGAACGGAAAAATTGTTGCAGCCAGAAAGGTGCCCACGAACAGGCCGACGAGACCGAATTCTTCAAGTCCGAACATCGCGAGGTTTGCTTTTCTTGTCAGGTCGTTCCCTTTATTGTTTTCTTTTCTTTTTGAAAAAATCGGATACAAGTGCCCCGCATTCTTCGGCCAATACTCCGGCAATTATTTCTGTCTTGGGGTGAAGCAGACCGGGAGAGAATAGGGAAAAGCCTCTTTTGGGGTCGATTGCCCCGTATACCACCTGTCCTATCTGTGACCATGCGAGAGCTCCGGCGCACATCGGACATGGCTCGACAGTCACATAGAGGGTACAGTCGGTGAGATATTTGCCGCCCGTGGCTTCTGTGGCAGCTGTTATGGCAATCATCTCGGCGTGTGCAGTAGGGTCTTTGAGCCTCTCTGTCATATTGTGTCCTCTGGCGATGATGCGGCCGCGGCATACGACTACTGCGCCGACGGGCACTTCGTCTTCCGCGGCTGCTGCGGCTGCTTCCCGCAGGGCTTCTTTCATGTATTTCAGATGTTCTTCCATCGGAAAATGGAGGTAGTGTAAAATGATATTCCCGCTGGCGGATATAATCAAAGAGGCTGGGCCAAATTTTGTTTGACACAGCCTCTCAATCTTTCTTCCCTCAAGACAATGAAGACATGTCCCGGGTGACAATGAATCAGATCAGTATCTGTCTTCTGATGACACTGTCAGTTTCTTGCGTCCATGACGACGGCGGGAAGCCAATACGCGACGGCCGTTTGGTGTGGACATTCTCTCACGGAATCCGTGTTTGTTGCGACGCTTGCGCTGTGATGGTTGGAATGTTCTTTTCATTATCTTATGCTTTTATATTTCAGATTTTTATGCCTGGCCTGTTTCAAAATCCCGGCTGAAATCAGGTTTGGGAGTGCAAAGGTAGTGTTTTTCGTATTAATTGCAAATTATTTTTCATTTCCTTCAATGAAAATGACGAGCTTCCCTTCAAAATATGGGTCGGGGATGGCTTCGCCTATTTTCCATACATGGATTGTCCCGGACGGCAGCCTGCTTTTTCCCATGGCGGCGGCAATTTCTTCGGAGATGTCCCCTCCTTTCAGGTAAAATATCCCGCGGCGGTATTTGCCTCTGGTCCATGGCATGAATTTGTCCAGGGAGGTCACGGCCCTTGATACTATCCAGTCAAATTGTCCCGGAAGAACTTCGGCCCTTGCGTTTGCCGTCGTGACATTCTCAAGGCCGCATGCCCCGGCAATCTCAGATGCGACCCTCACCTTTTTCCCGATTGAGTCACAGAGGGTGAAATGTGCAGACGGGAACAGGATTGCGAGCGGGATTCCCGGAAATCCACCGCCTGTGCCGATGTCCAGGAAAGTTGCAGCCGGGCTTGCCCCGGATGTGATTCCAGGCTCAGTTACGGGCTTCTCTTCCGGCAATGTCGAAATTGAGCCGTAGAGTCCGGGCATATTCAGTCTGATGTATTCCGCTATCGCAAGCGAATGCAGCACATGGTGGAGGTAGAGGTTGTCTATGTCTTTGCGGGAGATTACATTTATCTTTGAATTCCATTCCCTGTAGAGAGGACCGAGCATTCTGAATTTCTTAAGCCGGCTCGTGTCTGTCTCCGGAAACAGCCGGAGTAGTGTGTCTTCAAATTCCTGATATTCCATGATTGCGCGGTTTTCAGGGCTGCGTCGGTTTATTGCCGGACGGCCCGGGTATTCTACTGAAGTTCGTCGGACATTTCCATCATCTTGAGCAGCTGTGCCTTTGCCCGGCGGATTCTTGTCTTGACCGTATTGATGGGGAGGTCCAGCTGTTCGGCGATTTCCTTGTAGCCGAAATGGTCTATGAGATTCATCCGGGCCACAATCCTGTAGTCGTCTTTCAACTTTTCAATGTTTGTCATCCATTTGTCGTACTCCTGCTGCTTGATGATGTCATCTTCGGGATTGTGCATGGCAGCAGCCATGTCATTGATTTCAGCCAATGTGTCGCTGATGGATGTGGTAGGAAGATTGTTCTTCTCCCTGTCCCGTTTGCTGATATGGTCCAAGGCTGTGTTGCGTGCAATCCTGTAGAGCCATGTGGAGAACTTGAATTCAGGATTGTATGAACTTATCTGGCTGAAAGCTTTCTGGAAACTTTCCAGTGCCACATCTTCCTTGTCTTCTGCCTGGGCGATGTATTTCGATATGTGGTTTTTCACGCCGGCATTGTATCTGGTATAAAGTACGATGAATGCCGCCTGATTCTGCTGGAGAGCCAGGTCCACGAGTTCTTTGTCTGACAAATCAGTGAGCTTCAAGCCAGTTCTTTCCATAATTGCATTCTACGGTCAACGGTACGGATAATTTTACTACATTTTCCATTTCTTCGATGGCTATTTTCCTGAGCGTTTCCGCTTCTTCTGCCGGGGCGTCGAATACAAGTTCGTCATGAACCTGGAGCACCATCTTGCTTTTAAGCCCCGCTTCGGCAATTTTCCTGCTGACATTTATCATGGCAAGCTTTATGATGTCGGCCGATGTGCCCTGGATAGGAGCATTGATGGCATTCCGTTCCGCCAGTGACCTGACGGTGGCATTTCTTGAATTGATGTCCGGAAGGTATCGTTTCCGGCCGAAGATTGTCTCTACATAGCCGTTTTCTCTTGCCGAGGCAAGGATATCGGTAATATATGCGGATATGGACGGGAAACTTTCGAAATAGTCGTCTATTATTTTCTTTGCCTCAGCCCTCGGTATCATCAGTCTCTGGGCCAGCCCGAAAGAGGAAATCCCGTACATGATGCCGAAGTTGGCGGTCTTGGCTATTCTCCTTTGCTGGGGTGTCACATCACTGATTTCTTCCCGGAAGATTTTTGCTGCGGTAAGGGCATGGACATCCTGTCCGGCCCTGAATGCCTCGGTAAGGTGCCTGTCCTGGCTCAGGTGCGCCATTATCCTCAGCTCAATCTGGGAATAGTCAGCCGAGACAATCACACCGCCGGCAAAACTTGACACAAAGGCCCTGCGGATTTCTTTTCCACGTTCTGTGCGTATCGGTATGTTCTGCAGGTTCGGCTTTGACGAACTTAGCCTTCCTGTCGCCGTCAGCGCCTGATTGAAAGTCGTGTGCAGCTTGCCTGTGACAGGTGAACTGAGGCTTGGAAATGGGGAGATGTAGGTGGACAGCAGTTTCTTGACCGCCCTGTATTCCAATATTTCTTTTATTATCGGATGTTTGTCTGCGAGCCCGCGGAGCGTGTCCTCGTCGGTAGGGTAGCTGTGGCGTACACCCGTCTTTGCCTTGGTCTTCGGATTAAGGGCAAGTTTCTCAAAGAGAAGGATTCCGACCTGCTTGGGGGATGAAATGTTCAGGGCAGGATCTCCGGCCATGTCCCTTATCCTTTTTTCCCGTTCCCCGAGTTCATTTTCCAGAGATGAGGCATATTCGGCGAGCTGGGCAAAATCCATTTTTACTCCGGCCCGTTCCATCTCGGCAAGCACTTTGAGCAGGGGTTCCTCCATCGTGTCGTACAGTATGCCGGCCGAATGGGCGTCCATGTCTTCCCGGATTTTTCCGGCGAGCAGTACGGCTGCTGCGGCTTCTTTTTTCTTCCGTATGTCGTCTTCCTCTCCGCTGTCCTGCGGGAAGCCGAACAGCGAGCCTTGGACCGGAGCCTCGCCGGTGTCGCCGATGTCTGTCCCGAGGTATTTTTTTGCGAGCATTGCGATGCTGTGGTTCTGTTCCGGGTTGATGAGATAATGCATCAGCTCAATGTCCAGATATTTGCCGTTGAGCCGGACCCCGGCATTGTACAGGACATTGCTCTGATATTTTAGTCCGCAGCCGGCCTTTTCCACTGCAGGGTCGGAGAGCAGTGCGGCAAAATCTCTGCAGCTTCCCTCGGCGGCAATGCACTTCCCGTCCTTCACGGCACAGACAATGACTTTTCTTATGCCGGCAAAGATAGTGTCCCCGTCTGTTTCTGTCACTATGCCGCATCTGCCTTCATGTCCGGCTGTCCTGATGATTTCCCCGATATCCGAATCTGTGACAGCAAGGACATTTGCCACGGTCTTATTTTCTTCGGCCCCCTGGATATGCCCGATATATTTTCTCAATGACTGGAATTCATATTTCTCGAAGAGATCCGCTATTTCAGGGTCATATTCCATGTCTACGGCCATGTCTGCGACCGTTGTCTCAAGCGGGATATCTGTTTTTATCGTGACAAGCGTGTGGCTCAGTTCAATATGGTCTCTTGCTGCTTCAAATGCCTCTCTCTGCCTGGGCGTGAGCTCCTCAAGGTGCCGGTAGATGTTTTCGACCGTCCCGTATCTGGCTATGAGCTTTCCTGCTCCCACTTCTCCGACCCCCTTCACTCCGGGTACATTGTCCGAAGCGTCTCCGCAGATTGTGAGCATTTCAATCACCTGCTGCGGCGAGCTTATGCCATATTTGCCGCAGACTTCATTTTTCCCTATGATTTCTCTGTCGGTGCCTGACTTGCCGGGCTTATACTGGAGGATATGGTCGCTTATCAGCTGTCCGTAATCTTTGTCGGGAGTCACCATGTAGACAGTAAAGCCGTCCTTTTCAGCAAGTTTTGCCATTGAACCGATCACATCGTCGGCTTCATATCCCTTGGCCATGAGTACCGGAATCTTCAGGGCCCTGCAGAGCCCGATGAGCGGCTCAAGTGCATCTATTACCAGCTGCGGAGTCGCTTCTCTCGTGCCTTTGTATTCCTTGTAGAGCTGATGTCTGAATGTCTTTCCTGGAGGGTCGAATGCTACGGCGATGTGGGTCGGCCTCTCTTTTTCAGTGAGTTCAAGGATATATTTTGTGAATCCGAAGAGAATGGACATGTCTGCTCCCTTGGAATTGATCATAGGATGCCTCAGAAAGGCATAATACATCTTGAATATAAGGGCGTGTCCGTCTATCAGAAAGAGTTTTTTCTCCATGTCGGCTGCTGTTGAAAGGACATTATCTTTCAAAGATAATACTTTTATTCCGGAAAATTGAGGAAATGACCTTGATTTTTTCTTCCCGGTTTGTGCCGCTGCATCGGAAGATGCCGTCTGAGCCGATTGCAAATACTCTGCTGCATACGGCTGCGGAGTCCTGCAGGTCATGTGAGGAGAAAATGAATGCGGTACCGCTCTTTGCCGCGGTCTCTTTCAGAGCTTCCAGCACGAAAATCCTGGTCTCCGCATCAAGGTATGCGGTAGGCTCGTCAAGAAGTACGAGAGCCGCTCTTCTTGCAAGAGCCGCAGCAATGCATCCTTTCTGAAATTCTCCGTCGCTGAGGCTGCATATCTCTCTGTCTGCCAGTGCTGATATCCCGAGTGTTTCTGTAGCTTCACTTACGGCCTTTTCCATCTCGGGAGAAAGTTTTCCTGCCCAGTTGCTCGCCCTGTAGCATCCTGTCCTGATGAAATCAGCAAGTGAAAATCCCCGGACTTTCGGGATTCCGGAAGGTATCATCGGGATATCGCCGCATCCGCATGAGATTTCTCCCGAAAGAGGGGACAGTATGCCGGCAATGGTCTTGAGCAGGGTGCTTTTCCCGCTGCCGTTCGCTCCGCACAGAAAGATGCACTCGCCCCTGTGGATTTCAAAGTTTGCCGGAGAAAAGAGCGGCCTGCCCATGTAACCGACGGAAATGTCCCGGCAGCCGAGAAGAGGGGCGCCTGCCCCTGCCTTTGCGGAGCCGGAAAGCGTCTGATTACCTGACTGTTTCAGTATGGATTCTGTCATAAGACTCTTTTTGTCAACCGGATATTTTCTTTATGTATATCAGTCTTTCCCGGAAAGCAGCAGGGCCAGGACAAACGGAATGCCCATCAGTGCCATCATGCTGCCTGCCGGGACCGGTATCCGGCACAACTGGCAAATCATGTCTGCACTCACTCCGAATATGCCTCCTGTTGCCATGCTCACGGGCAGTACCGTCAAATGCCTTGCAGTGCCTGAAAGTTTCCTTGCAATGTGCGGGGCAACAATTCCGACGAATCCGACCGGCCCGCAGAATGCAGTGACTGCACCGGTCATGACGGATGCCGAAAGCAGGGCGGCTGTCCTTGTCTTCTGCGGGCTGGCGCCGGAAAGTACAGCAAATTCGTCCCCGAAGAGCATGATGTCAAGCCCTTTTGCATTGGCAAGGGCAATTGTGACCCCGATGACAAGGGCGGCAGACATGATTATGACCCCGCCCATGTCGTTTCCCGTAAATGTTCCCGCAGACCAGCTGTAATACATCTTGAGACTCTCCGCACCCGCCCCGTATTGCATGATGGAAATTATTGCGCTGATTATAAATCCTGTCATTACTCCGCATATAAGAAGTGATGAGGGCCTTTTCATCCTGTGTGATGCGGCAAGGATGAGGGCAGCGGCGACTGCTGCTCCGGCTGCTGCAGCCGCCGCCAATGACAGGCCTGCCGATGATTCTGTCATTGCGGCCGGCAGGGCAAGTACAGTGATTGCTGCTCCAAGGCCGGCGCCTGAACTTACTCCCATTATGTGCGGGTCTGCCAGCCGGTTGCGGAATATTCCCTGCATCTGCGCACCTGAAAGTGCAAGTGCCGCTCCGGCACTCAGGGCTGTCAGGACTCTTGGCAGCCGGATGCGGACCAGTATTTCATGGACATCCGTTCCTTCGCTGTTGCCGGAAAGGCATGCCAGTATGTCACCGGGGGACAGACGGAGTTCTCCGCAGAACAGGTCGGCTATTGTCAGTGCTGCAAGCAATGCTGCAATGCACCATGCCTTTGCCCTGAAGCCGGCCCGTCTTCCCGGGTATGTTCCGTGAGTGTTTGTCATGTCGTTGCCCCAAGCGGTCCGTATTTCGGTTGAGGCTGCAAATTTAGCATGATTGCAGGAATATCTCTTAAAGTAATTGATTATATTTGTTCCATGAAGATACTTATTGTAGAAGACGGGATTTCCCTTCAGGAAATTATGACGCTTGCCCTCAGAAAGGAAGGCTATGTGGTGGAGACTGCCTGCGACTATGACTCCGCCGTAGAGAAACTTTCAGTATACAGCTACGACTGCGTGCTGCTTGACATAATGCTTCCCGGGGGGAGCGGCTTCGATATACTCGAATATATCAGAAAGGAAAACAAGAAAGTGAATGTAATCATAATATCCGCAAAGGATTCCATAGACGACAAAGTCCGCGGTCTGGAACTCGGGGCGGATGACTATCTGGCAAAGCCGTTCCACATTGCCGAACTGGTCGCCCGCATAAGAAGTGTGGCGCGCAGAAGCAACAATGACGGAGACTTTGCCTACAGGATAGGAAATGTGGCCCTTGAGCCTGACACCAACAGGGTCATGGTGGACGGGAAGGATGTGCCTCTCCTTAAAAAGGAATTCGACATCCTCGCATACCTCATGAAAAGAAGGGGGCATCTTATCGACAAGGCAGTCCTTGCGGAGGCCGTATGGGGAGACCATGTGGACCAGGCGGACAATTTCCAGTTCGTCTATGCCCAGATGAAGAACCTGCGGCGCAAGCTTGCGGATGCAGGGGCGGACATTGAGATAAAGTCTGTGTACGGCTTCGGCTACAAATTGCCATAGACACATGAAACTCATTTACAAGATTGCCCTCAGCCTCTCTGCTGTACTGCTGGTCTTCATCGCATTGTGGGGTGTCATTTTCTTCAATGTGATGACCGCGGAAATCAATGACGAGACTGATGACATGCTTGAGGAATATTCCCGGGACATCATCATGAGATGGCTCTCGGGTGAGCGTCTGCTTTCCACCGACAACGGGACCAACAATACATATTATATAAAGAGGATTACTGCAGGGTGCGGAGAGGAAAGCGAATGGATAAATTACGAGGATTCGGACATTTACATCGCGAATGAGAGTGAACATGAGCCGGCGAGAATCCGCCGGCAGATATTCATGGATGCGGACGGTTCGTATTATGAGCTGACAGTGGCTGTCCCGACATTCGAAAGAGAGGATCTGCGCAGGTCGATACTATGGAGCATATGCATGCTGTATCTGGTCTTGCTTGTGGCTCTGGTCGCCATAACCATGGCTATTGTCATAGTCAATATGCGTCCGTTCAATGCCCTGCTCAGATGGTTCGATTCCTATAGGCCCGGCCGGGAGAATCCTCCGGTGCCTGCGGATACTGATGTGATTGAATTCAGAAAGCTTGCCGATGCCGCGGAAAGCGCGACAGCCCGCTTCGAACGCCAGTACCGGCTTCAGAACCAGTTTATAGGCAATGCGTCGCATGAGCTTCAGACTCCTCTTGCCGTGTGCAGCGCAAGGATAGAAATGCTTCTTGACTCTCAGGACCTTACCCAGTCTCAGGCAGAAGAACTTGTGAAGATGCAGAGTGAGGTCAGCAATCTCATAAGGCTTAACAAGACATTGCTGATGATGTCCAGGATTGAAAACGGTCAGTTCCTGGCAACTGAGGAAGTCAATGTCGGCATGCTTCTGAGGGAAGATGCGGAGATGTTCGGAGAGATTTATGCGGACAAATGCATGAAGATGGAAATAATTGAAGAAAGTATGTGCGTATGGACGATGAATCCGGAACTTGCTTCAGTGCTTTCCCGCAATCTGCTCAAGAACGCATTCCTCCACAGTCCGTCCCATACGGCAATAACAGTCAGGTACGGAAAGGACAGCTTCACAGTATCAAACGATGGAGAAAAGAGCCTTGATGCCGGGCGTGTCTTTACACGCTTCTATCAGGAAAATCCGGGGCGGACGGGTTCTACTGGACTGGGATTGTCTCTTGTGAAGGCAATCTGCGATGACTCGGAGCTGACCGTGGTTTATTATTATGACGGAAGGCATAATTTCAAAATATCTGTAAATTAATCGGAATATGTCAGGATTCAGAAGAATATGCCTGAGCGCGGCAGTGTTTGTCCTGTCGGCCTGTGTGGCGATGGCAGACAAAGACAAAGGTATAAGTTTCAGCCGTTTGCCGGAGCCGGCAAAAGAGTTCCTGTATGACAATTTTCCTGACGGGCAGGTGTCATATGTGAAGCAGGAAGACGGGTTCCCGGAATTGACATATGAAGTGATGCTTGTCAACGGCCTGTTCGTGGAATTTGACAGAAACGGGCATTGGACGAAGGTTGAGTTCCGGTATGGCGTGCTGCCCCGGTCTCTGGTCCCGGATGAAATCAGAAAATACGCGGACCGGCACTGGCCGGACAGTCAGTACAGGAGAATAGTCAGGGACAAAAAGTATTATATGCTCAAGTTCAAGTCCGGGCTGGAACTTAAATTTGACAGGCATTTCAATTTCATAGGGGCAGATGAATGACAGGCCAATCTGACATCGGCATGAACTATTTTTGTTAACCATAATATCTTATTGAACAGATGAAATCTGCATTTATCTCTTTGCTGGCCGCGGTTATGGCTTTTGCGGCATGCAATTCTCCCGGAGACATGTCTGTCGCTTCTCCGGACGGTAAGATTGTTATTGCTGTCGCTGCAGACTCTTCGGGAGCTGTCGCATATCGTGCCGTGGTGGACGGCAGGCAGTTCGTTGCTCCTTCCTCCCTTGGCTTTGATATGGAAGTATTCAGAAGCGGCGAGGCGGACAGAAGCGGCGTGGCGGAGCCGGAAAAAATTTCTCTCGACGGCGGATTCGAGGTTACCTCCTGCCGCCATACCCGTCAGGATTATGTATGGACTCAGCCATGGGGAGAGAACAAGACCATAAGGTGCAGGTACAACGAGATGGCGGTCGGGCTGTCCGGCAATGGAGGTTTCCTCGTGACAGTGCGTTTCCGTGTGTTCGATGACGGCTTCGGCTTCAGATATGAGGTGGAATGTCCCGGAGCGGACAGTCTGCGGGTGATGGAGGAAAAGACGATGTTTTCGTTTGATGCGGATGCGGATTCCTGGTCAATTCCTGCGGATTTCGATACATACGAGCTTGACTACAGGGCTCTTCCTCTCGGGGAAGTGTCTGATGCCAATACCCCTGTGACATTCAGGACGGCCGACCGCGCTCTTTACGGAAGCGTGCATGAGGCGGCACTGGCGGATTATCCGGAGATGACACTTACGGCCTGCGGCCGGAATGCCGGTGCTGCCGTATTTGAAAGCAGCCTCGCTCCGTGGCCGGACGGAGTGAAGGCAAGGTTCGCAGGAAGCTCCTTCAAGACCCCGTGGAGGACGGTCCAGATCGGCCGCAGGGCAGTGGATCTTGTGAATTCTGCCCTGATACTGAATCTCAACGAGCCTTGTGCACTTGAGGATACGGATTGGATAAAGCCTATGAAGTATGTCGGCATATGGTGGGGAATGCATACCGGAGTACAGACCTGGAAGATGGATGATAGGCATGGCGCTACAACGGAGAATGCATTGGAATACATTGATTTTGCTGCTGCGAACAATATTCAGGGAGTGGTGTTCGAAGGCTGGAACGAGGGCTGGGAAAGCTGGGGAGGAATGCAGAGTTTCGACTTCACGAAGCCATACGCCGACTTTGATGTCGCCAGGGTGATGGAATATGCCCGGGAAAAGGGCGTAAGTGTCATCGGGCACCATGAGACAGGGGCCAATATCCCGAATTATGAACGTCAGCTGGAATATGCGTATGAATGGTCTCAGGACATGGGCATGCACTATATCAAGACTGGGTATGCCGGCGGAGTCCCGGGCGGGCACAAGAGACACGGCCAGTATGCGGTGCGGCACTACAGGAAGGTGGTGGAGACTGCTGCTGAACATGAGATTTCCCTTGATGTGCATGAGCCGATAAAAGAGACTGGAATAAGGAGGACATATCCTAACATGATGACCCTCGAGGGGGCAAAGGGCATGGAGTGGAATGCCTGGAGTGCCGGCAACCCGCCTGTGCATTATGTGACTCTTCCGTTCACCCGCCTGCTGTCAGGCCCGATGGACTATACTCCGGGCGTGTTTGACGTGCTGCTCGAAAGCACGAAGCACAGTCCTCTCCGTCAGAAATGGAATGACCAGGACAGGGGGGACAGCAGAGTGAACACTACTCTTGCATGTCAGATTGCATGCTGGGTGGTGCTCTATTCTCCGCTTCAGATGGCTTCGGACATGATAGAGAATTATGAGGGGCATCCTGCATTCCAGTTTTTCAGGGACTTTGACGCTGACTGCGACTGGTCCCGGGCCCTTGACGGGGAGCCCGGAGAATTCATTTCCGTAGTGCGCAGGGCAGGTGACAGGTATTTTCTCGGCGCCATTACAGGGGACAGCCCGAGGACACTGCAGGTGCCTCTGGATTTTCTTGAGTCCGGAAAGGAATACAGGGCTGTCATTTATGCCGACGGAGCGGATGCTGACTGGAAGACGAATCCTTGCTCGTATACAATTACGGAAATGACCGTTTCATCAGACGATGTCCTTGAGGTAAAGATGGCTGCCGGCGGCGGCCAGGCGGTGGTGTTCTTCCCTGCCTGCTGAGGCTCCGGACAGCAGTCTGAATTTTGACAATCATCGGCGCCACATAATGCAACATTCTCTGTTGCCCGTGCATCTTTATGTCCGGAATCAAAAATGGTTTTGTGATGAAAAGATTTCTTGTACTGTGCGTGGCGCTGGTGACTGCTCTTGCAGTCTATTGCCCGGTGTCTGCCAGAGGCAGGGAAGCCGGAAACCTGAATGACATGCGGTATGAAGTGCGTCTCGGGTGGGGAGGATATCCTGTCGCGGATGTCATCAACTTTGTGGACAGGAACTGTGGCGGATATTTCGGCGGACGGTCGCTTTCTTCAATTTATGGCGATTATTCCGGACCTGTGTACATGACCGGGGTGATTTCGGCCGAGTTTGACTTTGTGCTCAGACGATGGTTCACTCTGTCTCTCGGGATAGGCTGGAACGGCATCCGGGGAGAAACGCATGACGGCGTTACATCTTCTCTGAAAAGCAAGGACAGCGGATATGTGGCCACTTTCCTGCCGCAGGCAAGGTTCACATATTTTTCAAGGGAATATTTCAAAATGTATTCGGCTGTAGGTCTCGGCCTGAGCTACGGACAATTCAGAGGCAGGGCTGTCATCAGCCCGTGCTTTCATACAGTGCCGTTCGGGATAATGGCGGGCGGCAGAGTCTTCGGCTTTGCGGAGCTGGCGTTGGGAATGCTTAACATAGGAGCGACAGCGGGCATAGGAGTCCGCTTCTAAAAATATCGGAAAATGAAAAGATTTGTAATCATGTGTCTCGTTGTCTTCCTCGCGGTGTCGTGCCGCGTATACAAGGGAGACAATCATGCAGACAGTTATATTCTTGAGGAGACTTCAGAGAATCTGTTTGCCGGCTATGTGTCTGCCCCGGTCATATTTGTCGACTGGATGCAGGACTTCAACGGATATCTCTTCGGGGAAAATGGTTCCTGGAATGATATTGCCGGGGTTAATGTCGTACAGACAGGAGAGCATGCGTATCATATAGACGGTTTCGGTCTTGTGGATACGGGAGGAAAATCCCTTGATGATCCAGGGTCCGTCTGGTCCATTACTGCCGAGTCGTATGCCAGATGGACAGGATTCAGCAGTCTGCAGTGCTTCGGGACCGCAAATGATGAGCCTTTGGCCGTGACGGTAACCTGTGGCTCCGAAAACATGTGGGAACTTTCAGCATCATCCCAGTCGGGCCATGCTGACCTTGCCGTCACGAAACATGATTATGAAATCGGCAACGGCACATATGAGGCGAGGGGAGACGGAAGTTTTGATGACGGGGATTATTCTGCTGTTTTCAGTATAGGTCCCGAGGGCTTGACAATAGTCCGTGATGATGCCGGCGTCATGTATGGCTCGTTCAAAGTGGAATTCATGAGCGGAGAACAGAAACTTGACACTTGTGTCATGTCATTCTACGGGAACGAACAGAGTTTTACCACAAGCAGGGACTGACATTCCATGCTGTATGCGGCGACTGACAAATAGTCAGTCAGCCTCGCATTGGAACATATTTTGACTTATTCCGGCTGCCTGCCGTTCATGCAAATGAACCGGGCAGCCGGTTCTGGCGTTATGGCAGCCATGACAGCATTTTGGGAATCATTGGATTTAGAATAATAGAAACAAAAAATCAAATATTATGTCAACAGAAACCAAAGGCAAAATAGGTGTGACCACCGAGAACATTTTCCCGGTAATCAAGAAATTCCTGTATTCGGATCATGAGATTTTCCTCCGTGAACTTGTGGCAAATGCGGTCGATGCAGACCAGAAGATGAAGGCTCTTGCAGTCTCGGGAGAGTTCAAGGGTGAGCTCGGGGAGCTGAATGTGCGCATCGTGCTTGATGAAGACGCCAAGACCCTCAAGGTCATAGACAACGGCCTCGGAATGACAGAGGAGGAAGTCGACAAATACATCAATCAGATAGCATTTTCAAGTGCAGGGGAGTTCCTGGAGAAATACAAGGACCAGATAGGCAACATCATCGGACATTTCGGTCTCGGCTTCTATTCGGCGTTCATGGTGTCAAAGAAAGTGACAATTGACACTTTGTCATGGAAAGAGGGGGCGAAGGCAGTGAGATGGACATGCGACGGAAGTCCTGAATATGAGATGTCCGGGAGCGACAAGAAGGAGAGGGGAACAGAAATCACTCTTTACATAGACGACGAGGACGCCGAGTTCGCCACCAGAGGCCGCATACAGGCCCTCCTTGAGAAATACTGCAAGTTCATGCCGGTGCCTGTCATCTTCGGCAAGGAGCAGGAGTGGAAGGACGGCAAGTATGTCGACACTGACAAGGACAATGTCATCAACAGAACTGAGCCGCTCTGGGCAAAGAAGCCTTCTGACCTGAAGGAAGAGGACTACATGGAGTTCTACCGTACGCTCTATCCTATGCAGGACGAACCACTGTTCCACATTCATCTTAATGTGGATTATCCGTTCCATCTGACAGGTATCCTCTATTTCCCTAAGATCAAGGACAGGATGGAGGTAACAAGGAACAAGATCCAGCTTTACTGCAACCAGATGTTCGTGACGGATTCTGTAGACAACATCGTCCCTGACTTCCTGACTCTCCTGCACGGAGTCATTGACTCTCCGGATATACCGCTGAATGTGTCGAGGAGTTATCTCCAGAGCGATGCCAATGTCAAGAAAATCTCAGGATATATCACAAGAAAGGTCGCTGACCGTCTTGAGGAAATCTTCAAGAATGAGCGTGAGGCCCTTGAAAAGAAGTGGGACAATCTCAAGCTCTTCATTGAATACGGGATGCTGAGCGACGAGAAGTTCTGCGAAAGGGCCATGAAATTCTGCCTGCTCAAGAATACGGAGGGCAAATACTTCAGCATCGATGACTACAGGAAAGCCATTGAGACTGAGCAGACCGACAAGGACAAGAAGCTTGTCTTTCTCTATGCCACGGATACTGAGGCGCAGTACTCCTATATCGAGGCTGCAAAGAACAAAGGCTATGATGTCCTCCTTATGGATTGCGAGCTTGACTCCCATTTCGTCAATCTGCTTGAGACCAGGCTTGAGAATACAAGGTTCGCCAGGGTGGATTCAGACAGCATAGACAATCTGATTCCGAAGGCCGAGAAGGTAAAGCCTGAGCTGAGCGACAGTGAGAAGGCAGACCTCAATACCGTCTTCCAGTCAGTTCTTCCGAAGGAGAACAATTATTATGTGACTGCAGACAATATGGGAGAGGATGCATCTGCAATTCTGATAACCCAGTCGGAATTCATGCGCCGTTACCGCGAGATGTCTGCCATGGGCGGAGGCATGAATTTTTACGGCGAGATGCCTGCTTCATACAACATTACCGTGAACATGGAGAATCCGCTGGTGAAGAAAATCATGGATGCCAAGCTGGCCGGAGTAAAGCCTGCAGAGCATGTGGAAGATGCTCCGAAGGATGCAACCGAGGAGCAGAAAAAGGCTGTGGAGGCGCAGAAGAACGCTGCCGCCGAGGCTCATAAGAAAGACCTTGAGGCATTTGCCGCAGGCAATGGCATCCTCAGACAGATTACGGATCTGGCCCTTCTTGCCAACGGCATGCTGAAGGGCAAGGCATTGAGCGACTTCATCGCACGCAGCGAGAAAGTCGTGTCGGACGCCTATCTTGAAAAGTAAATGGAGATAACAGGATTGAAAAATAACATAAGGACAGGATTATGAGAAAGAATTTCGGCTCAAAGCCATATCTTTATCCGCAGCCAGTTCTCATTATCGGCACCTATGATGAAGACGGCAATCCCGATGCAATGAATGCTGCATGGGGCGGAATCAGCGAGGCAAACCAGATTTCAATATGCCTCAGTGCCGGACACAAGACTGTCAGGAATCTGCTCAAGAGCGGAGCCTTTACGGTCAGTGTCGCTGATGCAGGGCATGTGAAGGAGTGCGACTGGTTCGGCATAGCATCAGGCAATACGGTTCCGGACAAGATAGCCCGGGCGGGATTCCATGTCTCCAGGAGTGAATTTGTCAACGCCCCTCTCTTTGAGGAACTGCCTATGGCTCTGGACTGCAGGGTAATCGACTACAATCCGGATACATGTATCCTCCGCGGCGAAATAGTGAATGTCAATGCTGACGAGTCTGTCCTCACCGGAGGTAAGATAGATCCTGCAAAGCTCCGCCCGATTACATTTGACCCTGTCAACAATGCCTATATTGTCCTCGGAGAGAAGGTCGGGAATGCTTTTCATGACGGAGCGGCGCTGAAATAATTTATTTATGAGAAAAAATCTCATCCTTGTACTGTTGACGGCCTTGACCTGCGCGCTTCCGGCAGCGGGCCAGCAGGCAATATTTACTGCCGAGGGGCTCCGTTCCCCTCAGGTGAATGAGGACAATTCCGTCACTTTCCGTCTGTTCGCTCCCGGGGCTGGGCGGGTGACAGTCACAGGTGACTTCATCGCCGGCAAGGACGGCGGCTGGGGAACGGCGGAAATGACTGAGGCTGACGGAGGAGTGTGGACCTGGACTTCGGGGCCGCTTGCCACGGAGCTCTACAGCTATGCCTTCAATGTGGACGGTCTGCAGATGACGGACCCTTCCAATGTCTTTCTGATGAGGGATGTGCGCTCCATTATGAACATTTTCATCGTTCCGGGGGAGAGGGGAGACCTGTACAGTGTAAATGATGTGCCGCACGGGACTGTCTCCAAGGTCTGGTATCATTCACTGTCCCTCGGTACAGACAGACGCATGACCGTTTATTTGCCGGCAGGTTATGAAGACTCGGGGACAAGGCGTTATCCCGTGCTTTACCTCCTGCACGGCATGGGCGGTGATGAGGATGCCTGGCCTACTCTCGGAAGGGCAGTACAGATTCTGGACAATCTCATTGCCTCGGGAAAGGCCGAGCCTATGATTGTCGTGATGCCCAACGGGAATGCCGCCCTTCCTTCGGCTCCCGGAGAGGGACCTTCAGGCCTTGTGCAGCCTACAAGCGACCTCCCGAAGACCAAGGACGGCTCTTATGAGGCCTCCTTCCCGGAAATCATCAGGTATGTGGATTCGCATTACAGGACAGTCAGAAAGCCGTCCGGGAGAGCCATTGCGGGCCTGTCAATGGGCGGATTCCATTCGTTCCATATCTCCAAGGAATATCCGGGGACATTCGGCTATGTGGGATTGTTCTCCGCGGCGGTAAGGTCACTTGAGGACAGTTCCAATCCGATATACTCGGATTCCGACGCCAAGCTTGCCGCCCAGTTCAGGGCCGGAGTGTCCCTCTATTACATTGCCATAGGCGAGGACGACTTCCTCTATGAGGAGAACAGGGTCCTGCGGTCGTATCTGGATTCCCACGGCTATCCGTATGAGTATCATGAATCCTCCGGCGGCCATATCTGGCGGAACTGGAGGGTATATCTTGCGGATTTCGTGCAGAAGATTTTCTGAAAATACTGTTTATCGCCCGCAAGCATTGCCGGCCTGTGGCCTGTGCTTGGTCTGTGGTGCGCGGTTGCTGCAGGAATGCACGCTCAATGCAGGAATGTACACTCAGTTGCGGATCAGATTGAGAAATTCATTTCTGGTCCGTTCGTCTTTCAGAAATACTCCTGAAAATGCGGAAGTTACGGTTATTGCATTGGCCTTTTCTACCCCTCTTATCTGCATGCATGTATGGGCCGCCTCGATGACTACCGCGACTCCCAGTGGATTGAGAGTCTTCTGTATGCAGTCCCGTATCTGCACAGTGAGTCTTTCCTGGACCTGAAGCCTGCGTGCGTATGTCTCCACGACCCTCGCTATCTTGCTGAGTCCCGTGATGGTCCCGTCCGGAATGTATGCGACATGGGCCTTGCCGATGAACGGCATGAGATGGTGCTCGCAGGTCGAGTACAGCTCTATGTCCTTCACCAGTACCATCTGGCTGTAGTCTTCTCTGAAGAGTGCGCCGCTGAGAATTTCCGTCCCGTCCTGCCCGTATCCCTTGGTCAGGAACTGCAGGGCTTTGGCAACCCTCTCCGGGGTCTTCAGCAGCCCCTCCCTGTCAGGGTCTTCTCCCAGCAGCCTGAGTATTTCACGGTAATGCGCCGCAATCTCTTCCGTCGTCCTGCCGTCATAAATGTCCTCTCTCGTATATGCCATCTTCTCACTCCTGATTAATTGTTCAAAACATTTGTCTGTCAATGCTTATTGTGGTACGGAAATTGATTTGTCCCGTCCCGGCTTTGCCCTCCCGCAGACCGGAATGCAAAAATACAAAAAAGTAGTTCATTATAAGTTTTTTTGTATATATTTGCGCCCTGAACGAGGATATGACAGAGTTATTTGATGTTATATTATTGAAAATTAACTACTTAACTTAATTTGCCATGTATTGGACACTTGAACTTGCATACAGGTTGGAGGATGCTCCGTGGCCAGCAACCAAGGAAGAACTCATCGACTATGCCACGCGTTCCGGAGCACCGCTTGAAGTTGTAGAAAATCTCGAAGAGCTTGAGGATGACGGCGAGATTTACGAAAGCATCGAAGACATCTGGCCCGATTACCCCACAAAAGACGACTTTTTCTTCAACGAGGAAGAATATTAACAGAATTTTATTGATTATCTGATTGAAAATCAATTGATTTTGAAAACCGAAGTAGATAACTTATCAAGTTTCTGCTTCGGTTTTTCCTTGTCTGTGGGTGTCCTGGAGGTGTTTCAGGGCAATGCGGCATAAAATTAGTTTGCTAATTTTTAACCTTTTACTATTCTTATTTTGTAGGAAATTTCGGAATGGAAATAGGTGATTTACAGAGGATTATTTTCTGATGATTTTGATGACTCACCCTCTTGCTTTTTACCGTTTTCTTTGTCTTCGAGGGAAAATGGGATAAACTTACTTCGGTAAGTTATCCGCAAAAAATCTCATTTTCCTGAATCTTTTCGAATTTGTCCGGATATACTTTTCAGTTCTTTGAGAAGTTTGAAACCAATTTTACGGAAACAAAGTTGATTGTGGATGCAGGTTTGGCAACAGGGGTTGCAAATCTGTCAAAATACGACAAACAAAATTGCTCGTCAATGTTGATTTTGAGCAGATTTAGTGTCAAATTTGTATCACAATACTCCACGGATGTTGAAAACATTTTCTATATTTGTGGTGTCATCGCAGGATGACGCAACATATTGATGAAAGTGTTTTGCTTTCTCCTTGAATGGGAATCTGGAAAATTCACTGACGCAAGGACACAGCAAGCAACATTCACCACTTGTCTTGTCATATATCGTTCTTGATATATAGCAGCAGGTGTGGAGTATTGTTTATTTGCGTCAAGGTATTCCAGAACCTCCATTCAGATAAGCAATCAACTCCACACTTTCTTTTTGTTACCGTCAATTTCGGAGTTGGATTGACAGACTAAAATTGGAGACATGGACTATTTTCATGGGACAGAGGGACAGTATGCCAAAGCAATTTCCCAACATAAAATAGATGTCAGTAAAGGGAAAGGGGAACTTGGCAAGGGGTTTTATGTCGGGAATCAGATGCATCGTGCATTTGCATGGGCATATCATAAAGATCCTGTTGATTATAAAGTAGTTGAATTCACTATTGACTCTGAATCATTATTGAAACTGGATATTTGTTTTCTTGACAGACAATACGCAGAGGAACAATGGGAAATAATGAAGTCAAAAGGGTCAGAGGCAACGGAAAAATATCATCATGACGCAATATGGTCATCTATATTAGGTGGTAATATTGACAATATGAACCAAATCAAATTTGAAAGCAAAAAGGGAGAATCGTTCATAAACATTACCCCAGCAAAAATTTTATAATTATGTACGCCAAGGTATTATATCTTATCCCGTCACCCGATAGTGAGGGGTATGTCTTTCCAAATGAGGTGGACGATAAAGAGGGTAATATTTTGTATGACTTTGCTGCTTCAGCAGTATTTGCTGTCAAACAACCAAATTATGTGTCCAAAATATCAGAAGACTATAGCATTGATAACAGGAAACTCAAACGGTGTCAGGATACCCCTGCTCCATTTTATCCGTCACCGATATACACGATAAAAACAATTGAAGGTGGGATCCCCGTTGACTATCCTATGACATCTGTTTCCGGTAATCTGTATGTAGTGAAAACCGAGAAATACGGTCATTTTTATTTTGAACTGATTCCTGACTTCAGTCGTTATACGGGGGAAGAAATGGATGAGTGCATATTGTGTTTGGTAAAACCACTTGACATCATACTGCTTGAAAATGTATGTAAAGAACACAGATTCTTTTTCGTAGGAGAAAATAAACCAACAAAATAACGGGTATCATGAAAAAGTTACTATTAACCATTCTGACATTGTGCATAGGAACATTATCGTTTACCTACGCACAGAAAGTCAAAGTTACAACTATCAAGTATGGCAATGATGCATATTATACTGGTGAAGTTGTAAAGAAAAGTCCAATGGGAACAGGCAAACTGTTTTTGAACAAGTATCTGACAACCGTGGATACTGGAAATATTCTCTCTCTGGAGGGAACATTCAACGGGACAACCGTTTCAGATGCAAATTTTGTATTAAAAACATACAACCTCAAATTCAAAGGAGAGGTTTCATATACGGTGGAAAAAGAATTCCTGTCAAGAGCATTTACCTTTACCCTGAAAAATGGTTCTTTCTATTCCTTGAAGGAGAATCGTCAATTGTGTGCAGTCGGCGAAAGCGGAATCAGCATCAAGATAAATTCCGGATATGAATTCAATGTTTCAGGAAAAGGAGAGGTTGAGTCCATCCCGACATTACGGGAACCAAAGATAAAGCTGATGACACAGTTTGCCGGATCGGACAATTACACATGCAAGGGTTCTCCGGCAGAGTTCTCGATAAACAACAACAATTACAATATCTCAAAGAAACTTTTTGCTAACCAGTCTACAACAATCCAATTTGACAACGGAGCAACAGTTACAATTGACGGAAACGGAGAAAACTGGAGACGACCGAACGGGGATTATCTTAAAATCAGTTCACTCGGACTTTTGGAAGAATATAAAATCACACTTGGGGAAGATTATCTTGAAAACAACAAGGTCTCACATAAGTTCAGCAACGGAAATAAATTCTTCGGGACTGTTGCCGAATCACTTATATTTCCAGACGGTAAAGATAAAGAATTTACATGTCCGGATTATACAAAACTGTTTGGAATAGAATCGATAAACTGGGAATGGAAAGATTTTCTGAAATATGCGAAGAACGGAACCCTAACATATTCAGACGGTGAATACTACGAGGGGTTGCTTAAATCTGACAAGGAAACCATTGCTGACAACAAACTGCCTGAATCTGCATATTTTACGGGAACACTGTATAATGCAGACAAATCAAAAATCCAGACGTATGTCAGAGGAATGAATGAATCCCAGTATGCAGAATATCAGAAAAAGCAGGAGGAGGAAAAGCAGAGGATAGCAGCAGAGTATGCCAAGGAAAAGGCAACTGACTATTTCAAGTTTGACAATTACGGTCAGATCGCCGAATTCAAAATTACATATCCGGATTTGACAAAATTCATCTACAGATATGACGAGAAAACGAATAAGGTGCTGGAAAACACCATATATTATCCAAATGGAGATGTGCTTGACAATCCGTATATCAGTGCAGCAACTACTACTTGTACAAAATATGATTACATATTCAGATTTACAAATGAGGACTATAAAAAGATTCCTAAAGACAAATACCCCAATATTATGAGTATGACAAGTGGTAGGCATATATTCAAAGATGGTCTAAATATCGGCTTATATCAACAAGGGGGAAATTTTATACAAGAACTCGTGGGGCATGATATCTATGTTGTAATAAAAGAAACTAAAAAATTAAATGGTGATTATGCATATTCAGAAGGTTGGATTCTTAACCGAACTAAATCCGCTACTGAACAACCAGTAATATTAAAAGAAATTCAAAAGTCTTTTGATGAATATGTTGTCAACGGAAAGGAGAATGGTAGTTTCTTTGAAGGGTTTATATATTACAAAAATGGCAATGTGTTTGAAGGAAGATTTAAACTAATATGTAATTCAAATAATTCTTTACAGAATGATAGCCGAGTAATCGCATTTGGAATAAATGTAGAGCAATCTTATGATTCATTAGAAGGTGTGGCTTTATACCAGGGAAGAGTTACAACATCAACTGGAAAAATAATTGAAATATACAAAAATGGAAAGAAACTTGATGATTTCGATTTTGCTCAAGTCATTGCAGAAGAAGAAGGAAAAGTAAGATTAGCACAACAGAAAAGAGACGAAGAAAGGCAGAAAATTGCCTCTATGGTCGAAAAATACGGAAAGACAAATGTTGATGCTTTACTCCGTGGAAAAATTATAGTCGGGATGCCACAAGAACTTTTGGTGAAAGGTGTTGAACTTCGTATTTTACCTTATCTTGCCATCCCTCTTTCTATTGATCATGGCAGAAGCAAATGCTATGACCTATATGGAATCGGCAGTGACGGTAACCTATTTAATCCTGAAAACAAGGGATATATATGGATAACAGACGGAAAAGTATCCTCAATTACTTTATATTAGGTATTATATCCTACTATGATTATATAGCAATGGCAGAGGCAAATAACCTTTGCCATTGTTTTTATGTCGTTATTCTCCAAAATTTCCGAAACTCGTTTTGAGAATTTCTCTCCAATATTTCCCGTTAAAATTCCCGGAAAACAAACCGGAAAATTCCTCCGATAAATACTCCGAAAACAACATTCAGCAATAATGGACAAATCCACATTCGACTCATCCCTCGAATCATTCCGGCAGAACTTCGACCTGTTCTCACAGAAGACAAGACAGTCTTACCGCAGAGGTGACCTACCCGGATTCCTGTACTGGTACTCCCTGTGGAGAATCGGAAACCCTCTCAACGGATTCATATTCCCCGACGACAGGTACCGGGAGGAATACACCACCGCAATGGAACTCTACGGAAGTTCGGAGGGAACTACCATACAACCGGACATCCTGCAACAAATCCACTCCATTGCCGTAAAGTTCATAATGGACAACCAACGACACCGTGACTGGACTTACCGTGGATTCACCTGTGACGACTTCATCTCCCAGATAACCCCCGCAATGGAAGTTGCCACCTTCGTGCAGAAGTATCTGACCATGACATCAACCCCGGCAGACACGGGCAAGAAATATCCATATCTGGAAATGATGTCGAGGGCAATCAAGAGGAACGACTGCATCCAGTTTGCCTGCTGGTGGTCCATGTGGACAATCGCCAAATCGGATAGACCATATCATCATACGGGTAACGACGATAAGAGACAGGGAAGAAAGTCCAAGTATTCGGAACTTGAAGACTATCTCGACATCCTCGACACAAGGGACAGCAACGGCAAATATGTCTATGATGTCCACTGCAATCCGTTTGCCGAGAACTGGGACATCCCGTCACAACCGGTAAGGATTGCTCTGATGAATCTTCGACCGTTCGTCAAGGGACAATAACCCCAAACCATACCATATATATAATATGGAACTTTTCAGACAACTTGTCAGAAGAATACGGGGATTCATCAGCAATGCAGTAAGACTGCTTACCGTCCGGAAGTCCGAATCCGGTGTCGATGCACCTGCTACCCCCGACATCATCCTACGCTTCGAGTCATTTTTCATCCCCTACCTCGTTCGTGAATATTCCTCTGGAAACATTCCCCTCGAAACATTGACCGACACGGCAATGATGCAGACATTTGTCCTGCTGAATGACCACGACAGGTATCTCCCGGCAATCGAACGGACAAGAATATCCGTGGAGACGGACAACGACAACCGCACCGTAATCCTCTACACATTCCCGGAACTGGACACTGCCACTGCCGCAAGATACGGGACAATAGTGCTGACCCCGGACAACAGTCCACAATACTATACCCTTGAACGAACACCCAGGGGACGGATGGTCCTATGCAGGATTGCAGTCTGGAGACACACCATTATAAGATATCTTCCCGAACGGATCAGTGCAGGGGAATTCATCAGTATGTCAAAGAGCTTATCGACCATTTCAGGACAGGAAGATTCGGATATGTCCATATAACTTCCTGTCGGACAGTGTACTACTTTAATGTTTTATTTTAAAGCAGCACAGTTTGGGGGCAGAAAATGGCACACTTCCAATATTAAAGTAGCACAGTCGGACTTTTAGCACAGTTCGTTACAGGAATCCTCAAAATTTTGACGAAAAATCCGAAAAAATCACAGAATTTCAGAGTTTTTCCGTGTAAAAAACACAGTGACAACAAAAAGTTGTCATGATAACTCTCAACGACGCATCAGTCCACACTGCACCCACTTCACCCCGTTCAACTTCTGTCCTCATCCTGTCGGTGTCTGTCCCGATTTTTTGCGTGGATCCATTTTCCGGAGGACAAATTTCACCCTCCGGAATACGGTACCACTGCACAGGGGTTGAAGTCAACCGTCAGACAAGTAGTACAGGAGCATACCGGAAACATGGTTTCAGCATTTCTTTTCATAAAATTTACAATTTATGAACTGTTCCCAATCCGCACATAACAAGAATAACTTTTCCCCGATACGATGGGCAATACCGAATGATAAGCCAGGTGTCATACTTTCATAACTCAAGTCTCCATTCTTAATATTGACATCCTCAAGATGCTCTATCTGGATCAATATATAATCAAGATCCTTTCCGAGCAAAGGAATGTCTGTCTCTTCCGGAAACTTATCAAGACAAATAAATTTGGCGGTATTGCCCTCCCCGCTATTCTGACCATATACGTAAAGGGCAAATCCTTCTTCCTTCAGATACGCATTCATTACACGATTGAGATCGCTTTTCTTGATAACCGTTGCGGTACATAAAGTGCATCTGTCAAGATGCCCGTTTATAATGGATGAAGCCATATATTTATAATTTTAAAATATTATTGGCAACCACCCCATGTGATTGCTCTTCGTAATAGTCTATCGTGATGATTCGAAAATGTTTTAAAAATTTTCAAAAAATTTTATGATTTTATTGTAACGATTTGATTATCAGCAGAAAAAATTCAAAAAATTTTTATTCTGCAACGGCATCATCCCTCCATTTAGATATAAAAATTTGTCTGTCATATATTTGCCCCTGTCGTGGACATTGGTTAAATTCGTATAAGAATATGTAAATCAGCGGAATATGACAAAGGCGGTATTACTGTGCAGGGTGTCCACACAGAGACAGGACTATGCACGACAGGTACGGGAACTGACGGAATGGTGCGATACGATGAAGTGGGAGATCGACCGTGTCTTCACCAACAAGGTATCCGGGGCAAAAAGGAATTCAGAGAGACAGGAGATAATCGAACTTCTGGATTACATCAAGACACACCATATAGATAAGGTATGCGTTCTCGAAATCAGTCGTCTCGGAAGAAACACCCTTGAAGCATTGAACATCATACGGACACTGAATGAAAACGGTGTCTGCCTGTTCATAAAAAACTACAACCTTGAAACCCTGACCGACGGCAAGGTCAACCCCGTGGCAAGTCTTATATGTACGATATTGCTTGAAATATCTCAAATGGAGAGGATGACGATCCGGGAAAGAATGGAATCCGGCAGAAGACAGTACATCACCACCTGCAGGGAGAACGACATCAAAATGGGGAGACCAGAATCATACAAGAAAACGGATGACAGGAGGAGGGAGCAATATTCAAAGGAGATCTCACTGCTCCGTAAGGGGTTGTCCTTGCGGCAGATATCCGTCATAACAGGGACATCTGTATCGACCATACGCAAACTTTACAGGTTCATTCCGGAAATAAATGAACAAAGAATCGGCATAACCGGGTAATCAAACGACTTCATAAGCGATAAGAATTATAGTTAAATTTTTATCGTTTATGAAAACTATTGAATACTATCAATTTAAGAAAAATAACACCGTCAGCGTATCGATCCCCGACATCGAATATGATTACATCGAGGATCTCGCAATGAAGAACTACGGAGACAGAAGATGTGTCCGGAGTGTACTGAACTGCTATGCCATAATCAAACTCTACCGTCATATGTCCCGAACAAACCGTTTCGTCCCGATCCACTCCGATGTCTTCAAGTCGGTGGGATCCGCCAACAGGTACTCCGAATATCTGAAGTTCCTCCGGAACAACAGACTTATCGAGATGAAGAATCCCGTGCAACAGGAATACGAGAGGAACGGCAGCAGACTGATTAAGACTGTCACCCCAAGACAATACCGTATCTCATATATGGGTTGTTATGGCAGCAGGTCCATGTTCTTCCCTGAGGCAAAGAAACATTGGTCCGTGTCACTTGAACTCCCTGCCGAGATATATTCCTCCCTCCAGAAGAAATGTGGTCAGATCGAAATGTACTCATACTGTCCCTCAAAGGTTGAGAGCATCTTCTCGGCAAACGACAGGGAATGCCATGCAGTACACCTTTTCAGTGAACTTGTAAATGGTATAGCCAAAGGAAAGATAAATTCAAGGAAAGTAATCAGAAGACATGTAAGGGAGATTGCAGGTACCCGATTCAAGTACTCCAAGTCATTGAAAAACAATATAGATGATATAGATAGGTTGCTTTATAATATATTGAATGTGGTTTCAGAAACAAAAGATAAAAAAGAAATATTTAAACAAATAGGTGAAATATATCTCCCCGGAGACCGTGAAAATGAAACAGTTACGACAGCGCCACAGGAGACGGACAGAAACTCCAGGTACTCCTGCTACTCGGAACTGACAGTCGATGCGGAGGGGTTGGACTGCTGCATGACATTCCGGGATCTATATGCGATTTCGCATCTGAACATCATCCCCGTGGAGGGCAAAGACGGAAAACTGTATTCGGCATTTTCCCGTATCCGGAGACCGATCCGCAAGTTCATACGGTTCCGTGGGGAACCTCTTGCCGAGGTGACCGATGTCCATTCTGCCCACTACACGATGCTGCCGTTGGTTTTCAGATATTGTGACATAATTATCCCGAAGGATGAAATGGACAGGTTCAAGGAACTGACCCAAGGTAGGGATTTGTATGCAGATGCAGCAAAAGGGACTGATGTCACCCGTGATTCAATCAAACCGATATTCCAGTCGTTCTACTCGATCAAGAATGAGGAACAGTATATGTACGAGGGTCACAGGAAAGGGGAACAGAGGGAGAGACGGATTGTCTGCGAATATTTCAAATCGAACTTCCCCTCCATATACAAGGCAATCCTCAATTTCCACCGAACACACCAATACACCCTCAAGAGTGTCGCAAACAGGGCAGAAAGCAACATAATGAATCCCCTGTGTGACAAACTGACGGCAATGGGACTGCATCCGTTCCGACTGCACGATGCCATATATATGACCCCTGCCGAATTTGAGGCAAGCAAGTCCATGATTGACATCGACGAGGAAATTTTCAGAAAAATAAATGAAGTTTGAGAAATCTTTTCCGGAATCCGTGCATATACATTTTAAAAGGAATTACGATATGAAAAAGAATTTAAATAAAATTTCAGACAAACTCCCCGACATGGGGACGGGATACGGAACTGCGGTCGTCAGTTACGATGATCTGCTGAAGGTGTGCGAAACCCTCCTGTCAGTATCGAGACTTGCTCCCGTCTATACCAACAAGACGATAATGGACCTCCTTGACATCAATACCACCACCCTCAAAAAATACCGGGATCAGGGGTTGCTCGGATATTCAAGGATAGACGACAAGTTCTTCTATTCCGCAAAGGATGTATATTCCTTCCTGAAGAACACCCACTATGACCCCTTTGCTTGTTGAATCACTTTAATACCAATAATATATGGGAAAGCATATTACAACTATCCCCACAGGACATTTCTACATCAAGAACTCTGCAAACAGGGAGGGGAATGCAGTGATCTACATAAGGTATTTCGTCTGCGGAAAATATGTGGAACACAGCACCGACGTCAAGATTCCGGTCAACGACTGGTTGGAGAAATCGGAGACGGTATCAAGCAGAAACCGCAAGAGTAGGATGCTGAATCTCCGTCTTGACCAGTATCGCAGCAGTATCGACAACCAGATAATGAACTGCAGGGAGCATCTGACCCCTCAGATTGTCAGGGACATGATGAACGGGTGCTATGTCCCGGAGGAGGACAGGAAAGGAAGAACCGACTTCATCGGATTTGCCCTCGACCATATTAGGCAGAGGTATGACCGAGGGCAGATTGCATTCACCACATACGACAACGGCAGACTGTCCATCCTTGCTTTCCAGAAATACCTGCAGCAGTACCAGAACAGGAAATCGATAACCATTGGCGAAATGAATGTGGACATCATCAACAGGTACATCAACTGGAGGATACAGGTCAAGGGGAACACTCCTGACGGGGTGAACAAGACTCTTGCACCACTGTACAAGGCAATAGGTTATGCAAGGGACATCGGTGAAATGGACATAAAGACGGCAAACACGATCTGCACCAACTATCTCGAAACCAAGTCGAGGAAATATACCTCCGATGTGGACGACAGGGAAGTCAGATACCTCACGGAAGAACAGGTAAGCAAATTCCTTGAACTGTACGACAGGGTGAAGTATGATGCCACGAGGAAGATAATGGACATATTCCTATTCTCTCTATATACCTGCGGATTGAGGTTTTCAGATCTGCTGACACTCGAATGGAGACACATCGACTTCGACAGGAAGACAATCCGCAAGAACATCTTCAAGAACAAGACTACCCTTGAAATCCCGATGAACGACGAGGGTATCGCAATCCTTGACAAATGGAAAGGGGTGAACGGAAGATTCGTGTTCGACATGTTGCCGGAGGATTTTGACCTATCGGACGAGAGGATACTGAAGAACAAGAGGTTGTCCAAGAACAGGAACATCCAGCAGTCACTCAAATCCGTAGGTCAGAAGATGAATCTTCCGTTCAACCTCACGATCCATGTCGCAAGACATACATTCGCAGTTCTGGCTATCCAGAACGGAATGAACATCTACAAGTTGAGCAAACTCATGGGACATTCGTCCGTCACCACCACGGAGAAAGTCTATGCGGAGTTCATCCCCGAACAACTCAACGAGGATGTCCGTACAAGGATGAAGTTCAGATTGCCGGAATCGTTCAACAAGGCAATATAGATACTAATCACAGATAAGGTCAGATTGACCGGTATGTACCCCATTTCTGCATTGAGAGTATGCAGGGATGGGGTTTGTATAATGATTTTGGAACACTTCTTTTTTCAGGAGGAAGAATAGTAAAGTGTAAGTGATGAAGGATTATTCCAATATTATATCGCCAAATTACCGCAATTATCAGTGTGTCAAGTTTGAAAAATATTGTTATCTTCTTACGATTTTAAACCAATTTGATGAAAAATGCAAGAAAATAAGTTTGCTGCAGGGTTGTCTGGCAGGTAATTCTGCTCTCTAACCGATTGTGTTCTAATTTGTAAAAATTCCATTTTGTAAATTCAACGAGGAAGAATATTAACAGAATTCTGTTGATTATCTGATTGAAAATCAATTGATTTTGAAAACCGAAGCAGATAACTTATCAAGTTTCTGCTTCGGTTTTTCCTTGTCTGAAGGTGTCCTGGAGGTGTTCCAGAGCAATGCGGCACAAAATTAGTTTGCTGATTTTTAACCTTTTACTATTCTTATTTTGCAGGAAATTTTGGAGTGAAAATTAGTGATTCCCAGCAGAGGTGTGGAGGAATAGCGGCCGGGTATGGCCACGGCGAAGCCGTACCGAGGAGCGTAGCGGAGTAAGCGAGGCTGGCGGCTTGTCCGACTGCCTGGCTTACGGAGAGAGAGCGACCCAGCACCGGAGGTGCGTGAGGCGGCAGGATGCTCGCGCAGCACGGACACTGAATGCGGGTGATGACGGTCGAGAAGCACTGATGGTCTTCGGGGCGGCACTTTGCGCCCACGAACACCACCTAAGCCTCCTGTTGAAGAACGTAGCGGAAGTTGTGGTCTCCGAAGCCTGCGAAGGAGACGACAACTGGAGCGGGGCCGGCAAAGCACTGACATTCCTACGAAGACGCGCAAAGTGCGGAGTGAGCGACGGAGGTGAGGGGCGGTCCCCTCCCTGAGCGAACTCCTTTCCTGCCGCCGACTCGACCTGGAGTTTCGAGGTAGGACGCCCGCAACTCACTGACGGAGCGTACTTAACATAATCCGGATTGTGCTAACCCGCTGCCTGTAGGACGGTCGTTGCGGGCCACTGTCCTTCGCATATTGAGGTCGTCCTTGCGGAGAGATGCCGGTCGAGCGAGGAGTTACACAATCCCGATGGGATTATGTTAATGTACGCGGATTCGGGGCACTGACGGTCGCATCGGTAGTGCGTCTCCCGGGCGTTTATGGCCCCTGGGGGCGGTGGGGGATAAACCAGCACGGTGAGCTGGCGGTTGTGGAGCAAGCGTCAGCGAGCGGAGCAACCGACTGCTGACCGTGACCGCTTTTCCTTTATTCGCGGGGAGGGCGTCCGCAAGTCTGTGGCAGACATGCTCTGACACAGTCTTGCAGCGAAGGGTGGCAATAAAGGTCGCTGGTCTGACGTTGCGCAGCAATCGGCAGACGAGCGAGTACCGCGTCCCTTTCTTGTCGATGGACGTATCATATTCTTCTTTTATTCTACAAGATGGGGGCTTATGGTCTGATTTGGGGAATCTGCCGATTTTAAGTAACTTCGTAGCATAGAGTTTTTAGTTGTCCTTATGAATCAGAATACAGAATACGAGCGTTTTACCCAAGAAATATATCAGCAGTTGGTGAATACCGATGTCGTAAAGGCGACTCAAGTGCTACATGATGTAAAGTTGGAAGGCCGCTCTGGTCAGAAGCATCAGATAGATGTGTATTGGGAATATGAAGTTGCGGGTAACAAGCATAAGGTCGCAATTGAGTGCAAGAATTATAATCGACCTGTTCCCATATCAGTTGTTCAGAGTTTCAAAGGCGTACTGGATGACCTGAATGGCGTGAATGGCATCATTGTAACAAAGAAGGGATTTCAAGAGGGTGCAAAACGGTACGCGAAAGAGTGGGGGATCTCGTTGAAGGAGTTAAGGACTCCTGGCTATGGAGAATCAATTATCGGCGAGATCGAGTATAATACTCATCTTGAGGTGCGACACACGCTATATAAAATAGATGAGGAATGGGCGATAAACCACGGGATGGACTTCTCCAGATATAGACGCAATCTTGACCTGATGCGTTTTGAGAATGACAATAAATGGAGTCATGCCACACACATTCCATTGCAAACGACGGATCACATTATTCGAGATTGTAATGGAAAAGCCCTCAGCTCACTTGAACAGATGGAAACGGAAATTCCAGACCACCCAACGGAAGACTTCCCGTTTACCTTCTACTTCGAGGATGGCTATGTAAATATGCCGAATGTGGGTCCGGTCAAGATATTGGAGGTAAGATACGAATATGAAATCAGCGACCAACAGCGTGTAATGAAGATAGATGCAGAAGGATTTGTGCGGGCAATACTAAAAGATGCACAAACAGGCTCGACAACGCTTCTATAATTCGCTGTGATCAATTGTATTGAGGTCCCCCTTGCGAACTATTACATATTCGTTCTCATAGGGTTTATCTTCAGAAATACGTTTGGTCCGGAATGTTTGGTACTTTATCTTGAGCAAATTCTTTACTCTTGAGTCCTCGAACATTGCTGCCGCTGACCCAAAGTAAAAATGCTCGTGGGTGTCCTTGACCTCCACGTGAATAATAGTACGATCTTGTTTTAACATGTGTCTTGCTTGACACAAAGATAGCACATTATCCACAATAAACAAACTTCTCATAATTGTAGTGCAACTATGTGTGTAATCGGAGCCAATCAGAATTTACAAAATAGGCACTGCTCCCGAAATCATCTATTCCTTTCTCATCATTTATGAGATAAGAATTCTGCTCGAACCCTTCCTCGCCAAACAAGAACTGAATCTCAGGCCAACATACAACTTCATAAGTGTCTTGTTTCATACCAATCTCCTTTGAGCAATTAAAAACAATTGTTAACTTTACTTGTCGTAAGAGCGGCAAGCATTACACTACAAATATAGGATAAAAGTTGATATCTTTTTGGATTTTACCTGCTTTTTTCTTATTTCTGCATCAAATTGATAATTCTGATGAGAACGACGCATAGATTGTTTTTCCACCCGGCTCAGGATATGTCTGCCATTGCAGACGCATCCATTAACGAGATAATTACCTCACCTCCATATCCTATGATTGAAATGTGGGATGGGATACTGGCATCGCAGAATGCCACTTTTGCGGAGGCACTTAATAAAGGATTGGTAGAAGTAGCATTTGAAGCCGCCCATCAAGAATTAGACAAGGTGTGGCAGGAGTGCTACCGAGTTCTCGCACCAGGTGGTTTTTTATGTATCAACATCGGTGATGCCACGCGAACGATTAAAGGTGAGTTCCGTTTATTTAACAATCATTCTCGCATAGTTAAAGCCTGTCTTGATTTGGGGTTTAATAATCTTCCCAATATCATATGGCGGAAACAGACAAATGCTCCTAACAAATTTATGGGAAGTGGAATGCTTCCGTGCGGGGCGTATGTGACGCTTGAACACGAATACATTCTTATCTTTAGGAAAGGCTCTAAAAGGGAATATAAGAAAGTTGATCAGAAAGTAGCGCGTAAGAATAGTGCCTTTTTCTGGGAAGAACGGAATGTATGGTTTTCAGATGTTTGGGACCTCAAAGGGACAAAACAAAAGATTGCAAACTCGGAAACCAGGGATAGAAGTGCTGCTTATCCATTTGAGGTCCCGTATCGGCTGATTAATATGTATTCGCAGTTTGGCGATACAGTATTAGACCCTTTTTTCGGATTGGGGACTACAATGCTTGCCGCTATGGCTTCGGGACGAAACAGTGTGGGCTTTGAAATCGACGATAAGTTGAAATCATCAATTGAAGACAACTTAAAGGGATTCAGTATAGCTGACCTTAATAGTGTCATCAAAACCCGTTTCGACAGACACTCTGATTTTGTAAAAGCGCGATCGGCAGAAAAGGGACCGTTTAAGCACTATAATAACACTCTTGGTTCTGATGTAATGACGTCTCAGGAGGAGGAATTAGAATTTCATTATCTCACTCAAATAGATACGAGCAGCAAGAACGATACTCTTGCTATTGTAACCTATGAAGACGCATCAGATATAAACAGAATCCCCAGACCGGAAGGTTTATTATTCTAATTGACAGGCCCGCTCTTGAAAAGCAGGCCTGTTTGCTTTTAGATAAGGTTTCTTATCTGCTCCAACACTTGAGGAGTCTGTATTTCACCATTTGTTTTCGAAATGATGTCGAACACGGGAACTCCTTTTAGCTTAGTATAGGCGGCGTTCTTCGCCTTATTTGCCGTTCTTGCCTTTGCGATATATGGAGCATCCCAAGTATAACTCTTGGGTTTAATCTGAATACCACAAATAAGAGAACCAGAACGGGAGACCTCGAAATCGACAGCGTATGTGTGGTCGATTTCTCCGGACGTCTTTTCAAAAGAAAGCATAGGGAATTGCTCCGTTAAAACTGCGATAGTATTATTCTCCCTAAGAATAATGCCATTCCAGGTCTCATAGATTACTCTAAAGCGAACACACTCCTCGCATTCTTCAAGAGTCAAACCATGTCCATTATTGCGTACAGCAGCATAAAGGGCTTCGGCTCGTTTGTTCAAATCTTCTCTTGTCCTCCCATACTGAGTATTAAGATTCTTAACATCCCAGGAAAGCTTATTAACCTCAGCTCTATTTGTTCTGATTAATGAGAAATCGTCAAGAATGGCACGATTCTTCCCGAGCAAAGAACGACGTTGTTCACCGCTTTGATAGTAGAAATCTTCCCACTCTTCTTTTGATTTCCATGATTGCAATTCAATGAGAGTGCTAACATACCCAACCGACCAAGGGTCATTGAGCATAAGCTTATTCCACATACCATTTGTGGAACTGAATTTATCTCGGTCTATTCCTAATACAAACTCATCCATAATGACAGCTAAATCATTCTTTTACAAAATCGTCGGGATTGTATGAAAACGTAACATCCTTTGTCCTGCTATCTTTTGAGTAAGTTATCATCACAATACCTTCTGCGAAGTGCTCAAGGGGCTTGGCTTGGATATAAGTATCTGCTTTAACCTGGACAGGAATATCATTAATATATCCATCGATGCCATGCTTTTCGTCGTTTGTGTCGCCGAGTCGAGAGTTTACGCCGAGTTCTTTTGCGATATGTTTAATAATGGCATCTTGGACCATAAGCCCTGAATAGGTCTTATTGATAATGAGATCTCTTTCCCATGCTTCAATATGTTCCCTCTTTACTTCAGCAAGCTTATCCCTAACTTCTTGGAACTTTTTCCATGCCGCATCTGTCGCTTTTTTTATAGCTTCGGGATAATGCTCATTATACCATTTCTCCCATTCTTCAAGAGAATGATTAGGAACAGTGTCGTCATCTCGGAACACCTTTATTGTTTCTGATACTTGAGACACATTTTCCGGCTTGGTCGCCTTCGCGTATCCGTTGGAATTATTAATAACCGATTTAGAGTACTTAGGAACTGAGATGTCAGGGATGCCTATAGCTTTCGAAATCTTCTTATTCTTTATCGTTACCTTTTGGGCCATTTTGAATGCAGATTAAAACAGCGTCGATTGTTTCTCTCCGAACAGATTATCGGGATAAAAGATGGTGATATATCCTTTCTTCTTCTCATATGTAATGATTGGAACATCAATATGCTCAGGCAATATCATTTCCTTAGAGTCATAGGTGCTCGGCTTAATACTTACAGGTTGTTTGCCAATGAAACCATCGATACCAAGGGCTTCCTCATCAGGATTAGCCAAGCGATAACTTACATTTTGCTGTTTTGCAAGATAAGAAATGATGGCTTCCTGGAACTTTAAACCACAGTATGTCTTGGTATATACCAAATCTTTAACCCAGTTACGAATCATCTCTTTGTCAATGAGTTCTGCCGCTTCTTTCATTTGAAGGAACATATTATAAACCTTTTCGGTGGCATCATCGACTGCATTTGGCATTCTTTCTGAGTACCATTTAATCCACTCCTCAATGGATCTCCCATCGAATTCTTGGATTAAATCTGACATTTGACCAACTACATCAGGGCGTGTTCCCTGAGCATTGCCATTAACGAGATTAATAATTTGAGTCGTATACTTCGGGAATGTATACGACGGCGCGTTAGAAAGACTTTCCACCTCGCCGTTGGAAATATTCTTCTTCATTATATGTGAGAATTATGCTTGCTTGGGACAAATTTAGCGTTTTTTGTTAGATAAACCATCACACTCGTGTCCGGTAAAATTCCGTACTAGTTATTAAAAAGTTTAACAATTAAAACAAAGAAGGTTCGGTAGAACCATCCAGTTCATTGACAATATTGCAGTTAGGTTTTGCAAAGAGGTCTTTTAGGCAGATAGTTTCTGTAAGTGAGATGCTTACAAGTTGGAGCATCTCGTAGATTGACCGTTCGATACCCATCTTTTTCTGCACAATCGCTATCATACAATAGGT
>CALUPG010000008.1 GCA_944322565.1 uncultured Bacteroidales bacterium | reverse complement strand
CGATTTTCTCATACGCCCGCAAATACCTAATTAATGGGATTTTTGGTGCATGTCATAGCAATACTTGGGTAAATTTTCGGTTAAAATTTACCGAAGTATTGTTAAACCGGACACGACATTAATTGACAAAATTTTCAAGGAACTCATTTTATTTACTGCCAGAGCCGCTTAGGCTCGGCTGATTTTTAACGAACTATTGTAAATAGACAAATTGACAATTTGTAGCGCCGCCCACATAAAGAATAAACCTGCGAACTGGCTGACAAAATTTTGGAAATTTTCAATGTCAAATCGGCATATCCATTTAATAAGACCTTGTATTATATGGATTGAATGCAGTGATAGATAAAGGTTGATTCCAAAATAATGTGGAATGGCAGTCAAAGTCTGTCAAAGCCTATTCACTTTTTTGTGAATCTTAATAAAGTGATTATATTTGCAGAAATAACGATATAATGGATAGACCCTAATATGATAGCAAACAACCTTGAGCCTTTCCGACCGACACATCCCGGGGAAGTGCTGAAAGGTGAACTGGAATACAGAGGAATCTCTCAGAAACAGTTGGCAACAGAAATGGGGATTTCATACACATTGCTTAATGAGGTGTTGAATGGCAAAAGACAGGTAAATACAGAACTTGCATTGCTTGTCGAGGCAGCTTTGGATATTCCTGCAGAATCCCTGTTGCAGATGCAGGCAAGATACAACATGCTTACAGCCAAACGGAATAAATCGTTTATGGAAAAGTTGCAGAATGTGCGTAAGATTGTCGCAGCACTTTAATTTCCGACAATTTACAGAGAATCTTCCGATTCGGTTTCTGATGAAATTGAGTCGGAAGATTTTTCGTTTATATGCTGACAAAATTTTGAAAAGCCTGCCATAAATAAGTTAGATAAAATAGTGCAGATGTGAGAGTTTTTGTTGCATAGTCGTATCATCCAAAACTGTTTTGGAAATGCAGACAAGTACCTAAATGCGTGAATTCATGTTGTTGCAGTCGGCATATTGAACCAGTTTGAAATTACACAGGGAGGACAGCATAAGTTCTCCCTTTTCTTGTATCGTGAAGAGGTGGGAAATTGCATACTGATATGGTCGTGTCAGACCTTAAACAGAATTATAGAGAGCCATAGCAGAGCCGGCGATGGCTGAATTTTCAGTTGATTCCGAGACTTTTATTGCAATTGTCCCTTCTGCTTCTGCCATGCTGTTTTCCATCTCTTTCCTGAAAAGTGGGAATGCAGGACTGCCGGCTTTTTCTGTTCCGGCATTTTCTCCATAATATATTCTCTTGCCCTGCGGTCAAGACCGGACAAGGAGAATGAAATTTCTGGACTGATGATTATGGGGGTCTCAGGCGGTGCCGTGATTCCGCCCCTTATGGGCATCGCCTGTGACGCGGCAGGAAGTCAGGCCGGTTCTGTGGCTGTGATTCTTGGCTGCTCTTTCTATCTTCTGTTCTGCGCATTCCGCAGCCCTGTCACGGAATCATGAAACGCAGGAAAATAACCGTTGATGCTGATTTGATGGTCCGGTGCGGCACGGTGAAGCTGATTTTTCGCGGGAGGTACAATTGGCCGCGGCCGTTGGAAGGCATTTTTGCTGTCCACCGGCCGCGGTTTTGCGGGGTTTTCGCACCCGTTGGCAATTTGAAAATGCCACCGGCCACACTTTTGCGGGAAAATCGCGGCCGTCGGAGGCCATTTTATATATCCACCGGCCGCGCCTCAGGAAATGTACAGCCTCCGCTCCATGGTGTCATTGAATTTATCGCAGGCGGTACTATTATATGATTGTCCGCGGCCGTTGGAAGGGCATTTTTGCTGTCCACCGGCCGCGGTTACGATATCAACATGGATAAAAATCAAAAGGCTCTTAATCAGATGATCAGGAGCCTTTCTTTGTACTCGGCCGGAGAATCGAACTCCGATTGCAAGATTGAGAATCTTGAGTACTAACCGTTATACGAGCCGAGCGTTTTATTTTTTGGGACTGCAAAGATATGGCAAATCTTTTTTACTTCCAAATTTTTCTGTTCGCCTACTTCAGGAAAACGAAGAAGACTGCCAGAATCAGGCAGAAGAATGCCGCAAAATGGTTCCACTGCAGGGCCTCGTTCTTGAACATGAGAGTGACGATGACTGTGAATACCGTCAGGGAAATGACTTCCTGGATTACTTTGAGCTGCATCAGGTTGAACGGGCCTCCGTTGTCGGCGAAGCCTATCCTGTTGGCCGGCACCTGGGCGCAGTATTCGAAGAAGGCCACGCCCCAGGAGAAAAGTATCACGAGGATGAGGGGCCAGCCGGAAGAAATCTTCATTTCCTGCAGCTTGAGGTGTCCGTACCATGCGAATGTCATGAAGATATTGGATGTAATAAGGAGCAGTATTGTGCTCAATGCTTTCATCATCATGTCTGTCCGATTTTATTTGGGGCTGCAAAAATAGTATATTTGAGATTAATTCCTATTGACAAATTACAAAACACTTCATATTTTTGTCTGATTTATGAAACTGTTCTGAATTTTTTCATCATAATATTTTTTGAAATATCCACGGAGATGTCCGGTTTTCTCCTTGAGATTCAGAACAGCTTTCAAGTCATTTAATTGCAATTAAATTTGTTGAATATGACACTCATCAAATCCATTTCCGGCATACGCGGCACAATAGGCGGAGCCCCGGGAGATGCACTGACTCCGGTCGACATCGTAAAATTCACTTATGCATATTGCGTGAAGCTCAGGGAAAGGCTGCAGAAGCCTCAAGGAGAACGATATAAGGTAGTGGTAGGGAAGGACGCCCGCATTTCGGGGGAGATGGTGGAGCAGATGGTCTGCGGAACGCTTCTGGCATGCGGCGTGGATGTCATCAAGGCCGGCTTTGCCTCCACTCCGACTACTGAGATGGCGGTGATTTTCGAAAAGGCCGACGGCGGAATCATTCTGACGGCATCACATAATCCGAAGCAGTGGAATGCCCTCAAGCTTCTCAATGAGAAAGGGGAGTTCCTCAATGCGGAGGAAGGTGCCGGAATACTCGCATGTGCCGGGCAAGACAATTTCGTCTTTACGGATGTGGATTCCATAGGCAGCATGGAGGAGAAGGACTTCACGGACATGCACATTGATGCCGTGCTTGCACTTGATGCCGTGGATGCGGATGCAATACGGAAGGCGGGATTCAAGGTAGCCCTTGATGCCGTCAATTCAGTGGGCGGAATCATCATGCCGCGGCTTTTCAGGAGGCTCGGGGTGGAATGCGTCGAGGTGAACTGTACTCCGGACGGACAATTCGCCCACAACCCTGAGCCGCTGCCGGCCAATCTTTCAGACTTGTGCCGTGCGGTTGTCGACAATAAGGCTGACCTCGGTGTGTCAGTGGACCCTGATGTGGACAGGCTTGCCCTGATCTGCGAGGACGGGAGGCCGTTCGGAGAAGAATATACCCTTGTCAGCGTGGCTGACTATCTCTTGGCAAGGGCGGAATCCGAGGCTGGGGCATCCGGGAAGCCGGTTGAGGAAGTGATTGCCCCTTACAGGCTTGCGACAGTGTCAAACCTGTCATCATCGAGGGCCCTGAGGGATGTCACGGAGGCTCACGGCGGAAAATATTATGCGTCGGCAGTCGGCGAGGTGAATGTCACCGCGAAAATGAAGGAATGCGGTGCGCTCATTGGAGGCGAAGGCAACGGCGGGGTCATCTATCCGGCCCTTCACTATGGCCGTGACGCCATTGTCGGTACGGCGCTTTTCCTGACCAATCTTGCCCACAGGAAATGCAAGGTGTCGGAGCTGCTCGCAACTTATCCGAAGTACCATATAACCAAGAACAGGATTGATCTCTCGGACAAGGCATTGATAGACAAGATTCTTGATGAGATGAAGAAAATCTATGCCTCCGAAGACATCAATGACATCGACGGAGTGAAGATCTCGTTCGAGTCCCGCAGGGAGTGGGTACACCTCAGAAAGTCCAACACTGAGCCTATCATAAGGATTTATGCAGAGGCCGCCACTGAGGGTGCGGCAGAAAAACTGGCTGCCGAAATCAAGGACATTGCTGAAAAAATAATCGCATAATGTTCTCATTCAGGACAACTCCGCTTGAAGATCAGATGGACAAGGCCCTTGTGGAGGGCCGTGTCGGCTGCTTCTGTACACAAAGCAGCTGGGTCCCGGACAAAGGCCGGTATGTGCATGAGATTTTCAGCGAACGGGGAAATCTTGATGCTTTGTTCGTGCCTGATGATTCCGGAAAGATACCTGGGACGGGACATGTCGAATTTCAACTTGAAGCCGTAAGGGACTTGGACGCAGTCGTCGTCGAATTTCAGGATGCCGGCTCAAGGTATTTCAATTATTCCCGGGACCTTTTCCGGCTGATGGACGGAATGAAGACTCTTGGAGATGACGCCCCTTCAATATATGTAGTTGATCATCTGAATCCGGCTGGACGGGCTGTTGAGGGCACTGTCCCTGCTTCGGTGTCAGAGCCTCATGTCCCGAGGGTGGCTCACCGGCATGGACTTACGCTCGGGGAACTTGCCGGTCTGTATCATTCGGAAATAGGTGCGAAATATCCTCTGCATGTCATTTCGGCCCGTGTGACTGCTGCCGGCAAGCAGATTATGCCGTGGACCATACCCCCGGCTCCCGATATCCCGGGGCTTTTCACCTGTGACATGTACAGCGGGGGAGCCCTGTGGAGTTGTACCAATATAACTCCCGGCATCGGGACTGCCAGACCATACGAGTTCATAGGAGCTCCGTTTGTGAAGACCGGCTCATATGAACCGCTTCCTATTCCTGCAGGAGTGCTTATGCGACCATGTACATTTATCCCTGTCTGCGGGCTTTATGCAGGTGAGGAATGCTCGGGCTATCAGATAATCCTTGAGCCTGGCGCCGAATATCATTCTCTGTTGCATACTCTGCAGCTTATGCGGTATTTCAGGGAGAGGTATTCCAGATTTGAGATTCTCGGGGACTTTGAAGCCAGGCTGGCGGATCCGGTACTGCTTTCATATATTGACGGCAAGTGTACCGCAGAGGAAATGCGGGAGCACGTCAAGGTAGAGGAGCAGAAGTGGATAAGAAAAGCCAAGAAATATCTTCTGTATGATGACCAGCCGTACAGGATCAAATGATTGCGTCCCGACCCCCGGCCACAGAATCCGGAGCATGGACTTTATGCGATTTTCAGGAGTTTTTTCTGTATAGATGTAGTTTTTTCTGTATAAATTTGGAAATCTGCAGATATTGGAATACATTTGCAACCCCAAAATGAATACAAACAGTTTAATATAATTTTAATAGAGTCATGAAAAAAGGAATTCATCCCGAAAACTACCGTCTTGTAGCTTTCAAGGATATGTCAAACGATGAGGTGTTCATCACACGCTCATGCGCCGGCACAAGGGAGACTCTCGAAGTAAACGGAGTGGAGTATCCTGTGGTAAAGGTCGAAATTTCAAATACTTCTCACCCGTTCTATACAGGCAAGATGAAGCTTGTTGACACAGCAGGACGCGTGGACAAGTTCTACCAGAGATACAGCAACAAGAAGAAATAGTCTTTTGTTCTGCAAGTTCAGAAAACATTCTGAGACGACATAAAATCAAGAAACGGACGGCGGCCTGCTGTCCGTTTCTTTTTTTTGCCTATCTTTATGGCTGCGGCATCATTGTACCCGCAGATTGGGTATATGCCGTACATTAATGACTCTAACAATAATTGATGACACACGCTATGACTGCAAAAAGTCTTTTGCCGCTTGCCTTTGCCTTGTATTTCATGACTGCCATTCCTGCGGCCGGAGGCGCCCATGACAATTATTACGGCACTTCCGGGGCCGGAGAGCAAGAATCCCGGTGTATTGCTGCTGATGTGAGGCACCTTTGCGTTCCTACCGTCGTCGGCAGGGATTTCAATGTCGTGGCCGAAATACATATTGACAATGATTCCGGGGGGACGGACCCCGCAAATGCCGCTTCATCCGGGCCTGCCGTGCTTGATGAAGTCTGCCTCACTCTCTCCGGCCTTCCCCGTAAGGCGGTCAGAAATGTCAGGCTCATGTATACAGGCACTATGTCCGCCATCCATTCCAGGACGACTTCTTTTGCAATGAGGACGCTTGTTTCACAGACCGGGTCGCAGCAGATGCTGTATGCGGATCCCCATTATGCCTTGGAGCTGTGCTCGGTCCGTCCTTCGTCCAAAGATGCGGAATATGTCTCCGGCAAACCGGGGGTTGGGGGAAAGCCGGAGTCCGGCGATGTCTTCAGAATGAGCCTTTCCGCCCGACAGCCTCTTGTCAAGGGGGACAACTGGTTCTATGTCAGTGTTTCTGTGGATCCACGGCATGTTGAGGACATGTCGTCCGTATATTGTCTGTCAGTAGATGAACTGACACTCTCGCGAAAGACTTCCGCCGGAGCGGATGCAGGCAGATGTCCGGTATCCCTGGAGCAGGAGGGCTGTGCTGAGCACCGCCTTGCCGAGGCTTTGCGCGACCATGGGGATGACGGGGTCTTTTCATTCCGGATTCCCGGGCTGGTGACTACTCCTTCAGGTACCCTCATTGCCGTCTATGATGTCCGTCACCATACTTCGCTTGACCTTCAGGAAGACATTGATGTAGGGATGAGCCGCAGTACCGACGGCGGCCGGACTTGGGAGAAGATGAGAATAATCATGGACATGGGCCGTTGGGGAGGACTGCCCGATGCCCAGAACGGAATCGGCGACCCTTCTGTGCTTGTGGATGAGAATACAGGCGAAATCTTTGTAGTGGCAGTCTGGACTCACGGGCTCGGAAATGACAGGGCGTGGAATCAGGTCGGTGACGGATTCAGGCCGGAAACCACTGCGCAGCTGATGATGGTAAGCAGCAAAGACGACGGAAAGACATGGTCGGAGCCGCGGAATGTCACCAGGCAGGTCAAGGCGGAGGAATGGCGTTTTACTCTTCAGGGACCGGGCCGCGGCATCTGCATGTCCGACGGCACGCTCGTCTTTCCGATACAGTATGTGGGACCGGACAGGGTGCCGAATGCAGGCATCATGTACAGCCTTGACCATGGGCAGACCTGGCATTGTCACGGACATGCCTGGACCAATACGACAGAATCCCAGGCCGCAGAAGTGGCTCCGGGAGTTGTGATGCTCAACATGAGGAACAACCGGGGGACAGGCAGAATCGTATGCACGACTGAAGACCTCGGGCGGACCTGGACCGTGCATCCTTCTTCCGAACAGCTGAGGGAGCCCGTCTGCATGGCAGGGTTGCTGCAGGTGGATGCTGAAGACAATGTCCTCGGCCGGGACATCCTGCTCTTCTCCAACCCTGATACAGTCAAGGGCCGCAACCATATCACAATCAAGGCCAGTCTGGACGGGGGGCTTACATGGCTGCCGGAGAATTCCCTGCTGCTTGACGAGGAGGAAGGCTGGGGGTATTCCTGCCTCACGATGGTTGATTCCGGGACAGTGGGCATTCTTTATGAGGGAAGTGTCTCGCAGCTTGTGTTCCAGACAGTCAGGATTGCCGACATTGTTTCTTCAGATGAGTAGAAGATTATCTGCAGAAAGTATCCCTGATGTCATTATTATTATTTAATGACATGAAGAATTATTCAGAGACATGAGGGTATTGACGGTAAATCCCTCCCGCCGCAGGCGGGCCCCTCCCGTTCACGAGGCCACGGGCGGCCACGCCGTCAATATCCTCATGCCTCTGGCTCAATGAATGATTATCAATTTTTTTGCATATTCCGTCTGAAGTGTATACCGCGCCCGGTGGAGCGTATTTTGGACTCCATCTGGCGTGATTTTCCTGTATTTTCACGGCCGTCGGCAATTTGAAAATGCTGTCGGGCACACTTTTGTGGGAAAATTACGGCCGTTGGACCTCCATAATATATAACTTCCATAAATAGAACCGCCATTGCATATATAAAAATATGCGTTGTCTCTATGAAATCTGAAATCTTTCATTAACTTTGTTTCCGCTCTAATCACATAACACTAATGAAAGTACTGACAATTGAGGATCTGAAAGCCGTCAGGACTGCTGCCGCGAAGAAACTTTTCCTGCGGGAACAGAGCGACAAGTCCACCGGCGTGCACAGCAGCGGTCTTGATGCCGGCACAAGTCACATGCAGGTTCTGATCTGCGGAGGCACTGGTTGCAAAGCCTCCTTGAGCCATCTCATCTGCGATAAAATCAAGGAACTTCTTCAAGACAGGGGACTCTCCGACAAGGTTGATGTCATCACTACGGGATGTTTCGGCTTCTGCGAAAAGGGACCTGTGGTCAAGATTATCCCGGACAACACATTCTATACACAGGTGACTCCGGATGATGCCCATGACATTGTTTGCGAGCATATCATAGGAGGCCGACGGGTGGAGCGCCTGCTCTATGTCGACCCGAAGACGGGACAGAGCGTCAGTGACTCAAAGCACATGGATTTCTACCGCAAGCAGAAGCGGGTGGCACTGAGAAACTGTGGATTCATAGATCCCGAGAATATAGAGGAATACATTGCCAGAGACGGGTATTTCGCTCTGGCCACAAGCATATTGCAGAGAAAACCTGACGATGTCATAGAAGAAGTCAGACGCTCCGGGCTCAGGGGCCGCGGAGGCGGAGGCTTTCCTACCGGAGTGAAATGGGGGTTTGCACGCAAAAGTGTCTCGGATGTCAAATATGTTGTCTGCAATGCTGACGAAGGGGACCCCGGGGCCTTCATGGACCGTTCTATCATGGAGGGCGACCCGCATTCTATCGTTGAGGCAATGGCAATATGCGGATATTCCATCGGCTCGTCAAAAGGTCTTGTGTACATCCGCGCCGAATATCCTCTGGCTATACATCGTCTCAAGACTGCCATAGGCCAGGCCAGGGAATGGGGCCTTCTCGGAGACAATATCCTCGGAAGCGGATTCAGCTTTGACATTGAGATAAGGTACGGTGCCGGGGCCTTTGTCTGCGGAGAGGAGACTGCCCTCATACATTCTATGGAAGGCAAGAGGGGAGAACCTACCATGAAGCCTCCTTTCCCGGCAGAATCCGGATATCTCGGCAAGCCGACTAATGTCAACAATGTCGAGACATTCGCAAATATTCCTGTGATACTTACAAGAGGGGCTGACTGGTTCGCCTCAATCGGCACGGAGAAATCCAAAGGAACAAAGGTATTCGCCCTTGCCGGCAAAATCAACAATGTGGGACTCATAGAGGTGCCGATGGGGACGACACTCCGCGAGGTCATCTATGAGATTGGCGGCGGCATCAAGGGCGGAAAGAAATTCAAGGCCGTCCAGACCGGAGGACCGTCAGGCGGATGCCTCACGGAAAAGCATCTTGACATACCTATTGACTTCGACAGCCTTCTTGCCGAAGGCTCCATGATGGGGTCAGGCGGAATGATAGTGATGGACGAGGACGACTGCATGGTCTCGGTGGCACGGTTCTATCTGGACTTCACTGTCGAAGAATCATGCGGGAAATGCACTCCATGCAGAATCGGCAACAAGCGTCTGCTGGAGACCCTGGACAAGATTACCGGAGGGCGCGGCACAGAGGAAGACCTGAAGACACTTTCTGTCCTGGGGAAAGTGATAAAGGACACCGCCCTCTGCGGACTTGGTCAGACATCGCCGAATCCTGTGCTTTCCACACTCAACAATTTCTATGACGAGTATCTTGAGCATGTCCGGGACCACAAGTGCCGGGCCAGGCAGTGCAAGGCGCTTCTGACATACAGCATCAATCCTTCGCTCTGCATCGGCTGCCACCTGTGCGCGAAGAACTGCCCGGCAGATGCCATCATAGGGGATGTGCGCAAGCCGCATATAATCAATCCGAACAACTGCATCCGCTGCGGAATGTGCATGGCGCGGTGCAAGTTCAAGGCGATATCAGTGAATTAGCTAACTACATACGAAGCCATTATGGACGACAAACAGATAACCCTGCAGATTGACCATCATTTCGTGACGGTCCCTGAAGGAACCACTATACTTGAGGCGGCGCAGAAAATCGGCATAGATATTCCTACTCTCTGCCACATCGACCTCAAGGGAACCTGTATCAAGAACAATCCGGCATCATGCAGGATATGCGTGGTGGAAGTGGAAGGCAGGAGGAATCTTGCCCCCGCCTGCGCGACGAGATGCACGGACGGAATGGCAGTGAGGACAAGCACTCTGCGCGTGATGAATGCCAGGAAGATTGTTGCGGAGCTGATACTGTCCGATCACCCGAACGAGTGCCTCACCTGCCCGAAGGCAGGCAACTGCGAGCTCCAGAATCTGGCCCTGCGCTTCAATATCCGCGAGATGCCGTTCAACGGAGGGGAACTGTCACCGCGCAAGAGGGAAGTGACGGCATCCATAGTCAGGAATATGGACAAGTGCATCTTCTGCCGCAGGTGCGAGAGCGTATGCAACGAAGTCCAGACAGTAGGCGCCCTCGGAGCCATAAGGAGAGGCTTCAACACCACGATCGCCCCTGCGTTCGACAAGATGATGTCGGAGAGTGAATGCACATACTGCGGCCAGTGCGTTGCCGTATGTCCGGTGGGTGCGCTTACAGAAAGGGACCATACCAACAGGCTTGTGGAAGACCTGGCGGACCCGGACAAGACTGTAATCGTGCAGACTGCTCCTGCCGTCAGGGCGGCGATAGGGGAGGAATTCGGACTCCAGCCAGGCACATTGGTGACCGGCAAGATGGTGGCTGCATTGCGGGAGCTCGGCTTCGACTATGTGTTTGACACAGATTTTGCCGCTGACCTGACAATAATGGAAGAAGGAACTGAAATGCTCGACAGGCTCACGAGATATCTTGACGGAGACAAGTCCGTAAGGCTGCCGATTCTGACATCGTGCTGCCCTGCCTGGGTGAATTTCTTTGAACATCAGTTCCCTGACCTTCTGGATATACCGTCCACGGCCAGATCCCCGCAGCAGATGTTCGGCTCCATAGCAAAGACATGGTGGGCGGAGCAGCTGGGAATACCTCGCGAGAAGCTCGTTGTCGTCTCTATAATGCCGTGTCTTGCAAAGAAATACGAGTGTGACAGAGACGAATTCAAGACAAACGGCAATCCTGATGTCGACTATTCCATTTCAACGAGAGAACTTGCCCGTCTCATCAAGAGGGCCAACATCAGCTTCACCCTTCTTCCGGACATGGACTTCGACCAGCCGCTGGGCACTTCGACAGGTGCCGGAGTCATATTCGGGGCTACGGGAGGCGTAATGGAGGCTGCACTCAGGACTGTATATGAACTGTATACCGGCAAGACTTTGAAGTCAGTCAATTTTCAGGCTGTCAGAGGTATGGAAGGAGTCCGGCGCTCCACGGTGGACCTGGACGGTTTCCAACTCAAGGTCGGCATAGCCCACGGCCTGGGAAATGCCAGGCATCTGCTTGAGGACATCCGGCACGGACGCAATGAATACCATGCCATTGAAATCATGGCCTGTCCCGGAGGATGTATCGGTGGAGGAGGGCAGCCTCTGCACCACGGCAATTCCGCCGTACTTTATGCAAGGGCGAATGCCCTGTACAAAGAAGACGCAGGCAAGACCATCCGCAAGTCCCATGAGAATCCTTTCATAAAGACCCTTTATCGGGAATTTCTCGGCAAGCCGTTGAGTGAAAAGGCGGAACATCTTCTTCATACACATTATTTCAACCGGTCAATATAAAAGATATGCCAGATACAAAACTTCCTTGTGATGTCGCCGAGAAGGTAAATGCCATCTGTCAGGCGCATGGAGACAATCCGGGTGAACTCATCAACATACTTCATGAGGCCCAGCATGTCATGGGCTATCTTCCGGAAGAGATGCAGCGCATGATTGCCCGCCGGCTCAGCATTCCGGTGTCCAGAGTATACGGGGTGGTGACTTTCTATGCATTCTTCACCATGACCGCCAAAGGAAAATATCCGATTTCCGTATGTATGGGGACTGCGTGCTATGTGAGGGGCTCCGAAAAGCTTCTTGAAGAGTTCAAGAGAGTCCTCGGCATCGATGTCGGGGAGACTACGCCTGACGGCAAATTCTCCCTTGACTGCCTGAGGTGCGTCGGAGCCTGCGGACTTGCTCCTGTGGTCATGATAGGGGACAAGGTATATGGCCGTCTGCAGCCCGTGGATGTAAAGCGCATTCTGGAAGAACTGGACTGACTCCCGGTCAGTCTCTCTTTTCCGGCGCCGGCGTACCGGCTTCATCCGGCAGGGCGACTTTCCCGAGAATCCCCCCTGCCCATGCCATCGTCATCCCGTAGTTCGTAATGGGGATATTCTGTGCTGCCGCTGCCCTGATTCTGCTGAGTACAAGTCTACGGTTGAACATGCAGGCTCCGCAGTGGATTATCAGGTCGTAGACTGTCAGGTCTTCCGGAAAATCCTTTCCGGAGACAATGTCAATGCCGATGCCTTCCCCGAATCTTTTCCTGAGCATTGCCGGGATTTTCACTCTGCCTATGTCTTCGGAGACCGGGGCGTGGGTGCAGGCTTCGGCAATCAGTATCCTGGACCGGCATGTCAGCCTGTCCAGAGTCTCCGCTCCTTTGAGGAAAGTCCGCACATCTCCCTTGAGCGCGGCGAAAAGTATTGAGAAGGAGGTGATGAGACTGCTTTCCGGCTTCAGTCTCCATGCGGTGTCAAAAGCCTGTGAGTCTGTTATTATCAGGTGCGGGGCAGCGGCAGTGCTCTTCAATGCGGCTTCCATCCCTTCCGGTGTGCAGCATACTATAGTACATTTTTTTTCAAGGAGCTCCCTTATTGTCCTTGACTGCGGGAGTATCAGCCTGCCTTCCGGAGCCGCGCTGTCCTGAGGCATCACCAGCATCACCAGGTCTCCTTCTTTTGCCAGGTCTCCTGTGACAGAATGATGGTTTTCCTTGCAGCGGATATTCCGGATAGCCCCGAATAGCCTTTCCCTGCCTTCTCCCGTGGCGGCATTCACAATCACCGGGGGGCGGCCCGTGATTTCTTCGGCACTCATCTGTTTTCCTGAGGCATGATTGCCGCAGCCCTTATGCATGACATTGACTGTCGGAATCACCGGAATGTCCATGAGTGAAATTTTTCCGAACCATTCTCTTTCGCAGGAGTCTCCGCCGGTGAATATGAAGATGACAATGTCAGCGCTGTCAATGGCGGCTTCAGTGGCTTTTATGCGTTTTCCGCCGAGACCGGAGGCATCGTCGTCGAATCCGGCCGTATCAATGAGAAGGCATGGTCCGGCACCCGGGATTTCTATTGCTTTCCTTACAGGGTCTGTGGTCGTGCCCGGCACATCCGATACGAGTGATGCTGCCTGGCCGGTGAGAGCATTCACAAGGCTTGACTTGCCGCTGTTCCTTTTGCCGACTACAACTATGTGCAGCCTTTCCGGGGATGGTGTCGTGTTTTCAGCCATAATGCCAGTTGTAATTTCAGAACCGGAAGTCTCTCTGCCCTCCGATGATTTCTCCGAGGTGTTTTTCCGTGAGCTCACGGACTTTCGGGCTGCCGATGTTTTCCAGTTCCCGGTTTATTGCCTCCATTCCCCTGGCCTTTGTCTGGGGCGAGGCATAGTCCTGAAGATATTCCATCAGGGTCATCAGGGCATTCGGCTGACAGCAGTCGGCTATCTTGCCTTGCTTTACCAGGGACATGAAGCGGTCTCCGGTGCGCCCTTCCCGATAGCATGCGGTGCAGAAGCTCGGGATATATCCCAGCTCAAGCAGCCAGCCCACCACTTCGTCCAGTGATCTCCTGTCACTGATGTCAAACTGGGCAGTGTCCTCATCCTGTCCTTCAGAGGAGTATCCCCCGACGCTCGTCCTTGAGCCGCCGCTGATCTGCGAGATGCCCAGAGCGAGTACTTCGGCCCGGACTTTCTCAGACTCCCTCGTTGATATTATCATGCCTGTATATGGTACGGCAAGCCGTATTACGGCGACTATTCTGCAGAAAATCTCGTCCGGGACTGCATTCGGAAAGTCCCGGGTGTCGATGTCGCCGGCAGGGCAGATGCGGGGGACACTGATTGTGTGCGGCCCGACTCCGAACTTCGCCTCAAGGTGCTCCGCATGCATGAGCAGGCCGGTCAGGTCATATCTCCATGTGTCAAGCCCGAAAAGCACGCCGATTCCCACATCGTTTATTCCTCCCTCCATGGCCCTGTCCATGGCTTCGGTATGCCATTCATAGTCGCTTTTCGGCCCGGAAGGATGCAGGACTTCATAATTCTTCCTGTTGTATGTCTCCTGGAACAGGATGTATGTGCCGATTCCTGCATCTTTCAGTTTTCTGTAGTTTTCCACGGTGGTGGCGGCAATGTTGACATTCACCCTGCGTATGGCCCCGTTGCGGTGATGCGTGCCGTAGATTGTGCCGATGGACTCAAGTATATACCCGATGGGGTTGTGCACGGGGTCTTCCCCGGCCTCAATGGCGAGGCGTTTGTGCCCCATGTCCTGCAGGGCCGTCACTTCTTTCCTGATTTCTTCCTGGGAAAGCTTTTTCCTCGGGATATGGGTGTTCCGGGCATGATATGGACAGTATGTGCATCCGTTGACACACCAGTCGGAGAGATACAGCGGGGCAAACAGCACGATTCTGTTGCCGTATAGCCTTTGTTTCAGTTCCTTTGCCAGGCTGAACATCCTTTCCAGAAGGTCAGGCTCGTCGCATTCCATCAGCACCGCAGCCTCCCTGTGGTCCAGTCCACGGCATTCTTCCGCCTTGTCAAGAATGCTTTCAATGAGCTTCCGGTCGTTCTTGTGTATCCTGGCGTATTCAATAGTGTCGAGTATTTCCTTCTCGCAGATGAATTCCCCGGCCTTGCCGGATGCCGGGTTGTAGTTCTTCAGCAGTGCAGTCATTTCCCTGGCTACTGCAGAGGATGCTCCCTTGCCCCCGAGAGCCTTGCGGATTTCCCTGTATCCCTCGAGCATTTCCTCTCTGCGTGCCCCGTCTTCAATGAGAGAACGGATTTCCTTGACAAGATTGTCCGCATTGCAGTCATCCTGGATGAATTCCTTGAACACAAGCCTGTCGGCAATCAGGTTTCCGAGGCTTATGAATTTGACTTTGACTATTTTCCGGGCGATGGCGTATGTGATTCTGCTTCCCATGATGAATCCCACTGCCTGCGGGGTGCCGAGAAGAGCCGTCTCCAGAGAGGCCGTGCCGGAATTGACCACTGCCGCCTCAGCATTCCTGACTATTTTCTGCGTCTGGCCGAAAATGACCTTGATGTCAGGAATGCCCGGGGCTGAGCCTGCACCATCTCCTGCACCATCTCCTGTGCCCTCTGCCTTCAGCTTCTGCAGCCACGGCTCATAGTCATCCATCGACCTTGCCGGGGCACCTGCTATTATGAACTGCCAGTCCCGGTAGCGGGGGAGAGAGGCCATCCTGCAGGCAAATTCAGTCAGGACAGGCATCATTGTGCTGATTTCCCCTTTTCTTGATCCGGCGAGCATGGCGATTATCGGCTTGTCCGGCAAATTATTGCGCTGCAGGAAGTCCTGCCGGCTCTCATTGGCCGCCTTCGAGTCGTCTATGGCGTCGACAAGAGGGTTGCCCCTGTAGATGAAATCCACCCCCTTGTTTCTGAAATACGGTATTTCAAAAGGGAATACTATGAACAGCTTGTCAACATATTCCTTGAGTTTCCTGATTCTGCCCTCCCTCGACGCCCATACTTTCGGTGCAATATAGTAGAATACCTTAAGCCCGTGCCTGTGGGCAAATTCCGCTATCTTGAAATTGAATCCCGGATAGTCAATGAGAATCACGGCATCGGGCCGGAACCTCAGGATGTCCTTCTTGCAGAACTTTATGTTGCCGAGGAGCCTGGAGGCATGGGTGAAAACTTCCCAGAATCCCATGATTGCGCCTTCCCTGTAATGGCGGACGAGGCCCTCCCCGTGCTTTTCTGAACCGGGACTGTCTCCGGTCTCGGTCTTGCAGGGCGTCTGCCGGGTGTCATGCGTCATTCCGTTTCCCGGCACCGGATGGTTTTCTTTGAATACTTTGTCCATCAGGTCGCCTCCCCAGAACCTTATCACTGCGTGCGGGTCTTCGGAGTACAGGCCTTTCATAAGATTGGAGCCGTGAAGGTCTCCTGATGCTTCTCCTGCAATTATATAGTATCTCATGAATCCTGTCATTAATGGAAGTCCGTGTCGATGCCTGAAGATTCAAGCCTTGAGACCTCCTCCCGGTCTGTGGTGTCTATATTGTGCGCGACTATTGAGATATAGCCTTCCTTCATCAGCCAGTGGTCAGACCTGAAGTCATTGTCCTGTCCGTCAACATATTCGCCTGCCATCACATAGAGCGTCTCTCCGTCCTCGCACTCCGGCTCGCTCTTCTGTCCGAGCATTTCCGGCGTGATGCCGTATCTGCCGTAGATGTCAGGATTCCACGGATAGAATTCCTTTATCCATCTTCCGCTGCCCTGGTGGCCTGCACGGATGCCCTTTATCTCATCGGCAGGGATATCCGGGAAATTGACATTATAGTATATGCCCTTTCTCTCCGGAAGATTTTCCATTATCATTCTGAAGATGTCAGGGAAATATTTTTCCACTGCTGAAAAGTCAGCTTCCGGATCCAGTGTGGACAGGGATACGCCAATGGCGGGAATGCCGTTGAGGGCGGCTTCCTGTGCCGCTCCAAGGGTCCCCGAATAGCATGATGCCGTGGAGGCGTTTGACCCGTGGTTGATGCCGGACACCACGACGTCCGGAAACCTGTCAAGGAAGCAGGTATTGAGCCCGAATTTGACACAGCTTGCAGGAGTGGCGTCAAGATAGGCCCATGACACATTTCCGTTCTCGGGCGCATCCGGTCCTTCTTCTGTCAGTTTTCTGTATGCTATCTGCTTGAGTCCCAGTGATACGGCCATTGACATGCCTGACTGGTGCTTTTTCGGTGCTATGACAGTGACACTGCCGAATCTTTTCATTATTTCTGCCAGGACCCTGATTCCCTTGGCCTGGTATCCGTCGTCATTCGTAATTAAAATCTCCATCTGGCGTCCTATCGTTTTCCGGAGACAAATATAGTGGAATATTCATTATCTTTTTATTTCTATTATCTTTATCTTTGTTTCAAGAAAACAGGTTTGGCTTATGGAAAGAATATCCGAAGAAGTTCTTAAGGAGGATTCGCGTTATCTGGAACTGCTGTCACTGCGCTTCCCGAGCATCGCGGCAGCCAGTACCGAAATCATCAATCTTGAGGCAATACTTAATCTGCCCAAGGGTACGGAACATTTTCTGGCTGATCTTCACGGGGAGCATGAAGCTTTCCAGCATGTGCTCCGGAATGCTTCCGGCGCAATCAGGAGAAAGGTGGACGAAATCTTCGGCAGTTCTCTTTCCAGGTCCGGGAAGAAAGAGCTCTGCACCCTCATATATTATCCCGAACAGAAGCTCCAGCTGGTAAGGGAGAATGTCCAGGATATGGAGTCATGGTACAGAGTCACTCTGAACAGACTTGTCAAGGTGTGCCAGAATGTATCTTCGAAATATACCAGGTCCAAGGTCCGCAAGGCTCTTCCGGAAGAATTCTCATACATAATACAGGAACTTCTGCACGAAAGCAGCGCCGACCCCAACAAGCAGGCATATATCAATGTCATAGTCAGTACTATCATCGACACATTGAGGGCCGACGACTTCATCATCACGATGTGCAATCTGATTCAGAGGCTTACGATTGATTCACTGCACATTCTCGGAGACATATTCGACAGGGGGCCGGGACCGCACATCATCATGGACATCCTGTGCAACTATCATAATTTTGACATCCAGTGGGGCAACCATGACATTCTCTGGATGGGCGCAGCCTCCGGGAACGATGCCTGCATCGCCAATGTCCTCAGGCTTGCAATGCGCTATGCCAACCATTCTGTCCTTGAGGACGGATACGGAATAAATCTCCTGCCTCTGGCGACATTTGCCATGGAAACATATGCGGATGACCCGTGCACTTCATTCGGACCGAGGGTGGAAGATGAAAATGTCCATATTGACGAAAAGACATTGCGTCTTCTGGCTCAGATGCATAAGGCTGTGAGTGTCATTCAGTTCAAGCTTGAGGCTGAGATTATCCGCCGCCGCCCCGAGTTCGGGATGGAGGATCGTCTTCTGCTGGAGCATATTGACAGGCAGCGGAAAGTATTCGTGATGGACGGCAGGGATTATGAGATGATTTCGTGCTTCTTTCCGACAGTCTGTCCCGATGATCCGTACAGGCTTACCCCGGAAGAAAAGGCTGTGGTGGCCAAGCTGCATGAGTCATTCACCAGAAGCGAGAAGCTCCGCCGGCATATCAAATGTATTTTCAGGTACGGATGCATGTATAATGTATGCAATTCCAATCTGCTGTTCCACGCCTCCATGCCGCTCAACCAGGACGGTACCCTCAGGGAAGTCGTTATTCTCGGGAAAAAATACAAGGGAAAAGAACTCCTGGACAGGGTCGGGCAGCTTGTGCGGATGGCCTACTTTGCCGAGAAGACCTCTCCGGAAAAGAGCTTTGCCGTGGATTACATGTGGTATCTGTGGTGCGGCCGTAACTCTCCGGCGTTCGACAAGAGCAAGATGGCCACATTTGAGCGGTATTTTCTCGTGGACAGGGAAATGCACAAGGAGGAAAAGGGCGCCTACTATACTCTTCGCGACAATGAAGAAGTCTGCGACAGGATTCTCGACGAGTTCGGCGTCAGGGGCACGCACCGGCATATCATCAACGGGCATGTCCCGGTGAAGGCCGCAAAGGGCGAGAAGCCGGTGAGGGCCAACGGAAAACTCATGGTCATCGACGGCGGATTCTCGCGGGCATACTATTCCGAGACGGGGATAGCCGGATATACTCTCGTATACCATTCGAGAGGATTCCAGCTTGTGCAGCATGAGCCGTTCTCATCTGCCCAGGAGGCGGTCGAGGAGGGACAGGACATCAAGTCCACCACACAGCTTGTGGAACTGAGCAGCCAGCGCATGCTGGTCAAGGACACAGACAAGGGAAGGGAACTCATGGTCCAGATCGAGGACCTGAAAAAACTGCTTCAGGCTTATCGCGCCGGAATCATCAAGGAAAGGATATGAGAATGTTATTGTCTCTTTGACAGAGGATGATACCGGATGGCAGACAATGGTACTGCCAAATTGTCGCATTATTTTTATTTTGTGACAAATATGGTGGAATATTCATTATTTTATTTATTTTTGCACCGTTTTTGCAGGCATAAGGCGCCGGAAACAGAAATTATTTATTCAGAGTAGCTGAAAATTTGTTTACTTTTAAAATATTAAAGCAATGATTAAACTTGGTATTAACGGATTTGGCCGTATCGGCCGTATGGTTTTCCGTGCAGCAGTCGAGAATTTCGCAAACGACATTCAGGTCGTAGGTATCAATGACCTTCTCGATCCGGAGTATCTGGCATACATGCTCAAGTACGATTCAGTACACGGCAGATTCAACCACGAGGTAAAAGTTGAGGACGGCTACCTTGTTGTTAACAACAACAAAATCCGCCTTACAGCTGAGATGGATCCTGCAAACCTCAAATGGAACGAAGTGGGTGCTGATGTAGTTGTCGAGTCAACAGGTCTCTTCCTTACTGACGAGAAAGCCCGCAAGCACATCGAGGCCGGCGCCAAGAAAGTCATCATGTCAGCTCCTTCAAAGGACAGCACACCTATGTTCGTATACGGTGTGAACGACAAGACATATGCAGGCCAGGACATCATCTCCAACGCATCCTGCACAACCAACTGTCTTGCCCCTATCTCCAAGGTTCTTCACGAGACATTCGGAATCAAGAGAGGCCTCATGACTACAGTTCACGCTGCAACTGCCACTCAGAAGACAGTTGACGGCCCTTCCAAGAAAGACTGGAGAGGCGGCCGCGGTATCCTCGAGAACATCATCCCTTCATCAACAGGTGCTGCAAAGGCTGTGGGCAAAGTCCTTCCTGAGCTCAACGGCAAGCTGACAGGTATGTCAATGCGTGTCCCTACTTCTGACGTTTCAGTCGTTGACCTCACTGTGGAGCTCGAGAAACCGGCTACTTACGAGGAAATCTGCGCTGCAATGAAGAAGGCCTCAGAGGGAGAGCTCAAAGGCATCCTCGGATACACCAACGAGTCTGTTGTTTCAACTGACTTCCGCGGTGATTCCCACACTTCCATCTTTGATGAGAAGGCAGGTATCCAGCTCGACCCTACATTCGTCAAGGTCGTTTCATGGTACGACAACGAGTGGGGTTATTCAAACAAAGTCTGCGAAATGGCCCGTGTCATCGCAAAATAATTCCGGATACCTCAGTATTCCATATGCAGGGCTGCCTCTCGGCAGTCCTGCTTTTTTTGTCTTGACCGCTCCCGGAATGTTTTATTTTGTATCTTTGCGCCCGCTTTGGCAGTATTGGTGATGGCAGATAAACTTTGGAACAGCAATTATCTCAAGATTTGGACAGGAAATTTCCTGCTCAACTTCTCGTTTACGCTGATTGTGCCGCTGCTTCCCCTGTATCTGAGCGAAAGATTCGGGGCGGCAAATGACACGATTGGGATGGCTCTTGCAGGGTATACGCTTGTGGCTCTGATGATAAGGCCTTTCAGCGGCTATGTTGTGGACAATTGTCCCAGGAAGGCAGTGCTGATGGTGTGCAATTTCTTTTTCTTCCTGCTGTTTTTCGGATACATAGTCGCCGGCTCGCTGACAATGTTCACGATATTCAGGACTTTGCATGGTGCTCCGTTCGGGGCTACTACCGTAGCGGCAAGCACTGTGGCGATAGATGTGCTCCCGTCATCAAGACGGACGGAAGGAATCGGATACTATGGTCTCAGCAACAATCTTGCAACCGCCCTCGGCCCTGTTCTTGCGATATATCTGCTGCATGCTTTCAGCGGCAATTTCCAGGCTCTTTTCTGGATTTCTACGGCATTTTCCTTCGCGGGCCTGCTCATAGACGCTTCTGTAAAACTTTCTCCGAGAGAATTTCGTCCGGAAAAGCAGGTGATTTCCCTTGACCGGTTCTTTTTGCTGAAAGGCTGGAGTGAGGCGCTTTCAATGATTTGTTATTCATTCAGCTACGGGGTGGTGTCCACATATGTGGCCATTTACGGCAAGGAAGAACTTGGAATGACGGGCGGAACCGGAATATTTTTCACTCTGTTCGCTGTAGGGCTGATTGTCTCCAGATTGACCGGAGCCAAGGCGCTGCGGGAGAACAGGGTCAGCTACAATGCTGCCGTAGGATGCGTCGCCTCGCTTTGCGGATATCTGATTTTTGCCGCAGTACACAATCCTGTCGGATATTATGCCTCGGCCTTTATCATAGGACTCGGCAACGGACACATGTATCCGGCTTTTCAGAACATGTTCATCAATCTGGCAGGGAACAGCCAGAGAGGCACCGCAAATTCGTCCATACTCACTTCATGGGATGCCGGCGTGGGGCTCGGAGTACTCTTCGGAGGCATGCTGTCTGAACATTTCGGGTACCACAGCGCTTTCTGGGCTGCACTTGCCGTCAATGCAGCCGGGGTGGTCTGGTTCTTCTGTTATGTCAGATCGCATTTTGAGCACAACAAGCTCAGGTAAGGTCTTGTAAATTTATTAAATCAAAGAAAAGCAAGGACTGCCGTCAGCACAGGCAATCCGGACATAGATTCGCTGATAGCGACACGCGGAATGACAGGCATGCTCAGTACAGTCTTCCTGATTGTCTGCTCTGTGACATTCGGAGGCCTTCTGACCGGAAGCGGGATGCTGCAGAGCCTTACGGAGGTGCTGGTGAAGCATATTTCGGGAAGACTGTCCGTAGTCTCTTCGACTGTGGGCACAGGTCTCAGGCAAGTGATTTTGATATAAGGGCAATTTATGCTATTTTTGTCCGGTTTTATATACTTTTGTCAGATTTTTTAAAATTGATGTCCGGACATGCCGTCCATGACACAGGCATGCAAAGTTATTTGATGAATAATATGACGGGAAATACGGGTATTGACGGATATGCGGTCATAACCGGGGCCAGTACCGGCCTGGGGAAATGCTTCGCTCTTGAATTGGCATCCCGCAGCATAAACACCATCCTCATCTCCCTGCCTGGCGAAGGGCTTGAGGATGTGTGCACAATGTGCCGGGAAAAAGGCACCGACAGCGTCTTTTATGAGACGGACCTCACTGACATGTCCAGCCTGATGGACCTTACTGCCGAAATCAACAGGAAATACAGAGTCAGCATTCTCATCAACAACGCCGGAATGGGCGGAACAGACATATTTGAGAAGGCATCGGTCCGATACATAACAGGAATCATCCGCCTGAATGCCTGTGCCACAACAATGATGACACATGAGCTTCTGCCCAATCTTATGGACGGGAAAAGCTCTTTTGTCCTGAATATCTCCTCCCTTGCATCTCTTACTCCGACCGGATTCAAGACTGTGTACCCGGCATCAAAGTGTTTTGTCAGGTATTTCTCGATCGGACTCAGGAATGAACTCAAGTCTACTCCGGTATCCGTGAGCGTGGCATTGCTCGGCCCTATGGCTACCCGTCCGGATATAGCGGAAAGAATCAGAAGCCAGGGATGGATAGGCAGGTTTCTGACTGTCCCTGTTGAAACCGTCGCAAAAGAATGCGTCGACGGCATGTTCAGAAGAAAAGGCACAATAGTATGCGGTCTGTCCAACAAATTCAGCAGATGCCTGCTCAAGGTAATTCCTGAGGGCATAAGGGCTTCGGTCATGACAAGGAAGATGTCCAATGAACTGAAATGCCAGGGCCTGATATAGAATAATAGCGTAAGCAGACAGATGGAAAGAATAATTGTAACGGGAGCCAACGGCATGCTGGCTTCAAATATAATCGGGGAACTCCTCAAGAACGGATATGAAGTTGTCGGCACTGTCAGGAATCTGAGCCGTTACCATGGTCCGAGAGGAGAAAACCTTGAATTGGCGGAATGTGACTTCAAGGATGTTGAGGCCATGGGCCGGCTGATGGACGGATGTTCAGGAATCATTCATGTGGCGGCCATGACTTCGCAGGGCGAAAATGACTATGAGAAATTCAGGAAAGTGAATGTCGAGGCCACGGAAAATCTCGTGAAGGCCGCTGTTGCACACGGCCTCAAAAGATTTCTGTATGTAAGCACTGCGAATGCCATAGGATATGGAGACGCCGAAGGCAAGCCGATGATGTATCCTTTTACGGCTTCTCACTATGCCGTCAGCAAGGCCGAGGCGGAAAGGCTTATACTGCCGTACACGGACCGGATAGACATAGTGATAGTCAATCCGACTTTCATGGCCGGGCGCTACGGCACGGACAAAGGCTCCAACAGGCTTTTCAATATGGTCCGGAAGTCCCCGGTGGTGTTCTGCCCTAAGGGCGGAAAGAATGTCATTGATGTCCAGGAGGCTGCCCGGGGAATGGTGCTCGCATACCGCAGGGGCCGCAACGGTGAGAACTATCTGATAACTGGCCGGAACTACAGCTACAGGGAACTCTTTACAGATGCCGCCGGCGCTCTCGGCAGGCATCCTCTGCTTGTGACTGTCCCTGATTGCATCCTCAGGGCTGCGGGTGCACTGGGCGACATGCTCCACAGGATGGGGATATCGACTGAACTTTCCAAAAGCAATGTCACGATGCTGATGATCAACAATCACTACAATACCACCAAGGCAGAAAAGGAACTCGGGTTCAAGGCTGCTCCTATAGATTTCCGGCAGATGCTTTCATGCAACTCCGGAGAATGACGGTGAAAAAATCCGATAATAATTATAAAATACATACAGATATGAAAAGAATGTTTATTGCAGCTGCAATCTGCCTTTTTTCCGCGGCTCCTGCTTTTGCCCAGGACAAGGAAAAAGAAGAGACTCCGGAGTATGAATTCACTGTCGTGAAGGAAAATCCCATTTCTTCCATCAAGGACCAGCACAGGTCCGGCACATGCTGGTGTTTTTCAGCCCTTTCATTCCTTGAGTCGGAAATCATGAGGACAAAAGGGTATGAGGACATTGACCTGTCAGAAATGTTTGTTGTCTCCAAGTCGTATCACGACAGGGCAGTAAAATATGTGCGTCTTGACGGGCATCTCAATTTCGCGGCAGGAAGTTCCTTCGGGGATGTGCTCCATGTCATCCGCGACTACGGCATTGTGCCGCAGGAAGTGATGCCCGGACTGAACTACGGTACCGAAAAGCCGGAGCATTTCGAGATGGATGCAGCCCTCAAGGGATATGCGGATGCCATTGTGCAAAATCCGAACAAGACCCTTACCACAGCATGGCTTGACGGCCTTGACGGCATCCTGAAGGCTTATCTCGGAGAGGCACCGCAGGAATTCACTGTGGACGGAGTGACATATACGGCAGAATCCTACAGGGACTGGCTCGGCATCAATCCTGACGACTATGTGTCAATCACATCCTTTACCCATCATCCGTTCTGGACCAGTTTCCCGGTTGAAGTCTGCGACAACTGGAGATGGGACTATTCCTATAATGTGCCGCTTGATGACATGATGAGGATAATGTACAATGCCATTGAAAACGGCTATACCATCGCATGGGGCTCGGATGTCAGCGAAAAAGGCTTCACCAGGAACGGGCTCGGCACTGTTCCGGATGTGGATCCTGCCCCTGCCGGCGGCTCTGACCAGGAAAAATGGGTGGGCAAGGACTCTGAGAAGCCCGAAACAGAGACAGCAGCTGCTGCTGAGGAGAAGGTCATCACCCAGGATATGAGACAGGACGGATATGACAGGAAGACAACTACAGATGACCACGGCATGCAGATTTACGGCATCGCGAAAGATCAGAACGGTACAATGTACTTCATGGTCAAGAATTCATGGGGCGATGCAGGCAAATATAAGGGGATATGGTATGTCTCAGATGCATTTGTGAGATACAAGACCATCAACTTTGTTGTCCACAAGGATGCGCTTCCGAAGGACATCAGGAAGAAGCTCGGCATAAAATAGCATCCCGTTGCCCTCTGTATCGGAAATATCTTTGAATGTCAAAGGAGTTCACTGATGAACATTATAAGACATATTCCAAATACAATCACATCCATGAACCTCCTGTGCGGAGTTCTGGGTGTGATTTGTGTTTTCAGCGGTGAGTCTGACACAGCGTTCCTGCTGATGCTTCTTGCTGCAATATGCGATTTTTTTGACGGTTTCTCGGCAAGGGCTCTCAATGCCTATTCCTCTGTCGGCAAAGAGCTCGATTCGCTTGCGGATCTTGTCAGTTTCGGACTTCTCCCGTCCCTTATGCTGTACCGCGTGATGATGGTCATGAGTCCTGATGCGGGGCTCTTGTGCTATATTCCGCTGCTGATAGTCATGGCCTCTGCACTAAGACTTGCAAAATTCAATACGGATGACCGTCAGAGCGAGAATTTCCTCGGTCTGGCCACACCTGCGAGCGCAATGATATGCGGTTCCCTGACATATTACATTTTGAAGGACCAGAACAGTTTTCTGACCGTGTGGGCATCAGGAAAGGTTTTTGTGCCGCTTGTTTCCGCAATACTTTCCGTGCTCATGATCTCGGAGCTGCCGATGTTTTCAATGAAAATCAAGAAGGGGACACAGAAGAATACGCCATTGTACAGGATGAGAATCTCATTCGTCGGGGCAATGGCTGTCTCTGCGGTACTTGTGCTCCTGCTCGGTCTCAACTGGTCTATGATTGTGCTGCTTGTCTTTGTGCTCTATATCATCATCAATGTCATTGGGGTATTGACAACGAAAAAATAGCCTCGCAACCTGACGGAACGGCTCGTCCCTCCGCTCATTTTCAGTAACCATTTCAGATGTCGGCTATGCGGCGGTAAATAAGAAGTGAAGCCAGGGCTGCCATGATTACAAAAACGGCGAAAGCCGCTGGATACATGGCGGAATAATCCCTCAGGGGCCCACCCATGAAAAAGGCGTCGAGCCTGTCGGAATATATATTCCTGGCAATCCCGACAACCGCCGTCGAAGCCGTCGCCACAAGGAAATTGACAACGGAAACGACGATGATATACGGGAGGGAAAGCGACCACGGAGAATATCCGAGATTGAACAGGATAGTATGGAAAGTGCGGTTTTTCTCGACCACCAGATATGTGCCGAGCACAAGGATAACCAGTGAAATGACACTGATAAGCAGTCCGATTCCAGCCATTATCGCCAGCGCGGCCTTCAGGAAAAGTGCGACTCGGCCCGTGGCGTCCTTGCCCTCGGATACCATATAGCCGTTCTCATTCATGAATGACACGAAACCGGCTTCCCCGGCGTTGTCTGTCTTCAATATCAGCCTCAGAGGCTGCATTTCCCGGCCGTAGCCGTAGGTCCTGTTGGCATAGGCAAGGAAATCATCCGGCACGAGAATGGTATTGATTCTGTTTGAAAGACCGACAATCCGTCCGGTAAATTTTCCCGACTGCCTCCCCGAAATACGGAAGACTATATCCACCGACTTTATCAATTCCTCGGACATCTGCGGCAGGCCCTGAGCCGGAGCAAATGCGAAATTGTACAGATCAAGATAGTTTTTCGGTATGATGACAGGCACATTCCCGTCCTCGGGAGAAAAACTCCATGATTCCTCCGGAGCGTCGACGAATCCGTCCGGCACCGACTCGAAAAACATGTCAGTGGACATCTCCATCCCGCCTATGGACACCTCGGCATATATGCTGAAATCCGATGCTCTGAATTTTCCGATTTCATCGGAAAATCCCTGGGCCTCCAATTTCCTGATTTCTTCATCAGAAAAAGTATTCCCTCTGCCCGCTTTCAGAGACCTCAGCGGAGTCACCGTCTTCGTCAGGACAACATAGTCACCTTCGGCCAATGAAGAATTTCCGACAAGCAGAGGGGACACATCGGAATAAAAGCAGATCCCGAACAACAGAATCGAAACTCCGACGATGCTGCTGAGAGAATATCCGGCCAGCTGGCCGAATCTCAAATGTCTGCGTACTATTTTCCACAACAGTCTCATGCCCTCAAAGATTTATCAGTTCATCATAATCCATGGGAAGCTGATTGCCCAACGACATGACTATCAGGCCGAAATCCCGTTTGCTTCTCTCCTGCGCAAGTATTTCGGACATTTTCTCCGCATTGGCCGCATCAAGATGGCTCACAGGTTCGTCCATCAGCAGAAAATCAAGAGGCTGGGCCAATGCTCTTATGAAGGCGACGCGCTGCCGTTCGCCGAGTGACAGCGTGGCCGACTGACGCTCCGACTTGTCTTTCAGCCCGAGCATGGCGAGCAGTTCGGACACACGCCCGGGCGAAAAATATCCGGTAATCCTGTTCTTTATCACAATGTTTTCATATACTGTCAGTTCCGGGAACAGCTCCAGATCCTGGAACATCAGGCTCAGCGATTTCCTGCGCAGATTCCTCCATTCAGGGACGCCCAGGGTCCTGACATCGGTACCGTCGAAACATATTTTCCCGGAATAATCGGACCGTGTACCGAACAGAAAATTACAAAAGGACGACTTCCCGTGACCGGAAGCCGCCTTTACAAGATATGTCCTGCCTTTCTCAAATGTCCTTTCCGTATTCCACAGCCCCGAGCCTGCTGCATCATCGGAATCGAAATAGGCCGGATACAGATTTTCGATATCGATGGTATTCATCAGACACAATCAGATGCCGGATCAATAATTCATGTTTATGACATCCTGCAGGGCGGACACCGCCGATTCCAAAGCATTCTTATTGCCGCTAAGTTCGGCAACTATCTCGCATTCAAACATCGAAGGCTGTACCATGTAGACAAAATCAACCGGGGCAAGCATTGCCAAGTCTTCCTCGTAGGCATCGTCTTTAAACAGTTTGGTCAACTGGCTGACATTGAATCCCACATACGAATAGTTGCCTTTTGCCTTGCTTCCTTTCTTTGAGAAATTGTCATCCTCCTTCTTCATGCCCTTCTTGAAATCAGATGATGTGGAAACATAGAGATCCTTCCCGTCTATTCCATAATATAGATTCAAATCCTCATCAACTTCTGCGGAATAGGTATTGTCCCCGGTCTCCGAGCCGCCTATCATCTTGTTCACAGGATCAAGGAACTCATCATTGTCGACTGCTGCCACAATGGTAGCATCCACTTCCGTAGGATTATCATAGTAATCCAAATCCAAGTCATTCAGGCTGGCTGCTATTTCTCCTTTAAATGAGTTCAGGACATCCTCCACTATGCTTGGCAAAGACAGGCTTGCGATGATTCCTGTCTTGGAAAGGAATTCCTTGAAGTCCAGATTCATGGCAACCACCGCATAAGCATCTTCCGACAAATATTTGAAGTAGTCTCCCTTGATAGTATTTATATAGTTGTATTCCTTCTCCAGACGCTTGCGTTCCTTGGCCGGAAAATCAATGCCCGCAGTAACCTTGACGGCAGCCTTTTCAAACAAGGCGGTAGCATAGACATACGAATCCGTGAAATCAGGTACAGTCACACCGTAGTCTTCAAATGCATTGATGTCTCCGAGATTTCCTGATGCCATAAGGTCGTCAAGAAGTTCTCCGGTATTGGCCAATGCCCAGACGTCCGTCCCGGAAGAAGCTGCGGATTTGAACGAACGCACACCTTTTATATTGTCTTTCTGCTTCATGCCCTCGATGACTTCGTCCGGATCAAGCTCGTTATCCTTCATATATCCGTCCACGTCATAATAGACATAGCCATAGTTCTTGAAAAGGATGACGGCAGTCTCATAATCGCAGTAATATATGTAGTCGTCGGCTTCATCGAACTCGAATTCCCCATAGGTCAGGGTAGAAATGTTGTCCAGAAGTGTTTCCCGGTCTTTGATGCCGAACAGAATATTCAATCCTTCCAATTCCTCGTATTCGGCATCATAAGTGCCGTACAGGTAAATTTTGGATTTGAGGTTCAGGCCCGAGACCTTTCCCGGATTTTCAAGTATGGCTTTGACGCATTCTCCAATCTCATCGTCCCCGTAATAAGAATTGAAAAACTTCTCAAAAGTCCTGATGGCGGAATTGTTGTCAGCAATACGGCTTTTGGAAACGATATTGCCGGCATCCACACAGCAGACAAAATCGGCGTCTTCCGGAATGTATTTCACATAACTTTCAGTGGAAGAACAGGAGGAGATGAAGATTGCCGCAAGTGCAATCAATCCGGCGGTTAGAAAATGTTGTGTTTTCATGATTTTGTGGTATGAATTAATATGTTTTTTCAATGTATTTTTATAGGTTTCTGCAAAGTTAGCAATTATGGCAAAAAAGTATCATCAAGCAGCAGTTTATTGTCAGCAAATCGTCCCTTGGAGACAAAATCAGATGGTCGCAGGGCAGAGCCATATTCATTCGTCAGGGGCGAGCCGGAGCTCGACAGAGCTTTTCTGGCATAATAAAAAGGGTGACCTCAAGTCGTTTCCTTGACTTTGGGGCCACCGCTGTTTTTATCTTGTCCCTGCATGTCTTCCGGTGCCGGAATTTAAGCGGGGGAGACTAATCAGAAATTAGTCGCGTGAATCTTGAAGTAGCTCTTTGGGTGTTTGCAGACAGGACAGATTTCAGGGGCTTTCTTGCCGATGACGATATGTCCGCAGTTGCTGCATTCCCAGACCATGTCTTCGTCCCTTGAGAAGACGAGTCCTTCCTTGACATTTGCAAGGAGCTTGCGGTAGCGCTCCTCATGCATCTTCTCGATGGCTGCCACTTTCTCGAAAAGAACAGCGATTTCCGTAAAGCCTTCCTCGCGTGCTTCCCTGGCAAATCCGGCATACATGTCTGTCCATTCGTAGTTTTCTCCCTCCGCTGCGTCAAGCAGATTGGCCTCTGTCTCCGGCACTTCACCGCCGTGGAGAAGCTTGAACCAGATTTTTGCGTGCTCTTTCTCGTTGTTGGCAGTCTCCTCAAAAAGTTCGGCTATCTGAACATAACCGTCTTTCTTCGCCTTTGAGGCATAGTAAGTGTATTTGTTGCGTGCCTGGGATTCACCGGCAAATGCTGCCTGAAGATTGGCTTCGGTCTTTGTGCCTTTCAGATCTTTCATGTTTCAGTAATTTAGAATAATTAAAAATTAAATCCTGTCTTGCAAAGTTAGCCAATTAAATTATATAAGCAATAATTTCAGAAGAAATATTATTTTTGTCCCCCGGAATTAATTTGAGGACATCTGGAATGGACAGGGCAGGATTTCTATATTCCCAATTCGTCGGCTCGCTCGGATATGAACCGACTTCATGTCAGGATGCCCTGTTGCGGAACATTGCAGGCTTCATTGCCGGAGATGACAATGACATAATGGTAGTCAACGGCTATGCCGGTACGGGAAAGACTACTGCAATGGCGGCTGTCATAAGGACAATGCGCGGTTTCGGCTGTCCGTGTGTCCTTCTCGCCCCGACAGGGCGTGCGGCGAAAGTCCTGTCCGGATATGCAGGCCAGCCTGCCAGTACCATACACAAGCATATATACCGGCAGAAGTCGGTGGGAGGAGACGGTTTCGGCCAGTTTTCTCTTTCTCCCAACAAAGACAACGATACGGTATATATTGTCGACGAGGTGTCTCTCATCGGCATAGATTCTCAGCAGACACAGTCCGCCGGATTTTTCGGCTCCGGCAATCTGCTTGAGGATCTTGTGTCTTATGTGCGCAGCGGACAGGACAACAGGCTTGTGCTTGTCGGAGATTCCGCCCAGCTTCCGCCTGTCGGCCTTGACTGCAGTCCGGCTCTTTCCCCGGATTACATGGACATGCTTGGCGGAACTGCGTATTCGGAACTTGTCACTGTAGTCAGACAAAAGGAAAAGTCAGGCATTCTTGCAGATGCCACGAGACTCCGGAGCCTCATTTCAGAAGAGGCTGTTCTCTCTCCGGACGAACTTGGCCTGGAGGTGTTTCCGGATGTGGAGAGAATAGGAGGAGATGAACTCATTGATAAAATCTCCGATGCATATGACCGGTGGGGGGATGATGAGACTGTGATTCTGTGCCGGTCCAACAGACGGGCAATAAAGTACAATGCAGGCATAAGGGCGATGGTCCAGTTCAAGGAAGACAGGCTTGTGAGGGGAGACAGGCTCATGATAGTGAAGAACTGCTATCAGTTCCTTGAAGAAGTGAAAGGCCTTGACTATATAGCCAACGGGGATATGGCAAAGCTGGAGAAAATATCAGGCTACGAAGACCGTTACGGGCTGCACTTTGCCCAGGCAAGGCTGTCTTTCCCGGACTATGACGGACTTGAGGTCAATGCCAAGGTGATACTTGACACGCTTGAGTCGGAGAGCGCTGCCTTGACATATGAGCAGCAGAACATGCTGTACAATGGAGTCAACGAAGACTATGCCCACATAGGCAACAAGAAAAAGAGGTATGAGGCAGTCAGGGAGGACCGGTATTACAATGCCCTTCAGCTCAAATATGCCAATGCCCTTACATGCCACAAGGCACAGGGAGGCCAGTGGAAATGTGTTTTCATAGACAATCCCCTCTGGCAGGACGAGTTCGGTGCCGATGACCTGAAATGGCTCTATACTGCAATGACCAGAGCTGTCGAGAAAATCTACCTCGTCAATTTCCGGGATGAATTCTTCGCGTGAAATCATAATATATCGGACTATGAAACTTGTAAAAAATATATTTGTGACAGTGTCGCTGTGCGCCGCAGGTGCAGTTTCTTTGATTCAGCCGCTGCAGGCCGCCGGCTCTCCTGCGGGTGATGCAGGACAGGGACATAGTGGGTTCCTGGAAATTCCGTCAGCATGGAAATGGATATCGGACAGGAAAGTCGCCTTCACATATGACGGCACCTACGCAGACCCCAGTGCATTTTCCTTTGATGTCCGGAGCGGGAAAATACTTGCAGGAGTGACTTCCCGGGAAAAATGTCGCACATTACCGGTACATCCCGAAGGTGCGGTGAACATGACATGGTCTCCGGATTCATCGATGATTGCATTCACAAGGGACAATGACCTGTATGTGGCAGATGTCTCTGACGGCAGAGAAGTGAGGCTGACATTTGACGGCAGTGACCTTATACTCAACGGCTATGCCTCATGGGTCTACTATGAGGAGATTTTCGGGAGGCAGACGAACTACAGGGCATTCTGGTGGTCACCTGACGGCAGCAGGATAGGCTTTTACAGATTTGACAATTCAAGAGTCCCGCTTTTCCCGATTTATTCTCCGTCGGGACAGGACGGGAAGCTCAGAAATACTCGTTATCCAAAGGCCGGAGAGCCTAATCCGGAGGTCAGAATCGGCATTGCGGATGTACGCGGGGCATTTGACGGTAATGGCGGCACCTGTTCCGGAAATGTGGCGTCCGTTGCCGCAGAGGCAGTTGTCTGGGCGGATTTCAGTCCGCATGAAGACCAGTATTTCGGCACCCCGTTCTGGAGCAGTGACGGAAGCGGGCTGTTCGTGTCCAGGATGCCGCGGCTTCAGAATACTCTGGATCTGTATCGGGTGGATGCGTCCGACGGTTCGAAAAAGCACATTTACCATGAGGAATATCCGACATGGCTCGACTGGATCGGTGGTATGATTTTCGGGAAGGACGGACTGTATATGGCCAGGAGTTTCGAGACAGGCTGGGAGCAGATTTACTTTCTGTCTTATGACGGAAGTGAACTCAGACGCCTCACTGAAGGGGAAAACTGGAACATTGCGCTGCTGCGTGCCGATGAAAAGAAGGGTGATGTGTATTTTACTGCCGACAGAGGAGCCTCGTTGCGTCAGACTCTGTACAAAGTGGACAGAAACGGGAAGATTACAGCCCTGACAGATCCTGTACTCGATGTGAAGAATGTTCAGTTTTCCCCGGACGGTAAATATTTTGCCGCGGCACTTTCCAATTCAGTGACCCCGACAAAGGTGGCGGTATGCGACATGAAAGGCCATAAGACCGTTGTGGCTGACATGGCATATCCGGGGTATTCTCCGGAAGATTTTTTCTTGCCGGAAATAATCTGGCTGGAAATGGAGGACGGCTTGTCTGTTCCCGGGGCAATAGTATATCCGGAAGACTTTGACCCGTCCGAGAGATATCCTGTGCATGTCGACATCTACGGAGGACCGGATACTCCGATGGTGCGCGACCGCTGGGTGACTCCTTCCGGAACGGACCGGTGGTGGGCTCAGAATGGAATTATCCGGCTCACGGCCGACTGCCGGGCTTCCGGCCACAACGGCAGGGCAGGGCTTGACAAGATATACCGGCAGCTGACTGTCTGTGAAGTGAAGGATTTTGTCAGATGGGCGGAATGGCTTCAGTCCCTGCCATATGTCAGGCCGGATAAAATCGGGGTTGAGGGATTTTCTTTCGGCGGCACCATGACGGCCATGCTCCTGATGCAGGCCCCGGAGTATTTTCATTATGGTGTTGCAGGAGGCGGAGTCTATGACTGGTCACTGTATGATTCACACTATACGGAAAGGTATATGGACACTCCGCAGAACAACCCGGGGGGTTACCGCGCAGCCTGCGTACTCAATTATGCGGAGGAATATCCGGCGGAGTATCCTGCGGGGGATGAAGACGGCTGCTCCCCTTGTCAGGACAGTACTGCCGCCTTGCGGCACTGTCCTGAACCTGTCATGCTCAAGCTGACCCATGGTACAGGAGATGATAATGTCCATTTCCAGAATACTCTCCAGCTGGTGGATACGCTTCAGAAAGCAGGGAAAAAATTCGAGCTGATGATATATCCTGACGGTATGCACGGCTACCGAGGCGCCCAGAAAGAGCATTTTGATGCGGCTAACCGTGAGTTCTGGCTCAAATATCTGAAAGGCGAGTGATTCTTTCCGTGACAATCAGCAGATTGTCTGCTTTCCCGGCGGAGAATTCGCATCTTGTCCCGAAAATATGGATGATTCCGGAGCTGTTCCCGGATATTGGCTCTTTCCGGAGTCTTGTCATGAGCATGTCGCTTGTCATCGGGATGTTTCTTGCAGTGACATCTGCTCCAGGCCATGTCTTTCCTGCTTCCTTTATGCCTGCCTTGCTTAGAGGCAGCGTCCTGATTATCCTGAAGACTTTCCCGAATTCCAGAAGTCTTTTTATGGCGGCTTCTGTGGAACAACCGTCATGATGTGGACTGCCGATGCCTTCGCCGGTGCTTTCGCCATTATTGTCGGAGAGAAGATACAGGTGTGTCGACTTCGCCAGCTTGGCAAGTCCGAAGCGCTCTCCCAGGAGATTGAATGCTCCGGCCTTGAGCAATGCCTTGCCTGGCTCGAACAGAAAGCCGGACAGGCTGCCGGGGCATCCGGCCAGCCTCATTGCCGCCTGCCTTTTTTCCCGGGCGGTGAAAGTGAACGGATTGCCGGGAGATTCCCATGCGAGGAATTCAGGCTCTCCGCTCCAGTCCCTGTCAAGCACGGCAAGCACCTCCCTGCATTCTCCCTTTGCGGCGATGACATGAATTTCCCTGCACCTTTCCCCAAGCCTTGAAACGGCCATCTCAATGTCTGCCATCGGGGAGAGCTTCACCATGACATGCTGCACGCATCCGAGAAGTTCATCCTTAAGCGCAAGAATGTCCGGACGGCAGTCTTCCATCAGAAACACTTTTCTGCCGGCCCCGTCCCGTCTTGCGGGGTCGAGATAGATGATGTCAGGGGTAAAGTCCCCGAGGATTCCGGATATGTCTCCGGGCTTCACTTCCTTTCTGCTGATGATTATGTCGGCGTGTCCGAGTAACCGGAAATTGTGTCTTGCGGCATTGCAGAGGGCTTCGTCCATCTCATTGTACAGGACTTTGAATCCGGCTTCCCGGAAGGCGCAGGAATCGGCCCCGAGCCCTCCGGTCAGGTCTGCAATGCGCCCGCGGAAGCCAGGCTTTCTGCCTTGTCCGACAAGGTTTGCGGCGACAGAAGCCTTGAGTGCTGCGGTTTCGGCTGAACTGCACTGCTCGGCAGATATGGTGTTGGGGTATATGAGCTCTGTACAGCCGTACCATGCCGGCAATTTGGCCTTGAGCTTTCTTCTTGATTCTATGGTGTTGACGGCAAGCGACATGTCTATCCCCGGCCATTTGTCCCTGGCAAGAAGCAGTGCCGCCGTGTCGTCTTCGGCATGTTCAAGTATGAAATCCCTGAAAGCAGTCATATTTACTTTTAATGGTGTAAAGATACATATTTTAAATCGTGAAGGGACAATTTCAAGATATATTTGTTATATTTGTACGATTTGACAATGAAATCATAAACCACCGGATTTGAAATAATCGATAACACTATAGAATTATGGAAAGGAATTTCAGAGAAGTCGCCCAGAGCTGGCTTGAAGGAAACTATGACCAGGAAACCAAGGATGAGGTCAGAAGACTGATGGAAACTGACCCTGCGGGTCTTGAGGATGCGTTCTACCGCAATCTTGAATTCGGTACAGGCGGACTCCGAGGCATCATGGGTGTCGGGACCAACCGCATGAACAAGTATGTCGTGGCTATGGCTACCCAGGGACTCGCCAATTACATTCTCAAGAATGTACCTGGAGGCAACTGCAGCGTGTGTGTGTCTTTTGACAGCCGGAACAACAGTGCCGCATTTGCAAAGATAACCGCAGAGGTCCTGTCCGCCAACGGCATCCATGTGTACATCTATGACTGCCTGCATCCGGTGCCACTGCTCAGCTATGCCGTGCGCAAGAAACACGCTACTGCAGGAGTCATGGTGACGGCTTCACACAACCCTAAGGAATACAACGGCTATAAAGTATATTGGAGCGATGGCGCACAGATTATTTCTCCTGTCGACAAGGAGATTGTCGCCGAGGTAAATGCCATTACAGACCCGTCCATGGTGAAATACACTGCCGACGGCAGGGAGGGCGGCATCGAGACCATGGGAGACGAGATGAACGACGCATACATGAGTGATGTTCTTACTCTCATGCTCTCACCTGAGTCCAGGGCAAGACACAAGGATCTGAAGATAGTCTACACCCCGCTTCACGGCTCAGGCGTGCACATAGTCCCTGCCATCCTGAAGAGACTCGGATTCGAGAATATTTTCCATGTCCCGGAGCAGGATGTCAGCGACGGGAATTTCCCTACAGTGATGTCCCCTAACCCTGAGGAGCATTCTGCCCTTGAGATGGCAGTGGCAGTGGCGGACAGGGAAGGCGCCGACCTTGTTCTTGCAACTGACCCGGATGCGGACCGTCTCGGTATCGCAGTCCGCGACAATGAGGGAAAGATGGTGCTCTTCAACGGAAACCAGACCGCGTCAATGCTTACCTATTACATCCTCCGCCGCTGGTCGGAACTCGGCAAGCTGGACGATACCAAGTATGTGGTGAAGACAATCGTCACCACGGAACTTATCCGGGCCATCGCAGAAAAATACGGTGTGAAGGTATACAATGTCCTCACAGGATTCAAATACATAGCGGACATAGTGCGCCGCAATGAAGGCAAGGGCGAGTTCATCTGCGGGGGAGAGGAAAGCTACGGCTTCAACATCGGACAGTTCGTCCGCGACAAGGATGCCCCTATCTCATGTGCCATGGTGGCTGAATGTGCCGCATGGGCCGCAGACCAGGGCAAGACTCTCTATCAGCTTCTCCAGGATATCTATGCCGAGTTCGGATACTATAAGGAAGGTCTCGTGTCACTCGTCCGCAAGGGCAAGTCGGGAGTTGAGGAGATTGCAGCCATCATGTCAGGGCTCAGGTCCAATCCTCCTGCCGAGCTTGCCGGTGTTCCTGTGACAAGGGTCGTGGACTACAACAAGCCTGAGGAGACAGGACTGCCTAAGTCCAATGTGCTCCAGTTCTTCACGGCAGAGGGTGATGTGGTTTCTGTCCGCCCGTCAGGCACTGAACCTAAGATTAAATTCTATTTCGGCGCGAGAGGCGCATCGGCTGATGCCAAGATAGAACAGCTCCGGGAGCAGTTTGTAAAATAATTTGAAAATCAGGCAGACTCCCTTTCCAAAGAAGATTCTTCAGGAAAGGGATTTGCCTTATGTAAACCTGATAAAACACCGGTTATGGAAAGAACACTTGTCATATTGAAGCCAGGCGCTCTGCAGCGCGGACTGGTCGGGGAAATCATCTCCAGATTCGAAAAACGCGGACTGAAGCTTGTTGCCATGAAAATGAGGCAGCTTGACCAGGAAATTCTTGACAAACATTATGCGCATCTCAAGGACAAGCCTTTCTTCCCTTGGCTGTGCAGCGGCATGACGGCTGCCCCTGTCATCCTGTGCTGCTGGGAAGGCTTCGAGGCCGTGAAGGTAGTGAGGGCAATGGCCGGAACGACCAATGCCAGAAATGCTGCTCCGGGAACTATCCGGGGAGACTATGCCCTCAGTTCGCAGGAAAATGTCGTCCATACCTCTGACTCGGTGGAGAATGCGAAAGAGGAGCTTGACAGATTCTTCTCGGCTGAAGATTATTGCGAGTATCCTTCGCCTCTGAACCAGTTTCTCTATGCTCCTGACGAAAAATAGATATGAGAAAGGAGGGACATCTCTGGCATTATGAAAATATTACCGCAGAGACTGTCATGAAAAAATTCAGCAGCTTCTGAAACATTTTAAGGAAATGTCTGTATAATATAAATACAAGACAAATCGTCAATGGGGATGTTCTGGTTTTGACAGCGCATGACATCGGACGGTAAGCACGCCGGGCGTAGGGGACTTGCCCGTTAATCTCAGTCTCCGAACAATTAGTTGGCAACAACAACTACGCACTCGCTGCCTAATCTGCCAAGCAGTTTAGCTTAATCGTCGCCGCCAAGGCTGCGGCTACGACGAGTATCCCTCCGGGCTTCAGGCCGGTCATGTCCGGAATACGGGGTATCATCCAGACCGGATGCACTGGAGGACTCCTTTAAATCCAGCCAAGATTCAAGGGATAAGTGTACGGTAGCCTGCCTCCCGGCAGCCGTGCTCCGACAACTGAAGAGAGGATAAGCGTGTAGAAAGCTGCCTGGTGCGGCGTTTGGACGGCGGTTCGAGTCCGCCCATCTCCACCAATGTGTGATGGCAGGGAAATTTTCAGATACTATTACATTGTCTGATGCCGTGAGGATTTCAGGCCCTCTGGCTTTCAATATCATGCTCAAGCCTGCCGGTTCCCTGTGCAATCTTGACTGCCATTACTGCTATTATCTTGACAAGGCGGAAATCTACGGCGGACATGAGCCGCGCATGAGCCTTGACATGCTTGAGGTCTGTATCCGGAAGTATATTGAAGCGAATGATGTGCCGGAAGTTACATTCAACTGGCACGGAGGGGAACCCCTTGTCATGGGGCTTGATTTCTACCGCAAGGCCGTTGCCCTTGAACAGAAATACGCCGGAGACAAGACTGTCCGCAACACCCTTCAGACGAACGGGACTCTCATCACTCAGGAATGGGCTTCTTTTTTCAGGGACAATGACTTTCTCATAGGCATTTCAATCGACGGGCCGCAGGATATCCATGATAAATACAGGAAAGACAAAGGCGGAGCCCCCACTTTTGAAAAAGTCATGCATGGGCTGAACATTCTGTACCGGACAGGCGTCAGCTATAATACGATGACCGCTGTCAGCAAGTCCGGCGAAGGCAGGGGGCTGGAAGTCTACAATTTTCTGAAGAGCATCGGCAGCCATTACATGCAGTTCATGCCTGTGGTCGAACATGTCAAGTATCCTGAAGGTAAAAATGGAAAGCCCGTCAAAGGGGCCAGACCATATATTGTTTCTCCCTCTGCGCAAGGGTCTGTCATTGCCCGCTGGTCAGTGGACGCATTGGCTTTCGGACGCTTTCTCACGGATATCTTTGACAGTTGGGTGCTGAATGATGTCGGCCGGTATTTCGTGAATATCTTTGATGCCGCCCTTGCACGCTGGTGCGGAGAGATGCCCGGGACATGCGCATATGCGGAAACCTGCGGGGGAAATTCAATCATAGAGCACAACGGGGATGTCTATTCATGCGACCATTTCGTCTATCCGGAGTACAGACTCGGAAATGTACTTGGGGATGACCTGCGGGAGATGATGACTTCGGCTGCACAGACAAAGTTCGGCATAGGGAAGCGCAATGCCCTTCCGGTGAAATGCATCAGATGTGACTGGCGCTTTGCCTGCAGCGGAGAATGTCCGAAGCACCGGTTCAACAGGACCGAATCAGGAGAGACCGGACTGAATGCATTGTGCGAAGGATATCGCATGTTTTATTCTCATGTGGCTCCGTATATGGAGAAAATGAAGGAATTGCTTATGCGGAACCAGGCGCCTGCGGGAGTGATGCTTTGGGCCAGGATGAAGAAATCCGGACTTCTCTGATAACCTTTTTGAAAAATCACCTGTTCGGGTGATGTCTGTATGAAGCGTTTGTATTTTCTTTGTGGCTGAATGTTTTTATAGAGAGATTTCCACTATATTTGCATCTGATATATAACCTGAATAATAGAGCATATGACAAAAAAGATTTTCGCAGTATCTCTGCTCCTTTTCATTGCTGCCGGCTTCAGCCAGACTGCATCAGCAAATGACGATGATCCGAAGTATGTCCGGAAGAGCTTTTTGAATTTCTCCTATCTTTCAGACAAGATAAGGCTGTCGGACGAGAATTTCAATTTTGAAAACCTTGAAGGTGTCTGGGATGAAGCAGGAGACGTGCTTCGGGATGATGTCAAGGGCATCAGAAACAATTACGGATTTTCCCTTACCCGGGGACATACCTACGCATTCCACAAGAAGCCGATTGCCCGTCTTGTTACCATAGGTCTTGACGCCATCTTCTTTGATGTGACATATTCCAATTATTCGGTAGAGTTCCCGTCAGAGACGCTGGGCATGTCTTATCTTGAAGACGGGAAAAGAGTCTACATAGATTCTGAAATGTCTCTCCACAGGATGGAATACAGCCTTCAGGTCGGACCGTCAGTGACAATTACTCCAGGAAAGCAGCTTACAATCGCAGCATACGCACGATATGCGCCAACTTTTTCCGCAATACTTGCAGACAAGACATTTTCCGGAAACTACGCTTCGGTTTTCGTCGGAGGTGCTTCCCTGACTTTCGGGAAAATAGGTGTCGGAATGGAAGCCCGTATAGGGACATGTGACTATAAGCGACTTGGCGGCAAAGGAAATGTTTCTTTTGACGGGGGCCGTATCAATACATCCGGCTTCAGGGCATTTGTCCAGATACGCTGGTAATTTCAGCCTGCCGGTAATCCGGATACATACTGTTGCAGCCGCCGGTTCAGCATGAAAGTTCGAGCCAGCGGTTTTCTTTTTCTTCAATCAGAGCAAGCACTTCGCTGATTCTTTCCGAAGCCTTGCAGAGTTCCTCAAATTCAAGAGACCCTCCGGCAAGCTGTTCTTCAAGCGATGACTTCTCGTCATTGAGCCCCTGGAGGTCTTTTTCCAGCTGTTCAAGCTCGCGCTGTTCCTTGTAGCTCAGCTTCCTCTTCCCGGAGTTCCCGCCTGTTCCTGCCGAGTTCCTTTCCCCGGCATTCCTGTCCTTTCTCAGTCCAGTGCCGCCGGATGTCCGGGCTGCCTTTTCTTCAGCCCTTGCCCTTGATTTCTGCTCTGACTCATAGTCCCGGATGAATTCCCTGTATTCGCTGTAGCTGCCGGTGAAGTCCCTGACAATGCCGTTACCGCAGAAAACGAACAGATGGTCTGCAAGTCTGTCAAGGAAGTGCCTGTCATGGGAGATGATTATGAGTGTCCCCTGAAATTCCATGAGATATTCTTCCAGAATGTTCAGCGTTACGATGTCCAGGTCGTTGGTGGGTTCGTCAAGAATAAGAAGGTTGGGCTGCTGCATCAGTATCGTGAGCAGATACAGTCTGCGTTTTTCACCGCCGCTCAGCTTTTCTATCCGGTTGTTGAGCATCTCGTGCGGGAAGAGGAAACGGCTCAGAAGCCTGGTGTCGTTGACTGTGTCAAGGACGGTGTCCTGAGGATTGAAAGTGATGCCGCTCTGCCGGTAGTATCCTATTCTGAGGGATTCGCCGCGTTCTATGACTCCTGTCAGCAGTCCCTGTCCGTCCTTGCGGGCTGCCTGCTGATCAGTTGACACCATTTCAGGAGAATAGTTCCCTGTCAGCAGGTTGATGAATGTGCTTTTACCTGCACCGTTTCTTCCGACAATCCCGACCTTTTCATATCTCTGGAAATTATATGAGAAATGATCCAGATAGCATGAGTCTCCATAATAGAACGACACATCCTTGCAGTTGATGATTTTTGTCCCCAGTTTCGTGGTCGCGTGCAGATGGGACAGCGATATATGCTGCTCGCTGAAGGTCATGTCTGCCCTGGCCTTGAGTTCATGGAATGCATTTATCCTGTATCTTGCTTTCCCGGTACGGGCCTGTGGAGTGCTTCGCATCCACTCGAGTTCACGCCTGAATATGTTGCGGACCTTGTCCGTCTCGGCATTTCTGTTGGCAATGCGTTCGGACCTTTTCTCCAGATAGTTCTGATAATTGCCCCTGTAAACATAGAGAGAGCCGTGGTCAAGCTCCATTATCGTGTTGCACACCTTGTCAAGGAAATATCTGTCATGGGTTACCATAAGCAGGGTACAGCGGGAGCGCGACAGGAAATTTTCCAGAAATTCTATGGCATCTATGTCCAGATGGTTGGTCGGCTCGTCCATTATGAAGAAGTCGGCCTCGCTTGCAAGCATTTCAGCAAGGGCCACTCTTTTTATTTCCCCTCCTGAGAGCTCCTTCATTTTCTGTCCGTAATCTGCCAGACGGAAACCGGTCAGGTATTGTTTTACCCGTCTTTCGTATTCCCAGAGATGTTCAGTGTCAAGATGCTCTGTAAAGGCTGTGCTGTGGGCCATTATCTGGTCAAATATGCCTTTCTCCGGGTCAAAGCCGTATTCCTGCTCAAGGAAGGCTATCCTTATGTCCTTGAGAAAGATAATCTTTCCGCCTGAGTCTGACTTGTCTTTGCCTGCAAGTATCCGCAGCAGAGAAGTTTTTCCCGTGCCGTTAGGGGCGATGAGCGCCATTTTGTCCCCTTCGTTGATATTGAATCCGATGTTCTCAAACAGGACTTTCGGCCCGTAGGACTTGGAGATGTTTTCTATCTGGAGGTAACTTGCCATTTTTTAAAGTTTTATGCGGATGCCAAGGACTGCCCGTGGTATCATCCATCCGTTGTACAGACCGGTGACTGCGGGTGCTTTGCCTTCTGCCTGAATCTGTCTGATGTAGTCCGATACAGCCTCTGCCCCCCGGTGTTTCCTGAGTCTTCGGAAATCTTTGTGTGCCTTCACGACAGCCTTGAAATATTTGAATCTGAGAGTAAGGAAATATACTGCTGCGGCGCCTCCGTCCAGAAGCATCCTTACGAAAATTGTCCTTTGGGCTTCTCTGACGGCCTTTTCAGGGGACATGCCAAGTGCGTATGTCATGGCGAGGTTATTGTCCAGCATCAGCAGATTGTTGCGGAAATTGAGATACAGTTTCCATGGCGAATTCTGCGGAAGGGTGCCTCCGCCGATGTGGTAAACGGTGGAGGAGGGGACTATTCTGACTTTCCATCCCGCAAGCTGAGCCCGCCAGCACATGTCTATTTCTTCCATGTGTGCGAAAAATCTTTCGTCAAGTCCGCCGAGTTCCTGCCATACTGATGACCGCACCATAAGGCATGCTCCCGTCGCCCAGAATACATTTGTCTCTGTGTCGTATTGGCCGGTATCCTTTTCCAGCTTCTTCATTATCCTGCCTCTGCAGAACGGATAGCCGAATCTGTCGATGTAGCCTCCTGCCGCCCCTGCATATTCAAACATTTCCTTGTCCTGCCATGAGTGAAGCTTCGGGGCACATATTCCGCAGGCAGGGTCTGCCTCCATGCATTCGGCAAGCGGTCCAAGCCATTGCTCCGGGACATCGATGTCAGAATTTATGAGAAGGAAATATTTGCAGTCAATCCTTTCGTATGCGCGGTTATATCCTCCGGTAAAGCCATAGTTCCTGTCAAAGACGATTGTCTTTGTGTACGGGAATTTTTCCGCCATCATTTCCATGGAGCCGTCTGACGAGGCATTGTCGGCGACAATGACCTCCGAATGTCCGTAGCGCTCTCCGCCTGCAGCATTCATCCGTTCTACGGATTTGAGGAGCTTTGGCAGGAACATCTCAAGGTAGTGCTTCCCGTTCCAGTTGAGTATGACAACCGCCGTGCCCGAGACTTTTATTTTATCTTCCATTCCGCATATAGTTTCTGTTCCGGATATCAAGTGCCGATGTCTCCGTCATTTTGAACCCAGGTATATGAATATCATTCCGACAAGTATCAGGACGAGGTCCAGAGCCTTCGCCCTGAGATTCCGTTCTCTGAACAGCATCACTCCGCAGGCAAACGACACTAAGACCGAACCTCTCCGTATCAGGGAGACGACGGAAATCATCGAGTCGGGCTGGTTGAGCGCCGAAAAGTATGCGAAGTCCGCCGCAGATAAGAAAACGGAGATGAGCGGAATGGCCCAGCTCCAGTGGAAAGGTGTGGTGTGCTTTCTGCTTGGATACCATATGATGGCACAGACCGCAGTCATGATGATGAGTTGATACAGATTGTACCAGCTCTGCACGAACATCGGACTGAGTTCACTCATTATGTATTTGTCATACAGGCCGCTGACCGCTCCTATTACGGCCGCTGCAGCGACTGCCCATATCCATTTGTTGTGCGCGAAATCAACTTCTTCCTTTTTGCTTGACCTGCTCAGAAGATACAATGATATGAGCGACAGTATCACGCCTGTCCACTGATATCCGTTCAGCCTTTCTCCGAAAATCAGCATGGCGCCAATCAGAACAAGGACCGGCCTTGTCGCATTGATCGGTCCGACGATTGTTATCGGGAGATGCTTCATCCCGAAGTAGCCGAAAATCCACGATGCCAGGACAATGAAGGCTTTGATGATTATCAGCATATGGGCGTGCAGCAGACTTCCTGTCTCCGCTCCCGAGGTCTCCGGATGCCCGGCATAAGGCGAACTGTCAAGCTCTGTCCCGGCAAACCATCCTGTCCCTGCAGCACTGTCGATGATGAAAGGGGAGAAAATGACTGTAGCAAAGAGAGTATTGAAAAACAGCACCGGAAGAACAGCATTGTCTTTCAGTGCCGATTTCTTGGAAGTGTCATAAAGCCCGAGCAGGGCGGCGGACACGAATGCCAGAGCAAGCCACATCCCCTGACCTGATTATTCCTTGTGGTGACCGCAGTGTCCCTGCTCGTGTCCTCCGCAGCAGCCGCCTTCGCCATGTCCGTGACACTCATGTCCTTGCTCGTGTCCCCCGCAGCCGCCTTCGCCATGTCCTCCGCAGCAGCATGTGTGTACATATTCACCGTGAAGCCCTTCTTTCAGCTCTTTTTCGGTGGCATCCCTGACAGTCAGGATTTCTCCCGAGAAATTCAGGGTCTTGCCCGCCATCGGTGAATTCAAGTCCATTGTCACCGTATTTTCTTTGACTTCAAGAACTTTTCCCGGCACTACTCCTCCGTGTCCGTTCAGCATCGGAATGGTGTTCCCGGGCACAAGAAGACTTTCCTGAATGACCCCGTTGACTTCAAAGGCCTGCTTGGGAAGATCTATGATTCTGTTCGGGTCAATTTCTCCATATCCTTCTTCCGGGGTGAGGGTGAAGGCGAATTTTCCGCCAGGCTCAAGTCCGGCAATGTTTTCCTCGAACTTTTCCAGCAGGGAACCTGTCCCGTGTATATAGTCAAGAGGTTTTTCTCTGGTGGTCCTGTCGACGATTTCTCCGTCAACTTCAAGCTCATAGCAGAGCTCGACTACTTTGTTAATGTCGATTTTCATCGTATTCTGTCTTTATGTCTGTCTTTATGTCTGTCTTTATGTCTGTCCTTCTGTCTCCCGTCATCGTGCTTTTATGCGCTGAAATCCACATCGCAGAATGCCAGTGACGGTATCTGCCATCTTGTGCATTTCCGGGCATCGCTTCCTGCGGCAATGAGACTGTTCCATAGCCGGATCATGTTGCCTGTGATGAGCATTTCCCTCACAGGGGCGGCTATTTCTCCATGACGGAAAACAAATCCCTCTATGCCGTATGAAAAGTCTCCTGTGGTCGGATTGCAGTTGCCTCCGTTGAACCCGCACACATAGATGCCGTCTTCACAGCATTTGAGCATATCCTGCAAAGATATTTCTTTTTCCGCTGATTGCAAACCGTTGTTTGGCATGTATGACCTCAGTACGGGACGGGATATGCCTTCTGTCGTCGGTTGCATGCCTGTTTTCCCGGACATATATGTGTTTATGAAATATTCCATGACTGTACCCCTGCTTATGACGGGGCTGTCTTCCGTGGCGACTCCCTCTGAGTCATAGAACCGGCTGCCGGGCCGTCCGGGGGTCCTTGCCTTGTCTTCCAGAGTGAGGCCTTCTGGAAAAATCTTTTTTCCGAGGCTGTCTGCAAGGAAAGAATTGTGCTGCTGGATGGCCATTGCATTAAGGGCGGACACGATGGGAGAGACGAGTCTCGAACTGACACTGCTGTCCACAACCATATTGTATTTGCCGCTGCTGCATCGTTCAGGGCCGACTTGCCTTATGGCTCTTTTCAGAGCCGTTTCTGAGCATCCTTCTATTCGGAGTCCGCTCTTGAACGGGGAGGAGTCCCACCAGTATCCGCTGAACAGGCCGCAGTCAGGGGTCCCGACGGTGATTTCCGAAGTGTATCCGAATGATGTCTCGATATGTCTTCCGAGGAATCCCTGCGAGTCCATTGTGATGTTGTCGTCTATGGAGTCTGAGTATTCGCATTCTTCTGATATTATGCTGTATTCCGCCCCCTTCGCCGTCTTCATGGCGTCTTGCCGGCATTCCGAATAGATTGTCCCGGACATGGCGGACTTGAGTCTCTGTCCGGGAGTCATGTGATGCCGGCTTCTGTCATATAGTCCGGCCTCATCTCCTTTCAATGCATCTTTCGCTGTCCTTCCGGAGTCCGGCAGTCTTCTGAATCTGTCTTCGGCAAGCAGGCCTGTCGCCCGCACGGCTTTCTTTACAAACTCCTGCAGAAGCTCTTTCTCAAATACATTTGTGGAGAAAGTCCCGTACCGTCCGTTTGCGAAGATATAGAGGCAGACAGACCTGTCTGCCGCATGGGTCACTTTGTCAAGTTCTCCGTTGAGCAATGCAAATGAATCAATTATGCTTTTGTCAAGCGACACCCTGATCTGCGAGGCTCCTGCATTGAGTGCCGTGCGGATACATCCTGCAGCTGCCTCAGCCTCCGTCTCTGTTATTATTCCTGCGGACTGCCATGAGTCCTGTCCTGTCATGTTTTTCATGTCATCCTTCTCTTTCATGTCATTCTCCTCCGACTGTCAGATTCTTTACAAGCACGGTCGGTATGCCGCAGCTCACCGGCACATTCTGGTCTTTACCGCAGGTCCAGGTGCCGTTGTCAATCTTCAGGTCATTGCCTACGGCGATTATATCGGCAAGTGCCCTCGGTCCATTGCCTATAATGTTGATGTCCTTGACCGGGGCCCCGAGCCTTCCGTTCCGGATAAGTCTTCCGCTTTTGACGAAGAATGTGAAGTCGCCTTCACCTATCTTGACCTGTCCGTTGGAGAACTCATCCACATATATGCCCTTTTTGACGGATGATATGATGTCCTCAGGAGGGGTTGTGCCATTTTCCATATAAGTGGCCCTCATGCGTGGAATAGGATGAAACCTGAAAGACTCCCTGCGTCCGTTGCCGGTAGGAGCTGTTTTGAACCATGATGCGCTTATCCTGTCGTGAAGATATGAATTGAGTATGCCGTCCTTTACCATCCATGTCTTTTGTCCGGCGACACCCTCATCGTCAAAATTGCAGGCTCCGCGGTTTCCTCGGACGGTGCCGTCGTCCACAATGCTTATGTCCGTACTGCAGACTTTTTCTCCTATCCTGCCGGAAAATACGGACTGTCCTTTTCTGTTGAAGTCAGCCTCGAAGGCATGCCCCATGGCTTCGTGAAGCAATATTCCTGAAGCTCCTGCGCCCATCACGACAGGCATCTGCCCGCCTTTGGGTCTTCTGGCATCAAATCTTTCGTCAATCCCGGCTACGGCATCGGCAGCCATATCGTCAGCGAGGGCTTCCGTCACCATTTCAGTGCCCATGCGGAAGCTGCGCGAGACAGATTTGCTTTCTGTCTTTCCTCCCTGTGAGAAGATGACGGAAACCACTATGCTTCCGCATGGACGGGTGTCACAGGCAAGTTCCCCGGAAGAATTGAACATCATTATGTCACTCTGGGATGCCGCAAGTCTTGCCATGACTTTAAGGACACGGCTGTCCCGGCTCCGGATTTTCTTCTCGAGCGACTTGAGGAACGGAATGAATCCGGCAAGGTCTGCCTGTCTCCATGGGGATGACATCGGGTACAGTCCGGCGCTTTCAAGCGAACGGACACTTTGCGGTGTGAACTGGCGCTGTGACAAAGCAATCATTGATGCTGCTTTTGCAGCCTCTGTCAGTTCCTTCATCCCGGTGCTTTCTGAGTAGGCATATCCGGTCTTTTCTCCGTTGAGTGTTCGTATTCCGGCTCCGTAATCAGTATGGAATCCTCCTGAAGTCACATCTCCGTCACGGAGCATGAGTTCGCTGTATGTAGAATATTCGAAATACAGGTCTGCCCATGACCCCCCGTTCCCGAGGGCAGTGCCTGTAAGCATCTCAAGCTGAGGTATCGTGATTCTGAAAGTGTCAAGATAATATCTGTTGTCCATTCCTGTCTGTTCTATTTGTCCGGGCTTTCTTCAAGCGCCGTCCTTCGGATGAGTTCGTATGTCTCCATGTCCTTGATGTTCATGACTTCGTCTCTGCTGCCCTCGGCGATGACCCTGAACGGAGTAATCGAATTGTCTGCAAGAATCCATCTGTCGCATACCGGAGCATAGTCTTCGAAGAAGTATCTGAGCCCCACTCTGTATCTGCGTCTGACGGTTTCTTCCGGAATATTGTGTCCGCCCGCTTCGACTCTTGCCTTCACCCTCGCAACTGCCAGGTCGGGGGAATTGAGCCAGAAATACAGCAGGGTTACACTATAGCCTTCTTCTCTCGCCTGTCTCACTGTGTTGAGCAGAGTCCTCGTCGCAAGAGTGGTCTCGATGGCAAAGTCTTCCTTTTTCCGGAAGAGATAGCGTATTTTCATTACCATGAAGCGACTTGCCTTGATTGATGCCCTTTCCGGAGAAAATGGAGCAAGTCCCTTGGCGAATTCATCGGAATTCACGAACTGGCTGCATTCAAGCATTTCCGGCAGCAGCGTATATGAGGCCGTCGTCTTGCCGGCTCCGTTGCATCCGGAGATAATGTAGAGTCTTGGCATATTGTTATTTGTGATATGTGATTCCGTATCCGAACAGGGCAAAGTCTCCCTTGCACGGGTCACCGGGGAAAATTTCCGCGAATGCTCCGGTAATTTCTTTTACTGTGGTGATGTCCTTCTGCCTGCGTTGCGTGAGCCCGAGGGCGACGGCCTCATCGTGGACATGTACGTCAAGCGGTATCAGCAGGGCTGATTGGTCGGAATTCTTCCACAGCCCGAGATCCACTTTCCCGTCGTCCCGGACCATCCATCTGCGCATCATGTTGATTTTCTTGTCAGGGGCCTTCGGGTCAGCCTTGCGCCCGAATATCCGGCATCTGATTTCCCCGTTGTCCATCCCCTCGATGCTTTCCCTTTCGGAAAATATTTCCCGGAGCCTTGAACAGATGTCTGCAAATTCGCTCCATTTCACAGTCCTGTGAAGACTTGTCCCGTCATTCCTGTATGCTCCTTTCATTACATAGTCGTACGGCCGCCAGTCCATCTCCTCCATTGCCCGTGTGCTGTCCCTGACTATCATTGCCCTGCGACCCCAGGCAAGATGAGCTGCTATGAGAGCCGTGATTTCCACATCGGCAAGGCTGCGCTCACCCCTGCGGTACAGTTCCGCCATCCTGGTCGGGAAGGCTATCGGATCTTCCCGGAAATATTGCCTGTCATTGTATTTGTCCGCCCATGAGATGAGCATTTCTCTTGTTTCTGTATTCATTTCCGGTATCTGCATTTTGGCAAATTTAACAAAACTTTCTTCATCAGAGTTAAGAATTTTTCAGAACGGTTTCAGCCTGCTCTCCAGAAGCATCTCTTCACCGGAGACAGGATGTGCGAAGCTGATTGAAGCCGCATGCAGATGAAGCCTTCCGGAGGAGGCGGCACTTCCATAAAGCCTGTCTCCGATGACGGGTGCTCCGAGCCCGTGCTTGTGGGCGGCGTGGACACGAAGCTGGTGAGTCCGGCCTGTGAGCGGATGCAGTTCTGCAGAGGCTCTCTTTCCTCTTATGGAAAGAATCCTGTATTCAGATATCGCTCTCTTGCCTTTCTCCGTGTCTGCTTTCTGTCTCGGCCTGTCAAGGATATCCGGGGCCAGCGGAAGGCTTATGGTGCCTGTCTCGCCCTCCCGGTGCGGCCATTTTTCGGGGATGTCAAGGTCCGCCAGATATGTCTTCTGTATCTTTCTGGCCTCGAATTGCTGCCTGAGATTTCTCTGGGCTTCTTCAGTCTTGGCATAGATGATGATGCCCGAAGTATCCATGTCAAGTCTGTGGACGGGCAGAATCCTGCTCCTGTCGCGTCTTTCTCTGTCTGCCGATGACTTTTCCAGCAGTTCCATGAATGAAGGCTGTCCGGTATTGCCTGGAACGGACAGCATTCCGGCGGGCTTGTCGGCAACGATTATGCTATCGTCCTCATATATTATGCTTTCTTGGCCAATTCCGCGGCAGGCATTGGCTTGCGCCCTCCCGGCATTTTCTGTCGAGAGGGCGATCCCTCTCATCATGAATCCGAGCAGAGGACCGCATTTTGAGGAACATGACGGGTAGAAGCGGCCTTCTTCCCGGACTTCATTGTCAGGACTTCTCCCATACCAGAATTCTCCCATTGCCAGAGGCCTTAGCCCGTGCAGAAAAGCATATTGGAGCAACTTTGGTGCAGCGCATTCTCCTGTCCCGGCAGGGGGGACAAGCCCGCGGTCTGAGAATATTGCAGCAATGCTTTTCCTCTCGCCGCAGGCATTCAGGACAATGGTATTGTCAAAAATCCATTTCTGCAGAATGTCTGAAAGATCCTTTCTCCGTTCCCTCAGCTTGCGTATTTCGCCGGAGGCATTTTCCATGAGCCGCCTTGCTTCAGGGAGGCGTGCGTCATATTCTGCAGCAATTCTCTTCAGGCAGGCCTTCTCATACTGGCTTTCCCGGATAAGTGCATCCTGCAGCTTTTCCATATCATGGACTGGCTCTTCCGTGTAATGTGCCGTATCTGCGGAGTCCGGCATCACTCCTGCGCGAAGACACTCCCTTATGCGCCTGCGCCGCTGCTTCGATTCTGCCATCTTCTCTTTCCATGAAGCCATGGCCGAGGCTTTTCCTCCGTTGATTTCCGAAAGACTTTCTGCAGCCTCAAGATATTCCCTGCTTTCAAGAATTGACCTGATGCGGACATTGATTTCTGATATGACGCCTTCTTCTTTTTTGAAATGTCCCTCAGGCTCCAGAAGATCAAGCACAGGGGGCACAAAGCCCGGCAGACGGTTCTTGCCTCCGGCGATTCCGGAAAATCCTGCAAGGTATGCGAGCCTTTCGCGGAACTGTTCGGCTCCGTCCTGCAGTTTGTCGTCCGGAATTTCTACAATCAGCACGCCAAGCATCTTGCCTTCGGACAATATTCCGTCAAGTGTCCTGTCTGAATGTATGTGAGAGATGATTTCCCGGGATGCCCTTGCAACTGCCGGGCAAGGGGAGTATCTGAACGGGTCGTTGAATCCGGCTGGAATGTCCCCGGGGGCGCATTGTATCGGGTGCAATACCGACAGTATGTCCTCTTTGCGGATTGCCATTATGCAGGAGTGTCGTTGTCATATATTACGAGGAGCTTGTCCCCGTCCTTCAGCACCCGGCTTCCGTTCGGGACAATGAATTTTCCGTCTCTTTTTATCATCATCACAAGCATGCCTTCCGGCATCTTGAGGTCTTTCAGCGTATTTCCTTTCGACAGAGTCTCTCTTGTGATGGTCACTTCAACGAGTTTTCCCGCTTCTTCAGGTACTTCAAATCCGATTTCAGCGCTGCCTTCCTCCAGAGGCAGGTCAAGATTAAGAATCTTCGACACAAATGAAATTGAACTTCCCTGGATTACAAGAGACAATATCGTGATGAAAAACACAACATTGAAGATGATGTCAGAGCCAGGCGTGCCTTCCACGACCGGGTATGTGGCAAAGATGATAGGTACAGCTCCCCTCAGTCCCACCCATGAAATGAATGACTTGGATGCAAAAGATATCTTTCTGAAAGGAATCAGGGACAGGAACACGCTCAGGGGCCTCGCGACAATAATCATGAAAATTCCTATGAGAAGGGCAGCCGGGGCCACCTTCATCATCTCATGCGGATTGACCAGCAGGCCGAGAGTTATGAACATCACTACCTGCATCAGCCATGTCAGGCCGTCGAAGAATGCAAATATGTCCTTCCTGTTTACAAGCCGGTGGTTGCCGATGACGATACCTGCGAGGTATACGGCAAGATATCCGTTGCCCTGGAGCTTTGTCGTCACGGTAAAAGAAAAGAACACGATGCTCATGAGCAGAATGGCATACAACGGGGCATTTTTGAGGTTTATTCTGTTCAGAAGCCATACCGAGCCGTAGCCCATCAGGAATCCCGAGGCTGCTCCGATTGAAAACTGGAGAGCAAGTGTCTTCAGAGCCTGCAGTACTATTGCCGCTGTCTCTGCTGCCCCTGAGCCGGCATCGCCGATGGTCGCCGCCATCTGAATGAGGATAATGGTCAGAATGTATGCCATCGGGTCGTTGCTTCCGCTCTCAAGTTCGAGCAGCGGCTTCAGATTGTTCTTCAGGTTCTGCTTCTTCTGGCTGAGCAGGTTGAAGACCGATGCCGAATCCGTGGAGGACATTGTGGCTGCGAGAAGAAAGCATGTCACCAGAGGAAGTGAGAATGGGAAAGACTTCCATTCCGACAGCATGAAAATGAAGAGTCCGGTGAAGACAGTCGTCAGTATTACGCCGAGAGTGGAGAGAACCAGTCCCGGTCCGAGTACGGGTTTTATTTCCTTGAATCTGGTCTCCATTCCGCCTGTGAACAGGATGATGCACAGGGCAACCATGCCGAGGAACTGGGCCTGACCGACATTATTGAACTGGAGTCCGAGTCCGTCGGTGCCGAATATCATGCCTGCTACAAGGAAAAGGAGGAGCGACGGAAGTCCGAAGCGGTAGCCCACCTTGCTTATGAGGATACTGCAGAATATCAGAATTGACATCAGGAGCAGTATGTTTTCAGAAGTGAATGTCATCTCTTTTCAGTTTTTGGAATGCTGTGTTCGTATTCTCTGCACCAGATGCTGATTCCGCATCTTCCGCAGTCAGGTCTTCTGGCTGTGCATACATATCTTCCGTGCAGAATGAGCCAATGATGTGCCTCCGGACGAATCTCCGGAGGAAAGTTGTCTGTAAGGTCTTTTTCAACGGCTTCAACTGTCTTCCCGTCTGAAAGGCCGATTCTTCGTGAGACCCGGAATACATGAGTGTCGACGGCTATCACAGGCTTTCCGTAGATTACGGAGGCTATCACATTCGCCGTCTTTCTTCCGACACCGGGCAATCTGACGAGTTTCTCGGGCTCCTCCGGCACTCTGCTTCCGAAGTCACTGACAAGAGTCCGTGCCATCCCTATCAGATGCCTAGCCTTGTTGTTGGGGAATGAGATTGACCTTATGAGCCCGTACACTTCATCAAAAGAAGCGGCTGCAAGGTCTTCCGGCAACGGAAATCTCCTGAACAGTTCCGGCGTATGCATGTTCACCCTCTTGTCCGTGCACTGGGCCGAAAGTATCACGGCTATCAGAAGGTGAAAAGGGGAGTCATACTGAAGTTCGCTCTTTGCAGACGGCATGTTTTCGGAAAACCATCCGGTTATGCCTCTGTATCTTTCCGCTCTGTCCATTCTTCACCCTTTGTTTCTTGTGTGATGTCCATTTCTGTGCAGGCCTCATTTCCGCAGACCATTATTCTTCCGGGATATTTGTCCACAAGGGAATGGTTATGCGTCACCATGACTATTGCCGTCCCGTTGTTCCTGTTGATTTTGCACAGGAGCCCCATTATGTTGTCTGCCGTCTCCGGGTCAAGGTTTCCTGTCGGCTCATCGGCTATTATGACCTCCGGACGGTTGAGCAGTGCCCGGGCAATTGCAACCCTCTGCTGCTCTCCTCCTGAAAGCTGGTGCGGCATTCTGTGTGACTTGTTCTTGAGTCCCACCGCATCCAGGACTTCGGCTATCCGCCTGTCCATTTCCCTTTCATCTCTCCATCCGGTGGCTTTCAGGACGAACCGCAGATTTTCCTCGACATTCCTGTCCATCAGAAGCTGAAAATCCTGGAATACGACTCCTATCCTGCGTCTGAGGAAAGGTATCTCCTTTTCCCTGATGGTTCTCAGATCATGGCCGCAGACCTGTCCGTTTCCTCCGGCAAGTCTGTTCTCGGCTATGATTGTCCTTATGACGGATGTCTTGCCTGTCCCGACTTTGCCGACAATATATATGAAGTCGCCTTTGTATACCTTCATATTGAGTCCGTAGATGACAATGCTGTCGCCGCCGGCAATGTCGGCGCTGTCGAATGATATGATTGTTTCTCTGCTTTCCATGTCATGCATACATATATTTTACAAAAATAAGGAAAATAGTTACTTTTGTAAAAATATTTGTTGATATGATGAAACTGTTTTGTGCAGTCGCCTCATGTTTGTCCGCCCTTTTTCTCGCGGGCTCCGCTGCCGCGGCATGCCCGGAAAATGTGCCGCCGTCCTGCCCGCAGGACAGGACAGGCCTCAGGGGGGCATTCAGGCAGGCGATGTTCATATATGAGAAAGGAATGTATGAGGAGGCAATGTCCTGTTTCAGCAGGATAGACGCAGAATATGATAATCCCGAGGCCCGGGGCTATGCAGTGCTCTGCGCCGTGAAGATGAGGCTTCCTTCATATCGGGACTTGTCCGGTCCGTACCTTGAGAAATACCCTTTTTCCGCCGTCTCCTCCAGGATAAGATATGCTGATGCCCTCAATCTGTTTGATTCAGGGAATTACGGTGAGGCGTCAGAAATACTTGAATCCATTTCCCTGAAGTCTCTGGAGAGAGGCCTGAGAAACGAATGCCGCTTCAAGAGGGCGTATTGTGATTATGAAAACGGTGAAATGTCCCGCGCGCTTGAGCGTTTTTCGGAACTTTCATCGGCGGGCAAATCGGACTATACGGCCGCTTCGTGCTATATGGCCGGATATATCTGCTATTGTCAGAAAAATTTTCAGGAAGCAGCCGGATGGTTTGAAAAGTCCTCGGTCGACAGCAGGTTTTCTGCGATGAGCCTCTACTATCTGGCGGAATGCCGCTTCATGCTCAAGGACTACGGGTATGTAATAGAAAAAGGACCTGAACTGCTCGGGACAGTCCCAGAGGAATGCCTGCCGAAGCTGAACAGGCTCATATCCGAGTCTTTCCTTGTGCAGGGAAATGCCGGGGAGGCAAGAAAATATTATGGCGGAAACTCCGGCAGCGCCCGGCCGGCCTCCCGCTCAGACTTTTTTTATGCCGGGTCCCTGCTCTATGCTGTCGGTGACTTTTCCGGAGCAATAGACAATTTTTCGATGATGACTGACAGAAGCGATTCCGTCGGTCAGGTAGCCAATTACAAGCTGGGCTACAGCTATATCAGGACAAAAAACAAGGTTTCCGCCCTTGATGCCTTCAGGGCGGCGGCGGAAGCCGGATATGACCCGGACATATCGGAAGATGCATACTTCAATTATGCAAAGCTTTCATTTGACCTGAACAATGACAGGTCTGTCTTCCGCAGCTACCTCGAAAAATATCCGGATGCAGGCAAGTCGGAGAAAATCTACAGCTATATGGCGGTTGCGGCATTGCAGGAACATGATTATGCTGGTGCTGTAGAAGCCTACGACAACATAGACGAACTGGATCCTGTGATGAAGAGCAATTATATGAAAGCCAATTATCTGCGGGCATCCGAACTCGTTTCTGCCGGGGCATGGAGGGATGCAGTGCCGTATCTGAAGGCTGCGGTGTACTATTCTGACAGGCGGGATACTTTCAATCAGATGTCAAGCTATTGGCTGGCTGAGGCTTATTACAGGGATGACAGATTTGACGATGCACTTGGCCTCTATACCAGGCTCTACAATATTTCCGCACTTTATGGAATGGATGAGTCCTGGATGATTCCGTACGGAATAGCATATTGCCATTTTAAGAAAGAAGACTATTCTTCTGCCGCCGGATGGTTCTCTGAATATCTTGAGGGTGAGCGGCTGACATGGAGGAAAGATGCCATGCTCCGTTATGCGGACTGTCTTTTCATGCAGAAGGAATATGCTGCAGCGGCGGCATCATACGATGAGGTGAGAAAAGAATATTTTGATGTCAATGACATTTATCCGTATTATCAGGCTGCGGTCTCATACGGTCTTGCAGGGGATGAGGAAAGGAAGGTGGCTCTTCTTCGCAATGCGGCGGAGGCCGATTCTTCTTCACCGTTTTATCCGGAGGCCATGTTTGAACTCGGCCGTTCATATCTTGTCTCCGGAAAGGAGGAACTTGCGGCCGATACTTACCGGAAGCTTGCATCCTCATCAAGGGACAGCATTTTCATCGCCAGGGCTCTCATTGAACTGGGCATGATATCCCGTAACCGGTCCGACAATGAGGCTGCTCTGCGCTATTACAGGAAAGTCGTTGAAGAGCTTCCCCTTTCCGGCTATGCGGATGATGCCCTGCTGGCCATAGAGTCGGTCTGCCAGTCTGAGAACAATCCCCAGGCTTATCTTGAATATATTGCCCGAATAGGCAGGTCATCACTCAAGACTGAGTCTGAGAAGGAAATGATGATTTTCAATGCCGCGGAGCAGATTTATCTCTCCGAAAATTACCCGAAGGCCATTGTTTCCATCCAGTCATACATTGAGGCTTATCCTGACGGCGCCAAAATTCCGCAGGCTTATTATTATATGGCCGAATGCTACAGGAAAACAGGAAAGCCTGACCGTGCGTGCGACTATTATGCCAAGGTCATGGATGCCGGTGAGGGTTCCTATGCGGAACTTGCCTGTCTGAACTTTGCGGGACTTTCATATGGTATGCAGCGGTATGAAAGGGCCTACGAGGCTTATCGGTCGTTGTCGGAAATAGCAGTGATTGACAATAATATACATCTGTCCGAGATGGGAATGATGCGGTCTGCGTATAGGGCGGAGATGTTCTCAGAGGCGGTTTCCTGCGCTGACTCCGTGCTCTCGGACAGCCGGTCTGATGCCGATGAAAGGAGAGAGGCAGAATTCATCAAGGCCAAGTCATGCCTCGCCTTAAGCAGGAGGGATGATGCCTATGCCATCTTTGCCGGCCTTGCGTCGGACCCGGTTACTCCTGAAGGCGCGGAATCGGCCTATCTTATGATTCTTGACAGCTATGACCGCGGGGATTTCGCCCAGCTGGAGACCCGGGTATATTCTTTCTCCGACTCCTCGCACGGACAGGCCTACTGGCTGGCGAAGTCGTTCCTGGTCCTCGGGGATTCGTTTGTGGACAGAGGTGAATATGACCAGGCAATGGCAACCTTTGAAAGCATCCGGGACGGGTACCAGCCTTCCGGGGAAGGCGATGACATTGCCGACAATGTGTCATTGCGCATCAGTAAACTCAAGGAAATAATGCAGCAGGGAACTGCCGAAATGTAATGAAAATGTACATGAAAATAATATACCGCATATTGCCGGCCATCTTATTGGCAGCATTAAATTTGTCCCGGCAGACTGCCCTGGCGCAGAATATAGACCCGACTGTGGAAGTGACCAGACAGTATGAGGGTAAGCTTGCGGAAGTGCACAAGCCGGTGCAGACAATGCCTGTCCCCGACAGTCTGCAGCATTTTGATCTTGAATTCGAATACAATGTCTATGATTCTCCGTATGGAGGAACATATTCGTTTGATCCACTTGTCCTTGACATGGCTCCCGGCGCTGCTGATTTCGGTCGCAGGACATTCATGCTGAAGGCAGGGGCCGGGTGGCCGCTTCAGCCTGTCCTTGATGCCGTATGGTCCCCGCAGCTGAAAGGGAATTTCAGAATGAATGTATACGCCTCCCACAGGTCGTATTTCGGGAAATACAGAAGTATCGGCCTCTCTGCAGGCAAGGAGACGGTGTCGGTGTCGGACGGCAGGCCGTCGGGCAAAGGGAAAAATTACCGCGGATATGACATGGTCTCCTCTGCCGGGGTGAGCGGAAGCCGGTTCTGGAAAGGCGGACTCATGACATTTGATGTCGGTTATTATGGGGCGGGAGCACGCGATACTTCTTTGACAAGGGGATTTGATGCCCTTGATGTCAGGGCGGGTATCCGCTCCGACGGCTCCGCCGGGAGAAAATTCCATTATGACGCCGCGCTCCGCTATCGTTTCGGTGAAGACAAGGCCGAACTTTCAGGGCTGTCTTCCGGCCGCGGCTGGCTCAGGGAGCATTTGTTCGGACTCAGGATGTCCATGGGACCTTCTTTGACTCCACATTCCAGGGCATTGCTCGGAGTCTCTTTCAATCTGGCCGATTACGGCCCCGGATTCAATTCATATGCGGGGGATATTTCTGTGACCCCGCGTTATCTTCTGGACAAGGGCCGCTGGGATCTTGATCTCGGTGTGAAACTTGCTTTCCATTTCTTCAACAGGGCCTCTTCCGACAGGAATCTCTTTGACATGGCATCCACTCAGTTTGTATATCCGGATGTAAGCATAAGCTTTGAAGCTGCCAGAAATTATCTTGACCTGTATTTCAAGGCCGGAGGCGGGGACGAAGTCATGACCTGGTCCGACCTGCTCGGGCATAACAGGCATTTTGACATTTACAGGACTGCATCCCTGCCTCTGGGCAATATTGTCGAACGGGTTTCGGCAGACATAGGACTCAGGGGAAACATCGCTTCCCGGTTCAGCTATGACCTTCATGCCGGATATTCCAATTATGCCAATGCGTTTCTTGACGGCGTCATGTCGTCCGGAGCAGATATGCCTGTCTATGCTCCAGTATACGGTGTCTGCCAATTGTTCAGGCTTACCCTTGATTACGGATGGACGTCTCAGGATTTTTCTCTTGACGGCTCTCTTTCCTGGAAAAATTCCGATGCGGCAAGAAGGAATCCCGGCGCATTCGCACCTGCGGCGTTGTCCGGGTATGTCAATATGGTATATAATTGGAACAAAAGGATATATGTGGGAGTGGACTGCGGCTTTGCCACTGCAAGGAAAGGATTCCTGGGCATCGGCGGCAGTCTTCCCCATTCCTCTGCCGTGATTCCAGGCTATGCCGACCTCGGTGTGTCAGCAGAGTTCAAATTCACAAGGCAGTTGTCTTTCTGGGCACATGGAGGAAATCTGCTTGACATGACAGTCCAGAGAGTTCCGCTCTATGCTGAGTCAGGCATCAATTTTACGGCAGGAATTTGCTTGAATTTGTAATAAAATTGCTAAATTTGTCCGTTTGATATTTATGAGGAGAAAATGAACGAGAACGAAGTGAACAAGAATGCGGAGTCACAGTATTCTGCGGACAGTATCCAGGTGCTGGAAGGGCTTGAGGCGGTCAGGAAGAGGCCATCGATGTATATCGGAGACATAGGGGAGAGGGGACTGCACCATCTTGTGTATGAGGTTGTGGACAACAGTATTGACGAGGCGCTTGCCGGTTTCTGCACCCATATCGAAGTGACAATCAACAAGGACAATTCTATAACGGTTTCGGACAACGGACGCGGAATACCTACGGGGATGCATGAGAAGGAGCACCGTTCGGCTCTTGAGGTAGTCATGACGGTACTTCATGCCGGAGGAAAGTTCAGCAAGGACAGCTACAAGGTCTCCGGAGGTCTCCATGGTGTCGGAGTGTCCTGTGTCAATGCACTTTCCGACCATCTCATCGCCGAGGTCCACAGGGAAGGCAAGATTTTCGTCCAGGAATATTCCAAGGGCAAGCCGATTACGGAAGTCGAAGTGAAGGGGGAGGCCTCCGATACAGGAACGACCGTCACATTTCATCCCGATGCCGAAATCTTCACGGTCACGACAGTATACAAATACAATATTCTCGCGGACCGTCTGCGGGAGCTCGCTTTCCTGAACAAGGGCGTGTCTCTTTCCCTTACCGACAAGAGGGAGGCGGTCGAAGTGACAGATGCAGAAGGAAATGTCTCGCAGGGTTACAGGCGTGAGGTATTCTATTCCAGGGAGGGCCTGAAGGAATTCGTCCAGTATCTCGATGCGGATTCCACTGTGGAGAAACTCATTCCTGAGCCAATATGTCTTGAGACAGACAAGGTCATACCTATTGAGATTGCCCTTCAGTACAATACGGGCTACAGGGAGAAAATCCAGTCGTATGTCAACAACATCAATACGATAGAGGGCGGTACTCATCTGCAGGGCTTCAAGATGGGCCTTTCAAGGACTCTGAAGAACTATGCCGAGGCCAACGGCCTGTTCAACAAGATAAAGGCGGACCAGCTCGCTCCGGAAGACTACAGGGAGGGGCTTACTGCCGTCATTTCCGTAAAGGTCGCAGAACCTCAGTTCGAGGGCCAGACAAAGACAAAGCTCGGCAACCAGGAAGTCGTTTCTGCAGTGTCTCAGGCTACTGCAAATGCTCTTGAGACATATCTTGAGGAAAATCCCCGTGAGGCCAAGTCCATAATAGAAAAGGTAATCCTTGCTGCGACTGCCAGGCAGGCCGCACGCAAGGCCCGGGAGATGGTGCAGCGCAAGACCGTGATGTCGGGTGCAGGCATGCCGGGCAAGCTTGCCGACTGTTCCGAGAGGGATCCGGAGAAATGTGAGATTTTCCTCGTCGAGGGAGATTCCGCAGGCGGCACGGCCAAGCAGGGCAGGGACAGGATGACCCAGGCCATACTTCCGCTCAGGGGCAAGATTCTGAATGTCGAGAAGGCGATGGACCACAGGGTGTTTGAAAGCGAAGAAATCAGGAACATATATACGGCCCTCGGTGTGACTGTCGGCACCGAAGAGGACAGCAAGGCGCTGAATCTCTCCAAGCTGCGTTACCACAAGGTAATCATCATGACCGATGCCGATGTCGACGGAAGCCACATTGCCACACTTATCCTGACATTCTTCTTCCGCTATATGTTTGATCTGATAAGCAACGGCTATGTCTATCTTGCCACTCCGCCTCTTTATCTTGTCAAGAAGGGCAGTGAGGAGATATATTGCTGGACGGACGAGCAGCGCAGGGAAGCGACCATGAAGCTCGGCAACGGAGGGGACAAGGGCGTGACAGTGCAGAGATACAAAGGTCTTGGAGAAATGAGCGACGAGCAGCTGTGGGACACGACGATGGATCCGTCGAAGAGACTTCTCCGTCAGATTACCATAGAGAATGCCGCCGAGGCTGAGCGTACATTCTCCATGCTCATGGGTGACGATGTGCCGCCGAGACGGGCATTCATTGAGGAAAATGCCCACTATGCCAACATTGACGCATAGGGGAGGCCTGAATTTACGGACAGTTTGACGATACCATTATTAACGCATACCAAAATTCAACAGTTATGGATATTTTTGACAGAATAGCAAAAGATTCAGGCGGCCCGCTCGGCCAGTACAGACAGAAGGCTTTCGGCTATTATATGTACCCGAAGCTTGAAGGCGAACTCGGTCCGCACATGATATTCAACGGCAAGCCGGTACTCTGCTGGAGCCTTAACAACTATCTCGGACTTGCCAATCATCCTGAGGTGAGGAAGACTGACGCCGAGGCTGCTGCCAGATGGGGCCTTGCATATCCGATGGGAAGCCGCATGATGTCCGGCCATACTTCCCTCCACGAGAAGTTTGAAAGGGAGCTTGCGGATTTTGAGAAAAAGGAAGATGCATTCCTCTTCAATTTCGGATACCAGGGAATCATTTCCACAATCGACGCACTCATGGACAGACATGATGTGATTGTATATGATTCAGAAGCACATGCCTGTCTCATTGACGGTGCCCGTCTTCACATGGGAAAGAGAATGACATACCGCCACAATGACATCGAGAGCTGCGAGGCTACCCTGAAGAGAGCCACCAAGCTCTGTGAGGAGACCGGCGGAGGCATTCTCCTCATCACCGAAGGCGTATACGGAATGACCGGTGCTCTCGGCATACTTGACCAGATAGTTGCATTGAAGAAGAAATACAATTTCAGAATCCTCATTGACGATGCCCATGGCTTCGGAGTGATGGGAGAGCACGGCCGCGGTACTTCAGAGCATTTCGGCGTGATGGATGAAGTTGACCTCTATATCGGAGCATACGCGAAGTCCATGGCCTCAATCGGTGGATTTGTTGCCGGCCCGAAGGTAATCATAGACTATCTCCGCTATAATCTCCGCTCTCAGATTTATGCCAAGTCACTCCCGATGGCATTCGTGGAAGGCGGACTCAAGAGACTCGAGATCATAAGGAGTGCCGAGGGAGATGAGCTCCGCAAGAAACTCTTCACCGTCACCAGGGCGCTTCAGAAAGGATTCCGTGACATGGGACTTGACATAGGTCCAGCAGAAGCCTGTGTCACTCCGGTGGCAGTCAAGGGCGGTGTGGTTGAAGCCACCAATATTGCCAAGGACCTCCGGGAGAATTATGGCATATTCTGCTCTATAGTCGTTTATCCTGTCATTCCTAAGGGTATGATTATTTTCCGTATCATACCGACAGCGGCACATTCGATGGAAGATGTGGAATACACGCTCAAGACTTTCTCCGAGGTTGTGGCAAAGCTCAAGAGAGGAGAATATGAAGGGGACGAGATTCCTGATATGGCAATCCACGACTGATTTCATGAAATGAACGGATCTTACTTTAAAGACAAAGTGATTATCATAACAGGAGCCAGCTCAGGAATTGGGTTGGCTTCTGCCAAATTATTTGCATCCTTCGGCGCAAAGCTCTCCCTCGCGGCCCGGTCAATGGACAAGCTGACTGCGCAGGCGGCAGAAATGTCGGATGACATGGACAGAATCCTGTGTGTCAGGACAGATGTATCCAGGGAAGACGACTGCCGGACCCTTGTGGAGAAGACGGTTGAGAAATTCGGCAGGATAGACATTCTCGTCAACAATGCCGGCATTTCCATGCGGGCCATGTTCCGGGATACTGACCTGTCTGTCATCAGGACTCTTATGGATGTGAATTTCTGGGGAACAGTGTACTGCACGAAGTTTGCCCTGCCATATCTTCTTGAATCCCGGGGATCGGTTGTCGGTGTCATCTCCATAGCCGGTTTCGCCGGACTTCCCGGCAGGACAGGATATTCGTCGTCAAAATACGCAATCAGGGGATTTCTTGACACTCTGAGGATAGAGCATCTATATGATGGACTGCATGTTATGATTTTTGCCCCCGGTTTCACCGCATCGAATGTCCGCAATGCCGCCCTCACCGCGGACGGAAGCAGTCAGGGCGAAACCCCGCGCGACGAAGGAAAGATGATGACTGCGGAAGAATGCGCGATGCATCTTGCCAAAGGACTCCGCAAGAGAAGAAGTGAGGTGATACTTACTCCTATAGGCAAGCTTACTGTATTTATGCATAATATTCTTCCTCGTCTGACAGACAGGCTCGAGTTCAGTTATATGGCAAAGGAGCCGGGCAGTCCGTTCCATAAATGAGAGTCTGATGGAGAAAACGGAAACATTGTCGGCCCCGTCCGTGGGCGGATGCCTCAGCCTCTATTCAGGAACGACTTTCCCCGGGATTGTGCCGAGATTTGTCGTGACTCTTACGATGCATGTCGACAGGCAGATCCTTGAGGATGCGGCCAATGATGTCATAGTACTTTTCCCTCATCTGAGGGTTCGGCTTTCATCCTTGTCTTCCGGATATGCCTTTGTCCGGGACGAGTCGAGGATACATGTTTATCCGGGTGTCAGTGGCGGCGGCACGATAGGCGGCGGAGAGAATGACTGTCTTTTCAGGATATCCTGTGCATTCAAGACTGTCTGCTTTGATGTGCATGCCTCCCTGCTGGATGAAAAGGGGATGGCTGCATTTGCCAAATCTGTTATTTTCAGGTATATACAGTTGGCCGGTTACGAGGTGGAGAATGACGGCAGTGTCAGGGGAATGAAAGACGGTGTCACAAGAGTCTCCGAGGATGACCCTTTCGGCGCAATTGAGGATTTTCCTGCGTCAAGGCCGGCCTGGTACATGGATGCAAAGGCATTCAATATTCCTGAAACAGAAAATGTTTCCGGCCATTTCCTCGCAGTACAGATAAGAATTCCTCTTTCCCGTCTGCGCTCATGTGCGAAAGACTATGCGGATGTTCCCGAGACATTCATTTCTCCGATTGTCTCCCATGCAATTCATCAGGAGTATGGCGATCGGATAGGACGCGGGGAATATGTGGTCGCGGCATTGTCCGTCAATCTCAGACGCTTCTTTCCGACATTGTCACTCAAGCCCTTCAGCGTAGATCTTTCTCTCGCCTACAACAGGAAATTCGGGGATTATCCCTTCAATACGATACTGATGTCCCAGAAAAAGTTCATTGAGGCCCAGCTTAAGCCGGATGCCCTTGCCTACAATGCAGAGAGGCTTGTACGGGATTCGGAGTTCCTGATGTCCGGAAAGAATATGGCCGACAAGAAGTCTCTGGCAGCGGGCATCGCAGAAAGAAAGGCCGGGTCTGCGACATACATTCTGCATTCGGCCGGAACTGTGGGGATGCCGGCGAGCATGATGAGGTATGTGACGGAATTTTATCCTCTGTATGCCCCGACAATACATCAGTTCGTGCTTTCCTCAATAATTTTCAGGAATGAGCTTGTGCTGACAGCAACCTCCGGCCCGGGGATTCCCTCAGGCCTGAGCCGAAGGATTGTCTCCCTTATGAATGAACATGATATTTATGCCTTCATCTCGGATGAGTTTGAATATGTTCCGGTGAAGTATGAACCTCTTTAACAACAGATGAGTCATGGATAACAGCAAATTTATGCGTGCAGCAAGGATTTATTTTCCTCTGGCCATCCTATTTTTTGTGCTCCTGCTCTTTATGCCCAGAAGCGGAAAGTTCAATTACGACTATAAGAAAGGCTCTCCGTGGATGTATGAGACTCTTGTCTCAGAATTTGATTTTCCGGTACTCAAGACCGCTGACGAACTTCAGCGGGAAAGGGACGAGGCCGTGTCAAGCGTGACTCCTTATTACAGATATTCCGAGAATATCGCAAGCGAGCGCAAGGATGCTGCGGCACTGGTGGACCTCGGGGACTATGACTATCTGAGGCAGTCCATAGTGTCTTTCATAGACAGCGTGTATTCGAAGGGGGTGATTGCTGAACGCCCTGAATTCAGTGAAGACATTCCGGAAAGCGAGCAGGTGATATATGTCCAGAAGAACAGAAGAGCTGCAGTTGTCCCCCCGTCTGAAATATACACGATCTCCCAGGCCCGGAATTTCTTCTATGACGGTATCCGGAAGTTGGTGCCGGGATGCAATGCCGATTCTCTGTGCACCGCGTCCGGTCTTCTTGATCTGATAGTCCCTAATCTTATCTTTGACCAGCAGACAACCGACCTGGTGCATGAGGAGTCTGTCAACTATGTGTCGCCGACTTCAGGATATGTGCCTGCCGGCCAGCTGATTGTCTCCAAGGGTGAGACGGTCACCGCAGAAATTGAGCAGCTGCTCGATTCCTATAAGGCAGAATATGAAAGCAGTGTCGGCTACAATGGTCCGATGGCCCTCCTGTGGATTGGCAATATCCTGCTTTCTCTTGCCATTGTCACTCTGGTATTCTTTACCATATATTATTCCAATGCGAGAATTTTCTCCAGCTTCAACAAATATGCATATATACTTGCGGTCGTCTGCCTGTCTGCCATTGTGACATTCGCCGTCGCGAAGACAGATCCCCGTCTGCTATATATCGTGCCATATACACTTTTTGCCCTGTATCTTACTGCATTTTTCAGAAACAAGGTAGTATATCCGGTATATGTCGTCTCTCTGATTCCGCTGCTTGTATTTTCACACAACGGAATCGAGCTGTTCGTCATGTATCTTGTGGCGGGGGCTGTCGCCATATACTCGTTTACATATTTCAACAAAGGATGGCAGCAGTTCATCATGGCTTTTTTTGTCTTCCTGTCACTGCTTGTCACTTATTTTGCATTCAAACTCATAGACGGAGAGATAAGGGGGTTCCGGGATTATCAGACAATACTCTTCCTCTTCATAGGGTCTATGCTGTCTGTGGCCGGTTATCCTCTGATATATCTTTTCGAGAAGATTTTCATGCTGGTCTCAAATTCCCGCCTCATCGAGTTGTGTGACACGAACAACAAGTTGCTCAGGGAACTGGCCACGAAGGCACCGGGCACATTCCAGCACTGTCTTCAGGTCATGAATCTCGCCGATGCCGCCGCACGCTCCATCGGAGCAAATGTCGCCCTTGTCAGGGCCGGCGCCCTGTACCATGACATCGGCAAGATGAGCAATCCCCAGTGCTTCATCGAGAATGAGACCCCGGGAGTAAAATATCATGACGGTCTGAGCCCTGAGGAAAGTGCGAGAGACATTACCCGTCATGTTACGGACGGTATGGCCATAGCAGAGAAATATGGTTTGCCGTCGGTAGTGAAAGATTTTATCGTAACCCATCACGGAACTACCAGTACGGGATATTTCTACAACAAGTACCTTAATTCCGGAGGAGACCCCTCCAGGGCAGATGTCTTTTTCTATAAAGGCAGGAAGCCGAGTACTAAGGAACAGATAGTGCTCATGCTGTGCGATGCAATCGAGGCTGCATCCCGCTCGCTCAAGGATTATTCTCACCAGAGCATCTCCGATCTCGTGGAACGGATTGTCAAGGCCAAGATGGACGACGGACAGTTCGAGGAGGCCGACATATCCCTCAAGGAACTTAATCTGGTCAAGGGAGTGCTTAAAGACTATCTGCAGCAGATATATCATGCCCGTGTGGCATATCCGAGAAGAAAGGAGCAGCAGGAACTGGCCTGATTTTGATTTTTGTTGCATAATATATAACTTTGCAGGCTTTCCGGCGCGGGGAGGCCTGCATTTTCACAGGAAATAAAATTTTAAAATTATGAATATATCACAGAACAAGGTCGACGACCTCAACATTGAACTCACACTTGACATTACAAGCGAAGATTATGCTGACCGCAGGAAAAAAAGGCTGAATGCCCACAGGAGGACTGCGGAAATCAAAGGATTCAGAAAGGGAATGGTTCCGATGGGGCTGATAGAGAAAATCTACGGTCAGTCGGCTCTCGTGGATGCCGTCAACGATATAATTGCCGAGACTCTCAACAATTATATCAAGGAGAACAGCCTCAGGGTGGTTGGCGAGCCTCTTCCAAGCGAAGACCAGCCTTCTGCCGAATGGGAAAACGGCAGGGATTTTACATTCAAGTTCGATATAGCCACGACTCCGGAAGTCAAGCTTGAACTCGGCAAGGAGGACAAGATTCCGTATTATGAAATCGAAGTGTCCGATGAGGCCAGGAAAGAGATGAAGGAAAATCTTCTCAAGCAGTACGGCTCCCTCGAGGACGGGGACGCAGCAAAGCCGGAGGATTTCATAATTGTTGACTTCGAGCAGGGGGAGACTAAGGTAGAGGGCACTTATGTGTCGCTCAGAAGCGTTTCCGATGCAGTCAGACCGTCATTTGTCGGACTGAAGAAAGATGACTCCATTGATGTTAATGTCAACGAGGCATTCACTGACGAGACAGACAGGGCAGCCATGCTCAAGGTCAAGAAAGAAGAGCTTGCCGGGCTTGACCCGATGTTCAGGATGACGGTGCGCAATGTCAAGACATTTGTTCCCGCTCCGATGACTCAGGAGACTTTCGACAAGATTTTCGGTGAGGGTGTCGTGACAGACGAAGCCGGATTTGACGCCAAGGTAGAGGAGAGGCTCAAGTCTGAATATGCACAGGAGGCTGAATTCCGTTTCAGCAAAGACATCAAGGACTATCTCGTGAAGAAAGCCGGCATAGCCCTTCCTGAGAAATTCCTCAAGAGATGGGTATTCGTAGCCAATGACGGCAAATTCACTATGGAAGAAATCGAGAAGGATTTCGCAATGTTCCTTGAGGATTACCGCTGGCACATGGTAAAGGACTTTCTCATGAACAAATATCAGGTGAAGGTAGAGCAGGCGGATCTCATGGCAAGCGCCAAGGCATTTGCCGCATATCAGTTCTCGATGTACGGAATAGGCAATGTCCCTGACGAACAGCTTGAGTCATATGCCAGGACAATACTCTCTCAGGAAAATGAGAGCAGAAGAGTCCTTGAGCAGGTGGAGGACCAGAAGACGATAGCTGCAGTAAAGGATGTTGTCACACTCGGGCAGACCAGGGTGACAGTAGAGCAGTTCCGTGAACTGAAATAGCATTGCCGCAAGGGGATATGGACAAATTTTTCAGAAAAGATTTTGACAGATTCGCGAGTGCCGAGCTGGGCATCAGTCCAATGACTGTACACCGCTACAGTTCTGCATACGATGCATATATCAATCCGACCATTATAGAGGAGCGGAAGCTCAATGTGGCCTCGATGGATGTATTCAGCCGTCTGATGATGGACAGAATCATTTTCCTCGGAGTGCCGATTGACGATGATGTCGCAAATATTGTCACTGCGCAGCTCCTGTTTCTGGAGTCGACAGACAATGCAGGGGACATAACCATCTACATGAATACCCCCGGAGGGTCAGTGTCGGCAGGTCTTGGCATTTATGACACCATGCAGCTCGTCGAGCCTGATGTTTGTACCGTATGTACCGGAATGGCCGCTTCTATGGGAGCAGTCCTGCTCTGTGCGGGCACGAAGGGCAAGCGTTCGGCTCTCCCTCATTCGAGGGTGATGATTCATCAGCCTCTCGGAGGAGCCCAGGGACAGGCCTCTGACATAGAGATTGCCGCCAGGGAAATAGTTAAAATCAAAAAGGAGCTTTATTCGATAATTTCTGACCATACCGGGCAGCCTCTGGATAAAATCATTGCTGACGGCGACAGGGACCATTGGATGAATGCATCCGAGGCTCTTGACTATGGTATGATTGACGAAATACTTTCCAGGAAAAGGAAAAGAGACTGACCGGTAAAAGATGGCCAAAAAGAAATCTGACATAAACGACGGCATGAGGTACTGTTCATTCTGCGGAAGAAGCGAGAATGAGGTGCCGATACTTCTGCAAGGAATGGAATCTTCCATCTGCAGCGATTGCGTGAAGCTCTGCAGCGACTATCTCCACAGCATGGAGCCTGTTCGCGGGCAGAGTCATGGCAAGATAGAGAAGCTGATGAAGCCCAAGGAGATACATGACTATCTTGATCAGTATGTCATCGGACAGGAACGCGCCAAGAAAGTACTGTCCGTGGCTGTCTATAATCACTATAAGCGTATCAACCATAACCTTGCGGCAGATGCGGCAGATGCGGCAGACGGCCTTGACCTTGAAAAGTCCAATATCCTTCTTGTCGGCCCGACAGGAACTGGCAAGACTTTGCTGGCCAGGAGCATCGCGAAACTTCTGAATGTCCCGTTCACCATAGTGGATGCGACAGTGCTGACAGAAGCCGGATATGTCGGGGAAGATGTGGAGAGTATCCTTACCCGCCTTCTGCAGGAGGCGGACTATGATGTCGCGCTGGCAGAAAGGGGAATAGTTTTCATTGACGAGATAGACAAGATTGCGAGAAAGAGCGACAACCCGTCCATTACCCGCGACGTATCGGGGGAGGGTGTCCAGCAGGCGATGCTCAAACTCCTTGAGGGGAATGTTGTCAATGTGCCGCCGAAGGGGGGCAGAAAGCATCCGGAGCAGGAATTCATACATGTCAACACCCAGAATATCCTTTTTATCTGCGGCGGCGCCTTCGAAGGCATTGAAAGACGCATTGCACAGCGTCTCAATACTCAGGTCATAGGATTCGGCGCCTCCGGAAAGAAACAGATTGACAAGAACAATCTCCTTAAATATGTATCCGCCCAGGACCTGCGCGCGTATGGGCTGATTCCGGAAATAATAGGCAGGCTGCCTGTCATCACATGGCTCGACACCCTTGATCGTGCGGCGCTCCTGAGAATACTCACAGAGCCGAAGAATGCGATAGTCAGGCAGTACAAGAAGATGTTCGAACTTGACGGGCTGAATCTCGAGATTGAGCCGGAAGTGCTTGACCTCATAGTCGACACTTCAATAGAGAACAAACTGGGTGCCCGCGGATTGCGTTCAATATGCGAGAAAATCATGACGGACGCCATGTATGAGGCGCCGTCATCGCGCAAAAAGACTTTTGTCCTGACCCTTGACTATGCCAAGTCAAAGCTGGCGGAAGAATAGCAATTGGTTCTCAGACGGTTTCAGACAAGTCCCTGGGCCATCATTGCATCCGCCACTTTGATGAATCCGGCAATGTTGGCTCCTTTGACATAGTTGACATATCCGTCTTTTTCCGTGCCGTACTTAAGGCAGGTCTCATGAATGTCGCTCATGATGCGGTGAAGATGTGTGTCGACTTCTTCCCCAGTCCATTTCAGTCTGATTGAATTCTGTGTCATCTCAAGGCCTGAAGTCGCTACTCCCCCGGCATTCGAAGCCTTTCCTGGAGAATAGAGCAGTCTTGCATTCTGGAATACTTCGATTGCTCCCGGCTCCGTAGGCATGTTTGCTCCCTCTGCCACACAGATACATCCGTTGCCGACGAGCGTGCTGGCTTCATCCGCATTTATTTCATTCTGGGTGGCGCAAGGCATGGCAATGTCACATCTGACACCCCACGGACGCTGATTCTCAAAGTATTGTGCGTGTGGATACTTTTCCGCATATTCTCTGATTCTCCCCCTGTAGACATTCTTCAGAGTCATCACATACGCCAGTTTCTCCTCGTCGATGCCGTCCGGGTCATATACAAAGCCGTTTGAATCAGACATCGTCACGACTTTCGCCCCGAGCTGCCGAGCCTTTTCTGCCGCATACTGGGCCACATTCCCCGAGCCTGAAATGGCCACTTTCTTGCCTGCGAACCCGTCTCCCCGGGTGGCGAGCATTGACTGGGCGAAATAGCATGTGCCGTATCCTGTCGCCTCCGGCCTGAGCGGACTTCCTCCCCAGCTGAGGCCCTTGCCTGTGAGTACCCCCGAGAATTCATTGCGGAGACGCTTGTACTGGCCGAACATATATCCGATTTCGCGGCTGCCGACACCGATGTCACCGGCAGGCACATCCGTATCCTGTCCGACATGTCTCTGGAGTTCAGTCATGAAGCTCTGGCAGAACTTCATGACCTCGTTGTCGGATTTTCCTTTCGGATTGAAGTCAGAGCCGCCCTTTGCCCCGCCCATCGGCAGGGTAGTGAGGCTGTTCTTGAATGTCTGCTCGAAGGCAAGGAATTTCATTATGCTCAGGTTGACGCTCGGATGGAACCTGATGCCGCCCTTGTACGGGCCGATGGCGCTGTTCATCTGGACTCTGTAGCCCCTGTTTATGTGGACTTCACCTTCGTCGTCAAGCCACGGGACGCGGAACATGACCACTCTTTCCGGCTCCGCTATCCTTTCGAGAATCTTCATGTCCATCAGATATGGATGGGCCAAAATATAAGGTGCCACACTCTCAAGCACCTCCCTTACTGCCTGGTGAAATTCTTTCTCACCTGGATTCCTGGCCATGATGTCAGCCATGAACCCATTTGCATAATTCTGTTCAAACTGATTCATATATACAAAATTCACAAAAAAATCAGTTTTTTCAAAATTATTTTGTAACTTTAGGCCAAAGTGTACTGACCGCGACCTTGACCCGCATGATGATGCGTATCATAATGATAAACTAAATATTTGCACCGATGAAAAAAATCATTTTCCTTTTTTCTGCTTTGGCACTTTCTGCCGGAGTATATGCACAGTCTCAGGATACTACAGCTGTCGCAGATCAGGATAAAAAAGTCAAAGTAATTGCGAATGAACAGATAGATGATTACAGGCGCAGCTCCCTGTATTCAGTCCTCGTAAAACATTCCAATGCGGCATACGGGACGACTATCGATTCTGTTTTCATGATTATGCAGACGCCTGACAAGTTCAATAATCACGATCTCCAGATCAAGTCATTCGAAAGCAGCAACTATAAGGCAAAAAAAGTAAAGGAGAAGGTGCGCGGGACTGAAAAGGACCCGAATATAGCTGATATCGGGACATTCATCGAAGCCAATGATATTGCAAAGGGAATGGTCGCAAAATGGTTTGACCGCGACCCTCAGACGGGATATTTTGATGTCGAACTCATCAAGGACCGGGGGTATTATGATGCTTCATGGCAGAGCATAGAGGCTGCGGATGCGTCATTGAGAGGCCGGGAAATGCTGGCAGATGCCGGATTTGACCTTATCGGCAAGACATTCATGATAGTCAATGACATCACATTCATTGACCACGGGGAGAATTCCGCCAAGGCCGGGACCGGAATCCAAGTGGGATTATCACTCCTCGGAGCAATAGGCGCAGCTGTCACTGGCAATGATTCCATGCAGGATCTCGGCAATGCTGCCGGAAATCTGGTCGGGGCCATAGCAAACGAGATTGCCGGGTATAAGGTTAATATCATTTCATATCTGTACCGCCTTGACTGGAATGAAGAACTTCTTGACCGTTTCCTCAGCGAATACTGGATTGATGCCTCCAATCCCGATCCTGCCAAGAAAGCTGCGTTCGAGGCCTCGGATCTCTTTACCTTGTCTTATGTCGGATATACTATGACATCGGCCGAGAATGTGTCGTCCAAGACATTCTCGCAGAAACCTCTTCAGGAACAGTTCCTCAAGGTCTGTACCCGTGCTCTTGACAAAGCCATTGTAGAGCTCCAGCGCGAGTACGACGAATTCAAGATCAAGGTGCCGATTTATGCAATTAACGACGACGGTACGGTTTCAGTCAAGATAGGACTTAAGGAAGGTGTCACCGAAAAGTCCGCTTATGAGGTGCTCGTAAAGGATATGTCATCAGGTGTCGCAAAGTATGTAAGGGTCGGTATGCTCAAGCCGGTTGCCGGAAAGATATGGGACAACCGTTTCGGGGCTCTTGAGGAAGCTCAGATGCTTGAGGCAGACAGGAAAGCTGCCGAAGAAGAAGCCGCCGGTAGCGGAGCCGGCACGGATGAGGGAGCTGCGGCTGCGGCCGAAGCCACTGTCGCCGAGGCGGAGGAAGTGTCCGGGCTGGAAGAAGGCAATCCGTACCTTGATGCCACCATATTTGAAATCACTGGCGGGGCCAACAAAATATTCCCGGGAATGTTGATCAGAGAAGTTAAAATCAAATAATCGTAAAATGAAACTCTTCAGGTATATTGTAGCGGCAGCTATAGCTGTCCTTATGCTCCTGCCTGCAGTGTCAGCAGACGGTGCACAGAAGAAAAAGAAGAAGAAGGCGAACGAAAATACCATGGAATGGTATTACGAACTTGAAGCCTACGCCGCACCGTACAAAGGTTCATGCGACATCAAGGTGTGGTCATACGGCCGTGACATAGTCACCGCGCGGGACCAGGCAATGAAGAATGCCGTTCATGGCGTCATTTTCCGGGGAATTCCGGCAAATGCGACCAAGAGAATCAACTCTCTGCCACCTCTTGTGGAGGACATAATGTCAGAACAGAACAACAAGGCTTTCTTTGATGCTTTCTTCAAGGACGGCGGACCTTATCTGAGGTATGCCATAAAGACTCTTCCTGATGGAAATGATGATATTCTGCGTTATGACCGCAAGAATTACAAGGTGGGAGTCGTGGTCACGGTCCAGTATGAGGATCTGAGGAAAGCCCTTGAACAGCAAGGGGTAATCAGTTCACTGACATCAGGTTTTGCTAAATAGGAATGATTATGAGAAAGATATTGTTTGTAATATTGATGTCACTGCTGCCGGCATTTCATGTTTTCGGCCAGACGGCTCTCCCGTCAATCATGGTGATTCCGAGCGATACCTGGTGCAATGAAAACGGATATATGAATGTCATTGAGAACAATGGCGTCAAAATGTATCAGGCAGACTACAGGGGGGCTCTTGTGGACAGTCCGGACCTGAAGATTGTCATTACTTTCGTGAACAACATGATGACGGAATTCGGTTACAGGACGGTTGACCTCGAGGCAACCCTCAAGGCAATTGAGACGGACAACGCCCTCAATTCGGTGACTTTTTCATCGACTGGGGACGGTTTCGCCGAGACTCCGAGAGAACAGATGTCCAGAGTAGCAAAAGCAGATCTCCTGCTTGAAGTAGGCTGGACAATGAATGAGGTCGGTCCGAAGAAATCCCTTACATTCTCGATGAGGGCTTTGGATTCATATACCCAGAAAGAAGTGGCGTCGGCAAGCGGGACCACAAGCCCGACCATAGCCGTTGAGCTTCCCGTGCTGCTTGAGGAAGCTGTCAGCTCCTATGCATACGATTTCAGAAGCCAGCTTCGGGCATTCTTTGATGAAATGCTCCAGTACGGTCGGGAGATGACTCTTGAAGTCAGGGTATGGGACAACGCCGGCTTTAACCTTGAATCAGATATGGAAGAGGATATGCTCGGATATATGATTGAGGATTGGGTGTATGAAAATGCCGCGGGCGGCGCGAAGACTCCTGCGACAGCATCGGAGAATGTGCTCGTATTCTCCGGCGTACGCATGCCGAATGTCACTCCGGAAGGCCGGCAGGTCGATGCCAGATATTGGACGCGCTCCCTTGTCCGCATGCTCAGGGACAACGGTATAGACAGCAAACTGTATACAAAGGGCCTTGGCAATGTCATGATTGTTCTCGGCCAGAAATGACAATACTATGAAAGTGACCTTCATTGCAGCAGCAATGCTGTGCTTCTCGCTGGCGGTGTCGGCGCAGGAGCCTGAGAGCCGTATAGCTCTGACCCCATATGTTTATTATGACATCGAGTCAGTGCCTCAGGCTGCATCTTCAGCCCTTGAGAGGAAACTGACAGGCATGGCTACGGCAAATGGTTTTGCCGGAGTGTCCGATGTGTTTGTCATTACAGCTGTACCCGAAGTCATGGATGTTTCAATGACCCCGACAGCTCCGGCCCAGTTCGTCGTCGACATGGAGGTCGAGGTATATGTCCTGAACAATCCGGAAGAAGTAATAGTCGGCCAGACCGTATATGCCCTTAAAGGCATAGGGGCAAGTGAACAGAAGGCCATTATAAATGCAATTAACCAGATAAATGTAAAGAGCACCGACACCAGGCGCTTCATGGAGAATGCCAGGTCAAGGATAATAGCTTACTATTCTTCAAAACTGCCGGCAATCATTGCCAAGGCCCAGTCATACGCGAATATGACAAAATATGACGAGGCACTTGCTGTCCTGTCGGCTGTCCCGGACTGTCTTGATGAATATATTCAGGTGACAGAACTGATGACGGACATCTTTTCCATGAAAATCGACAGGGATGCGGATGAACTGATCCGCAAGGCGGAAGCGAGTCTCGCAGCGGAAGACACTACAGATGCTCTGTCTTTTCTGGTCAAAGTGGACCCTTATAGCAGCAGGGTAGAGGAAGCTGATGCAATTGTGGCAAAAATCAAAGCTGAGACAGAGGCCAGGAGAGCACAGCAGATTCAGAGGGAGCTGGACGAGTATGAGTTCCGCAAGGAAATGGAAGTCCGCAAATACGAGGATGAGGTAGAGTTTGAGCGGATGAGACTCGAAGCTGCAAAGGATGCCGGAGCATCTGTCGCCGGTGATCTTCTCGGAGGTATGCTGGGTGCAGGGGATCTCGGAGGCATTGCCCTGGAGTGGTTCATAAAATCCGTACTTTAGGACAAAGTAAGGGCTAATTGAAAATTAATTGTTGACAATCATGAGAATAATCAGATATATTCTTCTGTGTGCCTTCCTGTCCCTTGTCGCATCGGGACTGGCGGCGAAAGACCGTGTCGTCGAGAAATCCGGCAAAACGCCTGACTGGCTCATGACATCGGATGAGAACGGATTTTCTGTCTTTGCAAAGTCGGATGACATAAATGTCGCAAGGGACAGATGTCTGGATGACATAAGACAGTATATTGTAAATACTATCGCATCGAACATTACCTCTGTTGAGACGAATACGATGGATCTTCAGAACCGGGACGGGCTCGAGACATTGTATACTGCATATAATTCCGAACTCAAGACCGCTGCAGCAAAGCTGCCGTTCCTGACCGGGATAACTCTGTCCAATGCTCTTGAAGTATATTGGGAAAAGTGCAGGAGCAGGGAGGACGGCTCATTCTACTACAATTATCATGTCCTTTATCCGTTCACACTTGAGCAGCGCAACAGAATGATCAAGGAATTCAAGGAATATGATGCTGAAAAGTACGGGCTTCTCATGCAGCTCAAGGAGGGTTATTCTGCATTATCAGATGTTTCGGAAATCGATGCCGGAATCAGAGAACTGGAGCCGCTTGCGGAATATTTCTTCGACGATGTGAGAAGGCAGGAAGCGGAATCGCTCATGGCTTCGTACAGGAAAGCCTATTCACTCATATCCATAGTCCCTGTAAGTCAGGAACTCGGGAGCTTTGTATATTCCCTCGTCCTCGACGGACACGACATCACCTGTTCAAAAGCCCCTCAGATCAGCTCTGAGACGGCATCGTCAATTGTCCTGAAGCCGGTCGGCAGGAACTATGAAATAACTTATGATTATACTTACTGCTATCCGACAGACGACAATTATATCCGGATAAACTACTCTTTCCCGGGGGCATCTCTCAGCTACAGGCATCAGATAGATATTTCCCAGAAAGAAAAGCTTGTCTCTCCGTATGGTTTCATAGACTTGGACTGTGTGAAAGCGGACAGCACAGACATGAAGGTGACAGTTTCAATGACACTCAGGTCCAGAACCGACAGGGAATTCTCGGCAGGGGCAGTCAGTTTCAGTCTGCCCGAAGCCGGACTGAAAATAGATACGGATGAGATGGCCGTGTTCAAGGGCAAGGGAACACAGCTCTATAATATTACTTTCCCATTGTCGGAAATGCCTGCAGAGAATATGAGAGGAATGGTGAAAGGAACAATGCAGATTGTTTATAATGATGGCCGGAAGGATACGGCTGCATTTGCTCTGCCATATAATCTGAAAGTATACGGAAATTAAGCCGAATTTCAGGAATCATCATAATTATTCTTTAATTTCTAATCATTTTTGTCATGAAACAGTTATTTTCATTCGCCGCTGCGGCATTGATGGTGTCAATGCTGACCGTTTCGTGCGGGACAGCGAAGAAAACTGTTCCTGCCGTTGAGGGTGAGCAGGAAGTAGCCATTGTTTTCAATGAATCTAAGTATCACAGCGACAAGGAATTTTTCAGAGACAGCCAGTCCGGTATCAGTAAGGATCTTTCCGCGGCAAAAAAAGTTGCCATGCAGAATACCCGTCAGTCAATAGGAGCTATGGTAGATGCACAGATAGGGCTTGTTGTTGAAAATTACACTACCAATGAACAGACGGATTCAGATTCATCTGTGGGAAATGACCTCGAGGAATTGGGAAGGACGGTCGTGAATTCTCAGCTTTCGGGACTTGAGATAGTCGCAGAAAAGGCGTTCAAGCTTCCGGACGGCTCTTACCGCTATCATGTCTGCATGCAGCTCAGCAAGGATGCCCTCGGAGATGCCCTTGAAGAGGCAATAGAGAAAGATGCCAAGCTTAAGCTGAAAGTAAAGAAGAATTCATTCCGCGCAATATACGAGGAAGTCATCAGGAAGTGATGCATTGATCACACTCGTGCTCATTGCAGTGCGACGAAGGCGTCTCCATTTCCAGTGTGGAATGAGGGATGCCTTTTTCGTACAGCATATGCTTGAGGCTTTCCTTGATTGCCTCCATGTCCGGAAGTCTGTCAATGACGACATGTGCAGTGAGGGCGACTTCCGTGGTGCTGATAGGCCAGATATGGAGATGATGTACATCGGTCACGCCCGGTACTGAGGACATCATCTTCTCGATTTCATTCAAGTCAATCCCTTCAGGTACGGCATCGATTGACATGCGGAGGCTCTCGGCAAGCAGTTTCCATGTGGAGACAAGGATGAGTCCGGCTATGGCGATGCTGACAATAGGGTCAATGACTGACCAACCTGTGAGACTGATGACAAGCCCTGACACAACTACGCCAGCTGACACAAGGGTGTCGGCGGCCATGTGGAGGAATGCCCCCCGTGTGTTGATGTCATGCTTCTGCTGCTTCATGAGAAGCCATGCGGTGAGCCCGTTGACTATGATGCCGATTCCTGCCGTCCATGAGACCGCAGCGCCGTTGACTTCTTCAGGGGAACTGAATTTCCGGATACTCTCTATGAATATTGCCCCTATGGCGACAAGAAGAATTATGGCGTTGAGCAGCGAAATCAGCACGGAGCTTTTCTTGTATCCGTAGGTGAATTTCCTTGTGCTGTGAGAAGAGGACAGCCTGAACGCTATCATGGCGAGAAGAAGGCTGAACACATCGCTCAGATTGTGTCCCGCATCGGAAAGCAGTCCGAGGGAATTCGACCAGAAGCCAATGCCGGCCTCGACTGCGACATACAGCAGATTGAGTGCTATTGACAGAATGTATATTCCGTTCAGTGAAGTTATCTGATGGACATGGTGATGATGCCCATGGTCATGATGATGCCCGGAATTGCCGTTGACATGATGATGTCCGGGACCGTCATTGACATGATTTTTTGCAGCGGAGTCTTCCATAACCTGATTTGTTTGCGAGGGTGACCCTTTGGGCCGGCCTCCTTGATAACAGGATGCAAAATTAGAAAGAGGGATTTACAACCGGGTTGCAAATCCCTTTCTCTTATTCGTACCTCAGGGCGTCAATCGGGTCTAGGGCTGCTGCCTTCTTGGCCGGATACCATCCGAAGAATACTCCCGTGAAAGTACATACGAGGAATGAGAGCACAACGCTCCACAACTGGATGGCCACTGGCCAGTGGGCCAGATATTTTACTGTGGCGCAGGCCCCGCAGCCTATGAGGATTCCGATGATGCCTCCTGTGATGCTGATGAGGATGGCTTCGATGAGGAACTGTGCGAGGATGTCTATGCCTCGTGCTCCGACGGACATCCTGAGCCCGATTTCTCTCGTGCGTTCCGTCACCGACACATACATGATGTTCATGATGCCGATGCCTCCCACAAGGAGGGAGATGCCGGCGATGCAGGCAAGCAGGGTGGTGAGAAGATTGGTGGTTGTGTCAAGGATTTCGCTGAGCTCCTGCTGGGTCCTTATCATGAAGTCGTTCTCGTCCGTGTCCTTCAGCTTGTGCTGGCGGCGGAGTATGTCTTCTATGTCAGCCGTGGCAAGGTCGGTGATGTCTTCGGATATAGCCGATGCGAAGATGCCCTCAAGATAGTTTATGGCCCTGAATCTTTTCATCACAGTCGTGTACGGCACCAGGACGATGTCGTCCTGGTCCATTCCCATCGAGTTGTATCCCTTGGATTCCAGCACTCCTATGACCTTCAGCGGCACCTGGTTGAGTCTTATTGTCTTTCCCAGCGGCTCTGAACCGTCAGGGAAGAGATTGTCGGCTATTGTGGTGCCGATGACGCAGACCTTCGCGGATTTCTTTATGTCGGCTTCGGTGAACATCTCTCCCTTCTCGACATTGAGCTGCCGGATGGCGATGTAGTCGGTGCTGACTCCGCTGACAGAGGAAGGGTAGTTGTTGTTGCCGCTGATGAGCTGTCCCGATGATGACACATTCGGACTGATGCCGGCAAGGAACAGGCTTTCCTTCCGGAGCGCCTCATAGTCGGCTTCCTTGAGAGTCTGCATTTCAGAAGGGTCAAGCCTCACTCCTCCTCTTCTTTCGCCGCCCGGGTGGATCATTATCATGTTTGAGCCCATGCCGGAGATTTCGCTCTGGATGTTCTGCTTCGCACCCTGCCCGAGGGCAATCATGGTTATGACGGCGGCCACGCCTATGATGATGCCAAGCATTGTGAGAAATGCCCTCATCTTGTTGTTGGCCAGTGCTTTCAGTGATATTTTGAATAGATTTGCCCAGTTCATTTCCTGAAATTTTGATTCAATCTGCCTCCGGAAAATCAGTCATCCTCATTGACCGGAAGTTCTGCGAGGGTCTTTTCTGCGGACAAGATGCTGCAGTTGACCTTGTCTTCTATGACATGGCCGTCCATGAGCCTGATGTTGCGGCTGCTGTAGTTTGATATTTCCGGGTTGTGGGTCACGAAGATTATGGTCCTGCCTTCCGCATGGAGTTTCTGGAAGAGAACAAGGATTTCAAAGGATGTCCTTGTGTCAAGGTTTCCTGTGGCTTCGTCAGCAAGAATGACCGACGGATTGTTTACGAGGGCACGGGCTATCGCCACCCTCTGCATCTGCCCTCCGGACATCTGGTTGGACTTGTGTTCAAGCCTGTCCCCGAGTCCTACTGCCTTGAGTGCATCAATGGCCCTTGTCCTTCTTTCCGCAGCCCCTATTTCCGAATTGTACATAAGGGGAAGCTCGACATTCTCGATGGCCGTTGTCTTGGCAAGCAGGTTGTAGTTCTGGAACACGAAGCCGATTTTCCTGTTGCGGAGGACTGCCCTCTTGTTCTTGGTCATTTTCCTGACGGATATCCCGTCCAGATAATATTCTCCCTCCGTCGGCGTGTCAAGGCATCCCAGAATGTTCAGCAGAGTGGATTTGCCGGAGCCGGATGAGCCCATGATGGTAACGAATTCACCCTCCTTTATGCTGAATGTCACTCCGCGGAGCGCATGGACAACCTCATCCCCGACGATGAATTCTCGCCTGATGCCCTGAAGGTCTATGACTGTCTTCTCCATTTCGCAAATTATATTTTACCTCGGCGGTCCCGGCATGAAACCGTTATTCCCGCCTTTGCCCTGCATTTTGTTGAGGCTTGCGCCGAGGACAACCTCCGTTCCCTCTTCGGCTCCTTTCTTGATCTCAGTATAGACTCCGTCGCTGATGCCTGTCTCCACGGGTATTGCGGTGAAAGTATTGCCCGACTTTGTCCAGAGCTTATTCTGGCCTGCGCAGTCCCTGACAATGTCCTTTTTCCCTACAAGAGGGAATTCAGGCTTGAATCTCAATGCCTTGGACTGTACCAGGAGGACATCCTGCTTCTCTTCCGTATATATTGAGATGTTTGCCGTGAGCCTCGGCTTGAGTTTCAGTTCGGGATTTTCCGCCAGGATTACGACTTCGTATGTGACTACACTTTCGGATGTCGAGGATGTAAGCGACGAGCTGGAAGAATTGGTGCTGCCCAGGCGTATCTGTGTCACGACGCCGGAAAATGTATCGTCAGGGTATGCGTCCACTGTGAATGAGGCACGCTGTCCTTCCCTGACTCCGCCTATGTCAGCCTCATCGACATCTGCCACTACCTGCATCTGCGTCAGGTCAGCGGCAAGCGTGAAGAGCGTAGGTGTCTCGAATCCTGCTGCCACCGTCTGGCCTTCTTCCACGGCCCTGTCTATTACAATCCCGTCAATCGGGGATGCTATCGTCGCATACGAGAGATTCCTTTGTGCTCTGGCAAGCTCGGCTTCACTGCTGTGGAATGCACTCTTGGCCATTTCATAGTTGTATTCGGCCTGCTCGTATTCCGAGTCGCTTATCAGGTTCTTCTCATACAGCCCGCGGCTCCTGTTGTAGTTCTTTTCCTGGAACTTGTATTCGGCCTTGTTGCCGTCGTATGCGGCCTGTGCGGACTTGACTTCACTCTCAAGTGTCACCTTGTCCATTTCGGCGATTATCTGGCCTTTCCGGACTTCGGAGTTGTAGTCCACGAACAGCTTGTCTATGATGCCGGAGACCTGCGTGCCGACCTGTACTTCCGTCACCGGCTCAATGGTGCCTGTCGCAGTCACATACATCGAAATGTCACCTCTGGACACTTCTGTCATATCGTATGTCATCACCTGCTTGTCTCCTGACTTCATTGCCAGCAGTGCCGCAGCGGCCGCCACGGCAACTGCCACGACCGTCCATACAATGATTTTCCTTGTTTTCCCTTTCATCTTTCTGAGGATCTTGTATTTTTTATGCGGATATTGTATAATTCCAATGTTTCCCTGTCCGGTATTTCCGGGGTCTGTCGGTTAAAGACTGTTTCTGCTCTGTGCCGGTCAGAGTGTAATCTCGAGTCCCTGATAGAACCTGAGCAGCTGGATGTTGAGCACCGCCATATATTTGGCCTGCAGAAGCTGCTGCTCCGCGCTCAGGAGATTGTTCTTCTCGGTGAGAAGCTCGACGGTGTTCTTCATGCCGAGGTTGAACTGTTCGCTTACAAGCTCGAAGCTGGTCTTTGCGCTTATTACCTGCTCGCAGGCAGCCGTATACTGCTGCTGCGCACTGTAGGCGTCGAGCCAGAGATTCTCGATGGTCTTGTACAGTTCCTTCCTGGTTTCCTGGAAGTTCAGTCTGGTGGATTCCAGCTGCAGCTCCGCCTTCTGAACGGCGCTCTTTGTCTGCCGGTTGTTGAAAATCGGCACACTCAGGGTGAGTCCGACTGAATTGTTCCATCCGTTCTTGATCTGTTCCCCGAAGGTGAAGTCCGTGCCGCTGGTATGGTTGGTCCCTATGCCGGCACTCAGGCTCAGTGTCGGGTAATATGACGACCGTGCAATTTTCACATCGAGCTCCGAAGCCGAGATGTCGAGCCTGCCGGATTCGATTTCCGGTCTGATTTCCATGGCATTCTGAAAGACAGTCTCCTTGTCCGGAAGAGGTGCGAGGATGAGGGCATCGTCTATTTCCGGAAGGAACACTGACATTTCTTCGCTCCCTTCTATCTCAAGAAGCTGCTTGAGCTGGAGCCTGTAATCCTGGAGCGTGGCCCTGGATGAGACAAGCTGGTAATTGTCATTGCTCACCTGCGCCTGAAGCTGGGCATAGTCCGCCCGTGAGATGCTTCCTGCATCAAGGAGTTCTTTCCCTCTGGCGCACTGTGCCCTGCTGACTTCAAGCGTGTTCTCGTTTACTTTGACAGATTCGTCAGCAAAGAGTATCTGGACATAGACCTGGGCGATGTTTTCAAGAATATTGTTCGCTGTCGATCTTGTTTCCAGACCGGCAATCTGCATGTTGATGTCTTCCTGCTTGATTGTCTTTCTGTTGCGGCCACCGGTAAAAAGCTCCCAACTGGCATTGAGCCCGTAGTTGCCTGTGTAGCTCGTGTTGCTGTCGGAATGCAGGATTTCAGTGCCGCTTACGGTGCTGCTTGATTCCTGGAACGGCCTGTTGATGAGACTGTGGTTCGTGGAGAATGACAGGTTGGGGAAAAGGGCGTTCTTTGCAGTCTTCATGTCAATTTCCGCATTCTGCTCTGAAAGCCTGCTCTGTTTCAGCGACAGATTTTCCTCAAGGGCATAGTTGATGCAGTCCTGCAGCGTCCATGTCTTTGTGAAGAAAAGGCTTGTGTCTGCCGCTGTGCCGCTCCGTGCCGAAGTGTCATTCACTGGGGCAGACAGGCTGGCCGTGTCCTGTCTGTACTGGGCTCTGCAGGGCTGCATGCCGAGGACAAGTGCAGCCAGAAGCAGTCCCGGCAGATAGACTTTACTCATTTTCATTATAGTCATATTGCAACAGTTCGCTGATGTCATTTTTCAACCGACGCACCGTGGCATCAATCCGCGTGCCAAATCATATAAAATTTGTGCAGAAATTTAGAAAAAAATGTATGTTTGCAGCGCATTTCAATTCAATTATAAGCAACAATGTGGGTGACAGTTTTAGTGACGGCAGCATTCATTGCGGTGATTCTTGTACTTGACCTGCTTGCAGCCGGTGTTGCTGCCATTTTCGGCCGGTCTTTCAGAAAATTTTTCCGGTGCGGGCTCTGGGCGTTGCTCGTGCCTGTCATTGTCCTTTTCTACGGCATGTTCATCGGGCGCAACCATTATGTCGTGAATGAATTTGAAATTGAGTCCCGGAATGTGCCGCAGTCATTTGACGGCTACAGGATAGTCCAGATTTCGGACCTTCATCTGGAATCTTTCGGCAGCCGCAGCCGGTCTCTTGCGCGTGCCGTCTCCAAAGTCAATGCCCTCAATCCGGACCTGATTCTTTTCACCGGTGACCTCGTGACATCGCATCCGTCGGAAATGGACGGTCTGGAGTCTGTCCTGAATGGACTGGCGGCAAAAGACGGAATCTGTTCCGTCCTCGGCAACCATGACTATTGCATATACCGCAGATGGGAGTCAGATTCTCTCCGCTCTGCCGCCGTCAGAGAGCTCATCGCAAGGGAAAAATCTCTCGGATGGCATGTCCTTATGAATTCCTGCATGAACATTGTCCGGCCCCGGTCCGGGATATCCTCCGGAGCAGTCTCAGAATCAGTCTCCGCATCCTCTTCTGCACCGGATTCTGTTTTCATGCCGGCTGCTGCAGATACCATCTCGGTTGCGGGAGTGGAGAATATCTCGCAGACTTCCTATTTCCCTTCATACGGAGACCTTGACAGGGCCATGGCGGATGCGGCAGGCAGTTTCAGGATACTCATGACGCATGACCCCACGCACTGGCACAAGGCCATTTCCCAATACCCGGACATAGACCTGACACTTTCCGGTCATACCCACGCGATGCAGTTCTCGATTTTCGGATGGAGCCCGAGCAGCCTGATATTCGATGAATACAGGGGGCTCTACATAAAGACACCGGGAGGACAGGTGTCTTCCTCCCGGCACCGGACATCAGTCTCATCCGATTCCGGCAATCTCCTGTATGTGAACATCGGACTCGGCGAGACCGCCATCCCTTCCCGTTTCGGCGCAGCACCTGAGATAACGCTTTTCACGCTGCGGCATTCAGAATAACCCGTAGAGCCTTGCATCAATCTTGTCGGTGATGCCTGCGAAGTCTTCGGGGCAGTTCTCGAAGTCAAGGTTGTCGGCCTCTATGGTGAGCACTTCTCCTTTGTAGGACGAAATCCATTTCTCGTATTTTTCGTTGAGTCCGGCAAGGTATTCCAGGCTCATTCCCTTTTCGTATTCACGGCCTCTCTTTTCAATCTGTCCGACGAGATGGGGGATGGAGGACTTCAGGTAGATGAGCAGGTCGGGAAGCTTAACAAGGGACATCATCAGCTCGAAGAGTTCCATGTAGGTGGCAAAGTCCCGTTCCGAGATGTTGCCCAGGTCCCTGTTGTTGGCGGCGAATATGTGCACACCCTCAAGGATGGTCCTGTCCTGGACGATGGTGTCGGGCGAGTTGGAAATGTCAAGGACATCCTTGAATCTGCGGGTGAGGAAGAATACCTCCATGTTGAATGACCACCGGTGTATGTCTTTGTAATAGTCTTCTATGTAAGGGTTTGTGGTCACAGCCTCGAATCTCGGCGTCCAGCCGTAATGGGCGGCCAGCATCCGCGTCAGTGTAGTCTTGCCGCTGCCTATGTTGCCTGCTATTCCTATGTGCATATTCATATTTTTTGCGAAAATAATAAACTTCTTCATAATTTTTTAACGGAATTTTTCGTAATTTGGACAAAATTATGACCATGCGCCGTAAGCGGCTGCAAAAGAAAATTGTCAATATGAGCGCCAAAAAGAACGATTGCCCGTATCTTGAAAGGGATATAAGCTGGATGTATTTCAACAGGAGAATTCTTCAGGAAGCCTGCAAGGACAGTGTACCCCTGCTGGAGAGACTCTCATTCCTCGGCATCTATTCCAACAATCTGGATGAATTCTACCGTGTGAGGGTGGCTTCCCAGAACAGGGTGGCCGAATGGGGGGAGAAATCCGGTGACAAGGAGGCAGTCAAGGCGAAGAAGACGGTAAGGCAGATTTCCAAGTTATACAGCCGTTATCTCAAAGACTATGAAGACACTGTCCATGATGTCTATGAGGAACTTGCCCGGCAGAATATTTTTCTCATCAGTGATTCAGGGGCGGATGCCGGCCAGAGGGAATTCCTGCGTTCATACTATCATTCCAATCTTGAAGGCCTGATTGTCCCTGTGTCATTCTCGTCCGTGAAGCATCTTGACCACGAGAGCGACGAGAGCATCTATATGGCCGTGAGGGCAACGCGCATGTCCCTCTCCGGCAAGACAATGTACGAATATGCATATTTTGAACTTCCTGTCCAGAGCTGCGGCAGGTTCGTGCGCCTTCCGGACCGGGACGGGCGGAACTATATAATGTATCTTGACGATGTCGTGCGGTGCTCCCTCGGCTATATCTTTGAAGGACTGGGCTATTCCGATATGCAGGCATACGCATTCAAGTTCACCAGGGATGCGGAGATGGAGATTGACGACGACAGACGCAACGGAATACTCCAGAAGATATCGAAGGGGCTGAAGAGCAGGAAGAAAGGAGCTCCGCTGAGAGTGCTGTATGATGAAAGCATGCCGGAAGACCTGCAGCGCAGAGTGCTCAGCAAGCTGGACCTTGACAAGAATGACACTGTGGTCAGGAGCGGACGCTACCACAACCACAAGGATCTCATGAAATTCCCTGACTGTGGGCGGAATGAATTGAAATTCAAGCCGATGCCGCCTATCCGCAGGGAGCTGTTCGACGGAGAAGGCAGTGTCCTTGAGAAAATCCGCGCGCAGGACCGCTTCCTTCATGTGCCCTACCACAGTTTCTCATCATTTATAAGAGTACTGCACGAGGCCGCAATCAGCAGGGAAGTCACAAGCATAATGATTACGCTCTATCGTCTCGCCAAGGACTCCAAGGTGGTCAAGTCTCTGATAGGAGCCGCCCGCAACGGGAAAAAGGTCACCGTTGTGATAGAACTCCTCGCAAGGTTCGACGAGGAGTCGAATATGGTCTGGGCCCAGAAGCTTCAGGATGCCGGCGTAAAGGTTATATTCGGCGTAGAAGGGCTGAAAGTGCATTCGAAGGTCGTATACATCGGGATGAAGAAAGGACCTGACATCGCCTGCATCAGTACGGGCAATTTCCATGAGGGCAATGCCAGGACATATACTGACTGCATCATCATGACTGCATCGCGCCGAATTGTCCAGGATGTCAACATGCTCTTTGATTTCATAGAGAAACCGTACATACCGGAACATTTTAAGGAACTCCTTGTGTCTCCGAATGACATGAAGCGCCGGTTCATTTCTCTGATAAATGCGGAAATCCGCAACAAGAAAGCCGGAAAGCCGGCATACATCAAGATGAAAGTCAACCATATCACCGATCCCGTAATGGTGAAGAAGATATGTGAGGCTGCCGAGAACGGGGTCAGAATAGACATGGTGGTAAGGGGCAACTGTTCAGTTGTGACCCACGGGTATCCGGCAGGCGGAAATATAAGGATCAACGGTATAATAGACAGGTATCTTGAACATTCGAGGATATTCGTCTTCGCTGCCGGGGGGCAGGAAAAGGTCTTCATAGGTTCCGCAGACTGGATGCCGAGGAACCTGGACAACAGAATCGAGGTTGTCGCACCGGTGTACGACCCCGCCATCAAGCAGGAGATGATAAGGATAGTGGACTACGGGCTCAGGGATGTCAGACAGGGCCGTCTGGTGGACGGGACCGGAGACAATTCTCCGTGGACATGCGACGACCCGCTGCCGACAGGGTCGCAGGAAGCTCTCTACGGCCATTATCTTCAGCTTGAGCAGGAAGAGAAACAGAACTGATATTCACGCCTGCAGACTTCACAATAGAAAATACCGCATAACAGACACAGAATATGGAAAAGGATTTTGCCGAAGAAAGGACGCCCGGAAGAGAGGCTTATGCAGCAATCGACATCGGTTCCAATGCCGTCAGGCTGCTCATCAAGGAACTCGAGTGCTTTGAAGACGGACCGAGGTTCAACAAGGTGCTGCTGCTCCGTGTGCCGCTCAGGCTCGGCTTCGATGTGTTCGCCGAAGGGAAAATCTCCGAGAAGAGGGAGAAGGATATGGTCCGGCTGATGAAATGCTACCGCCAGCTGATGAAGATTTATGATGTGGTCGACTACAGGGCCTGTGCAACTTCAGCAATGAGGGACGCAGCCAACGGCCCCCAGATAATCAGCAAGGTGGAGAAGAAGACAGGCATCAGGATAGAAATCATAGACGGACAGGAAGAGGCCCGGATGATATACAACAACCATCTTGAAAACATGAGGGGCCGCAAGGGCAATTTCATGTATGTGGATGTCGGAGGCGGCAGTACTGAAATCAATCTTCTTGCCGACGGGGAACTTGTATGCTCCCGTTCCTACAACATCGGGACCGTCCGCATGCTCAACAATGCTGTGGAAGAAAGTGAGAAGGCCCGCATAAAAAGAGACATGAAGGACCTCGCCGTTTCATACCCCGGCATAAACATCATCGGCTCAGGCGGCAACATCAACAAGCTCTTCAAACTTGTGAAAGGCCGTGACAGACGCTATCCGCGCATGACGGTGGCATCGCTCAGGGAACTCTATGACGAACTCAAGGAAATGAGCGTCGAGGAGCGTATGGAAGCCTATGCCCTCAAGCCTGACCGGGCCGATGTGATAGTCCCTGCCGGCGACATCTTCATTACCGTGGCTGAGATTACCGGGGCGCAGTACATATATGTTCCTGTCATCGGCCTTGCCGACGGCATCATCGACAGCCTGTATATGAAACGTGCTGCGGAATGACAAGTCCCGCAATGCCGGGAGAGAAGGCGGAAATGATACATATTGTTCTTGATGACGACAAAGATAGGAGTCTTGTCTTTTATCTTGCAATGGAGGAATATCTTGCAAGATATACTGAGGATGAAGCCTTTTTTGTGTGGCAGGTGCCTCCGACGGTTATCATCGGAAGGAACCAGGTGATGGCGGCGGAGGTCAATCTCCCGTATTGCCGGGCACATGGTATCCGTGTCTTCCGCAGAAAGAGTGGGGGCGGCTGCGTGTATTCTGACCGGGGCAATCTCATGGTGTCCTGTGTCATGTCCGGTAAGGATGTGCCGTTTCTGTTTGAAAATTATATCCGGCGGCTGGCTCTGTGCCTTCGCCGTGCCGGACTCGAGGCAGAAGTCTCCGGCCGTAATGACATTCTTGTCTCAGGGAAGAAAGTATCCGGAAATGCATTCTTCAGCATTCATGGCCGCAATGTCATGCACGGCACCCTTCTGTTCGACTGCACTCCGGAACTGATGGAGAATGCCCTGACCCCTTCCGGCGCAAAACTCCTGAGCAAAGGCGTCAGTTCAGTCCGTCAGCGGGTCGGAGGTATTCGTCAGGCACTGGCTGCTTCTTCCCGGGGGACTCAGCATGCTCCAGGAAGCGGAACGCAGTGTGCTTCCTGCCAGGGAGAACAATATACGGATGACATTGCGGACTTCTCCCGTTTCGTTGTCGGCTGCTTCTGCGACAGGGAGCGTACTCTCGGAGAAAATGAAGTAAGGAAAATAGAAGAGATAGAGAAGACATATCTGGACCCCGCATTCCTGTATGGCCATGAACCTGCATTTTCAGTCTCATCTGACATCCGTGTGCCCCTTTCCGGAACGGTGACCATATCCCTTGACATAAGGCGCGGGCGCATAGAAGGATGCTCCCTTTCCGGAGACTATCTGCATATTGAGGACGGGCTGCAGGAAGAGCTTTCACGCCTTCTTGCCTCTCTTCCTCCTGTCCCGCACGGGGAGCCGTCTCTGCCCGGGGAATTGTCTGAACATGGAGTGCCGTCAGCACATAGAGTTGCATCTGCATATAATCCGGAAGATATCATGACGCTTCTTTCCGATCTGAATCCTGAAAGATACATCAGGGGGCTGGATTGTGAGAAACTGGCAACATGTATTGCAAAAATGCTTTCCGGAATATTATAAAGCATGCCGGCATTTGTATTTATTTTTCATTAAAGCTGCCGACATATTGGTTTAGTCGTTTATAAAAACTAAATTTGGCATGCTGATAACCGACCGCATTATGGAAGAAACACTGAAAACCACATGCCTTCATGACAGACATGTCGCACTTGGGGCTCAGATGAGTCCGTTCGGAGGCTTTGACATGCCTATCCAGTATTCAGGAATCATTGAAGAACACAATGCCGTGCGTCATGCCTGCGGGATGTTCGATGTCTCGCACATGGGGGAGATCCTTGTCTCCGGACCGCAGGCTGAAGAATTTGTGGGATATATTTTTACAAACGATGTACGAGGACTGGAGGACGGCAGGATTCTCTACGGCATGATGCTGTATCACAGCGGAGGTACGGTGGATGACCTGCTCGTCTACAAATTCTCGGATTCAAGGTGGCTGCTTGTGGTCAATGCATCCAATATTGAGAAAGATTTCGCATGGGTGGTTGAGAATGCCGCAGGATATGATGTGCAGGTTGACAATCTGTCTGACTTTTACGGGGAGATTGCCCTTCAGGGACCTGATTCCGAAAGAGTCGCGAAAGATGTGCTCGGGCTGGACCTTTCCGGACTTGAATTCTACGGTTTTGTCCGCACTGTGCTTCCTCCGGAGCAGGACGGCATGCCTGATGCGGATCCCGAGGCCCGGCCTGCGGAAGATGAGCCCCTTATTGTCAGCAGGACAGGCTATACGGGAGAGGACGGATTTGAATTCTACGGATCTTTTGCGGCAATAAGAAATATCTGGGACAGGCTTATGGATGCAGGTGTCACTCCGTGCGGCCTGGGATGCAGGGACACCCTGCGCTTTGAGGTGGGGCTTCCTCTTTATGGACACGAACTGAGCCAGGACATCAGCCCTGTAGAGGCAGGACTCGGGATGTTCGTCAAGATGGACAAGCCGTCTTTCATAGGCAAGGAAGTCATCGGGGCACAGAAGGCCGGGGAAGTGGCAAGGAAGATTGTCGGCATAGAACTTCGGGACAAGGCCATCCCACGTGCAGGTTATCCTGTGGAATCTTCAGGAGAACAGATAGGGGTAGTGACCACCGGCTACAATTCCATTTCAACGGGCAAAAGCGTGTGCATGGCCATGCTTCGCAAGGATTTCACGACGCAGGGGACGGAAGTTCAGGTCAGGATTCGCAAGAAACTCTTCCCGGGTGTAGTCTGCAGGAAAAGATTCTATGACAAGAGCTACAAGAAATAAATTCAGAAATTACAGTCAGCGGCTGAAATCATGTCAGTGGCAGAAACAATACAAGAAATAATTAATTGACAACAGCTATGTCTCAGACAGTTAAAGGGCTGTATTACAGCCAGACCCATGAGTGGGTCAAAGTCGAGGGCGATGAGGCCCTGATAGGGATTACGGATTATGCGCAGCATGCTCTCGGGAGCATTGTGTATGTCGATATGCCGGAAGAGGACGATGAACTTGCGGCCGGAGGCGATTTCGGGGCAGTGGAGAGTGTGAAGGCGGCGAGCGACCTCATTGCCCCTGTCGGCGGAACGGTGTTGGCCGTGAACGGCGACCTTGAAGATTCCCCGGCTCTGCTGAACACTGACCCGTTCGGCACATGGATAGTAAGGGTGAAGTTGTCGGATTCTTCAGAGCTTGAGATGCTTATGACGGCGTCGGAGTACGCCGCATTCTGCGAGTCTCTGAAATAGCAGAGGCTGTATTATGGCATTTGCTTATTTCCCGCATACCGAAGAGGACATCCGGCAGATGCTCGGGAAAATCGGAGCCTCTTCCCTTGATGAACTGTATTCGGATGTATCTCCCGAATTTATTTTCAAAGGAGAATTCGACCTGCCTGAGGCAATGTCCGAAATGGATATCCGCAGGCGCTTCTCGGAAATGGCCGGCCGCAACAGGAGCCTGACCGTCTTCTGCGGCTGCGGCGCATACGACCATTATTCTCCGGCCGTGATTGCCCCACTTATCTCAAGGGCAGAATTCCTGACTGCATATACCCCTTATCAGGCAGAGGTGTCACAGGGAACATTGAGATATATCTTCGAGTATCAGAGCATGATAACCATGCTGACAGGGCTGGACTGTGCCAATGCCTCGATGTATGACGGCGCGACGGCTGCAGCGGAGGCAATGATGATGTCGCTTGCCTGCACAAGGAAGAAGCGCAGGGTCCTCCTGTCAATGACTTTGCTCCCGCAGGTGATAGAGGTGGCAGAGACCTATGCCGGATATCACGGGGTGGAACTCGGTTATGTGCCTGAAGACAACGGAGGGACATCTCTTGATGGCCTTCGGGAACAGTTGGCTGAGGGGGATGTGGCAGGAGTGCTCGTCCCGTCACTGAACAGATATGGCATCATTGAGGATCTTGAGGGCTTTGCCGATGCTGTTCATGCTCAGAAGGCCCTTCTGATGGTCTATGCTGACCCGTCGTCACTTGCAGTGCTCAGGACTCCTGGAGAATGGGGTGCGGACATAGCCTGCGGCGACTGCCAGAGCCTCGGACTTCCGCTGTCTTTCGGTGGCCCTTATGCAGGCTATCTTGCATGCCGCCAGGAATTTGTCCGTAAGCTTCCGGGAAGAATCGCGGGACAGACCGTCGACATGGACGGCCGCCGTTCGTTCGTGCTGACCCTGCAGGCACGAGAGCAACATATCAGGAGGGAGAAAGCGACGAGCAACATCTGCTCCAATCAGTCTCTCATGGCCCTTTATGTGACCATATACCTTTCTCTGATGGGACCGGAAGGAATGCGTGAAGTCAATAGCCTTTCTTATGGAGGGGCGCATTATCTTCATGACAGGCTGCTGGGGACAGGCCTTTTTGATGAGGCGTTCGCCCGGCCTTTCCTCAAGGAATTTGTCCTGAAGACCGGTCTGCCGGTGAAAAAACTCCAGCAGACATTGTGTGACAACGGCTTTTTTGCCGCCCTGGAAGTAGGGGAGGGGCTTGTGTCTTTCTGTGTCACTGAAAAGCGCACGAAAGAGGAAATCGACGCCCTTGTGTCCTGCGTGGAAGCCATGAAGCAACATGGAAATTTGACTTAAACGGGATTCAGATGAAATATTACGATAAACTCATTTTCGAATTGTCCAAAGAGGGACGGCAGGGGTGTTCCTTGCCGGCAAACGGCTGGCCGGGTGACCTCGGGGATATTCCGCAGAATCTCAGGAGACAGAATCGTCCGGCTCTCCCGCAGGTGAGCGAACCGGATGTCGTGCGTCATTATACCTGCCTGTCGGGCATGAATTTCGGTGTCGACAACGGCTTTTATCCGCTCGGGAGCTGCACCATGAAATACAACCCGAGAATCAATGAGCAGGTCGCATCCCTGCCGGGGTTCTCTTCTGCGCATCCGCTTCAGCCTGATTCCTCTGTCCAGGGATGTCTTCAGGTGTACCATGAACTTGCCAGGGCCTTGTCGGCGATAACCGGAATGGCGGAATTCACTTTCGCTCCTTGTGCCGGAGCTCACGGGGAACTCACCGGACTGATGATAATGCGGAAGTACCATATTTCAAGGAATGACCTGCGCAGGACAAAGGTGATTGTTCCGGACAGCGCCCACGGCACCAATCCTGCAAGCGCAGCCGTATGCGGACTGCAGGTTGTACAGGTGAAGTCCCGCCCGGACGGCACAATCGATGTGAATGACCTGAAGCCTCTTCTTGACGATACTGTCGCCGGCATCATGATGACTAATCCCAATACTCTCGGGCTCTTTGAGACCGAAATCAGTGAAATAGCGGAACTTGTCCATGCCTGCGGCGGACTTCTGTACTATGACGGGGCCAACATGAATCCTCTTCTGGGAAAGGTACGGCCGGGAGACATGGGCTTTGACATAATGCATCTCAATCTGCACAAGACTTTCTCGACTCCTCACGGAGGCGGAGGCCCTGGGTCAGGACCTGTCGGGGTCAGGGCTTCCCTTGCCGAATATCTCCCTTGTCCGCGCGTATTGCCTGACGGAAAGGGCGGATTCCGCATAGGGCGTGAGGGAGAGTTGTCGGCAGGACGGGTGTCGGGCTTCATGGGGAATTTCTCCGTAATGGTGAAGGCCCTTGCCTATATATGGACACTCGGCAAGGAAAACATCCGTATGGCAGGCCCGCTGTCGGTCCTGAACGCCAATTATGTGAAGGAATCCCTGAAAGACAATTACAGACTGCCGGTCGACCGGCTCTGCAAGCATGAGTTCGTGTTTGACGGTCTTGCCGATGCATCTTCCGGCATCACGGCGCTTGATGTGGCCAAGCGGCTGCTTGACTATGGTTTCCATGCCCCGACAATCTATTTCCCCCTCCTGTTCCATCAGTCCATAATGATAGAGCCCGCGGAGACCGAGTCGAAGGAAACTCTGGACGGATTCATAGAAGCAATGAGGCAGATAGCGCAGGAGGCGGCTTCTGACCCGCAAATGCTCCGTTCTGCCCCGCACAATACTCCGGTGCGCAGGCCGGACGAGACATTGGCCGCGACTCGCCCTGTGCTGAGGTATGTCCCTGAAGTCCCGGATGAATGACAACCTGACAGATATAACAATTATCGGGAATGAAAATAGTGATAATCGGAGCCGGCCCGGGCGGTTATGAGACCGCTGTGCTGGCAGCAAAACGGGGGGCAGATGTGACGCTTGTGGAGTCCGGAACGGTGGGCGGGACATGCCTCAATGAAGGTTGCATACCGACCAAGGCATTCTGCCGCAGCGCCGCCATACTTGAAGAATTAAGGTCAGCTTCCGCGCTTGAAATCACAGACCTTGCATACGGCTTTGATTTCAATGCGGCTTCTGCAAGGAAGGATGCCATAGTGGCTCAGCTCAGGGACGGTGTCATGGCCCTTCTTTCTCATCCGCGCATCCGTCTGGTGCATGGAAAGGCATCTTTTGCGGACAGTACGACTGTCAGAGTCTGCCGGGACTCCGGATCTTCGTCCGGGAACGGAGAAGAACTGATTTCTGCCGACTGCATCATCATTGCAACAGGCTCCCGTCCGGTCTTTCCCGATATTCCGGGCAAAGATCTGCCCGGAGTGGTGACTTCACGGGAACTGCTTGGGGCTGAGTCTGTTCCCCGGAGGCTGTGCATCATAGGCGCCGGAGTCATCGGCCTTGAATTCGCCTCCATATTCAGAAGTTTCGGCAGCGAGGTCACCGTGCTTGAATATTGCCGGGAAGTTCTGCCGAGATTTGACGCAGACATAGCGAAGCGCCTGCGCCAGACACTGTCAAAAAGAGGCATAGATTTCATGACGGGTACTCAGGTGACAGAGATTGTGCCTGCATCCGTGTCAGGACAGACATCGGGAGATTATGATGAGGCGGGACTCTCCGTCCGCTTTGAGAAAAAGGGCGTCGGAGGGATTCTCGGAGCAGACAAGGTACTCATGGCTGTCGGACGCAGGCCGGCTCTGGATACCCTCAATCTGGATGATGTCGGGATTGAATATACACCGCGCGGCATCATTGTCGATGCCTTCATGCAGACAAATGTCCCGGGGATATATGCCGTCGGAGACATAACCGGTGGAGTGATGCTCGCCCATGCCGCCTCGATGCAGGGAGTCAGAGCCCTCGACCATGCCATGGGCATAGACGACAATGTCAATCTGTCTGTAATTCCTGCGGCCGTATTCACAATGCCCGAGGTTGCATCAGTCGGGAAGACGGAAGAGGAATGCAGGGACTCCGGCATTGAATACATCTGCAGAAAATCCTTTTTCCGGGCAAACGGCAAGGCGCTTTGCATCGGCGAGACGGAAGGTCTGTGCAAACTGATTGCGGACAGGGATGGAAAACTCCTCGGCTGCCATATTTGCGGTCCTCATGCTTCCGACCTGATTCACGAGGCGGCCGCACTTGTTGAGTCAGGGGCCGGACTTGATGACCTGCGGAGTCTTGTGCATGTACACCCGTCCCTGTCAGAAGTCCTCAGGGCAGCTGCCTCCGACTGACAGGATACCGTCTTTCCGGATGACAATCCGTCAGTTTCCTGCATGCGGATAATTTCAGACCATCAGGACATCCTGCAGGAGGCCCGCGGAGATGAACATGTTTCTGTAGGCCTCCGCCTTTTTCTCAAGAGACAGGGGATAGGCCCGTGATGATGAAGGCATTCTCCAGAGCATCAGATGCCTTGCATGGCATGTCCCTTTGACATTTGCCGGACCTTCTTGCCCGTCGGATGAATTTTTGCCGTTCATAATTATTTCAATGCATTTGCCAGTAGCAGGAGCCTTGCATCCGAAATATGCGGCTGCTGCTTCCGCCGCTTTTTCGCCTGTGGCCGCTATGGCGGTGCACTCCGGGATTTTGTCAAGCAGGGCGGACAGGTCCGTCGGAGTGACTATTTCCAGAAATTTGTCGGAGGCATTGTCCTTCAGTCTGCGTACTTCCGCTGCGGTGTCATACAGGGCAATGCCTTTTTCGGTGCAGAATCCGGCAATCTTATCCCTGTCAAACCTTTTGGCTGCTGTGGAGTCATTCCCGGATGCTTCCCCGTCCGTAGTGTCCGCAGTCCTTGCCGGCATTTCAAAATGACTTTTGTCCCCGAAGAATATCAGCCCGATGATTCTCCACATGTCATTGATGAAGTTCGGATAGAAGAAATCCATTGACCATCTCTCCTTTTTGGGAGGGAAACTTCCGAGCATGAGAATCCTGGCCCTGCCCGGAAGAAATGGCTCAAGCGGGTGCTGCTCAGTTATTCCCGCTTTTGTGTCCTGACTGCATGTCTCTCCTTGATTCTCCATAAATGTTAAATTCCCGGTTCCAAAGATAGGATTTTTTAATCTGCAAACCGAAAGACTTGCGAGGTGTCAATGAAAATTTGTGGCTGCCTTAAAAAAATGTAATTTTGTCTTCCCGTATGACGGATTTTCAAATTTTGACGGAGGAAGAACTTAAGATGAAAGTATGTATAGCGGAGAAGCCAAGTGTGGCGAGGGAAATTGCAGATGTGCTCGGAGCGAAGACAAGGAGGGACGGGTATCTTGAGGGAAACGGCTATCAGGTGACATGGACATTCGGCCATCTGTGCATGCTGAAGGAGCCTCAGGACTATACTCCGCAATGGAAATACTGGTCGCTGTCATCTCTCCCGATGATTCCCGGGCGATTCGGCATAAAACTGATAGACAACGAGACTTACAGGCATCAGTTTTCAATCATCGAGGGGCTTATGCGGAATGCCGAGATGATAATCAACTGCGGAGATGCCGGGCAGGAAGGTGAGCTCATCCAGAGATGGGTGATGCTTAAGGCGAAGGCAAGATGTCCGGTCTACAGGCTTTGGGTGTCTTCCCTCACGGAAGAGGCCATAAGGGAAGGATTCTCCAGCCTCAGGGACCAGAAAGAATACGACCGTCTGTACGAGGCCGGACTTTCCAGGGCCATCGGAGACTGGATTCTGGGCATGAATGCCACGCGGCTCTATACCCTGAGGTTCGCACAGAACAGGCAGGTCCTTTCCATAGGCAGGGTCCAGACACCGACTCTCGCCCTCATAGTGAAGAGGCAGGAGGAGATAGAGAACTTCAAGCCTGAGCCATATTGGGAACTGAAGACAAAATACAGGGGAGTGCTCTTCTCTTCAGTCAAGGGAAAGTTCCATGTGAAAGAAGACGGGGAGGCTCTGCTCGAAAAAGTCAGGACATCGGACTTCACGGTCACGGACATTTCCGAAAAGAAAGGGAAAGAGTTCGCACCGAGGCTCTTTGACCTGACTTCTCTACAGGTGGAATGCAACAGAAAGTTCGGATACACTGCGGACGAGACACTGAAGTTCATCCAGTCCCTGTATGAAAAGAAACTGACTACATATCCGCGCGTCGACACGACTTTCCTCAGTGAGGACATATATCCGAAGGTGCCGGACATATTGAAGGGTCTCAGGGGCTATGAAACTTTGACTGCCCCTCTCGCGGGGAAAAAACTGCCGAAAAGCAAAAAGGTGTTCGACAACTTGAAGGTGACTGATCACCATGCCATAATCCCGACAGGCGTACCCGCAACCAATGCGGATGCAAGGGAAATGAACGTCTATGACCTTATAGCAAGGCGGTTCATAGCAGTTTTCTATCCGGAGTGTCAGGTGGCTGTCACCACGGTGTCTGCCAAGACTGCGGAAATCGGGTTCAAGGCCAACGGAAAGCAGATTCTGGCTCCGGGCTGGAGAGCCGTGTTTGCGCCGCCCGCAGACAGTCCGGAAGGACATGCCGCCGCCCGGGTTGAACAGCAGGACGCTCAGGATGCCGATGCGCAGCCGGAACAGGAGGAGGAAAAGGTCCTGCCGGCATTTGCAAAGGGGGAAACCGGACCTCACGAGCCTCTGCTCAAGGAAACATGGACGACACCTCCGAAGCCGTATACAGAGGCCACGCTCCTTCGGGCAATGGAGACCGCAGGCAAGGCTGTAGAAGATGAAGAATTACGAGACGCATTGAAAGAGAACGGTATAGGCCGTCCCTCCACAAGAGCGGCCATCATTGAGACCCTTTTCAAGAGACGGTACATCAGAAAGGAAAGGAAAAGTCTTTTCCCGACTGACACCGGCAGGGAACTCATCGGACTCATAAAGGAAGACCTTCTGAAAAGTGTCGAGCTGACGGGCCAATGGGAGAAGAAACTCCGGATGATTGAGAAGGGCACTTACGATGCGAAGACATTCATCGATGAACTCAAGGACATGTCTAAAGGCATCGTGATTTCAGTGCTCTCGGACAATTCTCTCCGTGCTGAGAAAATCGGAAACAAACAATGATATTATGGAAACTCTGACAAATGGTGTACTGACGATAGAAGTCAGCAGTCATGGCGCAGAACTCTGCAGCATCAGAAAAGGCGGAACCGAGTATTTGTGGCAGGCAGACCCTGCATTCTGGAAAAGGCATTCCCCGGTGCTTTTCCCGATAGTGGGAAGCCTGTGGAACGGAAAATACCGGGTCGGGGACAAAGAATATGAAATGTCCCAGCACGGCTTCGCAAGAGACATGGATTTTACCCTTGATTCAAAGTCAGACAATGAGGTATGGTACAGGCTCAGCTCCTGCGGGGAGACTCTGGCTCGCTATCCGTATCGGTTTGTGCTTGAAATCGGATACCGCCTTGACGGCAACAGGGTTGAGGTGCTCTGGAAGGTGTCCAACCCCTCGGACTCCGACATGTATTTCCAGATAGGGGCGCATCCGGCCTTCTATTATCCGGCCTTTGACCCTCAGACTGAGGACAGGGGATATTTTCTGCTTGAAAGACAGAGAGGAGTGTCTTCTGGAGTACAGGAGGGCAGTTTATCCGTCGGGACAGACAAAAATATTCAGGACCGGGACATCTTCCTGTATGACCTCATAAGTGAGAAAGGATGCGCCGACCCTGACACGAAATATGAAATACCGGCAAGGATTCCGCTTGATACGCATATATTTGACAGGGATGCCCTGATTTTCGAGGACTCGCAGGTCGGAAAAGTCACTCTGCTCACGAAGGACGGTACTCCATGGCTCAGCCTGTCCTTTGATGCTCCTCTTGTCGGACTCTGGTCTCCTGCAGGCAAGAATGCGCCGTTCGTATGCATCGAGCCGTGGTACGGACGCTGCGACAGAGCCGGATTCGTGGGGGATTTCAGCCAAAAAGACCGGATACAGCACCTCAGGCCGCACCGGTCTTTCAACTCAGTCTATACAATAGAGATATATTGACAGATTGACGCGTCCGGCATTTTGGAATTGCCCTATTCAAGGCACATGTCAAGGTCGCGGGAAATCTGTTCCTTGTCCATGTTCTGGCCGATGAAGACAATTTTCTGCATCCTGTCGCCGTATTTTTCGTCCCAGTCCTTGAAGAAATTCGGGTCCTGGCGCATGAGTTCAAGCCTGTCCTCTTCCGGAGCGGTGGCATACCATTGTCCGGCCTCGCGGAGCAGTTTCTGTCTGCCGGCCTGCTCGAAGAGATATGACATGTCGGGGTTTTCGCTGAAGTAGCAGATGCCCTTTGCCCGGATGATGCTCTTCGGCCATTTTTTTGCCACGAAATTGTCGAACTTGTTGAGGTCGAGTGCCGGCCTGCGGTAGTAGACGAATGTGCCGATGCCGTATTCCTCGACTTCACCGCCGTCATGGTGATGGTGGTGATGTCCGTGTCCCTCGTGACCGTGGCTTTCTCCTTCATGCTCGTGTCCATGTTCGTGCTGATGCTCGCCGCGGTTGTATTCGAGGTGCATCCCGTAGTTTCTGGCCTCGAGTTCCTCTTCCGCCGTGGCCTGGTGTTCGATGCCCTGAATCCAGCCTGCGGATGTTGCCACTTTGTCAAAGTCAAACATTCCTGTGCCGATAAGTCTGTCAAGGTCGACTCGGGTATAGTCACATTCTATGATTTCGGCGCGCGGCTGGATAGTCCTGATGATCTGCCTGATTCTGGCAAGTTCCTCAGGCTTAACTTCGGATGCCTTGTTGAGCAGTATGATGTTGCAGAACTCTATCTGCCGGATAATGAGATTCTCTATGTCCTCCTCACCGATGTCCCCGCGGGTGAGGCCGTCTCCGCAGCCGAACTCGCTTTCCATGCGCAGGGCATCTACAACGGTCACGATGCAGTCGAGGCGGCAGATGCCGTATTTGCGGTATGCCTCTCCGAGAGTCGGGATGGTGCAGATGGTCTGGGCTATCGGCTCCGGCTCGCAGATGCCGCTGGCTTCTATGACGATATAGTCGAAGCGCTGCATCTTCATGAGTTCATATATCTGCTCCACAAGGTCGGCCTTGAGGGTGCAGCAGATGCAGCCGTTCTGCAAGGCCACCAGACTGTCGTCCTTGCTTCCGACGACTCCTCCCTTCTGAATAAGGTCCGCGTCAATGTTGACTTCTCCTATATCATTGACTATTACGGCAAACCGTATTCCTTTCCTGTTGGAAAGAATGTTGTTGACAAGGGTTGTCTTTCCGCTTCCGAGATAACCGGTCAGAAGCAGGACCGGAATTGTCTTGTTTTCCATCGTGTCATATCTCCTTTCCCGGGCTTTGTCTCAGCGCTTGTCCGGGGCATTAAATTTTAATTTGCAAAAATACACTATAATCTTTAATTTTGATGGAAAACTTATGGAGGCTATCGTATGAAGAACTATGACAGGTTTCTTGCCGCAGTCAAAATCTCGGGTTGTATCCTCTTCTGGCTGCTGTTCTGTTCCATGTTCACACAGTGCGAGAAGAACCGTGCGCTGGCAGAGGGGAATGATGTGGAATTTTCAATTGTGCAGACCGGAAGACCGGATGTGGCGGCAGAATATTATTCTGATTATGTGGACAATTTGGTCTTCAAAGAACGCAATTTTTCCTTTGACGCCCCGCTTTTCCTGTCTCCTTCTGAAGATGGCTCTTCCATAAATCTTCTTGTCCTTTCCGTTGATCTTTGGAACAATGAGCCATTGGCAGCACAAAAAGTGTACAGCGCGGGGGACGGACTTACTGATCTCAATATTTCCGTTTCATATCAGGTAAATGGCTCCGGTGAGACATTTGTCGGCAGGCTTGAGGATGCCGCCCTCAAGATCTCCCTGCTGAGCGGCAGATATGCGACCGGTATCTTTTCCGGTGTGCTTGACACCGGTTCTGAAAGATACCGGATAGATGACGGGTATTATAATATAAAGTTGACAGAATGAGAAGGATATCTCTTACATTTACATTTGCTCTCATGTCGCTCATGTCGCTCCTGGCGGTCCCCGGATATGCGGGAGACGATGCCGATATGGCCTATGCCAGGCGACATGCGTTCAGCAATGTCGGGTTGAGTGCTGGTGTTTCAATATACGGAGCAGGGGTATCCGTTTCCACTCCTTTGGCCCGTTCGGTCAATCTGAGGCTTGATTATCACCTCCTCTGCATGTCTTCTCCATTAAAACAGAGCAGCAGTCCCAATGTTGCGGTCATTTCTGACAGCAGGTCCTTTGAAATATATCCTGAGGGCGGAAAAGAGACATTGAACTCACATGTGCTCCGTCTGCTGGTGGACTGGACTCCTTTCAGACATGGTGCCGGAAGTGTTTTCCTTACAGGAGGACTTCTGTTCCAGAACAAGATTGCATACCGCTATTCGGAAATGTATGACAAAGCCGTATTTGCGGATTTTGGCCTGACGGGAAAGGATCTGTCACAAGTGGAGATTATCCGCCCCGGAGGCAGGTATGGCCTGAATGAGGATTGTGCCGTAGGATGTTATGCCAGTCGGCCGGAGGTGGGAGTATATGTCGGGCTGACATTCGGGCGCCCTGTTCCAAAACGCAGGGTGGGTGTCAGAGGCGAAATCGGAATGCCTGTATATTTCGGATACTGGTCGGTTCACGGTGATGCTCCTGTCTTGAATTTCAGGCCTTTTTCAACGGGCCTGATGAGCAACTCTCCTGTTACGGCAAGTCTTTACCTTGCAGTCCATGTTACTGTCAGGCTCCTGAAAGACAAATGATGCCTGATGACAAAAATTGCCGGAAGCGTCATGTGCTGATTGAAAGGAAGAGCCAGATGGAGCACACAATCATGACAATCGCCACAGTGCGGCGGTAGATTTTTCTTTTCAGATTCTTTATTTTCCTGAGGGCAATCCAGTTGCCTGAGACCATTGCGGCTCCTGTGACAAGCCCTTCCCAGACTGTATGTCCTGAAATCAGACCGAATCCTCCGTATGCTGAAATCTGTATTATGTGCATTGCTGTCGATGCTGCGGCCTCGCTGGCGATATAGGCGGCAGGGGAGAGTCCCAGAGTAAGGAATACTGCGCTGCTGATTGGTCCCGAGAGGCTCAGCAGTCCGTTGACTACTCCGCAGATTCCGCCGCCGGCAAGCATAGTCCATCTGGAACGGGGCAGCCTTAATTTTTCTGCCATATCAAGAAAGGCGAAGATAATCAGCAGCACGCAGAGAATACGTGTCATCAGTTCTTTAGGGACGATGACAAACCAGTATGCTCCGAGGGCTGTCAGAGGTGCGGCCGGAATGAGAAAAAAAGCGACTTTCCGCCATCTGATGGATTTGAATCCTGATGCGACACGGAAAATGTTGCTCAAAAGCTGCGATATGGTGCACATCGGTACCGCGGCTTCTATTCCGTAGCATGATGTCATGGCAGGGAGGAGTATCATGCCTCCCCCGAATCCTACTGTCCCCGACAGCAGGCCTGACACGAATCCGGCGATTATCAGAATGATTTCTTCAGTCATGATCCCGCAAGTGAAAGTCATGGACTCCCAAATTTACTTAAAAATTCATATTTTACCTATCTTTGCAAGGATTTAGCCGCAGACCATATGAAATTATCAGCCTTGCTCCTGCCTCTCGTTGTTGCATTCCTGTCATGTCCCGCCATATGCGCTTCCAGGACATTGTCAGGGGAAGGTGCGGATGCCGGTTTTCCGTCATTTGACAGAAGCATCTTCATGCTGCGCTACAATGCCGTGGGTGATATCCGGTACCATTATGATGACTATTTCCAGTACTCTCCGGCTGTCGTGATGGCCGGACTGAAGGCGTTCGGATATGAAAGCCGCAGTTCATGGGGACGCATGCTGGTGTCGGACGCATTTTCCGTGGCAGTGATGGCAGCGGCGGTCAACGGCATAAAGTATACTGTCGCCAGGCAGAGGCCTGACGGCTCGGCGCGCAACTCTTTCCCTTCCGGTCATACGGCCACAAGTTTTATGGCAGCAGCCATGCTGCATGAAGAATATGGGTGGAGAAGCCCGTGGTTCAGTCTCGGAGGCTATGCGATAGCTGCGGCGACAGGTATCTCGAGAATCATCAACAACAGGCATTGGGCTACGGATGTCATTGCCGGTGCAGCGATAGGGATATTGTCCGTCAAGCTGGGGTATTTCTTTGCTGACTTGATTTTCAAGGATAAGTATATCAGCGGCATGTACCGTGAGCCGGCAATTGGCTTTGACTCTTCAGGGGCATATTGCGAAATGGGTCTGTATCTCGGTTACAGATTCTTTCTCGGAAATGCGGGATTGTCGGGAGACAACGGAAATCTGAAGGGTGGAGGGACGGCGGGCATAGAGATTTCTTTCCCTGTCAGCTGCGGAGAGACTCTCCGCGGGACAGCCGGTGTGGCATTGCGGGTGGGGGCCAATTCATATATCGCCGGCAGTTCCCTGTCATTCAACACTTATGATTTTATGGCCGGAGGATACTGGAGGCATCCGTTTGCCCGAATCCTTGAGGTGGATACCCGAGTTTTTGCCGGCTATTCGCTGGCGGGGAACAGACCTTCGTCAGAAACCGCCGGAGTCTCGGGCGGATTTGTGTTGTCTGCAGGGGGGGGACTTGCGGTCGCGACGGGAGAAAACTTCAAGGTTAAAGCCATGGTTGAGTATGGCGCATCAAATTTCTCCTCCCGCAGGCAGGCTGTCCATTCCCTGGTGCTCGGGGGCTCAGCATTATTTTTCTGGTAGGAAAGTCTCCTGTCTTGTATTTCACTGAGGATTTGCCTATATTTGCGTTGATTCGGATTTATGTTTCCCTGCGGCTCTTTCAAGCGGGGGACGCGGACAGATGTTGATGCCATATGAAAAGAATCCTGTTATTGTCCATGCTGCTGGCATCCATGCAGCTGCAGCTTGCCGCCATATCCCTTGAGGAATGCTATACTCTGGCACGGAACAATTATCCCCTCGTCAGACAATATGAACTGACCGAGGCCATGTCCCGCTATTCTTTTGAGAATGCGGCAATGGGCTATGTCCCGCAGATATCACTCGGAGGGCAGGCTACCCTCCAGAGTGACGTGACGGAATTTCCCGAAGCCTTCAACAATCTTCTGGCTCTCGCGGGCGTCGAGATGAAGGGGCTTTCGCATGACCAGTACAAGGTGCAGCTAGACATCAGCCAGACCATATGGGACGGCGGCTATTCCAAGGCTCAGAGGGAGGCAGTAAAGGCGCAGGCGGAAGTCTCAAGGCTCACTCTTGACAAGGACATCGATGCACTCAAGACAAGAATCAACCAGATGTATTTCGGTATTCTTGTCATGGAGGAGAACATCAGGACGAGCCTGTATATGGATACGCTGATGACTGCCAACCTGAAGATTGTGGAGTCCGCCGTAAGGAATGGCACCGCACTGGCGAGCGACACGGACAATATCCGGGTGGAACTGCTTACCCTAAGGCAGCAGCGCAGACAGCTCGAGAGTGCCGTCAGAACTTACAAGGACATGCTCGCCATAATGATAGGGCGCAGGATTGAGGACAGCGAGGTCTTTGATAAGCCTGAAGTCATGCTTGTGGACACGGGCCTCAACAAAAGAACGGAACTGCTCCTCTTCGATGCCAGAATCCGTGAGTTAGAGCTTCAGAAGAAGATGCTTGATGTGGCTGTGATGCCGAAGTTCGCCTTCTTTGCTCAGGGATGGTACGGAAAGCCGGGGCTTAACATTTTCGATGACATGGTCTATAACAAGATGTCGTGGAACGGGATAGCGGGTATCACATTCAAATGGAACATCAGCGGTTTCTACACAAGGAAAAATGACCTCAGGAGCATAGACCTTTCACAGAGGTCGGTTGAACTCCAGAGGGATGCATTCAAGTGGAATACTGACCTTCAGCAGACGCAGATTCAGAATGAAATAGACAGGATGTACGAGATGAAGGCATCCGACGACGAGATTGTCAGGCTCCGCGAATCCGTGCGGAAGGTCTCCGAGTCAAAGTACAGGAATGGAATCATCACGGTGAACGACCTTCTGCGGGACATGATGAATGAGAACAATGCCAAGGTGGAACGGTCAAGGCACGAGCTGGAACTGCTCAAGAATATCTATGACCTGAAAGTGATGCTGAACCAGTAGGATACAAAATCAGCTTGCATGAATGTCACGAAAAATACGATATATGGACAAGAGAATTAAATTGGCGGTATTGGCCCTTGCTGCTGTATCTTTGTCAGCATGCAATGACAAGATGGGCGGATATGACGCAGAAGGATATTTTGAATCTACAGAGGTGACTGTATCGGCCGAAGCCAACGGCAGGATTCTGTTCTTTGATGCGGAAGAGGGGGACTCTGTGTCGGCTGGAGCCATAATCGGGTGTATTGACACCGTCCAGCTGTATCTGACCAGAATGCAGCTGGCGAAAAGTTCAGAGTCGGTATTGAGCAGCAGGCCGGATGTGGACAGTCAGATCCGCTCTCTCGAAGAACGGCTGGAGTCAATGGAAACTGAACGCAAGCGTGTGGCAAGCCTGCTTGCGGACGGGGCTGCGACACAGAAGCAGATGGATGATGTGAATTCCGGAATTTCCCAGCTGAAGGCCCAGATTGAAGCTCAGGAAAAAGCTTTGAACAATTCTGTTTCAAGCATTGATGCCCAGAGCTCAAGCATAGATATGCAGATAGCGCAGATTGATGACAGGCTTGCAAAGTGCCGCATTGTGTCTCCTGTGTCGGGAACAGTGCTGACGAAATATGCCGAGGAGGGTGAATTTGCTTCTGCCGGTCGGCCTCTGTTCAAGGTGGCCGACCTCGGCCGCGTCTATCTCAGGGCGTATGTCACTTCCGCCCAGCTTGCGGGAATAACTTTGGGGCAGGAAGTGCGCGTCTTCTCGGACTACGGCCGAGACCATATGCGGGAATATCCCGGGACAGTGACATGGATATCGTCACAGAGCGAGTTCACTCCAAAGAATATCCAGACTGATGACGAGAGGAAGAATCTTGTCTATGCAGTCAAGATAGCGGTCGACAATGACGGCATGATAAAGCTGGGTATGTACGGCGGTGTCAGATTCTGATTCCGCCCGTGTCTGCGTGAACTGAACATTACTCTGGAAGCAAGATGAGTGAAACGGACTCCATAGTGATTTGCGGACTGAAGAAGAGCTACAGGAAGGATTTGCCCCCTGCAGTCGACCTTCAGGAGGAGGTCCGTATACGCAAGGGTGAGCTGTTCGGAATCATAGGCCCGGACGGGGCAGGGAAAACAACTCTGTTCAGACTGCTTGCTACCCTGGTGCTGCCCGACGGGGGAAGCGCCACTCTCGAGGGACTGGACATTGTGCGCGACTACAGGAAAATCAGAACTCTGCTCGGCTATATGCCGGGGAAATTTTCTCTTTATTCCGATTTGTCGGTAAGGGAGAACCTTGAATTCTTTGCTTCTGCATTCGGGCAGGACATTGAGCGCAACTATGCGCTCATCGAAAATATCTACGGGAGACTCAAGCCGTTCGAGAATCGCAAGGCAGGCAAGCTTTCCGGAGGAATGAAACAGAAGCTCGCCCTGTGCTGTTCCCTGATACATTCTCCGGCAGTCCTGTTCCTGGACGAGCCGACGACAGGGGTTGACCCCTCGTCAAGGCGTGAGCTTTGGGAGAATCTGGCAGAACTGAAGGAGTCGGGGATGACGATAGTGGTGTCGACGGCATATATGGATGAGGCGAACAGATGCGACAGGGTGGCAATGATGAAGTCGGGCCGTTTCCTTACCGTGGATTCGCCTTCGGATATCATATCGGGGTTCGGCAAGAGACTGTTTGCCGCACGCTCTGATGAAATGTTCCGCCTGCTGCAGGACCTGAGGGCTGTTCCGGATGTGGACAAATGCTATACATTCGGGGATACGCACCATTTCACACTCAGGGACTGTTCTCATGCAGATGCGGCCGTGCTCGCATCGCAGCTGGCGTCCTGCTCCGGCCACAGGAATGTGGAGGTAAAGGAAATCAGGGCGTCCCTTGAGGACTGCTACATGAATCTGGAGGAGAAATGATGGGAAATGGAGGGGACATACTCTACCGGATGACTCATGGAGGCCGGCACAGGGACCTGCACGAGCATCTCGTGCGTGATCCCCGCAATGTGATAGAGGTGGATCATCTGACGAAGAAGTTCGGGGACTTCACGGCTGTGGATGACATAACTTTCGATGTCCGGAAGGGTGAGATTTTCGGTTTCCTCGGAGCCAACGGGGCCGGAAAGACAACGGCCATGAAAATGCTCACGGGGCTCAGTTTTCCGACTTCCGGGACCGGACAGGTCGCAGGTTACAACATCTGGACGCAGTCAGAGATGATAAAGAAGCGCATCGGCTACATGAGCCAGAAATTTGCCCTGTACGGGGATCTCACAGTATATGACAACATGCAGCTTTTCGCAGGGATATACGGGGTGCCGCGGGCAGAGGCCGATGCACGCATCTGCAATCTGCTTGAAAGGCTGTCTCTGGTGCAGGAGAAGGATTCCAAGGTCGGGGATCTCCCGCAGGGCTGGAAGCAGAAGCTTGCCTTTTCCGTCTCAATCATACACAAGCCAGAGATTGTGTTCCTTGATGAGCCGACGGGAGGGGTTGATCCGGCAGCCCGCAGGCAGTTCTGGGAACTGATATATGAAGCCGTTGACGAAGGCATCACGGCTTTTGTGACGACACATTATATGGACGAGGCAGAATACTGCAACAGGATATCTATGATGGTGGACGGGCGCATCGGAGCTTTTGACAGCCCTGCGGCCCTGAAGAAAAGATACGGGGCGGGCTCGATTGCCGAAGTCTTCGACATACTTGCCCGGGGAGCGAAGCGTGGGGAGTGAACATGCACAGTAAAGGAGGAAACCGGACGGGAAAGTTATGAAAGAGTTCAATGCATTTCTCAGAAAAGAGTTCCTGCATATTTTCAGGGACAGGAGGACATTGCTGGTGCTGATTGGGCTGCCGACAATGCTTATCGTCCTGTTCGGCTTTGCCATTTCCACTGAAATACGCAATGTCAGCGTCGGACTCTGCGTGCCGGACGGTGACATGACGGCATTGCGCCTGATGGATAAGATAGACAGAAGCCGGTATTTCACTTATGTGGCATCATATCAGTCGGAAGAGGACATAGACCTTGCCATGAAAAGAGGAGAAATTGATGTCGCGCTGATGTTCGGGGACGGCTTTTCGTCCGGCCTCTATTCACATGACGGTTCTGAAGTCTCCGTCATAGCAGATGCCACCAATCCGAACAATGCCTCAATGGAGGTCATGTACCTGTCGTCAATCATATCCGGGTATTTCAGGGAGGAGTTCTCTGCGGGGATGTCCGGGCAGACGGCAGGAGCTCTTGTGCCAAACATACGGATGCTGTACAATCCCCAGCTTCGCAGCTCCTACAATTTTGTCCCGGGCATCATGGGGCTTATCCTCATGCTCATCTGTTCTCTCATGACCTCCGTCTCCATAGTACGGGAAAAGGAGACCGGGAGCATGGAGGTCCTTCTTGTATCTCCGGTCAAGCCGATAAACATAGTGCTGGCCAAGATGATACCTTATCTTGTCATCAGTTCGGCAGTGCTTGTCATCATACTTCTGCTGACGATTTTCGTGCTGAAGGTGCCCGTGGCCGGAAGTTTCTTCTGGATGATACTTGTGTCTCTGATATATATCATTCTTTCCCTGGGACTCGGCCTTTTCGTCTCCACTGTAGTCAAGACCCAGATTATTGCAACGCTCATCTGCGGAATGATATTCCTTGTGCCGGTGATGATGTTCAGCGGGATGCTCTATCCGATAGAGAGCATGCCGGTGCCGCTGCAGTGGTTCGCCCAGATAATTCCGGCTAAATGGTACATAGAGGCAACGAGAAAAATAATGATAGAGGGGGTTTCAGTGCAGTATGTCACCACTGAGATTCTTATTCTGACAGGGATGGCGGCTGTAGTGTTCGCTGCCGCGGTAATCAAATTCAAGGACAGGCTGGAGTAGAAGAGGAGGAGTTTCATGTCATCATTCGGATATCTGTTCATAAAGGAAGCAAAGCAGTTCTTCGGCAATCCGTTCATGCCGGTTGTCCTTGTGCTTCTGCCTGTGCTGCTGATGCTTCTTGTGCCGCTGGCCGCGAACATGGAGGTGCGGGATGTCAGCCTGTCGATAGTGGACCTGGACCGCTCGTCTCTTTCCGCCCGGCTCTCGGACCGGATTTCGAGGTCCGGGTATTTTGTCCTGAAATCTGTGGAGGACACCTACGGGAAGGCCATGGATCAACTCAGCCGCGGCAATGTCGACATCATCCTGGAGATACCTGCCGGAACCGAGAGAGCAGTCAGCAGGGGCGAAAGCGTGGAGATATTCATTGCCGCCAATGCAGTCAACAGCACCAAGGGCATGATGGGCGGAGGATATCTCTCGTCCATTGTCTCCGATTTTTCCTCGGAGATGGCTGCCTCCGGCGGAAATCCGGCCTCTGTCCCGCTCCGGATAACGCCCCAGTACAGGTTCAATCCGCATCTTGAATACAAGCTGTTCATGGTGCCGGCCCTTATGATTGTGGTGATAATTCTGGTCGGCGGCTTTTTCCCGACCATGAGCATTGTCACGGAGAAAGAAAACGGCACGATAGAGCAGATGAATGTCTCTCCTGTGCGCAAGCGGGACTTCATCCTTTCCAAGGTAATTTTTTATGGAATCCTTGGCGTCTTTGCCTTTACCCTGTCCTATCTGATAGCGCATTTTGTCTACGGACTGGCCCCTCACGGCGGCCTTCTGGAGATTTATGTCAGTGCAATGATATTCCTGGTGTTCATGGGCGGCTTCGGTCTGATTATCTCCAACTATTCCGACACATTGCTCCAGTCGGTATTCCTGATGCTGTTCTTTGTGCTGATTTTTATGCTGATGAGCGGCATATTCACGCCGGTAAGCTCAATGGAGACATGGTCGCAGTATTTCACATATATTCTTCCGACCAGATATTTCGTGAACATACTCCGCTCCGTCTGCCTCAAGGGCAGCACTTTTGCGGACCTTGCCTTTGACTACATAATGCTTTCCGTCTTTGCCGTGGTCATAAATATCATTGCAGTAGTGACATACCGGAAACAGAATTAGATGTGAGTTAAATTTATTGATGACAGTTATATGGAAATAATTCTTGCGGCAGTATCCGGCCTGATTGTCGGCGCACTGGCTGCCGTTCTTATTGCAAAGGGCAGGCAGCAGGCTCTGAAAACTGATGCGGCTGTCCTGAGAAGCCGGCTTGACGATGTGCTCCGGAAAGCAGAGTCTGACAAGGAAGAGGTCAGGACCCATTGCATGGAACTCATGGCTGAAAAGGACCGGGCGGCGAGAGAAGCCGCTTCATTACAGGAGCAAAGACATTCCGAAGCAGTGGAGGCCCTGCAGAAAAGTCATGAAGAGGCGATGGAAGCCCTGCAGAAGAGATTTGATGAGACCGTCCGGAAAGTGTCGGCTCAGGTAAGGATCGCAACAGATGATATGCTGAAGCAGAGGCAGAAGGAATTTGCCGAGTCAAGCAATACCAGTCTCGGACAGATTGTCAATCCTCTCAGGGAGACCATTGACAAGATGAAGAAGGCGATGGACGACAGTACTCTCAAGCAGACGGAGATGAGCAGCACAATGAAGGTTACTGTGGAGAATATGATGCGTCAGAGCGAGGCGGCAAAGAAAAGTGCGGACGAACTGACAAGGGTATTCAGGCACGGGACTAAGGTCCAGGGAGACTGGGGCGAGACCGTGCTGACTGAACTGCTTGAATCACAGGGACTGACCCCAGGCATTCATTATGACATACAGTCTGTCATCCGGGATGCTTCCGGAAATGTGGTCAAGTCTGATTCTGGAAGCATGATGCGGCCGGACATCATATTGCATCTGGACATGCACCGAGAAGTGATTGTTGACTCAAAGGTGTCCCTGACTGCGTATATGGACTATGTCAATGCGGAGACGGAGGAAGACCGGCAGAAATTTCTCAAGGCGCATATTGACAGTATAGTCAGACATGTCAGGGAACTTGCCGCCAAGGATTATTCGAATTATATCCGGCCTCCAAAAGTGAAGATGGATTATGTGATAATGTTTGTTCCTCATGCAGGAGCATTGTGGACTGCACTGAACCGGCAGCCTGACCTGTGGCGCAAGGCCATGGAACAGAATGTCTTCATTGCTGACGAGCAGACTCTCTTCGCTGCATTGCGTATCATAAATCTCACATGGACCCAGATAGCCCAGGCCCAGAATCATGAGAAGGTCTATGCCCTCGCTGAAGAAATGCTGGACAGGGTAGGCCAGTTCATGAAAAGGTATGAGGCCCTCGGAAAATCCCTTGATGCGGCGGTCAAGTCATATGAAGACGCCGGCAAAAAACTTTCTCCGACAGGGCAGAGCATCCTCCAGACATGTGCAAAGCTTGAAAAGCTCGGTGCCCGACCAAGCAGGACCAATCCTCTGCCACAGCTTGAAGAAGCTGACATTACTGAGTAGATCCGCTTATCGGGAAGGGCATGGAATATGATTCCATCCTTTTTTACAGATTCTTTTTCGCGTCACTGGCTCTCGGTACAGTCATGCTTCTCAAAAGGGAGTCTTTCAGGATTGCTCTTAAGGACCTTCCGGTTTTTCTCCTTCTGTCGGCAGTCGCCTACGGCAGCTATATTGTCGGAGTCAACAAGTCGCATGTCAGAAGCATGAACAGCCGCAAGCTGGCTTTCTATGTATTTGTCTTCACTACAATAATATTTGCGGTCAAGGACATTGTCTCCGGAAGCCTGCAGATGCCTCCTGATATGGCCTCAGTAAGCAATCTGATATTACTTGCAGTGTTGCCGACTGTGGTGTCGAACATAACGCTTGTCCTTGCCGTGCAGAATATCGGAGGCACATTGACATCTGTACTCGGGGCTCTTGAGCCCCTGACGGCAGTATGCATAGGTGCCCTTGTCTTCGGAGAGGATTTCACTCTGAAGGAAGGATTCGGGATTCTGCTGGTGCTTACTGCGGTGACTGTCATCATTCTGACAGGCACAATCCAAGGCACAATAAGCAAAGTGTTCCGTAAAATACGCCCGAGACACGCCTGAAATACACCAGGGACACATCAGAAATATGCCTGGCAGGGGCTCGTCAAAGGGTGTCCCTCTTGAGTTTTTCAACAAATGCGTCTATCTTGTGGAGTTCCTTCGGAATGTTGATGCCCTGGGGACAGTGCGGAGAGCATTGGTTGCATCCTATGCAGTGGTTTGCCTGCCGCAGCTTCGGAACGCTTCTGTCATAACCGATGAGAAATGCGCGGCGTGCCTTCCTGTAGTTCTCGCTCTGGGAGGAAGCCGGGATGTTGCCCTCGTTGAGACATTTGTTGTAATGCAGCAGCACTCCCGGAATGTCTATCCCCCACGGGCATGGCATGCAGTACTTGCAGTCGTTGCACGGTATTGTGTCATACTGCATCATGAGAGTGGCCGTGTCCTGCAGAAATGAGAATTCCGAATCATCGAGAGTATGAAGGGGAGAATATGTGCGTATGTTGTCCTGAAGATGCTCCATTCTGGTCATTCCGCTCAATACGGTCAGTATTCCGGGGAAGCTTCCGGCAAACCTGAATGCCCATGAGGCTACGCTCTGTTCCGGCTCCCTTTCCTTCAGCCGGGCCACAATATTGTCCGGGACATTGGACAGGCGCCCCCCGAGAAGAGGCTCCATGATGACGGCGGGAATCTTCCTTTTGGAGAGTTCTCCGTAGAGGTATTCGGCATTTGTATTCCTGTCATTGATGGCCTTGGCGTATTTCCAGTCAAGGTAGTTGAGCTGTATCTGCACAAAATCCCATTTGTAATAATCATGTTTCGAGAGCAGATAGTCAAATACTTCGATGTCTCCGTGGTATGAGAATCCGAGGTTGCGGATGCGTCCGGCCCTGCGCTCTTCAAGCAGAAATTCCAGTACTCCGTTGTCCAGATATCTCCCGTGCAGAGCATCCATACCTCCCTGTCCGATGGCATGCAGGAGCATATAGTCTATGTAGTCCACCTGCAGTTCCTTGAAGGAGTTGTGATACATTTCCAGCGAAGCCTCCCTGCTCCATGTGGAAGGTGAAAAATTGGACAGTTTTGTGGCAATGAAATAGCTGTTTCTCGGATGACGGCCCAGTGCGATGCCGGTGGCTCTTTCCGAAAACCCCTGACAGTATGCAGGTGATGTGTCAAAATAATTCACGCCATGGCTGATGGCATAGTCAACCAAGGCATTTACCGTCTCCTGGTCAATATCTCCGTTGCCTTCCCTGGCACTTTTGCCTCCTGTACTCGGCAGTCTCATCATTCCGAATCCGAGTATTGACACCCTGTCTCCGGTTGTAGGATTGGTCCTGTATGTCATTTGTCCCTGAGGGACCGTTTCAGGTGAGGAATGCCCGTCCCCGCTGCCTTTCCCGCAGGCGGAAATTCCTGCCGCAGCCAGTCCTGCGGCTCCCATTGTCTTAAAAAAAGACCTTCTGGATATGTTGTTCTCCGATTTCATGATTTCATATTTCTGAAATGTCTTTGATTGTCCTGATTGCCGTCAGATTTCTCCGTGTACCATGTTGCCTTCAACATATATTGCGGTGAAAGGCCTTGCCGGACAGAGATTCTCGCAGGCCCCGCAGCCGATGCATCTTTCGGTGTTTATTACAGGAATGAATACTTCAGGCCTGTCATTGCCTGCGTCTTCACTATGTCCGCCGCGATATCTGTGCCTGCCTCGGAAAGGGACCATCTGTATGGCTCCGGTAGGGCAGTGCCGGGCGCAGTTGCCGCATTTGACTCCGTCAGTGACCGGGATACAGTTGCTTTTGATCCAGACGGCATGCCCGATCTGGATTGAGGACTTCTCTTCGGCAGAGACCGGCAGTATGGCTCCTGCAGGGCAGACATCGGAGCATTTCGTGCATTCCGGCCTGCAGTAGCCTCTCTCATAGGACATCTCCGGCTGCATGAGGGTGTCAAGTCCGGCCGACGGCCTCAATACATGGTTGGGGCAGACAGATACGCACAGCTGGCATGCGGTGCAGTGCCGGTAGAAATTTTTCAGGCTCATGGCCCCGGGGGGAACTATTCTTGTCCGCCTGTCCGGGATTTCCTTGTCCTGAATTACAGCCAGTCCGCCGTCGACTTTCTTTTCCTGGGCCTTGATTGTCGCTGCTGCCGTCAGGGCTGCGCCTGCTGCAAGGAATCTGCGGCGCGACTTGTCCGCTGTTGTGCCTGCGTGGCCCTCATCCGTACGGATAGTATTGTCGGATTTGCCCCGGAAACGGAAAGTCCAGCTGATGGCCCCGTGTGTGCATGTGCCGATGCAGTCGAAGCAGTCCACACATCTGCTGTGGTCTATGCTGTGATTTTTGTAGTCAATGCATGATGCCTTGCAGGCACGGGCGCAGAGGCTGCATGACTTGCATTTTTCGGCGTCAATTCTCACTTTGAAAAGGGAGAACCGGGAAATGAATCCGAGCACTGTGCCGACAGGGCAGATTGTATTGCACCATGTCCTTCCGTTTCTCAATGCAAGGACGACTATGACAACGAGTGTCACTGCCGCAATGATGAATGTCGTCAGGCTCCTCAACCATACATCTGTCTTGTAGAAGGCATAACTGTCAATGCGTTCTGCAAAGAATGCAAGCAGGTTGTTGCCCCATTGCCACAGAGGGGCAAAGAGATTGGAAACGATGCGGCCGTAGGCGCTGTAAGGGTCGAGCAGGGCTACAAAGGAGCCGATTCCTGCGGCAAGGGCGGCAGTGAACAGCACGAGCATCCCGTAGCGCAGCAAGTTCTTTGCTCTGGAATAAGTGAATCTCATCCTTGCCTTGCGGCTCCTTCTGCCGTTAATCCATGAGACCAGGTCCTGGAAAACGCCGAGGGGACATATTACCGAGCAATAGATTCTTCCGAACAGCAGTGTCAGCAGCACGAGGAAAATGATTACACCCGCATTCAAGGCGAGGACGGCCGGCAGAAACTGTATTTTTGCCATCCAGCCGAGCCATGCATGCAGCGTGCCTGTAAAGTCGAGGAAGAGGAGAGTGATGGCCGCAAAGAATATTATTGCAAAGACCGTTCTGATTTTTTTCAACATATTCGTCAATGTCCGTTCTCTTTTTATCCTAATAATTTGCTCATCCGAATAATGATGCTCCAAAATTAAGAAGTCAGGTTGAATTTTCATAAAAATAGTGAATTTTCATAAATTTGTCTCCGATATGAAAAGATTGTTTTGTTTGTTTCTTGCATTGTTGCCGGTCATGACTGCGTGCACGACAGATGTTCAGGACCGTTTTTACAGGGTAGAAGACGGCCAATTTACAAAAGACGGGAAAACATGCCGCTTCATAGGGGCGAACATGTGGTACGGCGCCCTGCTGGCTTCTCCGGGACCGGGTGGCGACAGACAGAGGCTGTCCGCGGAGCTGGATTCTCTTAATGCCATGGGGGTCACCAATCTGAGGGTTCTGGTGGGCGCTGAAGGACTGGAAGGGACTCCATATAAAGTGGCGCCGGTCCTTCAGCCCCGGCCGGGAGTGTATGACGGGGCTCTTCTTCAGGGGCTGGACTGGCTGATGGCCGAACTCGGACGAAGGGACATGTCGGCAGTCCTGTATCTCAACAATACCTGGGAATGGTCCGGCGGTTATGGTACATATCTGGAGTGGGCCGGGGCGGGGAAGTCTCCGCTTCCGATTCCTGACGGGTGGAAGGCTTTCAGTACTTTCGTCTCGAAGTTTGTGACCGACGACAAGGCCAAGTCCATTTTTGCCGACCATGTCAGATACATCGTGTCAAGGACGAATTCTGTCACCGGGGTCCCATACAAGGATGATCCTGCGGTATTCTCCTGGCAGATATGCAATGAACCTCGGTGCCTTTCCGCTTCCGACAGTGTCAGGGCAGTGTTTTCCGAATGGATATGGGAAGTCGCAGCCATTATAAAATCTGTCGACCCGAACCATATGGTCTCCACCGGGAGTGAAGGGTACTACGGCTGCGAGGCCGACCTTGAGCTTTTTGAAAAGATACATTCCTCCCCGGACATAGATTATCTTAACATCCATGTCTGGCCTTACAACTGGAACTGGGTGGAAAAGGAGACTCTTGTCGACAGTCTTGATGCTGCAGTCCGGATGTCCGAATGGTACATAGACATGCATCTTCCTGTGGCGGAAAGGCTCTGCAAGCCGATTGTCATAGAAGAATTCGGATATCCGCGTGACGGCCTCGGCTACTCCAAGGATGTGCCGGTCACTGCCCGCGACCGGTATTATTCGTATATGTTCGGAAAAGTGCTGTCTTCCTCAGCCTCCGGAGGCATGATTGCCGGTGCCAATTTCTGGGCATGGGGCGGAACGGCGGACCAGTCTGCGGACAAACTGTGGTGGAAACCGGGCGACGAATACTGCGGCGACCCTGCCCAGGAACCCCAGGGATTCTATTCAGTATATTCCTCCGATGAATCCACTCTGAAAATCATAAGGGACGCTGCTCAGGGGCTTCAATGACCGGAGCAGCCAATGATTTTGGTAGTCAATGATTTTGGTAGTCAATGGCCTGAACTGCCGAAGGGCGGTGAGGCCAGTCAGCCGATGTCGTCCTTCAGATGCCCTTTTTCTATCTGTGGCCTGATGAAATTTTCCTTAGCATAGTCCCAGAGTGCCTCGGAGCCCTCTGCTGTGCGGGTATTCCGTCTTAGGACCTCGCTGAGCCTGCGGCCGCCCTCTCTCCAGGCCCTTCCGTCTGTGGCCGCCTGCAGCATCATCGGCTGGAAATTGTCAAGCGTGTGGGCAAATTTTGCTTCGGCAGTTTCTTCCGACTCGAATTCATCCCAAAGCCCGCGGAAACGGGAGGCAAGGTCATCGGGCAGTATCGGAAACAGTCTGGCGGCAGCGGCCGATTCCCTTGCCTTCTGTGTCTTCATTCCCGCTTCGTCATAGGCGAAAGTGTCGCCTGCATAAATTTCCACAAGGTCATGTATCAGCACCATGCTCACCACGCGGAGAAGGTCAATCTCCGCATTTGAATATTCTCCCAGAAGCAGGGCCATCACAGCCAGATGCCATGCATGCTCCGCGTCATTCTCAAGCCGCTTTCCGTCAGTCAGATATGTCTTTCTTTGAATGAATTTCTCCCGGTCGATTGTCCGGCAGAACTCCACGATTCTTTCAAGCCTGTCCATTGTCCGATTTTTATGACAAGATTACCCGCTATTCGCGAACTATATCTTCGAGACCGCAGTCTGGATGAAAGCGACAGAGGTCGACAGGTTTTGGGATTCCAGGGATGGATCCATCCTCGGAGTACTGCCATATCGTGTAATGGGATGGTCCTTTCACGACTGGAGCATCTTTCCCGTACCGTCCTATGTACATCGGGTAGCTGTTGAATTCCGGTGCGCAGAACTCATTGTATGAGCGGTTGGTACCATAGAGCATCGGCTTTTTGCCGTATTCCTTTTCCAGAAGGTCCAGGAATACCTGAAGGCTATCCTGTAGTTCGTGTCGCGGCTTTCCGTCATTTGTTTCGACATCGACCATCGGAATAAGGACAAGGACATTTTTGTCAATTTGTTCTTTTAGGTTCCTGAATTGGTCGTGGGCGCTGCTGGTCATGCGGAAATAATGGTATGCACCCACCTTGAAGCCCTGGGCATGAGCACCCGCAGCATTTGTGCTGAACATCGGATCGACATATGTTGCCCCCTCAGTGCTTTTTACATAGACAAACATCAGGTCTGGTGACGACTTCTTCACGGCGGCCCAGTCGATGGTTCCCTGATGGCGCGATACGTCTATGCCGAATTTTTCGTTATTGGTAATCACCACTTCATCGACTATTTCGGTCCTTGTGCATTTACAGCTCGTCATGAGCATAGCTATATAGCTGAGCAGTATATAAACTATGGTTGTTTCTATTATTCCTTTCAGTTGCATCTTGTTGATATTTTCCAGGGGGTTGCTGTGCGCATGGTAAGTGTGATGGCTTCGCCCACCACCGGGGCAATGTCGGCCAGGAGATAATGACTCTTCCCGCTACAAGCGACAGTAGTACCGGAGGACCTGATACCGGATACGATGGGGCGGCATCGATATCCATTACAATTGGGTCCATCATAGTCATACATTACCATTCCCTGCACCATATACTATCAGCAAATATAACGGATTTTTCTGTAATATCGCTTCTCCGAAATTTACAAATCGGGCAAATGGTTATAAAGACTTCTCATTATTTCTTTCGCATATTCCTCTGCAATGTTCTCTGCAGTTGCACCCATACTCTCCAATTTTGGAAATCTCCTTACAATTGCACCACGGGCGGTACCACTCAAATGTGGCAATGCCAAGATATTTGACAATCCCATTTTCTTGCACATCCTTTCGGCACTCCTGCCAAGGCACACAATTACAAAAGGCTTGACAAGTTCTATCTCTTGTCTCATTATTTCCGCATACTCGGCTATATGAGCATTGGAAAACTCATCGGTTGTCTTGTGGTCATAAACAAAGAACTTGTTGGCATCAGTAAGGTAAATGCCACACCCATTGGCTACCAGACTCTTTACCAGCAAGTCCATCATCTTGCCACCTCTCGCATTCTCTCTATGCTCCAATGAGTGCAGGCCGAATGGACTTGAAATAACTGTATCAAAGCATTCTCCATACCATTTGCTACTCCTCAACGGGTCTTGTGCAACAATCATTATATGCTTGTTGTCTTGAATATTGAACCATGTGGGCAAGTCCACACCGATAGCCCCCTTGTGCAATTTCTTGATGTCAGCACCTAATTGGGAGTTTCCAATCGGAATGGTTACGGAGGTGGTGTCACTATATCCATTATATGGTTTCAAGTCCTCTGTAAATACCTCTTGCCATTCTGTGCAAGTGCAGTCACAGCACTTGCGCATCTGTTCATAGCGGTTCTCTATCCTATGCAGATATTCCACACCAAACAGCCTTTCAGCAACAAGGTGTGGAACATCTTGGGACAGACCGCATTCATTACAGAATTGGTCTTGCATAGTTATTTGCTTAATCGTTCAACCTTAACTGGACCAAAAATTCCTTGGTTGCCAAAATTGCCGTCATGTACTTCGATGCCAAATTGGAGTCTTATTGCTTCCGCAATTTCTTTTCCAGTTGGTGCACCACCATTTCTGGATATGACTTGGAATGTCGTCCCCTTTGGTACTTTCTTGCCGCTACTACTACGAATGCCATCCATATCCTTTTTCATAGTAACTCTAAATAATGCCATAATACTTATGTTATTAGTTTTGCCTACTCTTTGATAAGGTTTTCGGCTTCCCCTTGTGGCTGATTGGGGAACAAAAGAAAGTGCAGAGAGCCATTGCTATTTCTTCAGACAGGCTCTGGTAAAGCCTTTGGACTAAATAAGCAACAGCCTCTGCACCATATAGCATAGTGAGAGGTGGCACTTATTCCCGTCCAAGAAAAATTTACCAGATTCGTCTGAAAGGAATAAGGTTCAAACACTTCCGTGTTCTATCCAATATTTAGGTACAAATATATACCTTATTTCTCACCCACGCAAACGGGCAGGGCTGTTGCGAGAACAAAAGTACGAATTAGAAAACAAACATCTCTTGATGTGTGGTCTCCTTGTATGTCAATGTGGTTATTGCTTCGGATACAAATAGTATAAGTCTTTCACCGTCTTTAAGGCTTCTTGTGTTGTATCGGTATGCACATTCGGCACAATACCAGTACAGATGCTTTGCCGACACTTTGCGATATATTCCGAATATCATTCGTTTCAAGTGCGACCAGAAGTTCTCAATACCATTGGTTGAGAATCCCGACTTGTTTACATACTGGCCGTGAGAGTGATTGACTCTTTCATGAGTATAGCCGTGCCTGTTCAAGCCATTGTATGCACCCCATTCATCTGTAACGACAGTTGAACCTTTCTCTACAATCTCCTTTATCAGAGGAAGCAAGGTTTTCTTTGTGGCATCCTTCGTTATGAAGGTGTTTACCATTGAACCGGAGCGGAATCCGACTACTGGCACTTTGGTTTTAAGGCTTCGTCCTTGTGAGTGCTGACCTTTCTTGCGTTTGACACTCACATAGGTTTCGTCAATCTGCACTATGTCCTTGAACCTTATTATCTTGTTCATGTTCTGTCGTATTCTGTTGAGCATGAACCAAGCAGTTTTCTGTGTGACACCTGTAAGTCTGTGAACAAACCACTGCTTATACCCGTCTTGTTGGTGAGGAATATAAAGATTACCTCAAACCATTTTCTCAAAGGGATATATGTTCTGTCAAACATTGCCTTGGTTGTTACTGTGAACCTTTCTCGGCAATGCTTGCATTTGTACAGACCTTTGAACTCTCCTTTGCTCTTTAACTTGTAATGCTCTGCTGATATGCAACCGCAATGATGACATACTGGTGTGCCTCTCCACCTTGCCCGTTCAAGATATTCTCTAAAATCTGATTCATCTTTTAGAGATTCTCTCATTTCATCGAATGATTTGTAAAACTTAATTCCGTATTCTTCGTTATTCCAATCGTAAAATTGTAACATTATTTTGTTATATAAATATAATACTTTTATTTAACAGATTAACTATCAATGAGTTATAATTTGATAAGATTTTCAAATTATTTTCATTTGGTACATACTAAAAATGGCTGCCTTGTTCGGGCAGCCATTGGCGTATCTGTTGCGATGTTGCTAATTATACAAGAAAACGGCGAAATGTTATCAATTTCAAGAAAAATTTTTCAGAAATTTTGAGTTTTCAGGTTTTAATCCTCGTAACGGGAGGGTATTAGGATAATAAATACCATTATTTTGTATCATTCCCGCCACGAGGGGAAACAAGAAGTATCAAGGATTTAAAATCTGAAAAGATTTAATAAATTTGTAAGCCAAGAATTGGACAGTTATTGATTTCTAAAGTTGGTACATAAAGTATAAAGTGTGATATATTATTCTCTTTCGTTTTCTCGTGTTTTCATTTCCTACTTTTAGATAAAAAAAGCATTTTAAGATGCTTGGTCTTGAAATATTATCCCTATCTTTGTATAAACAATATTTTATTTGTTATATATGAAATAGTTGCTTTATGAATAATATAATATCGTTTAATATATCAACTCCGGATGATGTGGCGAGGCAAATTGCCGCTAGAGTAAAAGCACGGAGATTGGAGTTAAATCTAACTCAAGAAGGCATAGCTACAAGAGCCGGTCTCAAGTTTGCTACTTACCGTCGGTTTGAACAGACCGGGGAAATATCTTTAAAGGGGTTGCTTCAAATAGGATTTGCCTTAAATTCGCTATCAGAATTTGACACTCTTTTTGCGCAAAAACAATATCAATCCTTAGACGATGTATTAAACGAACAAAATGTTATCCGTAAACGAGGTAAGAAAAATGAATGATATCAAGCAAATTGAAGTGATATATGATAATCAGTCGATCGGGCGCTTAGCGCTAACTAAAGAGGGGTTATGTGCATTTGAATATTCAGCCGAATGGATTGGATCAGGTTTTTCCATATCACCATTCGAATTACCCTTGCGAAGCGGTGTCTTTATAGCCAAACCTCGTCCGTTTGAAGGAGGATTTGGTGTTTTCGATGACAGTTTACCTGATGGATGGGGCTTGCTTATTTTGGACAGGTATTTGCAACAAAAAGGTGTCAATCCACGGACTTTAACTTTATTGGATCGCCTTGCATTGGTTGGCTCAACAGGACGCGGAGCATTGGAGTTTCGTCCGGATAATAGTGTTATTACAAGACAAGATTATGTAGATTTCGAGAAATTGGCATTGGAAGCAGAACGAATATTGGATAGTGACGATTATACAGGCGAAGGTATTGAGGAGTTTCAAGATCGCGGTGGTTCGCCTGGAGGAGCAAGACCTAAAATCTTCGTTCGCCATGATAACAAGGAGTGGTTGGTAAAATTCCGTGCCAAACGAGATCAGCAGAGTATTGGTATAGATGAATACCGATATTCGCTTCTTGCCAAGCAATGCGGAATTGAAATGCCGGAAACACGTCTCTTTGAAGATAAATATTTTGGTGTGGAACGATTTGACCGGACTTCAAACGGCAAATTGCATGTAGTAAGCATGGCTGGCCTTATAGGTGCTGATTATCGTTTGCCAAGCATTGATTACGCTCATATATTTCAAGTTTGTGCCATGCTTACACATAGCGTAGCTGAGCTGTGGAAGGTCTACCGACTTATGGTATTCAACTATCTGATAGGCAACAAAGATGATCATGCCAAGAACTTTTCTTTCATTTATCGTGATGGGGACTGGCATTTTGCTCCGGCTTATGACTTGCTGCCCAGCGATGGCATCAATGGCTTTCGTACTACTTCAATCAATGATAAGATTGAGCCAACGAAAGAAGATCTGTTTGCTGTAGCGGTGAAAGCAGGCTTGAATGAGAAGGAAGTAATTCGAGAGTTTGAAATAATTTGTGAAACTATTAACGGTATGTGAAACTAAAATTACTTG
>CALUPG010000007.1 GCA_944322565.1 uncultured Bacteroidales bacterium | reverse complement strand
AAACTTCCTTCAGATGGGACGGTACGGAAAGTTCTCCGAACAGACGTACCGCAACCATTTCGTGAACGAATCATTCGACTGGTCCTCGTTCAACGAGCACCTTGTCGGGAAGCATCTCACCGGCAGGAGGAGAGCCATAGCGGTTGCCCCGTCCTATATCCCCAAGTCAGGGAAGAAGCCCCCGAGGACAGGGTATTTCTGGTCTGGCTGTGCAGGTGAGTACAGGCGCGGGCTGGAAATCATGGGCATCGGAGTCATAGATGTCGACAACCGCGAATGCATGACCCTGGGCTCGGTCCAGACACCTGACACCGGGCCCCTGGACAACATGGACAAGAGCTTGGTTGACTGGTATGCCGGTTATCTTGTAAGCAGGCGAGAACAAATACACCGTATATCCAACATTGTCGTGGCTGATGCGTTCTTTTCAAAGAGCACATTCATCACGCCGATGTGTGACAACGGATTCCGTGTCATCAGCAGGTTAAGGAACGATGCAGTGCTGTTCTATCCCACGGCGGAAAAACCGACCGGGAGGAGAGGACTCGCTTCCAGCTGGAGTTCTGCTTCAGGGACAGCAAGCAGTACGCGGGGATCACGAACTGCCAGTCCACCGACTTCAGGAAGCTGGCGTTCCACTTCAACGCATCGCTTACGGCAATCAATATCGCAAAGGCCGCATGCAAAAGGATGGGAATACCGTATTCCATCTCATCTTGCAAGTCGATGATACACAATGCCTATATGCTTGAACGATTTATTTGCGTGTTCGGCATTAAACCGGACACGACATTAATTGACAAAATTTTCAAGGAACTCATTTTATTTACTGCCAGAGCCGCTTAGGCTCGGCTGATTTTTAACGAACTATTGTGTATATTTACGGTCTAAATTTATGCAGCCATGCCCGGTCCGAAATTCGATACCTGTTTCTTTGAACGCTATGCCATGGTGACTCTCCGTACAATACTCGGGGAGAGATATGGCGAACTGATCAATGATGACCGCCCGGATCTCCAGATGCCGGACCATTCCATGGGGATAGAAGTCACCAGAGCCATGGAGGAAAGCAAGTCAGTGGCTGACTCGCTGCTTCTCGAGATGGCCGGCATCATCGAGCCTGAGGATGATGAGGCCGAGGACAGCCGCCGTATTCTTGAGAGCGGCTATGCATATGGACTTAAGGATGGACGGTATGTCGGAAAGCTTGAATACAGCTACTGGTCGCTTGCCCAGCCTCTCAGGCGCATCATTGCAAGCAAGGTTGACAAAGTGAATTCCGGCTTCTACGGGAATTTCCGGAGTTTTGGCCTGTATGTCTTCTGCAAGGACCATCTGACTGAGGAGGAGGTGAATCTGACGGTCAGCTATACTTCCGGACTGCAGTCAGGTCTGACTGTGACATACAGTACCCTTTATCTGTCGCTGATTGACTTTCTGTATGTCTGCGACATGAAGACCGGGGCAGTCTCGAGACATGAGATTTCGCGAGATCTTTGCCGCACTTTTTTCATTGAGTCCGTAAAGCCGGCGGCCAAGTGAAGACTGGGCCATAAAATTTTGCTGATATGTATTTATTTCTTATTTTTGCGATTCCGTGTTCACGGGTTAACCTTATGGAATTTAATAAACAATAACTTTTTTACGAGGGGGGAAGTTATATGACAATCGGAACCTGGGTCGATCTTGACATCATTGAAAAGATACTATTCGGCGGAGAGCCTGTCAGTGTATCGGAGGCGGCCAGGAAAAAAGTAGATGACAGTTTCTGTTTCCTTAAGGATTTTGCAAAAGAGAAGATTATATATGGAATCAACACCGGGTTCGGGCCCATGGCCCAGTACAGGGTCGATGATGATTCTCTGATACAGCTTCAATACAATATAATCAGAAGCCATGCCACGGGAGCCGGCCGCCCCCTGCCAGAGCTTTATGTCAGAGGGGCTATGCTCTCACGGCTCATGACTTTTCTGCAGGGAAAGTCCGGCATCAGTCCGGAACTTGTGGATGAACTCGTTGAATTCATAAACAGGGGCATATATCCGTATATTCCGGAGCATGGCAGCGTCGGTGCCAGCGGTGATCTCGTGCAGCTTGCGCATATCGCCCTTGCTCTCATCGGTGAAGGCGAGGTGTTCTATAGAGGAAAGCTTGAGAAAACTTCTGAAGTGTTGGCCGGACTCGGCATTGCCCCTATGAAAATCAGGACTCGTGAGGGGCTTTCGGTAACCAACGGCACATCGGTCATGACGGGCATCGGACTTGTGACTCTGATATATGCCCGCAGGCTGTTCCGGACAGTAGTCACGGCTTCCGTCCTCATAAATGAGGTCGCCTCATCATACGATGACCTGATGTCAAAGGAGCTGAACGGGACAAAGCATCACGAGGGGCAGCGTGCCGTAGCCGCCATGATGCGTGATGATGCGGAAGGAAGCCGCTGCCTGAGGCAGCGCACGGTGGAGCTGTACAGCGGACATCATCAGGAGCGGCAGTTCGGGCACAAGGTTCAGCCGTATTATTCCCTCAGATGTGTGCCTCAGATTCTCGGACCTGTGCTTGAGGAACTGGAAAATGCAGAAAAGGTGCTTGTCAATGAGATTAACTCGGCTTGCGACAATCCGATAGTTGACCCGGACACTGACAATGTCTACCATGGAGGGAATTTCCACGGAGACTATGTGTCATTCGAGATGGACAAGCTGAAGATAGCAGTGACCAAGATGACGATGCTCTGTGAACGCCAGCTGAATTATCTCATGCATGACAGGATAAACGGAATACTTCCTCCTTTTGTAAATATGGGGGTTCTCGGGCTCAACTACGGTATGCAGGCCTCCCAGTTCACTGCAACATCGACTACGGCGGAATGTCAGACACTTTCCAATCCGATGTATGTGCACAGTATTCCTAACAACAATGACAACCAGGACATAGTGAGCATGGGCACAAATTCGGCACTGCTCGCCGGTAAGGTGGTGGAGAATGCATTCCAGGTGACGGCAATCCACCTTATCTCACTGGCTCAGGCCGTGGACTGCCTGTCCATTGCCGGAGACTTGTCCCCTGTCACCAGAAAACTGTATGATGATGTGAGGGCGATAGTCCCTGCATTCAGGGATGACAGCCCGAGATATAAGGAAATCCAGAAGGTCATCGAATATATGAAGTCAAGGATATTTTAAGAAAAATGAAGACAGGCGGCAGAAAATATGCATTGGTGACAGGCGGCAGCCGTGGAATAGGGCGAGCCGTGTGTCTCAGGCTTTCGGAGATGGGCTTCCGGGTCATCATAAATTACAGGAGCAATGATGCCGAAGCGGAGAATGTATTGTCCATGATAAGGGAAAATGGAGGAGACGGGGAACTGCTTAAATTTGATGTTGCGGACAAGGCCGCCGTGGAATCCTCTGTGGCGGGCTGGAAAGAAGCACATCCGGATGACTGCATCCGGGTGCTTGTCAACAATGCAGGATTCAGGCGGGACTCTCTTCTTGTGTGGATGGAGGACAATGACTGGAATGCTGTAATTGATGTCACGCTCAAGGGCTTTCTCAACGTTACGAGAATCCTGCTGCCGGACATGCTGGTTTCCAGGTACGGGCGTATCATCAATATCGCATCTCTCTCCGGAATAAAAGGACTTCCCGGACAGACCAACTATTCTGCGGCAAAGGGCGGACTGATTGCCGCCACAAAGGCTCTGGCGCAGGAGACAGCCAAGAAAAAAGTTACGGTCAATGCCGTAGCTCCCGGCTTCATAGCAACAGATATGACTGAAGACCTTGACGAGAATGAACTCCGGAAGCTTATTCCCGCCGGGCGTTTCGGAAAGCCTGAAGAGGTGGCCGCACTGGTGGGATTCCTTGCATCGGAGGAGTCATCGTATATTACAGGAGAAGTGATTTCAGTAAACGGCGGACTGTATACATGATGCAGCGGTGAAGAAATAAATTTCAGTTGACTTATTTACGGAACAGAACATATTTAAGGTACAGAATAAAAATAATCTGCAAGCCGAGTGCAGAGGCAAATTTATTTGACTATGCCGAGGCGCAGCGTTTATTGTAGACGAAGTATAAAATATATGAACAGAAGAGTCGTGGTGACCGGCATGGGAATCTGGTCGTGCATAGGCAAGAACAAGGATGAGGTGAGGGAATCCCTTTACAAAGGCAAGTCAGGCATAGGCATTGACCCGCAGAGAAAGGACATGGGGTTTGCGTCGCCTCTTACGGGCATTGTGGAAAGGCCTGTGCTCAAGGGACTCCTTGACCGCAAGAAACGGAACAGCCTGCCGGAACAGGGGGAATATGCCTATATGGCGACTCTTGAAGCATTTGCCCAGGCAAAGATAGACGAAGGCTTCCTTCTTGACAATGAAGTGGGTATCCTTTATGGGAATGACTGCAGCGCTGAGCCTGTCATCAGATCAGTCGACATCATCAGGGCCGAGAAGGATACGGCGATGGTTGGTTCCGGAGCCATATTCCAGTCCATGAACTCCACGGTGTCAATGAATCTGTCCGTCATATTTCATCTGAGGGGAATCAACTTTACTATATCAGGCGCTTGTGCAAGCGGTTCTCACGCCATAGGCATAGCATATCTCATGATCCGGTCCGGTCTCCAGGACTGTATCCTGTGCGGAGGCGCCCAGGAGGTGAATGCATATTCCGTAGGGAGTTTTGACGGATTGGGGGCTTTCTCGAAGAGGACGGATGATCCCCGGAAGGCGTCCAGACCATTTGACCGGGACAGGGACGGCCTCGTGCCGAGCGGCGGAGCTGCGAGTCTTGTGCTTGAAAGTTATGAGTCTGCGGTAAGGCGCGGGGCTCCGATACTTGCTGAAGTTACGGGCTACGGATTTTCATCCAACGGAGAACATATTTCCGTTCCTAATGTCAGCGGACCGAGGCGTTCCATAGAAATGGCTCTGAAAGATGCCGGAGTGGGGGCCGGGGACATAGCGTATGTCAATGCCCATGCCACTTCGACCCCTGTCGGAGACTTGAATGAGGCAAAGGCGATTGCTGAGGTCTTCGGCGGCTGCAGCCCTTATGTGGCTTCCACCAAGTCAATGACAGGACATGAAATGTGGATGGCCGGAGCCAGCGAAGTCATATATTCTGTCCTTATGATGCACGGCGGTTTCATTGCCCCGAACATCAATTTTGAAAATCCGGACGAGGCATCCGCGGCACTCAGGATTCCGGACAGAAGGGTTGACATGGAATTTGATACATTCCTGTCCAATTCGTTCGGGTTCGGAGGCACCAATTCAACACTTGTTTTGAAAAAATTCAAAAAGTAACAATATGGAAAAGGAAGTAATTATTCAGAAAATCAGGGAGTCTCTGGCAGACGGCTTCGAAGTGGATATTGATGATATCCAGCCGGATGCCCAGATGATTCAGACTCTTGAAATGGACAGTCTTGACTTTGTGGATATGGTGGTTCTCATTGAGAAGAATTTCGGGTTCAAGGTGACAGCCAAGGATTTTGAGGGCGTCAAGACTTTCAATGACCTGTATGAGATGATTCTGTCCAGAATGCAGTAACGGCGGAGAACGCCAAGTCTCTGAGGTAAATGGCATCTGACTGGAAAGGACAGACCAGGGGCGGACTCTTCGGCTACAGATTTTTCATCTGGCTGATACGCAGGGCGGGAATCAGGACTGCTTATGCTTTCCTATATCTCGTGGTCCCTTATTTTGTCCTTTTTGCTCCCAAGGCAGTCAAGTCTGTCTGGGCATATTCCCGCAAGTCTCTCAGACTGGGCAGAGGTGCAAGTTTCAGAATGATTTTCAAGAATTTCCACTCACTTGGAAAGATTCTGATAGACAAGATGGCCATCAACGGGGGAATGTCCGGCAAGTATACATTTGAGTTTGAGAACTACAATCAATTCCTGAATATACTCGACAGCGGCTCGGGGGTAATCATGATAGGAGCCCATACGGGCAACTGGGAGATAGGAGTCCCGTTCTTTGACAAATACGGGGGCAAACTCAATATCGTAATGTACGACAATGAGCATCAGAGGATAAAGGAACTGCTTGCGGCGAATGCGATACCTCATGAGTACAAGGTCATTCCTGTCAATGAGGACAATCTTTCTCATATTTTTGCCATAACGGCAGTCCTGAGGAAGGGAGAATATGTATGTTTTCAGGGAGACAGGTATACTCCGGAAGAAAAGACGGTCAGGGGACATTTTCTCGGTCGTGACGCACTGTTCCCGTTGGGGCCTTTTCTCCTGGCCTCAAAGATGAGGACACCGGTTGTTTTCTATTTTGCCATGAGGGAGCCGGGCATGAAGTACCGGTTTTATTTTTATCCCCTGCTCCCGGGAAGCGGAAAATTGTCCGTGGAGACTGTTCTGGAAAGATATGCCGCGGTTCTGGAGAAAATGGTGAAGGAGTATCCGGAACAGTGGTTCAATTATTATGATTTTTGGAAAAATGACACTGAAACGAAATGACAGGTCGGCTGCAGAAAGTGCGGCCAGGGCTCAGCGCGACGCGCACATGATTGCGGCCGGAGCCATAGTCTTCCAGGTGGCCAGAGTTATGTCCAAGCTGGGGATTTTCTCGTATATATCTGCTCCTGGCGGGCATACGGAGAAAGAAATCGCTGAATTTGCCGGAATCTCGGACTATGGGGCCAAAGTCCTGCTTGAGGCTTCTCTTATGACAGGCACCATATCACGGGACGGGGGGGGCATGTATGAACTGACGAAGACAGGCTGGTTTCTGATAAATGATCCGATGGTCAGGGTCAATATGGACTTCAACCATGATGTCAATTATAAGGGGTTCTGGTGGCTTGAGGATGCCATAAAGAACGGCAGGCCTGAAGGACTCAAGGAGCTAGGGAACTGGCCGACGATTTACCAGGGGCTTTCAAGCCTTGAGCCGCAGGTGCAGAAGAGCTGGTTTGCGTTTGACCATTTCTATTCAGACTCGTCTTTCCCGCAGGCACTTGAGACAGTATTCGCTTCAAACCCGCGCAGAATCCTTGATATCGGAGGCAATACCGGCAAGTGGGCAATGAAATGCACTGCATACGACAGGGATGTGGAAGTTACTGTCATGGATCTCCCTCAGCAGATAGGAATGATGAAGGCAAATATCTCGGACTATTCCGAAAAATCCAGAATCCATGGCTGTCCGGCTGATATACTCAGTCCTGCCACAGTATTTCCGAAAGGTTTCGACATTGTCTGGATGAGCCAGTTCCTTGACTGTTTCTCGGCGGAACAGGTTGTGGACATACTGCGGCGTGCAACTGAAGCTCTGTCAGAAAATGGCAGGATTGTGATTATGGAGACTCTGTGGGACCGGCAGAAGTACGATACCGCTTCTTTCGATCTCACCCAGACAAGCCTGTATTTCACGGTAATGGCAAACGGAAACAGCAAAATGTTTTCCTATGCGGATTTGTGCTCGCATATTTCCGCAGCCGGGCTCAAGGTCATTGCAGTACATGACGGTATCGGTTTCGGCCATTCGATTATTGAATGTATTTCGGAATGACAGATATGAGTACGCGGCAAACTGACATCCTCTCACTTATTCCGCAGCGTCCGCCTATGGTGATGGTGGATGCCTTCGGCGGGATTGCTTCTGACGGAAAGTCATGGACAGAACTGACAGTCAGGGAAGACAATTTGTTTTTCATTGACGGCCGTCTGCAGGCTCCGGGCATTACGGAACATATTGCCCAGTCGGCTGCGGCAAGAGCAGGATACCTTTGCGTGCAGGATGGCCGTCCTGTGCCGGAAGGGTTCATAGCCTCGATAGAGAAGATGCAGTTTTCGCTGAATCTTCCGAAAGCCGGGGACAGGCTGCAGACCTCTGTGGAAGTTCTGGCAGACATATTCAATATGAGCCTTGTCCATGCCGTATGCAGCAACGGACATGAAACAGTAGCCGAAGGAAATCTGAAAATTTATCTGAACGATGAGACTCTGCAGGCATAAGAAGACGCCCGTGCTTGTAAGCCGCACAAGAATCCGGGTGCGTTTCAGCGAAACTGATGCGATGGGAATCGTATGGCATGGCAATTATGCCAAATTCTTCGAAGACGGAAGAGAACATTTCGGAAGTGAATACGGGATTGCATATGATCAGGTGCTTGCAGCAGGATATACGATTCCTGTAGTCGAGATGACCTGCAGTTACAGGAAATCTCTGGTATTCGGGGATGAGATTGTGGTGGAGACCGGATATGTGCCGACGGATGCCGCAAAGATACAGCTCGAGTATGCCATATACAGGGCATCCGACAATGAACTGATGGCATCCGGTACCACTGTCCAGGTATTTCTTGACACAGAAGGCCACCTTCAGCTTACTAATCCGGATTTCTACCAGGAGTGGAAAAGAAAATGGAATATAATATGAAGACATATATAACTGCTGCGGAAGTCATAACGGCATTGGGAACCGGCCTTGCCGCGAATGTGCGTGCGATAGAGGACGGTCTTTCCGGTGTCGCGGAAAGAAATGACCCCCGGCTTTCGGATTCACCTGTCATGGCTGCCGTAATTCCGGATGAGACATTCGCCTGTCTTGCTGCACGCTGGGGCGGGGCTGACGGGCAATCCGGCACTCTCACGCCCGCAGAACTTCTGCTTGCGGCGGTCATCGGGAGCATAGTCGCTCAGACAGGCATTGACCTGTCTTCTTCTGACACTTTCATGGTGTTTTCGTCCACAAAGGGAAATGTCAGCCTCCTGGACCCTTCGTCAGCCAATCAGGATGAGAGGGCATATCTCTGGAAAATGGCTGAGCGGGTCGCCTCCCGCTTCGGCGCCTCAGGACGCTTTTGCGTGATTTCCAATGCCTGTATTTCCGGTGTCTCCGCCCTTGTAGTCGCCAGACGGCTCATCCTTTCCGGAAAATTCCGGAAAATAGTGGTTGCCGGCTGTGATACACTGTCCAGGTTCATTGTCAGCGGATTTGCCTCGTTCCGTTCTCTGAGCGGAGAGGTGTGCCGTCCTTATGACAGCAGCCGGGACGGACTCAATCTCGGTGAAGCTGCGGGTGCCGTCCTTCTGTCAGATACATTCAGTGAAGGGGCGGTCGTGTTGTCCGGAGGAGCCATAAGCGATGACGCAAACCATATTTCAGGGCCCTCACGTACAGGAGACGGACTGTTCTTTGCCATGCGCAATGCCATGAATGAAGCGGGTGTGACCCCTGATGACATCAGCTTCCTGAATATGCACGGCACGGCTACTGTGTACAATGACGAAATGGAATCAAAGGCGGTGGGGCTTGCGGGTCTGTCATCTGTGCCTGTACAAAGTCTCAAGCCTTATTTCGGACATACCCTCGGGGCATCCGGAGTGGTTGAGACTGTCATGTCTGCAGTCCAGCTGCGCAGAGGTATCGTATGGGGAACAAAGGGTTACGAAACACCGGGGACGCCGATGCCTCTGAATGTGTCATCAGCTTCAAGGAAGGTCAGCATGAAGCATTGCATCAAGGCAGCCTCCGGCTTCGGCGGATGCAATGCGGCAGTTGTCCTCAGTCTTCCGGAATATTCCTGCTGTACGGAAGGAAGAGAGGAACATCCGTCCGCAGGATTCGGACCTGCGGCATCATACCGCATTCTGAGGACAGTCTGCCTGAAGGACGGGAGACTTGTCAAGGACGGCAAGACAGTATTCAGCTCCGAAGTCACGGAGTTCGGGGAATTTGCAAGAGCCCTGTATCACGAAAAAGGCCGGGCTGACATGAAATTCTTCAAGATGGACAGTCTCTGCAAACTCGGGTATCTTGCAGCAGGGGAATTGCTTGACGGAATTGAATTTGAACCGGAGGAAATGGCCCTTGTCCTGTCCGATTCAAGCTCATCGATGGATTCGGACCTGCGGCATCTTGAGACTATGGCTTCAGGCGGAGAGACTGCCGCCAGTCCTTCGGTCTTTGTATATACACTGCCAAATGTCGTGGCCGGAGAAATATGCATCAGGCATAAGATCAAAGGGGAGAACACATTCTTCATATCCCGGGGATACCATCCTGACAAGCTGAGGGAATACGCATCCCTGGTTCTGTCCCGTAATGGCGTGCGCTATTGCATTGCCGGCTGGTGTGAATACCTGAAAGGAGCGTATAACGCAGTCTTTGAACTTCTTGAAGCCGATAACCGATAAAAGTAATCCCAAACAGAAAACATCAGAGTATATATGGAAAATCTTAACGAAAATCTGAAGAAGCAGCTTATTGAAGCGCTTAATCTGGAGGATATCACTCCTGCTGACATAGATGACAATATGCCTCTTTTCGGGGAGACAGGGCTTGGGCTTGATTCAATAGATGCCCTTGAGATAATTCTTATCCTTGAGCGCAACTATGGCATCAAGGTTGAGAAACCGAAGGAAGGCAAGGAAATCTTTTATTCAATCTCAACGATTGCCGATTATATCAGGAAGAATACGAAATGACAGAAATTCTGGTGACAGGCCTCGGGGCAGTTTCCGCCATTGGGAATGATGTCCGGGAGAATCTTGCGTCTCTGCGTGAAAGCCGTCACGGGATAGGGCATGTCATGCACATAAGAACCGCCCTCGGATATCCGGCAGGGGAGGTGAAGCCTGACAACGCCTCCTTGAAGTCCATGCTCGGCCTTCCTGTGACGAAGACTGTATCAAGGACAGCCCTGCTTGGCCTTATGGCTGCCGCAGAAGCCCTGAAGGATTCATCTGCCGATATTTCAGGAACCAGGACAGGACTGATTGCGGCGACCTCGGCCGGAGGCATGGACCTTACTGAAGACTTTTTCCCGGGGTTTATGGCGGACCACTCATGCGGCCGCCTCCGGGATGTGGCAATGCATGACTGCGGCGCATCCACGGATTTCATCGCGGACAAATTGGGAATCAAAGGTTTTGTCACTACGATAAGTACAGCATGTTCTTCTGCCGGGAATGCCGTCATGCTCGGCGGCCGCCTCATCCGGCAGGGTCTGCTTGATACGGTTATAGTGGGCGGTATGGACGCATTGTGCCGCTTCACATTAAATGGCTTCAATTCCCTGATGATTCTGGATTCCGGACATTCCAGGCCGATGGATGCTTCCCGCAGCGGGCTGAATCTCGGTGAGGGAGCGGGTTTTCTTGTGCTTCAGTCGGAGCGTGCGGCAAAAAAATCGCCATATTGCAGACTGACAGGTTTTTCCAATGTGAATGAGGCTTTTCACCAGACCGGAAGTTCTCCTGACGGAGAGGGGGCATACATGTCCATGACTGCTGCCATGAGGGATGCCGGAATCAGTCCGGAGGAGGTGGACTATATCAATGTGCATGGCACGGGAACTCCGCAGAATGACTTGTCGGAAAGTGTGGCGATAAAGCGCATCTTCGGGGACCGTCCTCCGATGTTCAGCTCTGTCAAACCTTTTATCGGACATACGCTCGGGGCATCGGAGGGTATAGAGGCGGTATATTCGGCTCTCTCTGTGTCTGAAGGCGCAGTGTGGCCGAATCTGAATTTTTCAGAGCCGATACCTGAGACGGGGCTTGTCCCCGAACTTTCTTGCCGGACAGGGTTGGAAATAAGGAATGTTCTGTCCAATTCATTCGGGTTCGGGGGAAATGATTCCACACTTGTATTTTCCAGATGCTGATGACTGAATACTGTTGATGATTATGAAAACTGTAGTCCCGGTATATATCAATATGGCAGCATCTGTTGATGCGGCTTCGCTGAAGGAGATGAACCTTGCGTCTGTGATACGCAATCCGAATCTCCTCAGGAGAATGTGCCGTCTTGTAAGGATGGGGGTGGCGGCAGGCATGATGTGCCTGGAGGACATGGATGGAGAAGGGCTTGACGCGATTCTCACGGCCACTTCACTCGGAGGACTGGAGGATACGGGAAAATTCCTTGCGGAAATTACTGAAAGAAGCGAGAGCGGCCTCAATCCCACTCCATTCATGCGCTCCGTTTTCAATACGGTCGGCTCGCAGATAGCTCTGCTCAAGGGAATCAAGGTCTATAATATGACATATGTCCACCGCGGGCTGAGTTTTGAAAGCGCCCTGTTTGATGCCGTACTTCAGATTGCCGAAGGCAAGCGGTCCGTATTGGCCGGGGCCTTTGACGAGATTACTCCCGAAGCCCATATTCTGAAGGAGAGGGCAGGACTTTTCCGTCACGGGGAGAAGGAAGGGGAAGGAGCCAGCTTTTTCCTCATAGGGAACAGACCTGCAGGAAGCCGGTCTGTCGGATTGTCAGGTATTGATGTCCGCAGAGGACCGCTTGATGAGAGTCAGAAAAAGGAGTTTGCCGGTGATTTCCTCTCCGGCTTCGGACTTGACCTTTCCTCTGTCGCTGTTTTCAATGGCGCCCGGGTCAAGAAATCATGCGGAGAGTACGGAACGGCTTCGGCAAGGGTGTTGCATGAGGCTTTGGCATCCGTTCATGCCTGCAGTTCTGAATATCTTCTCGTGTGCAATTCATTCCGGAACATGAGCCATTCGCTCATTCTTCTGAAGAAAACTGACGCAGGCCTATGATGTTGCTGACCGTCATATCATGGATTGTACTGGCAGTGTCTCTTTCATTGCTTGCATACGGCTCCGCAAGCATCGGCTCCGGAGTCTATCTGAAGGCATTGTGCCGTGAGGATACAGATGAAAAGAGGGTATATCTGACATTTGATGACGGTCCTTCTCCGGAAAATACGGTGAAGGTATTGGATGTCCTTGAAAAATTCGGGGCCAAAGGGACTTTTTTCTGTATAGGCAGCAGGCTGTCCGGGAACAGGGCGACAGTAGAAAGGATTATGGCGGCGGGCCATGCTGTTGGGAACCATTCCTGGTCCCACAGCCCGTTGTTCCCATTGTTCGGCGCAAAAAAAATGAAGGATGATCTGCTCCGGTGTTCAGATGCTCTCAGACAGATTACAGGCAGTGCTCCCGTGCTCTTCCGGCCACCCTTCGGCGTGACGGACCCTACCGTCGCGGAAGTGGCCGGGGAGTTGAAATATATTGTCGCCGGATGGAGCATAAGGACTTATGACACGACAGGAAAGACGGCAGAAGAGATAGTTTCCGCAGTCGCCCGCAGGCTCAGGCCGGGTTCCGTGATACTCATGCATGACAGGCTGCCCGGATGTGCAGATGCCCTTGAAAAACTGCTCCTGTATCTTCGCTCCGAAGGCTATGTTGCCGACAGGACATTAAATGATATTATGTTATAATGAGAGTCATTCGCATGGATATGAGAAAATATATGATTGCAGCAGCCGCTTTCCTTTTCATGGCGGCTTCTTTTCCTGCGCCGGCATCTTCTGCTTCAGGTGACGGTCCTGTCGAGATTGCTGACCTGACGGAATTCAATGCAAAGCTTGAGGAGATGACCTCCCGGGTCAATTCAATTGACAGCCGTTTTGAACAGCGGAAATACATGGATGTGCTGCAACGGGATGTCGTCTCCTCCGGATCATTTTCCTTTAGCCGTCCCGGAAAAATAAAGATGGAGTATGACGAGCCGGTGGACTATACCATAGTCATGGACGGCAAGTCTGTCACAATAGTTTCCTCCGGCTCTGAAAGCAGGACTCCGGTTCAGGGAAATCCGATGTTTTCCCAGATACAGAACATGATGACGGCCTGCATGACCGGGGATCTGTCTGTGCTCGGCAGTGACTTTACCGTAAAGCATTATGAAGACGGGGAGCAGTATCTGGTCGTGCTGGTGCCTGAAAACTCATTCATAAAGTCTTATATCACGAAGATAGAGCTGCGCTTCGACAGAAAGACAATGGCTCTCGACAGTCTCAGGATGACAGAAGGCGGCTCGGATTATACCGAATACAGATTCAGTGATGTGAAATATAATCTTCAGTGATGTCCATGTCCGGCTATCCAGAATATATCCGTTTCGTGACGGCTGCATTCCGTCCCCTGCTCCTGGGCGTCCTGCTTCTTGTGGCAGGATGTTCCCCTCGTGTGATACAGCATCAGAGCAGGCCGGTTCCCGCAGTGGAACTTGTCTCAGGGCAGGATTGTGTGTACAATATGGAGCTGGGCATGAAAAATTCGAAGATGTCCTGCATGCTGGCGGTGAAGAAGTCAGGCTCATGCGTCAGGGCTGCTGCAGTGACATGGTTCGGCATGAGCCTGTTCGATGTCATTGTCGGGGACGCAGACATGAAAGTCATTTCGTCAGCCGCTTTTCTGGAGAGAAAGTCATTGATGCGCTTGCTTGACAGGAATTTACAGTGTATCTTCATCGATTCGGGCAGAATAGTCCGCGAAGGCGGCCTCTGTACGGTCAGCCGGAGGTCCGGTCTTGTATGCACTGTGTCAGAGCTTCCTGACGGTTCGCTCGGGAAAGTGCACATACGCCACAGGCTGTCCGGGATAGAACTGGAGCTGACACCTGTCGGAAGGTAAGTGTGAAACCGGAGCGGCTGATGAGATATAATACGGAGATATCATGACAGAAAGAGAATCGGATACAGTCGTAGTTGTCCCGACATATAACAATGCCGGTACTTTGGCCGGCGTATTGCGTGACATAATGAACTATATCCCGGATGTCATTGTCATCAATGACGGCTCCACAGATTCGACTCCGGAGGTTCTCGAAGAATTCAGGGACTCGGTCACGGTGATTTCGCATGACCGTAACAGAGGCAAGGGAAACGCCCTGAAGACAGGCCTGAAGGCTGCCAGGGAGAGAGGCTGGCGTTATGCGATAACCATTGATTCGGACGGCCAGCATTTTCCTTCGGATATCCCTCTTTTTCTTGAAGAAATCAGAAAGACTCCCGGCGCCCTGCTTGTCGGAGCGAGGAACATTGCTGCCGACAATATGCCCGGAAAGAATACTTTTGCCAACAGGTTTTCGAATTTCTGGTATCGCCTCGAGACCGGCAACGCCTTGACTGACACCCAATCCGGCTTCAGACTCTATCCTCTTGAAAAGGCAGACTTTTCAGGATGGTGGTATACCGGAAAATACGAATTTGAACTGGAGGCCATAGTATTTGCTTCGTGGAACGGGACAGTTGTCAGAAACATTCCCGTGAAAGTCCGTTATCAGCCTCCCGAGGAGAGAGTCTCACATTTCAGGCCATTCAGGGATTTTTTCAGGATAAGTGTACTGAACACCGTACTTGTCCTTGTCTGTGCCCTTTGGATATGGCCCAGGAATTTTTTCCGTAATTTCAGAAAAGAGAATATCGGGAATTTCTACAGGAAGCACATCGCGAATGCGACAGATTCCAATATGAAGATAACATGGGCCGTGATGCTGGGTGTCTTCATGGGAATTGTGCCTGTCTGGGGATACCAGATGATAATAGCGGCTGCATTGGCGCATATGCTCAAGCTCAACAAGGTCATCACGCTGGTGGCTTCGAATATCAGCATACCGCCGATGATACCGTTCATTTTGTACGGAAGCTATTATGCCGGATGCCGTATCCTCGGCAGGCCGGTGACTCTTCATCTTGGGGACATATCATTGGAGAATACCGTCAAGGTTCTTGAACAATATGTCCTGGGAAGCATTGTACTGGCAATTGTCTGTGCTCTTGCCGCAGGATTAGTGAGCATTGTGCTGCTCAGCATTTTCAGAAGGAGGAAATAATCATGGAGGTTCCCTTCATTGCCATATATCATTTTTTCAGGAAACACAAGGCTGTCTTCTATACAGTGCTTACGGCCCTGTTTGCCGTTTCTGCTTTCTTTGCATCCGAAGTCAGGTTCGAGGAGAACATAAACAGTTTTCTTCCGGACGACGGAGACAGCCGTCTGGCGGTGGAAGTCTTTGACAATCTTACTGTCAAGGACAAGATAGTCATCATGCTTTCCGACGCAGAAGACAGGGGCAGCCTTATTTCAGCTTCAGACAGTATTGAGTCACGGCTCGCAGACAGTCCTGCCGCCCCTCTGATCAAGGGCATAATGTCTGAAGTGAACAGTTCCGTCGTGAAGGAGACAGGAGATTTCATATATTCACATCTGCCGGTGTTCCTTGACAGTGCGGACTATGCGCGGATAGATTCCCTGACAGTATCTTCAGCAATCCGTGACAGGATGAAGTCCAATTTCATGAATCTGATTCTCCCGTCCGGATTTGCAGTAAAGGAGCATATTCTCAGGGATCCTCTCGGCATCGCCTCCGGAACTCTCGCCAGCCTGAAAGATTTTCAGGTGGAATCGGACTATCTCGTAGCCGACAACCATATCTTTTCCAAGGACGGCTCCACGCTGATAATGCTGATATCACCGGTCTACAGTACCGGCAGCACCGGCATGAATGAACCACTTGTGAGGGCTCTGGAAGATGTGCTCGAGTCCGTCAGGACAGATTTCCGGAATATGGACATAGAGTATTTCGGAGGGCCTTCTGTCGGCGTATACAATGCCAGGCAGATTAAGAAAGACACATATCTCACTTCTGCAGTAGCCCTGCTCATAATCATATTATTCATTTTCATAGCATTCAAGAGCAAGAAGTCGATACCTCTGATAATAGTCCCCGCCCTGTTCGGCGCCCTGTTCTCCCTTGCGCTGATTTATTTCATCCAGGGGTCTATATCCGCGATAGCTGTCGGAGCAGGATCCGCTGTACTTGGAATCGCCCTCAGCTATTCAATACATGTACTTGCCCATCAGAACCATGTCAGCTCAGTCGAACAGCTTCTCAAGGAGCTTGTCTATCCTCTTACGGTCGGAAGCTTTACCACGATAGGTGCTTTCCTCGGACTTCTGTTCACTTCATCTCAGCTGCTGCAGGATTTCGGTCTATTCGCTTCTCTCGCCCTCATAGGCACTACATTGTTCTGTCTTGTCTTTCTGCCGCAGTTCCTGTCCGGCCACGCAGACGCGGGACAAGGGAAAATTCTGTCGGCCATAGAAAGATTGAACTCGATTCATTTTGAGAAAAACAGGATACTTGTGGGCTGCCTTGCAGTGCTTGCTGCCGTATGTGCCGTCACATCGGGCAAGGTCTCGTTTGAAGACGACCTGTCAGGCATAAACTATGAGCCCCGGCATATAAGACAGGCCGAGGAAAAGCTGATGTCCCTGACCGAAGGTTCGACGCAGAACATACTTTTTGTGAGTACGGGCAGGTCGGCAGAAGATGCTTCGGAACAATATTCTGCGACGGATTCCCTGCTTTCGGTCATGCTTGCGGAAGGGAAGATTGAGGACTGGTCTTCGGCCGGAAGCTTTATTATTCCGGAAGATGAGCAGTTGCGTAGAATCGGCATGTGGAATGAATACTGGACCAAAGCACGGAAAGATAGAGTCAAGTCCATGGTGGAGACAGCTGCGGAAGAAGCCGGCTTCCGTCCGGGAGCCTTTGCCGGATTCAACGAAATGCTTGACAGGAACTATGGCATTGCCGACTATTCGTCAGGGGCGGTATCCTCTCTCTTTGAAAACTGGTATGCCGCATCTGACAGTCTCGTCATGCTCATAAGCAATGTCCGGATTGACGAGACCTTCAAGCAGGAGGTCTACGATGCCTTTGCCGCAGAACCTGAGACCGTAATCTTCGACAGGGCATATTTTGTCAAGAAATGGGTTTCTGCAGTCAACGATGATTTCTATCTTGTGCTCTATATTTCATCAATCCTGATATTTTTCGCCCTGTGGCTGTCATACGGACGGCTCGAACTTGCTCTGATGAGCTTCCTCCCGATGTTCATAAGCTGGATTATCATCATCGGCATCATGGGTATCTTCGGAATGAAATTCAATATCATCAACATCATTCTGTCCACATTCATCTTCGGAATCGGGGATGATTTCAGCATATTCATAATGGACGGACTGATAAGCAAATACAAATACGGACGAGATCTTCTCGGACACCACAAGACAGCAATCTTCTTTTCGGCGTTCACCATACTTGTCGGCATAGGAGCTCTTATATTCGCCGTACATCCGGCACTGAAGTCAATAGCGGTAATTTCGATTTTCGGAATCATAGCCGTGGTGCTGGTCGCTTATGTGCTGCAGCCAATTCTGTTCAGAATCTTCATATCCGGACCTGTGTCCGACGGATGTCCTCCGGTGACAATCAGCGGCATAATCAGGACTGCGCTTCTCTTTGGCCTGTTCTCGGCCGGCTGCGTGCTGACGAGTTCTCTCATCTTCCCCCTGTATCTGGTTCCGGTAAGCAGAAAACGCAAGGGGCTCTGGATTTCGTATATCATGCACTATACTTCCAGAATGATTATAGCCTCGGCCTTCGCTCTCAGGAAAGTGAGGGAGAATGCCCCCGGAGAGGATTTCCGCAGGCCCGGGATTATCATTGCCAACCACCAGTCGTTCCTGGATATTCTTATGATGCTGTCAATCAGTCCAAAGATGATTATGGTGACAAACAACTGGGTATGGAATTCCCCGCTTTTCGGCCGCATGATAAAATATTCCGGCTTCGTATGTACCGATGCCGGATATGAATATGCCCTCGGGCATATAAGGGAAAAGCTGGAGGAGGGCTACTGCATCGTAATCTTCCCGGAAGGGACAAGATCCGCCGACGGGGTCATAAGGAGATTTCACAACGGAGCCTTCTATATAGCGGAAAAGACGGGGGCGGATATCATTCCGGTGCTGCTTTACGGCAATTGGCGCGCCATACCGAAGAACAGGCCGTATTATATCAGGAAAAGTACCATAGGATATAAGGTCCTGCCGAGGATAAGGCCTGATGACACTTCTTTCGGCACGGCCTTCAATGAGAGGACAAGGTCCGTATGCCGCTACATGCGTTCCGAATATGCCGTCTTCTGCAGGCAGCAGGACAATGCCGGTAATCCGTATTTCAGGGATTCGCTGATTTCTGCCTACATCTATAAAGGCCCGGTAACTGAATGGTATATGAGGATAAAACTGCGTATGGAGGATTATTATGCCAGATTTGACGCGATTCTTCCGCGTTCAGGGCAGATTACTGACATCGGGTGCGGCATGGGTGCGCTGTGCCAGATGATGTCGATGCTTTCTCCGGACAGAAAGATGACGGGCATAGACTATGATGAAGACAAGATAGCAGTGGCGGCAAACATACGCATTGCAGGCACCAGCACGGAATACATTTGCGCCGATGCCTCATCAGCATCTTTGCCGGCAAGTGATGCATTCATACTCAATGATATGCTGCATTATCTTTCTCCCGATGCCCAGGACCGCCTTGTCGCAGCATGTGCGGCCAATCTTGCTCCTGGCGGCATGATTGTCATCAGAGACGGTGATTCCGGAAAGGAACAGAGGCATCGCCTCACGCGGCTGACCGAGGTCCTCTCGACAAGAATACTGAAGTTCAACAAGACGAACGGCCGCCTTCATTTCCTGTCAGGAGAAAGAATCCGCAGCATGGCTGCCGTCAACGGGCTTTCCGTGCAGGAAATCCAGAATGACAGATATACCTCCAATACCATTTATATCCTTAAAAGATTGCCATGAAATACGATGTCATCATAATCGGAAGCGGACTCGGAGGCCTTGAATGCGGGACCATTCTGAGCCGGGAGGGCTATAATGTATGTGTGCTGGAGAAAAACAGGCTTTTCGGAGGATGTCTACAGACCTTCGTGCGCCATGGGTACAGTCTGGATACCGGCCTGCATTATGTCGGCAGCCTCGGCGAAGGCCAGATTCTGAACCAGAGCTTCAGATATTTCGGCATAATGGACAGGCTTCGTCTCAAGAAGTTGGATGACAACGCATTTGACAGAATCTGGCTCAACGGGAAGTTCTATGACTATGCAACGGGGCCGGAGAGATTTGCGGAAACACTTGCCGTGCAGTTCCCGCATGAAAGAGACGGACTTGAAGATTATGTCAGGAAGATTTCGGCTGTGGGAAACCTTGTGTCGGTAGAAAACCTGAAAAAAGGTTTTGTGTCTTCACAGGACGGGCTGAAATACATGTATGTTGCGGCATCGGATGCGATTGCCTCCTCTGTCACCGATCCCGTATTGAGAAATGTACTCGGAGGCAATTGCCTGCTGTATGGAGGCGAACGCGGAAGATCCTCTTTCTACGAGCACGGGATGATAATGTCGTCATATCTTGAGGGGGCATGGCGATGTGTGGACGGCGGCATGCAGATAGCGGACCTGCTGGTGTCCTGCATCAGGGCCTGCGGAGGCACAGTCATGAACTGCAGGAAAGTCACGCGGATTGCTGTAGAAGACGGGCATGTGACCGGAGTGGAAACTGTGAGCCCGGACGGGACATCCGAATTCCTTGAGGCATCAAATGTCATATCTGACATACATCCTCTCAATACACTGGCCATACTCGACAGAAACAGCAGGGTGAAGCCCGCATACCGCATGAGGATTGAGACTCTTGACAATACATACGGAGTATTCACCCTATACCTTATGATGGAGCCCCGCACCAGCCCGTATCTCAACTATAATATATATTTTCATCGCGGCGATGACGTGTGGTATTCGCGCTCGGCTTCTCGGGGAGTTTTCAACTCCTGCCTTCTGTCCATGCAGCCTGTTTCATCGGATTCAGGATATGCCTCAGTGATTTCTGTCATGGCGCCCATGTATATGGACGAACTCCTGCAATGGGAAAAGACCGGCCCTGAAGCCAGGGGAGACTCTTATCTTGAGTTCAAGGCCAGACGCTCTGCGGAACTGATGCAATTCCTGGGAGAATGCGAGGCGGACATAGAAGGCCGGATTGCCTGCACTCTGGCAACGACTCCTTTGAGCTACAGGGATTTTACCGGGACATGCGAAGGCTCGGCATATGGTCTTGTCAAGGATTGCAGCAATCCTCTCCTGAGCATGGTCTCACCGAGGACAAGGCTCGGAAATCTGTTCTTTACCGGACAAAATGTGAATGTGCACGGAGTGATGGGTGTCACGCTTTCATCGATTATGACATGTTCCGAATTTCTCGGACAGGAATATCTGACTAAAAGAATAGCCTATGCTTAAGAAAATTCTGATGTGGACGGGAATGACGCTTGCCGTCCTGATTCTTCTTCCGGTAATATTGATGTGGTGCCTGTATCTTTCTTCAGACTTGAAACAGCCTGAATATGACTTCAGGGACAATATTCCCCTGCAGTTTTCGGACAGCCTGCGTATCTATGGTGACAACTGGCTCCGCAAGGCGGAATCCGGCCTGTGGGAAATGAAAGTTTCCGGCGGCAGCTATGACAGGGGCTATGCCATCGGCAAGATGTCATCGGATCTGCTCTATTATCAGGAAAATGTCTTCATTGACCAGATACGCCGGATAATTCCTTCTGACTCTTATCTGAAGTTCCTGCGTTTTTTCATCATCATGTTCAACCGCAATCTCGGGGAAAATGTCCCGGAGGAGTACCGGGATGAGATTTATGGCATCTCGCAGTCATGCACCCATGAATTTGACATGATAGGCTCTCCTTATGAACGGCAGATGCAGTATCATTCCGCTCATGACATCGGGCATGTTATGCAGGACTATATGATGGTGGGATGCAGTTCTTTCGGTTGCTGGGGTCCTGCTTCGGGAGACGGAGGTCTCGTCATAGGACGGAACTTTGACTTTTATATGGGAGATGATTTCGCGAGGAACAGGCTCGTGACATTCTGTATCCCGGACGAGGGGTACAGTTTCGCGTCGATAGGGTGGCCGGGGATGATTGGCGTGCTTTCCGGAATGAATGAGGCAGGACTGACAGTGACAATCAATGCTGCCAAGTCCGATGTCCCGACCTCGTCGGCAACTCCGATTTCCATACTTGCCCGGGAAATCCTGCAGTATGCATCTGATATAGACGAGGCGTATTCCATTGCCCGGAGCCGGCATACATTTGTCTCGGAATCCATTCTGATAGGCTCGTCAAAGGACGGAGGAGCCGCAGTAATAGAAAAGTCTCCGGAAAAGATGTCGCTGTTCATCCCGGACAAAACCGAGGGCAGGGTAGTCTGTACCAATCATTTCCAGTCCAATCTCTTCATGGATGACAGCCGGAACATTGAAAATATAAGAACCACGGACAGCAAATACCGCTTTGACAGAGTTGAAGAACTTCTGGACAGCATAGGCCCGGCAAGTCCCGCAGACGCAGCCTATGTGCTGAGAAACCGCAAAGGCTCCGGCGGCTGTGAACTCGGTCTGACCAATGAACTTGCTGTCAATCAGCTTATAGCCCATCACTCTGTGGTGTTCCGTCCTGATTCGCTTCTTATGTGGGTCAGTACGGCGCCATGGCAATGCGGAAGATTCGTATGCTATGACCTGAAGAGAATCTTCGGAGGCGGAGATGTCATGCCGGGGGAGGTGTCTGTGGCGGAACGGGTGATTCCGGAAGATTCATTCCTGGACTCTCCGGGATACAGGGCTGCCATTGACTACAGACGGCTGGCATCATATGTTCGGGCCGCCGCGGACATCGGGACAGAAGTGCCGGCGGACAGTCTGGACCGCATTCTGTCCTCAAATCCGTATTTTTATGGCACATATAATATTCTTGGCGACTATTACGCGAGCCGGGAAGAATACGATGAAGCCGTCCGGATGTGGAAGAAGGCACTTGCTCTTCCTATGCCGAAAACATGGCTGAAAGATGAGATACGGGAAAAAATCGAAAATTATAATTGAAATGAAAAAACAGCCGGACATACAGTTCCTCTCTCCTGAAGAAATCAAGGCATTCCAGGAGGCAAGAATGGCGGAGGCACTCGCCTACCTGTCGTCTAATTCCGAGTTTTACAAAAAGATGTTCAGGGAATATTCCATAGATGTCACCAGAATCAGAAAACTTGAAGACCTTGTGAATATTCCGGTAACTACCAAGGCTGACCTGCAGCTGAGAAATGAAGAATTCAGATGTGTGCCGGCAGACAAGGTCATAGACTATGTGACAACCTCCGGGACTCTTGGCGATCCGGTGACATTCACGCTCACTGACTCGGACCTGGACAGGCTTGCTTACAACGAGTACCTGTCATTTACTGTGGCCGGATGCACGCGCGAGGATATCATGCAGCTGATGACCACCATCGACCGCCGGTTTATGGCAGGCCTGGCATATTACATGGGAGCCAGAGAACTGGGAATGGGTGTCATAAGAGTCGGCAACGGCATTCCCGAACTGCAGTGGGATACAATAAGGCGCATACATCCGACATGCGGGATGATTGTCCCTTCATTCATTATGAAACTTATTGAATTTGCTGAGAAGAATGGCATCGACTACAGAAATTCTTCCCTCAAGAAGTGCCTTTGCATAGGGGAGGCCCTGCGCGAGCCGGGAACATTCGGACTGAATACCCTTGGCCGCCGCATAGCTGAGAAATGGGGCAACCTTGAGCTGCACTCCACATATGCCTCCACAGAGATGCAGTCATCATTCACGGAATGCGGATATTTCTGCGGAGGACATCTTCAGCCTGAGCTGATAATTGTTGAATTTCTTGATGAAAACAATAATCCTGTCCGCGATGACGAGCCGGGAGAGGTTACAATCACGACATTGGGAGTTACCGGAATGCCTTTGCTCAGGTTCAAGACAGGGGATATATGCTATCATTATTCCGGACCATGCAGATGCGGCCGCAACACTGTCCGTCTCAGTTCTGTACTTGGCAGAAAAGGCCAGATGATAAAGTTCAAGGGCACGACCCTCTATCCTCCTGCCCTCTATGACATTCTTGACAATATCCCGAAGATTGTCAACTATATTGTGGAAGTATATACCAACAGCCTTGGGACTGATGAGATTACGATTCGCGTAGGATCAGACGACCATAGCGAGGCCTTTGTAAAGGAAATCAAGGACATGTTCCGGGCCAAGGTCCGCGTCGCCCCGAATGTCACATTCGAGTCTCCGGAGTACATTGCGAAGCTCCAGATGCCGCAGACAAGCAGAAAAGTCGTGAAATTCATTGACTTGAGATAAATGCGTCCGCCATCGGCACTGACAATCTGTCATGAACCGGTCTTGGCAGATATTTTGCTTGATGGCAGTCGGCATGTCGTGTCCTGCAGATTGCATCATCGGCACGATATGCTGAAATTCAAAAATGAGAAAAATGATTCAGGATATGGCACAGGAAAATAAAGAAAACGAACTCGCAGCTGAGGATAATGTCCGTCAGCAGGAAGAAAATACGGAAGGCGGAAAAAAGTCCGGAAAAGAGAAAAAAGAGCAGAAAAAGGACAAGGAAAAGATAGAGAAGCTTGAAATGGAGCTTGAAGAGGCCAGGGCCAGCCTTGCAAAGGAAAAGGATGATTATGTCAGGCTGATGGCGGAGTTTGACAATTTCCGCAGAAGAACAGCTCAGGAAAAGCTTGAACTTGTGAATGTTGCATCCGAAGACACTATCAAGGGGCTGCTTCCGGTACTTGATGACTGCGAAAGAGCTCTGGATGTATTGTCCAAGTCATCTGACAGTGCTGCGGCAAAGGAGGGCACAGAGTTGATTTACAACAAATTGACGGGATATCTCAAGACTCGTGGACTTGCTGCGATTGATGCAAGGGACAAAGTCTTTGACACGGATCTGCATGAAGCAGTGGCCCAGTTTCCCGTCAATGAGGACGATAAAAAAGGCAAAGTCTTCGATGTGGTCCAGACCGGATACACACTCAACGGGAAAGTCATAAGATTTGCCAAAGTCGTTGTGGGCATCTGACATTGGCGATGGCTGCAGGAGTCTGATAATGAAAGGAGATTGTGACAATGGCTGAAAAAAGAGATTACTATGAAGTGCTGGGCGTCAACAAGAACGCCACAGTCGATGAAATAAAGAAGGCCTACAGGAAAAAGGCCATACAATACCATCCTGACAAGAATCCGGGCGACAAGGAGGCGGAAGAAAAGTTCAAGGAGGCTGCCGAGGCATATTCCGTGCTGAGTGACCCTGACAAAAGGGCAAAATACGACCAGTTCGGGCATGCCGGTCTCGGAGGTCAGGCTGCTCCTGACTTCAGCGGCGGGTTCGGAGACCTCAACGACATATTGAGAGATCTTTTCGGCGGAGGCTTCGGAGGGTTCAGCGGTTTCGGCGGCTTCGGGGGCTTCGGCGGCGGAAGCGGACGGTCGTCATCCCAGTCCCAGAGAGTCTACAGGGGAAGAGATATCCGCGTAAGAGTCAAGATGACTCTGGAAGAAATCGCCAAAGGCGCCGAGAAAGAAATTTCGCTTGAAAGGAATGTCCCTTGTCAGGACTGCGGGGGCAAAGGGGCAAGGAGCAGTTCAGACATAAAGGTCTGCCCTGCATGCAAGGGTACCGGTCAGGTCAAGAGAGTCGTCAACGGCATTTTCGGACAGACTGTCACCTATTCTACATGCCAGCAGTGCGGCGGCGAGGGGAAAATTGTCACCAATCCATGCCGTACATGCGGCGGAACGGGGCTTGTCCGCAAGAAAGAGACAGTCAAAGTCAATATTCCTGCCGGAGTTGAGAACGGAATGCAGCTTACAATACGCGGTGCAGGCCATGCAGCCAAAAACAACGGAGTGAACGGAGACCTTCTCGTGCTTATAGAAGAAGTTGAAAATCCGGACTTCAGGCGTGAGGGCAACAATCTGACCTATACGAAAGTCATCTCGGTAATGGATGCCATGCTCGGGGCTACAGTCGAAATTCCTTGCATTGACGGCACATACAAGATAAAGGTTGAGCCCGGCACCCAGTCGGGGACAGTGGTGAGGCTCAAAGGCAAAGGTCTTCCTGCCGTCAACGGATACGGTACCGGTGACTTGTATGTCAGGCTGATGGTATGGATTCCGAAGAAACTCGGCAGAAGTGAGAAGGAATTGTTTGAAAGCATGAGGGACAATGACTCATTCAGACCGTCTCCGTCCAAGGAAGACAAGAGTTTCTTTGAAAAATTGAGAGACATGTTCTGAAAAACAGTGGAGTTTTCCAAGAAAAATTTGCATTGAACAGAATTATTTGTACCTTTGCAGTCCCAAAAACAAAAGCAACCTCTTGCGCCGGGTATAAAAAAACGCAATGTTGCCGCTAAAAATATTATTGACATGGATTTGATTAAAGTAGTAGACCAGGCGTTTGCAAATGACAAAGTTGCCGGTTACCCGAAATTCAAGGCAGGTGACACGATTACCGTCACTTACCGTATCAAGGAAGGCGACAAGGAAAGACTTCAGAAATTCAGAGGCGTTGTCCTCCAGATAAGAGGTGCATCTCCTTATACAAAGACTTTCACGGTGCGCAAGATTTCCAGCGGAGTAGGTGTTGAGAGGATTTTCCCGTTCGCCTCACCGTTCATTGATTCGATAGAGCTCAACAAAGTCGGCAAGGTACGCAGGGCAAGAATCTTCTATCTCAGGAAACTTTCCGGCAAGAAGGCAAGAATCAAGGAGAAGAAATTCGCAATGGTAAAGGAAGAGGGAGCAGTTGCTGCAGAATAATTTTCTTCAGCCCCGAGGCTTCAGCTTGCTGAAAAATACGGAACCGCAAGGTTCCCCAACGGCCCCTTAGCTCAACTGAATAGAGCATTTGACTACGGATCAAAAGGTTACAGGTTTGAATCCTGTAGGGGTCACAAAGAAGAGGCAAATACTTTTTTTGAAGTGTTTGCCTCTTTGCTGTTTTATCCGGAGCAGGGAGAGCGCCCCTGTCCGTGCGGTCTCACATTCAGTCTGTCTCTATGACTTTGTACTTAGGCACAAGCGACTTCATGATTATCCATGCTATGAGATATGCGACTGCGCAACAGCAGAAGACAATCATATAGCCTGCGTCCTTTCCGGCAAATCCGAGAAAACTGAAGGCATCTCCCAATTCGGCAGAATGGTCAAACAGCTTTCCTGCTCCGAGCTGGATGATGAAAGAGCCGATTCCTCCCGCCATTCCGCCGATGCCGGTGATGGTGGAAATGGCGGACTTGGGAAACATGTCCCCTATGGTTGAGAACAGGTTGGCCGACCATGCCTGGTGTCCGGCTCCTGCAAGTCCGATGATTATGGCAGGCAACCATACCGATATGCCTCCCGCGCTCTGGGCGAAAAGTGCAGGAAGGGGGAGGAAGGCGAAGATGAGCATTGCGAGCATCCGCCCGTCATATGGGTTCATGCCATTTCTTTCTACAAACAGTTTCGGCAGATAGCCTCCGAAGATGGACAGGACGGTGACTATCGCATAGAGAGTGGTGATGAGGGCTACCCCCATTCCCGAACTTGATGCATATCCGTACTGGTCAGAGAAATATGCCGGAGCCCAGAAGAGGTAGAACCACCATACGCCGTCAGTAAAGAATTTTCCGACTATGAAAGACCAGGTCTGCCTGTAGGTGAAACATTTCCAGAGCGGGATGCTTTTTTCGGCGGCATTCTGTCTTGCTGCGGCCTCAGGTTCATCCCTGTCGTCCTGGTGAATATAGTCCAGCTCGGCCTGATTGACGAACTTTGACTTTTCCGGCTTGCTGTACATGAATATCCAGAATCCCATCCAGATGAATCCGAGGGCTCCGATGATGATGAATGCCATTTCCCAGCCTCCCCCTATGCCTTTGTCCTTGAAGTACTGGGCAAGGAGCGGGATGGTGGCCGGGGCGACAAGGGCCCCTATTGAAGCTCCGGAATTGAAAATGGATGTGGCGAACGCACGGTCTTTCTTAGGGAAGTATTCCGCGGTCACTTTGATTGCGGCGGGAAAGTTCCCGGCTTCACCGAGAGCAAGAATGCACCTTGCCGCTATGAAGAGCCATACGCTTGTGGTCGCTATGGCCAGGGCGGCAGCAGAGCCGGCTTCTACAGCCGTCATCGCAGCGGCGTTTTCATAGCCTTCGATATGTACAGTGAGCCAGCCGCAGATGGCGTGGAGACATGCTCCAAGAGACCAGATGCCTATGGCCCACAGATATCCTTTTTTCGTCCCCATCCAGTCCACAAAGCGTCCGGCGAACAGCATACATACTGCATACACGATGGAGAATATGGCGGTGATGAATCCGTAGTCGCCGTCTGACCAGTGGAATTCCGGTGCAATGAAGTCTTTCCATGTGAGGGACAGTACCTGGCGGTCCATGTAATTGACAGTTGTTGCTACAAAGAGCAGCACTACCATCCACCATCGCCAGTTGGTCATCAGTTTTTTTGTCATGGTGTGTTCTGTTGAAATGTAGTTGTGTGTTTATCTGTTCCTGATTTCTCTGATGATTTCCAGTGCGCTGCGGCAGAGTTCCGTGATTCTGCCCCAGTCTCCGGCAGCCATTATATCTTTCGGAAAGAGGTTGCTGCCCATTCCTACGCAGGTGACGCCGGCCTTGAACCATCCTTCAAGATTCTCCCTTGTCGGGCTGACTCCTCCCGTTACCATTATCTGGCTCCATGGCATAGGAGCCCTGAGGCCTTTGACGAAGGCCGGTCCGAGTACATCGCCCGGGAAGACCTTGCACAGGTCACAGCCGAGTTCCTGGGCTGCACCGATTTCCGATACGCTGCCGCATCCCGGACAATAGGGGATGAGCCTCCGGTTGCATACAGGGGCGATGGCGGGATTGAAAAGCGGCCCTACCACGAAATTTGCCCCGAGCTGGATGTAGAGGGCTGCCGTACCCGGGTCTACGACAGAACCGACTCCGATAATCATTCCCGGAAGTTCCCTGTTTGCGAATTTTACGAGTTCGCCGAACACTTCATGTGCGAAATCCCCCCTGTTCGTGAATTCAAATGCCCTTATTCCTCCCTCATGGCAGGCCTTGACCACAGCCTTTGCCGTCTCGATGTCCTGATGATAGAAAACTGGAATCAATCCCGTCTCTTTCATTGCAGAAAGGACCTGCATCTTGTTGTATTTTGCCATAATGAAAATTTTCTGTAAAAATTGTTTTCCGAATCTTATCTGGATACTCTGCCTGACCCGTCGCCTTTCATGAGGTTTTCAACCTCTGCAATGCTTACCTGGTTGAAGTCTCCGAATACCGTATGCTTGAGGCATGATGCGGCGACTGCGAAGTCAAGGGCCTTCCTGTCGTCTCCGGTGTAAGTGAGAAGCCCATAGATGAGTCCTCCCATGAATGAGTCGCCGCCGCCTACTCTGTCCACGATGTGGGTGATGTCATATCGGGCCGACTGATAGAGTCTGTTCCCGTCAAAAAGGACTCCGCCCCAAGTGTTGTGATTGGCATTGATGGAGCCTCTCAGGGTGATGATGACTTTTTTTGCTCGGGTGAACTTTGCCATGAGCTGGCGGCATACGCTTTCGAATCCGGCCGCATCAACCTCACCTTTTGTAGCTGTCACATCAAAGCCTTCCGGCTTGATTCCGAATACTTTCTCCGCATCTTCCTCGTTTCCGAGTATTATGTCGCATCCCTCCACAAGCTCCGGCATCACTTCAGAGGCGGTCTTTCCGTATTTCCAGAGATTCTTTCTGTAGTTGAGGTCGCATGACACCGTCACTCCGAGTCTGTTGGCGGCCTTGATTGCTTCAAGGCAGACATCTGCGGCCCCCTGGCTGATGGCAGGAGTGATTCCTGTCCAGTGGAACCAGTCGGCACCTTCAAATACCATGTCCCAGTCTATCATTCCTTTCTCAATCTCGGAGATGGCCGAATGGGCCCTGTCATAGACCACCTTGCTGGCACGGGCCACTGCTCCTGTCTCAAGAAAATAGATTCCGAGCCTGTCACCTCCGAATACACAGTACTTTGTCCCCACTCCGTAGCTGTGAAGATCCCTGATGCAGCTTGCTGCGATGTCATTTTTCGGAAATCTCGTCACGAACTCGGTCTCAATCCCGTAGTTGGCAAGCGATACGGCTACATTGGCTTCTCCTCCTCCGAATGTGGCCTCGAATTGCCTCGCCTGCGAAAATCTCAGATAGCCCGGGGTAGACAGCCTGAGCATAATCTCACCGAATGTAATTACTTTTGGCATGTTCTTATAGTTTAAATTAATGGTAATTCTTTCAAATCAATGGTCAGGTATCCATGTCTGTTCCGCAAAAGTAATCAATATTTTCATATTTCCGTGAACGGTCACGGAAAATTTAGCGCGAATCTCAAAAAAATTTATAAATTTGTTTCCGGGAATGGCATCCGGCCAGAATTTTAAAATGTTTGCAAGCAATGGACAAAGGCAGGAAAATAACTATCAATGATGTGGCACGCCTCTCCGGCGTATCCAAGGGAACGGTAGACAGAGTGCTGCACAACAGGGGCGAAGTTTCAAAGGAAAGCAGAGACAGGGTGCTGAGGGTCATAGACGAACTCGGCTACCGTCCCAATATTTATGCCTCGCTTCTTGCCTCCCGCAGGCAGCACAAGATAATATGCGTCATACCGGAATATATGCCGGGCGAATTTTGGGAGCTGACTGAAAGAGGGCTTGTCAAGGGCGGTGAATATGCCGCAGACTACGGCATTGAGGTAAAGACCGTAAAATACGACCAGTATGATCTTGAATCATTCCAGCAGGCCTGCTCCAGGACACTTGAGGAGCGGCCCTCAGGTGTCATAATCGCCCCTCTTTTCAGGACCGAGACATTCAGGTTCGTCTCAGAGCTCAAGAGCCGAGGAATTGTCTATATGTACATTGACTCCAAGCTTGAGGATGACAGCTATCTTGCATATTTCGGGATGCCGATGTATCAGAGCGGCTACCTCTGCGCCGACCTTCTGACTGACGGGCGAAAAGTCCGGAAAGTGCATGTCATCAGGATTGCCAGGGACAAAAAGGGGCTCTCTGACCCGACTGTGACACGCCGGGCCGGCTTCATGGACTATATGAGCGAGCACTATCCTGAAACAGAGATAGAAAATGTCTTCATTGACCCTAAGGACGCTTCTGCCGTCCGCTCCGGACTTGACAGACTGTTCTCAGAGGAGCCGGATCCGCACAAATATCTGGTCATGTTCAATTCTCGCGTACATCTTGTCGCCGATTACCTCAGGGAACACGGCATTGTCACATGCCGTGTTGTGGGCTTCGATGTTCTTGAAAGGAATCTGACCGCCCTCAAGGACGGATTTGTGCAGCTGCTCATCGGACAGCACGCAGACAGCCGGACAGAAGACGCGGTCGTGGCAATGACCGAATGGCTTCTTCTGCACAAGCCGATTGCCCGGAAGGACAATTATACGCAGATGGATATCCTCAACCGCTACAACTGCGACTACTATCTGCAGCAGTGAGGATTATTTCGTGGCATTCTCCAGCTTCTTCATGATTGAGAAGATAAACAGGGCGGAGAGCAGGCAGAGGGAAATCAATATTGTCCATACTCCCCATAGCGGAAGCTTGTCCCAGAGGAGGCCGGGAACGGACACGAGGTAGTTCCCGATGGCAGTTGCCGCGAACCAGCATCCCATCATGGCTCCCTTGTATTTCGGAGGGGCCACCTTGGACACGAACGATATGCCCATAGGGGAGAGCAGAAGTTCGGCGAAGGTGAGCACAAGGTATGTGGAGATGAGCCATGTCGGTGATACGAGGTCCGGACTGACATTGCCGTCAAGTTCCTTCGGCGAAGGAAGTCCGATCGAGCCGAAAGTGAGGATGAGGAATCCAGCGGCAGCCACAATCATTCCGAGTCCGATTTTCCTCGGGGCAGAAGGCTCTTTCCCTTTTTTTGCAAGAGCCCCGAAAATAGCCAGGGACAGCGGTGTCAGGGCCACCACAAAGAACGGGTTGAACTGCTGGAAGTCAGACGGCTGGATTTTTACAGTATAGTCCATTCCGCTGTATGCGAGATAGGCACCGCCCCAGAGGGCTATTGTGGCAAGTCCTGAAATGAGCTTGCCCCTGCCGGTCTCGGACTGTACTGCTCCGAAAAGTGTGTAGATTGATATGGCTATCAGAGCAAGGCTCCATATATTGAATCCGATTCTTGTCAGGCCGACAGCCTCGCTCTCGGTGTAGTCTCTTGCGAAGATGGTCATCGTAGCCCCGTTCTGGTGGAATGACATCCAGAAGAAAATCACTACTGCAAATACAAGCAGCAGGGCAGTGATGCGGCTTTTTGTCTGTTGCGGACTGAGTTCCTGAACTTCTGTATCGGATGTCTCCGCTTGTTTTGCGCCGGAATCTGCGTTTCTGAACCAGGACTTGCAGCAGAAATATATTAAAACAGACACTATGAGAGAAAGACAGGCCACTGCAAAGCCGTAGTTGTAGGCAGTCGAAAGCTTTTCAATATATGAAGAACAGAATGTCTGGAGATCCATGCCGGAGGCTCCGGTCATGGTCATTTGTATGTCTGTGAGCTTGTCTATGTTTTCCATAGCCATTGCTTCACCAGTCCGTATATGGTCAAGATACTGGTGCGCAAGGGCCGGGACATTTGCATTGTATGAAAGTCCGGATTTTCCGAGGAAATAGTTGGTCACTGCCTTGGCTGCAGTCGGCGCAAACATTGCACCGATGTTGATGGCCATGTAGAAAAGACTGAATGCGGCATCCCTCTTGGAAGAATACTTCGGATCGTCATATAGATTCCCTACCATCACCTGCAGATTCCCCTTGAAGAGTCCCGTGCCGATTGCTATCAGCGCAAGCGCCCCGAACATCAGGACTTTGCCGAGGACATCCGGTCCGGTCGGTATCGACAGACACAGATATCCGAGGAACATCACCCCGAATCCGAGCGTCACGCATTTCCCGAATCCGATTCTGTCGGCAAGTAATCCTCCGAACAGCGGCATGAAATATACGGCAGCCAGGAATATTGAATAAATCTGGGTGGCGGCAGCGGCGCTGAAACCGAATTTAGCCTGAATGAAAAGCAGGAAAATCGCCAGCATCGTATAGTAGCCGAAACGTTCCCCAGTGTTGGCAAGTGCCAGGGCAAACAGCCCCTTAGGTTGACCTTTGAACATTTTCCGTCAGATATTTACAGTTTTACATGATTTTGTGCAGAGGGCAAAGTTAATAATATAACTCAAAAAGCCCTGCAAAAAATTCGATTTTGCAGGGCTTTTTGGCAATGGAGGCAGGCCGGAGCATTAATGGAGCATTGTCCGGACTGTTTTTTATTTGCTGTCATTTGAAATGCCGATTTTTTTGAATGAGGTGTAATTTGAAACAAAATCATTATCTTTGAACGATGCAATCATATTTTCAGTCATCATTTGTGTCATGAAACATTCGATTAAATCTGATTCTGCCGGTTTTCACCTGAGTGGCGTGAAGTCCCTCGCTGCCTGTGTATTTTCAGCGGCATTCGTCGCCATCTCATCAATTACTGCGATTGCGCAGGAGAAGGATGTCCGTAGTGCGGATGTCATAGTCGGGGAAGATCCTGCAGGCACCCTGACATATTCGCTGCCTGCGACTTCAATTGCCGTGACTGCAGAGGCCGTCTGCGAACAGTTTTTTGCCGGGCCGTACGCAAGCTATGCCTCAAAATATTTGGGACTTGATGTCAGGCAGAAGGATGCTGTGACCTATACATTGTCATCGGTGTCATTGACTCCTTATACTGAAGCCGACCAGACTGCCCGCTATATCTTCAATTCCAGAGGCAGGGATGCCGAAGCCGCATTGCTGAGACTGACGGACGAAGGGCTTGTCGCTTTTGCGGATGAAGGTTCAGGAAACGGGGCCGAATGGCGTTTTCCGCTGCCTGCGCGTGCTGATTTCAACGGGAAAGGGCTTACGGCAAATCTTGCATCCGAGGCAACGACTCTTTACCGCACATCAAAGGGCAAATCTGTTTATGACAAGGTGCCGGTGAGACAGAATATGGTGGTGGAGAAATCCCTTGAGAAACGTGCTGCGGAAGCCGCTGCCCTCATTTTCGAGATAAGGGAGAAGCGGCTGCAGATTGTCACCGGTGACACTGATGCGACTTACAGCGGGGAGGCGATGGGGGCGGCCGTGGCCGAACTGACCCGGCTTGAGAAGGAATACCTTCTCCTTTTTACAGGATATTCGGAGTACCGGACCCAGAAGATGACTTTTGAAGTCATACCGCAGAAAGACCGGGGCAGCCAGATGTATGTCGCTTTCCGCATTTCGGATTCCGAAGGACTCCTTCCGGCGGACAATCTTTCCGGCAGACCGGTGGTGATGGAGATTGTGCCACAGGAAATTCCTCCTGTCCCTGTCGACAAGAAGACGGCAAAGGGCTCGAAGGCACTGTCTCTTGCCTACAGGATTCCGGCTCCTTGCTCGGTGAAATTGCTTGACGGGATGGATGTGGTGATGCAGACCAGAATGCTGGTCTATCAGCTCGGCCGCGAAAGCACGCTTCCTGTCAACATCACGGTAAGATGATATCGGTTGGTTTCGGCTGCCGCGTCGTTGACTATGTCCGGCAGCCCCGTATCGGCCGCAAATGATAAGTTATTTTATAAAAGATTCAGAATATGACAATAAGAGATCTTGAGCCATCGCTCGTATGGAAGAATTTTCATGCCCTCACGCAGATTCCGCGCCCGTCCAAGAAAGAGTCAAAGGCTGTGGAGTACCTCTATGAATTCGGCCGTTCCCTCGGTCTGGAGACCATAAAGGATGAGGTCGGAAACATTATAATAAGAAAGCCTGCTACTCCTGGAATGGAGAACCGCAGAGGAGTCATTCTGCAGGGACATATAGATATGGTCCCGCAGAAGAATGCAGACAAGGTGCATGACTTTGAGAAGGACCCTATAACGACTTTGGTCGACGGGGACTGGGTACGTGCAGACGGCACCACTCTAGGGGCTGACAATGGCCTCGGTGTGGCTGTCGCCCTTTCCGTACTGGAATCCAAAGACTTGAAACACGGACCGGTGGAAGTGCTCGTGACCGTAGACGAAGAGACCGGCATGACCGGCGCCAATGCCTTGAAGCCCGGCGTGCTGAAAGGAGACATCCTCATCAACCTTGACTCCGAGACAGAAGGCGAACTGTATGTGGGTTGTGCCGGAGGTCTGGATGCAACGGCGGAGATTCCGTACAGAACTGTCCCTGTGTCGTCCGGAGATTCCGGACATCCGCACAGGATAGGGGTGTCCGGGTGCAAGGGAGGACATTCAGGCATGGACATCATTCTCTGCCGGGCCAATGCCAACAAGGTGCTTGCCAGGGTTCTCCTCCCTCTGGTGCGGGACTTCGGCGTACGGCTCGTATCGCTTGAAGGCGGCAACATGCGGAATGCCATTCCGCGTGAAGCCTGGGCAGAAGTCCTGATTCCTGACGGAAAGGTCGGAGATGTGGACCAGTATATCCATGAACTGCTGCCTGTGGTGAAAAGCGAATACAGTGCCACTGATCCACAGCTTTATATCGGCATGAGAGCATCCGGCAGGGCAGGCTCCGTCATAGATACAGAAGATGCACTCAAGTGTCTTCGTGCTCTGACTGCATCTCCAGAGGGTGTTGAGAGAATGAGTGACCGGATGCCGGGGCTTGTCGAGACTTCCAACAACACTGCAATCGTCAAGACCGAAGACGGCCGCTTCGTCATCAAGACCCTGATGAGAAGCTCCGTGGACTCTGCAAAGGAATTTCTTGCAGAAAAAATGCGTGCAGTCATTGAACTTGCCGGCGGCACTGTCTCGTTTACCGGCGGATATTCCGGATGGGCCCCGGACAACAATTCCCGGATTCTCCACACGATGAAAGAAGTCTATAAGAACCTGTATGGCAACGAACCTGCCGTCATGGCCATTCATGCCGGCCTCGAGTGCGGCATCCTCGGAGGCATTTATCCTGATTGGGACATGATTTCCTGCGGACCTACAATCCTCAGCCCGCATTCTCCTGACGAGCGAGTAAACATCCCGTCCGTCATGAAATGGTGGAACTTCATCAAAAAGGTATTGGAGGAGATCCCTGAAAAGTAGAGGGGACTCTGCCGGATGTGCGGATTTGCGGATTGTTGAAAAGTTTGGAACATAGAAAAATAATACATATCTTTGCAGCCCCTTTTGCGGACAAAGTGTCGTGCAGATGGGGCTTGGATATTTACTAACAATTAATTACAAACAAAATGATCAAACAGTACGAGACCGTTTTCATTGCAACTCCCGTTTTGTCTGAGGCTCAGATGAAGGAAGCGGTTGCCAAGTACGTGAGCTTCATCAAGGAGAACGGAGGTGAAGTCGTGTACGAAGAGGACTGGGGACTGAGGCAGCTTGCCTACCCGATCCAGAAGAAGACATCAGGATTCTATTATCTCATTGAGTTCAAGGCTGACTCTCAGTTCGTTGAAGTGCTTGAGACACAGTACCGCAGGGACGAGAGAATCATCAGGTTCCTTACTTTCGCTATGGACAAGCATGCAATTGCTTATGCTGAGAAGAGAAGGGCTAACAAACAGGCTAAAAAGGAGGAATAATCATGGCACAGAATTCAGAAATCCGTTATCTCAATCCTCCTACAGTTGAAGTAAGGAGGAAGAAATACTGCCGTTTCAAGAAAGCAGGCATCAAATATGTTGACTACAAGGACGCAGAGTTCCTCAAGAAATTCCTGAACGAGCAGGGAAAGATTCTTCCGCGCCGTCTTACCGGAACTTCTCTCAAATTCCAGAGGAAAGTTGCCCAGGCCGTGAAGAGAGCAAGGCATCTTGCACTTCTTCCATATGTAACCGATCTTTTGAAATAAGGAGGACAGCCAAATGGAGATTATACTTAAGAAAGATGTTGCCAATCTCGGCAATGCAGACGACATTGTGACTGTTAAGTCTGGTTATGCCCTCAACTATCTGATTCCTCAGGGATTCGCTATCCTTGCAACAGAATCGGCAAAGAAAGTTCTTGCTGAGAATATCCGCCAGCGCGCACACAAGGAGGCCAAGCTCCGTGCCGATGCCGAGGCTCTTGCAGCCAAGATTGCAGAAGCAGCGGTGAAGATTGCAGTGAAGGTGAGCGAAAGCGGGAAAATCTATGGTTCCGTCACTACGGCCCAGATTGCGGAGGCTCTCGTTGCTGCGGGAATTGATGTTGACAAGAAAGACATCACCATCAACGACCCTGTAAAAGAGCTCGGAACATTCGAGGCTTCTGTGAAGTGCTACAAGGACATCAAGGGAACCGTGAAATTCGAAGTTGTTGCGGCTGAATAGTCACGGCATAACTTTTCATCAGCGGATTTCCGCAGAAGAAAGGCATAAGATAAAGAGACCGACCTCAAAAGAGAAATTTTGAGGTCGGTCTCTTTATCTTTCGGTCAGCCATTTTCTTTTGCTGATGCCTCACTCAATGTGTCACGTACCCCTCAGGATGCTTTCCCTCCATGTGCATGCTTTCATATATTTCCTGAATACGCTTCATGTCGGCCTTGGCATCTGATGTCAATTCGAATTTTTCTCCTCTGCCGACGCGTTTGGTCTTCCAGTCAAAGTAACCGAGATATACCGGGCAGCCGACTTCGGTGGCAATGGTGTGAAAACCGGTTTTCCACCTTTTTACAGCCTTTCGCGTGCCTTCCGGAGCAATGGCAAGATGCAGCTTCTTTGCCTTGTTCATCTCGTGGATTACGCTCAGCACCAGAGATGTGGCATTTTTCCTGTCTACCGGAATGGCTCCAAGTCCCTTGAGAATCGGGCCAAGCGGCCACCAGAAAAATTCTTTTGCAATCATCACGTATGCTTTGCCGCCTACTGATGTATAATACAGGTAGGAAATCACAAAATCCCAGCCTGAGGTGTGCGGAACACCGAGTATTACGCATTTGTCTTCCGGAACGGGCGTCCCGACGGCAGTCCATCCCATTGACCTAAGCAGAAATCCGCAGAATTTTCTCCACATTTCATCTGAAGTTTAAAAGTTATCTATATCTGTTCCGGAATGATTTGTCCATGGTTCAGTCAGGTTCAGATGTCGATGTCCTCAAGCTCTTCTTCGGAGCGCAGGTTCTCGCGGATGAAATTCTGGCGTTCGACAGTATTGTCTCCCATATAGAATTCCATCAGTTCGGCTATGGACTCCTCGTCGCTGATATTCACCAGGTCAAGCTTCATGTCCTCTCCGATGAAACTCTTGAACTCGTCCGGTGATATTTCACCAAGACCTTTGAAGCGGGTTATCTGGACTCCGCTCTTCAGCGCTTTGACCGCAGCCTCCTTTTCCTCCCTGCTGTAGCAGTAACGGGTCTCTTTCTTGTTCTGTACACGGAATATCGGAGTCTGGAGTATGTGAACATGTCCTCTCCTGATGAGGTCCGGGTAATACTTGAGGAAGAATGTGATGACGAGCATCCTTATATGCATTCCGTCGTCATCGGCATCTGTCGCTACTATTATATTGTTGTATCTCAGATTGTCAGTCTCTTCGTCCACTCCGAGGGCGGCAATCAGCAGATTGAGTTCCTCGTTTTCTGCGACATGCTTGCGGCTTTCCTTGTAGCAGTTGATGGGCTTGCCCTTGAGGCTGAATACGGCCTGAGTGTTTGCATCGCGCACTTTTGTGATTGTTCCGCTCGCCGAAAGTCCCTCGGTGATGAATATGCTTGTGCGGTCCGCTTCGTCCTGTTTTCCTGCAGGTAACTTGTCGTTATAGTGTATCTTGCAGTCTCTCAGCTTTTTGTTGTATATATTCGCTTTCTTTACCCTTTCTTTTGTCTTTTTCTGGATGCCGGAAATCTCTTTTCTCTCCTGTTCTGATGCCACTATTTTCTCCTGCATGGCGGCAGCGGCCTCCTTATGGATGTGGAGGTAATTGTCAAGATTGGTCTTGACGAAATCATTGACGAATGACCTTATGCTCGGTCCGCGGTCTGCCGTTATGCTTCCGTCAGGATTCTTGACGGTCTTGTCCCAGAGATATGTTGACCCGAGCTTGATTTTGGTCTGTGACTCAAAGTGCGGTTCCTGAATCTGGATGCTGATGGCTCCTACGACTCCCTGCCTGATGTCTTCAGGTGCGTAGTCTTTTTTGAAAAATTCCTTGACGGTCTTGGCGATTGCCTCCCTGTATGCGGCAAGATGAGTGCCTCCGTCGCGGGTATTCTGTCCGTTGACAAAGGAAAGGATGTTTTCCCCGTAGCTGTTCCCGTGAGTCAGGACAATCTCAATGTCTTCTCCTTCAAGGTGGATCGGCGGATAGAGCGGCTGCTCCGACATATTGTCGTTGATGAGGTCCAGAAGCCCGTTCCTGGATGTATAAAGTGTCCCGTTGAAATTGAGGGTCAGGCCCTTTTTCAGATAGGAATAATTCTTGATCATCGGGACTACGATGTCTTCCTTGTAGGAGTAGTGTCCGAACATTTCCTCGTCCGGAGTGAATCTCACAAGTGTCCCGTTCTTTTCCTTTGTTTCCCTTCTGCCGGTCTCAAGCAGTTCACCCTTGCTGAACCTGGCGAATGAACTTTCCCCGTCTCGGAATGATTCGACATAGAATGAAGATGAAAGTGCATTGACGGCCTTGGTGCCGACTCCGTTCAGTCCGACAGACTTCTTGAATGCACTGTCATCGAATTTTCCTCCGGTATTGAGCTTGCTGGTGACATCTACCACGGAATTGAGCGGAATCCCACGCCCGAAATCGCGGACAGTAACACCCGTATCCCCGATATTGATGTTGATGACCTTGCCATATCCCATGGCGAACTCATCAATGGAATTGTCTATGACTTCCTTAAGAAGCACATAGATTCCGTCACCCGGATTGTCTCCGTTGCCGAGCCTGCCTATGTACATGCCGGCTCTTTTCCGGATATGTTCGTTCCACTCAAGGGTCCTGATGTTTTCTTCGGTATAATTGTTTTCTGTCCCGGCCATAGTCTGAATCGATGCAAATATCTGCAAAAATAGCAAGATTCTGTGATTTTCGGAACTTACTTTCCGCAATGGCTCATAATATTTTATTCAGTCCCCGGATTTATGGCTTCCGGCTGATGTTTGGAATCTCTGTAAAAATACATAACTTTGCAAAATTAACGTGTAATGATTTCTTAACCGTAAATGAGACGAACAGGTGTAATTTTAGCGGGATTCGCTGCCTTGTTCTCATCTTGTACAGAGGAGCTTGCTGTTCCTGGCGAAACAGCAAAAGGGGAGGTTCTCATTTCTCTGTCCTCGGATGGGAGCACAAGCGGAGTCCCCGGGCTCAAGTCAGGCGTCATTCAGACCGCATCTGATGCGGAACTGCCTGATTTGGCCGATTTTGAAGTTGAAATCTACAATTCTTCCGGAATCAGACTGTATCGGGATACATATGCGGAGACTGAAGGCCTCAGGATTCCGCTCAATGCCGGAGAGTATCGTCTGCTTGCACAGCATGGCGATTCTCTGGGCATCGGATTCAATTCAGTCTGGTATGCGGCCGATACGGTCTTTACTGTCCACGGACAGACTGTCGAAGAACTTTCTGCGGTCGCCCGGATGTCCAAGGTGAAGGTCGCCGTGGAATACGGCACGAACCTTCAGCTCAGGTACAGCCAGTACCATTCCAGAGTGCGGCTTGACGGCTCTGCCTCAAGGTATCTCAAGTTTGAGAAAGACGAGACCAGGGCAGGATATATGCCGGCCGGAAGCCTCGGCTATGAATTTTATGCAATGATCGACGGGGAATGGAAGTACTACCCGGCCGAGCCGGTGGAATGCAGTCCGAATGACTTCATCACTTTTCATGCGGAGATTGATACCGGTACAGGTGACCTCAGCCTGGTGACTGTGCGCATCGATGATTCGATGAATGTGATAGAAAAGCAGGAGACCATTCCTGCTGATGCTGCTCCGAAGGATCCTCCTGCCATTACTCTATATGGTTTTGATGAAAACAAGGCATATATTGTGATGGAGGCTGAGGATTCCGCATGGGTACAGGCCGGCATAGAGGCCCGCGGAGGGGTTCAGAACTGCATGCTGAACATTCAGTCCGATTATCTCGCAGGCCTTGGGGTGCCTCAGGGAACGGACATTGACCTGGCAGATCCCTCCCTTGATGCCGGGATTGCCGAAGCATTGAGGTCGGTAGGCATCAGGTGGCCGCGGGAAATGTCCGGGGCCCGCTTTGCCAACCTTGATTTCTCTGCAATGGAGAATACACTGAAGTATGAGCCGGGGCATGATTTCTCTGCAACTTTTACCCTGACAGTCACAGATGCTCTTGACAGGACTGTATCAGAGACTTTCACCGTATCGAACAAATCTCCGGAAGGACTTGCGTTCACTGCATCGGACTGGAATGCGTATGCTCTGAGCCTCAGGCATTTCAAGGCAAGTATTGCTGAAGGTAATCCTTATGCGCTCTGCATCCAGTACCGGAGAGACGGGGAAAAAGAGTGGAGTGAGGCATACCCGTCACAGGTGAACGGTACTGAGGCCGTCTTTGCTGACATTGAAGGCCTTGACCCTTCGACATCATATCAGGTGAGGGCAATATACAATCACAACGAAAACTTTGCGACCGACCCTGTGACCCTTGTCACTGAAGCGGCTGCCCAGATGCCGAATTCAGGCTTTGAGGAATGGACAGATGAATTTTTCACATTCAAACTGGGATGGTCGATATTTTCCAAGGAGGCGACCATCCAATGGTACCGCCCGTGGATGTCTGCCGGAGAGGAAAGATGGTGGGATGTCAACAGCAAATATACAATGCCCGGGGATTATTCCTATATCTCATTGAACCAGAATACCGCCAATTTCCCGAGTGCCGGATATACCATATCTGATGTGTGCTCTGGCTCAAAGTCGGCGAAGATATTTACGGTCTGGACAGGATACAGCATTGACAATGTGGACAGACTGTCCAACGGAGAGCTTTTTATAGGGACGGCAAATGATGACGGGACACACGCTACAGAAGGCCGGCCATTCTCCAGCCGCCCGGATATGCTGTCATTCTCCTATAAATATGAGGCCATGTCGGGCGAGAATTTCTATGTGCTTGTCCAGCTTAAGGATGCGGCAGGGGAAGTTTTTGCTGTTGCGCAGACTGCGACAGGACCGGCATCCTCGTCATGGGATACCATGTCACTGCCTCTTGAGTACAGCGATGTCACGCGCAAGGCTGCATCGGTCTATATTACCTTCAAGTCTACATCTTCATCAAATCCTTCGTATACGGAGCGCTCCTTCACGCTCGGAGCAAGCGGTGGGGTGGAGAATTCATATTCATCGGGATGCAATATCGGCAGTGTCCTGTGTCTTGATGACCTGCGGCTCATTTACAAATAATATGACGGCCCGCATACTCAAATAAGAAACGACAGAAAAACAATCATAGAAAATTTCAGAAAGAAACAGTATTATGAAAAAGATATTCATTACAGTAATTGCAGCAGCAGCCGTATTTGCCGGCTGTCAGAAGACTGTGATACAGGGCGGCAGCACAGGAACACTTGAATTTTCAATGTCTTCCGCCGACGACTCATACAATGACAGGGAGGAAGGCATGCTTGACACCAGAACCTCCGCTGCTGAAGCCGGTGCCGTGACGAAGGCTTACGACAAGGAAGCCGCCCTCGCCTCAATGCTTGTGACCATATCGAACCAATCCGGTGTCGGCGAGCCGCGCCAGTGGGTGTATTCCGAGATGCCGGGAGTCCTTGAGCTTACTGAGGGGCAGTATACGATTTCGGCTGTTTCACCTGACAGCAGGATTGCGGCGTGGGACCAGCCTGTTTTCGGAGGCTCGAAGGAATTTTCCATAATAGCCGGCAGGACATCGACGGTGGAACTCGTATGCGGCATCACCAATGTAAAGGTAAGCGTCAATTGCACTGAAGAGTTTCTGAAAGAGTTCACCGAATATTCCATAACAGTGAGGAGTGCCGAAGCCACTGAGGATGACGGTTTCCTGATTTGGGGTGCTTCGGAAGTGTCAGAAGGCAAGGAAGGGTATTTCCCCGCTGCAGACCTGACTGTGACCGTTCAGGCCTACAGATGGTCCGATGCCACGGAGCAGAAGGACCCTGTGCAGGCAAGGCTCAATATAACAGAAGTCGAGGCCAGGGACCATATAATCCTCAACATTGATGCGAAGGCCACCGGTGCCGTGGAGACCGGTGGCGGGGACGGCAAGCCGTTCATCACCATCGATGACAGCATGAATGAAAGGGATGAGGACATCCTTATCGGAGGACTTGACGAGATTCCGGTGCCGGGAGACGGGGGCGGGGAAGATCCTGATCCGGAGCTTCCGGCTGAACCGACGCTCGAATGGGCTGCCAATCCTAATTTCGCCCCGATGAAAATTAAGGACGGGATGGATGTCAATCTCGTTGTGAACGTCCCGGGCAAGATTGCAACTTTTGTAGTCGGAGTGCAGTCTTCCGTACTTGAACAGGTTGTGGGGGAGAGCATGGATCTGATTTATGACGAGTCGTTCATAGAGAATTTCGGCAGTCTGCTGCCGACAGGAGATGCTCTTCTCGGACAGACCCGGGTGGATTTTTCTCTCTCGGAGCTTGTTCCGCTTATCGGAGGCCTCGGTGCTGCACCGGAATCGGAGCATGTCTTTACCCTGAATGTTACTGATGAGTATGGACAGAGCCTCAGCAAGGCACTTACATTTGTCATTCCGTCGGAATAATGCGTCGTTAAGCCGGAAATCAAAAGGCATGACTGAAAATCAAAAGAAATGACCAGAATATCAAATATATTGTGCCATGCGCTCCTGGCCGCTCTCCTTCTGTCATGCAGCCATGACGGGCTCCGTGACAACGGAGAAGGGTGGCTGTGTGCCAGGGTATATGAGGATGATGCACTTGATGTGCGGATTCCTCAGCTGCGCAGCGGGACTGACGCCGCACCGGTCTTCAGCCTGACTGTGTATGATGCCAGAGATGTAAAAAAGGCGTATTTGGAAGATTGTTCTGTGCTTCCTGACAATCCTCTGGCTCTTCCTGTCGGCAGCTATACTGCCGTAGTATCATCTGCGGAGACCGGTGCGGCGGCTTTCGGAGCCCCGTTCTATACAGGGAGCACCGGATTTTCCATAGTTTCAGGGGAAGTTGCGAACATCGACATCACTGCTGCCGTCGCCAACACCAAGGTGACCGTGGAGTATGATGATGCGGTCAGGGACAATTTCTCTTCATACGATTTTACTGTAACCAACGGACAGGGGGAGCTTGTCTTCAGCAATTCAGACGGCACTGACGGTGAGGACGGCTGGTTCAGTGTCACCGGGACACTTTCCTGGACTCTGTCACTTGTAAACAATGACGGACAGAAATACCGGGATCTCACCGGGACTCTTGAAAATGTCAGGGCCAAGGAGCATTACAAGTTCCGCTGGAGTCTGGAGACAGAGTCGGGCGGAACCGGGGCAGGGGCGGTGTCTATTGTCCTTGATGACAGTATGAATGAAAAGGAATTTACCCTTGAACTTGACCCGAATGACACTTCTGTTCCTGTGATTTCCGCCGACTTCGATTATTCGGGTCTTATACAGACGGAAGCGGGGGACGCCTCTTCAAGAAAAATCACAGTGTCTTCGGAGGACGGATTCACAAGCCTTCTTTTCACATATCCTGACCCTGCAGACTTTTCGTCCAGAAGCGTGGAGCTTGCAGGTGCTTCTGGAGAAGTTCTTTCCGCGCTCTCTGCCATAGGAATCTCCGTATCGGCGGTCCAGACATCTTCTGCGGAAGCAACTATTGATATTTCCGCCTATATATCCTCTCTCCCGGTGAGCAGTTTCAGCCTCGGGCTGACGGCAATAGACAGGGGCAGCAGCTTCGCGGAGCAGACATTCGACTTTGAAATCATCTCGAATCTTGACACGGAAATCACATCCGCAGCTCCGTGGGCAATGTTTGCTGATGTGTCAGGGCGATGGTTCGCCATTGAAAAGCCTCAGGGACTTTCTTTCCAGTACAGGAAGACATCGGATTCCGAATGGACTGACTATGCGGGTGAGATATCTGCCGATGACCAGTCGAGGACATACGGGGCAAGGCTTACGGGGCTTGAGCCGGAAACCGAATATTCCGTGAGAGCCGTCTCCGCTGAGGACAAGGAGACCAAGGAAATCACCTTCACCACAGAAAAGGCGGATTCAGTCCCTAACATGTCCTTCGATGCCTGGTATCAGGACGGTGGTGCCTGGTATCCGAATGCTGACGCTGGCAATTTCTGGTGGGACAGCGCCAACGGCGGCACCAAGACGCTGTCGATATATCCGACAACTCCAGCCGAGGAAGAATATATCTATGCCAAAGGAGAAGGCAAGAATGCGGCGAAACTCCAGAGCAAGGAGGCCGCGCTTGTGGGGCTCGCGGCAGGCAACATATATACCGGGCGTTTCATCAAGGCTGTGATTTCGCTCACCGATCCTGGAGCAGAACTTGACTGGGGCGTGCCGTTTACATCCAGACCTCTGGCCCTGACAGGGTATTATCATTATATTCCGGTCACTGTCAACAAAGGTGATTACAACGGCATGAGCGGAAAGACTGACATAGGGCAGGTGCAGGTCATGCTCACGGACTGGAGCAGCCCGTTCCGGGTGAGCACTGCAGACGGACAGTTCGTCAATCCGCTGACAGACGAGGGCATCATAGCATATGGGACAATGGACCTGAATGCCACCGAGTCATATCAGCAGTTTACCCTGGAACTCAAGTACCGGGATACGGTCAGGGTGCCGAAGTATATTGTCATAGTGGCTGCGGCGAGCAAGTACGGGGACTATTTCACAGGAGGAGTGGGCAGCACTCTGTACCTTGATGAGTTTTCATTCATCTATGACCCGGATGCCTTGTCCAGATGAGCCATAATGAGATTTGTTTCAAAGGAATGATTTAATTCAAACGCATGAAGAAGATATTTTTTACAATATTGACATTGGGATTTCTCTCCGTCTTTTCAGCATTTTCAAAGGAAAAGAAGCCTGTGGAGCCTTTCGACAGGGGAATCGGCATGAGCCGTTCCGTGTTTATCCCCAAAGGTACAGTGGGAGCCGGAGTGTCATTTTCCTATAACAACTACAGCATCGGTAATTCTACCGATGATGCCGGCTATGCCATGCTTTTCTCTCTGTTTCAGGATATACACGGCAACATGATGTCTTTCGGTGTCGCTCCCTACGCATCATATTTCATTGCGGACAACCTTTCGGTCGGTGTCCGCTTTGATTATGACAGATCCTCGCTCGGACTCGGGAATGCCAATATTTCACTGGGAGATGCGATGTCTTTTAACCTGAGTAATTTTCATTATTTCAAGCAGTCCTATACCGGTTCGGTCACCCTGCGCAACTATATGCCGATTGCCGACAGCAGGCGCTTTGCCCTGTTCACGGAAGTCAGGGCGACTGGAGGCTATGCCCAGTCCGAAACCTATAAGTTTGACGAAGGCGCCAAATCAGGCACCTATCAGGACATTTATCAGTTTGAGCTCGGCCTTGTACCTGGCATCACTGCCTTTGTGACCAATGAGGTTGCCGTGGAGGTGTCGATAGGTCTTCTTGGATTCAATTACCAGAAAGTTGAACAGGTGACAAATCAGGTGGAAAGAAGCGAGATGGAGAACAGCGGTGCCAATTTCAAGATAAATCTGTTTTCAATCGGCTTCGGAATGTCATTCTATATTCCGACAGGGGCTCATAGGGTAAAAAAGGCTGACAGAAAGCCTGCGGAGGTCCAGTTATGAAACCTTATGGACATATTCTGGCCCTGGCCGCTGCTGCGCTGCTTGTGCAGTCTTGCCTGATAGAGAATGACATGTCTTATCCGCGCGTCCTTGCCAATGTCGTTGCGTTTGCCGTGGAAGGACAGGAAAGCTGTACGATTGACGCGGACTCAAGGACTGTGACAATCGTCCTTGAGGAGACGGCGGACCCGGCTTCTCTGAAAGTAACTGAGAGTGCTCTTTCCGAAGGAGCGTCATCAACGGATTTTCCTCAGGCGGATGCCATTATAGACCTTACTGAAACAAGGACTTATACCTTGTCAACATACCAGGACTATAAGTGGACGGTTACTGCCCTGCAGCCGGTTGACAGATATATCCGGTGCGAGAACCAGGGGTCGTCTCCGATTATCAATCCCGAAATGAGAATCGCAAATGTGTTCGTCCTGGAAAGCCAGAGTCTGCAGCACATGACAATCACGGACATGAAGCTGGAGAAGGAGGGGTCGGAGATCTATCTTGTGACTGCCGGCCCTGACGGGGCTGAGACGGTCTCGGATACTCCATGCGTCTTTCCGATGGAAGATGTGGATGTCCTTACAGGACTGACGGCCGAAGTCAGGTATGACGATGTCAAGGTGAGATGGAAGATAGCCTTCGAACAGGAAACAGTAGAAGCCGAGATAACTAAAGCCAATCCGTGGTGTTATCATGTGGACATCGAGGCCCGGTTTGACGGAACGGGCACTCCTTATCTGGAGTACCGCAGGGCAGAAGGGACGGACGGAGATGCCGGCGACAGCGAATGGACAAGATTCGATGACCTTGATGTGGACGGCATCAGCATTTCGGCAAAGGTCCCGTCGGACAATACGATTGAAGAGGGCTCAGTGCGGCTCGAGCCAGGTACTTCATATGAGTTCAGGGTATGCACGGAAACTTCCCGGAGCGATGCCGTAACCGTGACCACCGGTACCCCGGACCAGATCTACAACATGAATTTCAATGACTGGTATTCAACCAAGTCCGGGGCATACGACATCTGGTATCCTAATCTCAATGACACATATCAGGTATGGGATACGGCCAATCCTGGTTCCGGTGCCTTTGTCGGGTCGCTTACAACGCCAACGGAGTCAGTGCCGGTTTCCGGACAGGGACAGCGTGCGGCAAGACTTGAAAGCAAGAATGCCGTGATAGCATTTGCCGCCGGCAACATAATTACAGGTAAGTTCAAGGGAATAAGCGGACTGGGCGCAATAATGGACTGGGGGACTCCGTTCACTGCGAGGCCGAAGGCCCTGAAAGGCTACTACGCCTACAAGCCGGTTCCTGTAAATACTGCGAAGGATCCCTATAAGAATCTTCTGAACACTATGGACCAGTGCCAGATTCTTGTTTTCCTCACCGACTGGACCGCACCCTTTACAGTCAATACTTCACAGAATATTTTCGTGGACCAGTCGCCGTCCAATCCCAATATCATCGCATATGGCAAGATGGAAAGCGACAAGGATACATTTGCCGACCCGCAGGCGGACGCAGGCGGATATATTCCGTTCACTGTTGAACTTGACTGGTGGCGTCCGGATGCGACTCCGACTTATGCAGTAGTGATTGCCTGCGCGAGCTATAAGGGAGACTATTTCACCGGAGGCATCGGAAGCGTCATGTATGTCGACGAGTTTAAATTCGTATACGACTGATTTACATAAGGAACATCGCGCCGAATCCTGCCAGGACGGCGATGAGGCAGTTGAGGAGCTTCGCATATGCGAAGCTCCTTCTGTCTTCCGCAAGCAGCGGAAGCGATGAGTGTCCGTCCTGGGAGATGCAGCTCGCAAGCAGCACCGGCAGAGGGACGATGCCTGCCGCCCAGAGGCTTACGAAAATCATGTGCGGGCCGGACTCAGGAATCAGACCGATGAGAGCTGCCAGCAGAATCATTGCTGCAGTGTTTCTGGATATCCATCCGGTGATGTCAATGTAGGCCATCCCGATGCCGATGACTGCAAGAACCCCGAATGTCCATGCGAAGATGACCGGCAGATGTTTCTTGACAATATGCTCCCACAGCCTGTGTTCCACGAAATGGTCATCAGCCCTCCAGATGACGGCTATGAGTCCGAGGCTCAGGACGGTGAACAGTATGTTCATCCATTTTTCGTCAAGTATGTTCAGCAACACGGTATCTGCCGCAGCGATGCTCTCTCCGTGGTTGACTGTATGATGATGCTCATGAGAGAGCAGGCCTGACACAAGGACTCCGAGAAAAATGATGACCCCGACGAGAAGAACGATTCTTTTCCATCCGGGATGTCTTTTCCCCCCGCTTTCTTTCTCTTTGTGGCTTGCTGAGCAGCATCCGCCGGAAGATAAGTCCGAATCAATGTATCCTTCTGCGCGAAAACCTTCATTCCCGTGCTTCCTGATTTTTATGCCGGCAAGGTCAATGATGATGCCGCAAGTGACAGCAAGGACAAACAGCAGCAGAAACAGCCACAATGCCTTGTCCGGCTTCAGGGCAATCAGCATGAAGGCTTCGTCTCCGGTCGAGGCTATCATCATGGCCACGAGGGCTCCGAAGCTCAATATTCTCTGCGAGTAGAGGGATACGGCCGCGAATCCCCCTATACATCCGGGAATTGAGCCGAGAATCGCGGCAACCACAGTCTGTCCTGCCCTTGAATTCCTGAATTTTCCGAAGAATCTGCCTCCGGACTCCAGGTCAATGGATTCTATGAGCATCATCATGATGACCACCAGTCCGGTAATCATGACGGAATTGCGCAGTATGTCAGTAAGAAGGTGAAGAAGCATTTCCCTGTTGCTATTCAATCCATCCGGTGATGAAGAGATTCACTATTGGCCTTGACGGCGAGTTCGTGGTGAGGGTCACTATGACAAGAGTCTCTCCTGCGGGCATGTCTGTCGTGTCAAGATTTACCCGGAAAGAGCCTTTGAACCCGCACTTGACGACAGGCACATCTGTATGTGTGGCTTTGTCTGCATCTATGTCTACCTTATAGGCTCTGAAATCGTTCTTGCCTATGTTGGTGAAATTGAATTCGGCTTCCACGGGAGTCCCGGCCTTGATTTTGCCGAAGGAGAATGTGCTGGAGGAGAACATCGGCCTGGAGCCGGCGTCCCTTTCCTCCTTGCTCAGGGAACTGAAATTCTCTTTTGTGAACGAATAGACGGAGATGCTGCCTGTCTTCTTTCCGTCTTCTGTTGCAGTGTATGCCTTTCCGTTTACGAGCGGGACGGCATGATGCCAGTTCTTTCCCCAATGTTCCCTGTCAGCTGTGACTGTAAACTTCAGCTCAGCCGTGTTTCTCGCCGGAATCGGATTGGGGCTGACAGACACGGTAAGGCCCGGAGTGATACCGGAGAATGATATTCTGACAGGGGAGGATGAAAGGTTGGCCACTTTCACTTCATCGCTGCGGTATCCTCCCTGTTCGAGATTGCCGCATTTGAGTTCCGCGCTTTTCATCCCGAGACTCCCGAATCTTACCGGGAACATTTCCTCCAGCGAGAGCTGCTTTTCATGGCTGACGCCTCTGATCTTGAGTATTACGGGATTCCCGATGCCGGAGATATAGGCGGTGAGATTCTTGTCAAAGAGGTAGGGACCTTCGTCGTTTGAATATGTAGATGAAATTGTTCCCGTCTTTCCCGGCATTATCGGCTGCCTTGTCCATTCCACATCAGTGCATCCGCATGAAGTGACCACATTGTAGATGACTACAGGCTTGTCGCTGATGTTTTTCATCGTGAAAGTGCAGCGGAGCGGTCCGTCTGAAAGCATGACATCCCCGAAGTCATGCACGGTCTTGTCAAATTCCACTTTCCCTCCGATTTTTTCCTGGGCGGCGGCACTGAGGCCGGTCAGTGTTGCCGGAGCGGTGCCGAAAATTAAAAAAACTGCCGTGAGGATGGCCGAGGCCATTATTTTTGTATGAGAATGTTTCATGCCAGTCTGAATTCATTTGCAAATTCCTGTCGGATCCAACTACAGCTTTATGTAGTTCCCGTCTGCAAAATTACACATATAAATTTGATTATTCCGACATAATCTCATAAATTTGCATATTGTGCATTCATGTGGAAAGCACATATGAAAGTGCAATTTCATTAACAATTTAAAGGATAAAAAAATGGCTTACAAAATTTCAGAGGATTGCGTAGCATGCGGAACATGCATAGGCGAGTGCCCTGCAGGCGCAATTTCAGAGGGCGACATCTACAAGATCGACCCTAATGTATGTGTGGACTGCGGCACTTGCGCAGATGTATGCCCTATGGGCGCAATCTCACCGGCAGAGTAGTCTGCCCTCAGTCTTCATGCGGCCGATGCCGCATTGCAGGGAGGTTGACGGAACCGTCAGCCTCCTTTTTTATTTTTAAGCCCGTATCCCCATTCGTATTTGACCATCATGGTTTTTTACCAATTTTTGAGGATTGCCGTGCGTGCTGCGTGCCCGTACCTTTGCACTGCGATTCAAAAGTCAAAACATCAAAAACAGGTATACAATGAAAAAGATCATCAAGGCAATCTCTCTGATTGCATTTTCGGCAGCTCTCGCTGCCTGCAGCGACAATGGGGCTGGCACCCGGGAAACGGAAGTGAATGTCAACGATATAGCTGGAACATACGCCGGCTATACTTTGGCGTCCTGCTCGTATTTTCAGGATATGCTTGCAGAAGACCAGACCATTACGGTGACCGCCGGGACGGACGGCACGGTTTCATTGGGCTATGTTTCCGACACCTGGGGCGAGTTTTCATTTTCAGGATGCACCGTGACAAGGACGGGGTCGGAATACAGCGTGTCCGGGACAGGCATCACCGAGATGGGGATGGGCGGAAGTACGAGCAGTTACGATGCGTCAGTTTCCGCGACCATAGCCGCTGACAAGACCTCTGCCGGATTCATCTTCACCGTGCCGTCAGTGATGGGAGGGCTTACGATAGAATTTACGCAGGGCGAGGTGCCTTCCGCATTGGCAGTGGCAGGGACATACAGCGGATCCTTTGCCCTTTCGGTCGGCGGGTCGTCACAGGGGACTGAGACTCTGAACTGTACAATAACATACAAGACGGACAGCACGGTGGACATCGCTTTGGACGAGTTCACCGCCATGGGGACGATGAATTTCTCCCTTTCGGCTGAAGATGTGGCAGTGGCGGAAGCAGCGGACGGGTATTCTCTTTCCGGTGAAATAGACACCGTAAGCGGAGAAACGAAGGTTACGGGGTCTGTGTCGGGGACGGTAGGCAGCGACGGTACTGCGGAGATAACCTTTGTCTTCACGCCTGGGGCTATGCCTATGTCCATAACAGGGGTGTTCACTTCTCCGGCCCCGGACGGCGGAAACGGCGACAGTGCGGAGGAGGGCGGCAATGAATAGGCATTCTGCCTTTCTGGCATCGTCTATATTTGCGGGAACGGCACTCATGCTGTTCCCGTCTTGTGAGAGCGGCATCCTCGGAGGACTGTATGATGTGCCGGAGACAAGTTCCGACTACGGCTTCATCCGGACCGAAACGCTTACGGGGCACGGGACCATCTATATTAACACCTCGCAATACACGCATTGGGTGTACCTTGATTTTCAGAATGCCGTGGCGGACTCCGTGAACATAGTTTCCGGCGATCCCCTGCCGGACACATGGGACATCGCGGTCCACAGGTACGACACCAAGACCAACGGAGGGGCCGTGGCGATGACTTCGGACACGGACATAGATGACTATGCGGATTCCGGAGAGATGCCTGATGACGATGTTTTCGTGGAGGACATCTGGACGGAAGATGTCATTGCGATAGACATGAGCGGCATGATGCAGGGCAATATAGAATATACTGCGGACTGGTTCAATGCCGAACTTTCCAAATGGCTCGATGTGGACACAAGCACGATGCCGCCTATATACACAAAGTCCGACAATGTCTTTGTACTGAAACTCCAGGACGGGAGATATATTGCCCTCAAGCTGGAGAACTACATGGACGGGAGCGGGACAAAAGGCTATATGACCATACAGTACAGGACTTTGGACGGAAATTTATGATGACGGCAATGAATTTCGTGAAATATGTGCTGATGCTGGCAATGCTTGCCGGCTTTGCTGCGGAGTCCTCTGCGCAATACACCGTAAGGGGGAAGATTACGGACAAGGCAGGGGAGCCTCTTGCCGGTGCGGGAGTGACTGTCCGCGGCCTTCCCGGAGCGGGTGCCGTCACAGGGTCCGACGGAAACTATGTCCTTGAAATCCCTGACAATTCCAACCATACAATAGTCGCATCATTCATAGGCTTCATGACCCAGTCCCGTCTGGTGAAGCCCGACGGCAACAATGACGGGAATTTCTCTCTTGACGAGAATCCCGTGACCCTCGACCAGGTGGTGGTGACAGGCACGCGCACCCCGAAGACTCTGATGGACGCCCCCATCACCACAAGGGTCATATCGGACCTGGACATAGCCAGAAGCGATGCATCCAATATCCAGGACCTGCTGATAACTGAACTTCCGGGGATAGAATTCTCGTTTTCGATGGATCAGCAGGTGAATGTCAACCTTCAGGGCTTCGGCGGAAGTTCCGTGCTGTTCCTCATCGACGGAGAGCGCATTGCGGGTGAGACTCTTGACAATGTGGACTACAACAGGCTCAATCTCGACAATGTGGAACGCATAGAGATTGTAAAGGGAGGTGCATCGTCCCTGTACGGCTCCAATGCCGTGGGCGGGGTGATCAACCTCATCACCAAGGAACAGAGCGAACCCTGGTCGGTCCGCCTGAATGCCAGGTATGGAGCCCACAATGAGCGGCGCTATGACGGCAGTGCCGGCTTTTCTGCAGGAAAGGTCAGCAATGTCCTGAATGCCCAGATGACCGGCATCGACACTTACGATGTCGGCGGCACGGGCGATTTCAGCACGGTGTACGGAAACAGGACCCTCAGTGTGAAGGACCGTCTTGTATATGCTCCGGTTGAAGGTCTGAAACTGACCGGGCGCATAGGATATTACCAGAGGGAAAGGGATGCGGATGCCATTGTCAAGGACAGGTACAGGGACATCAACGGCGGGCTGAAGGGCGCATACGAATTCGGCGATGCCGGGAATGTGGAACTTTCCTATTCATACGATGAATACAACAAGAGTGACTGGATGACCAATACCGGTGCCGATGTGCTCAACTACAGCAATGTGCAGCACAATGTCAGGGCTCTTTTCAACTGGACCTTCGGCAAGACCGGCACTCTGACGGCAGGCGGGGACTTTATGAATGACTATCTGCTCTCATACCAGTTCGAGGACGGTCGCAGCTACAGCCAGATGACGGCTGATGCCTTTGCCCAGTTCGACTGGAATGTGCTGAAGGGATTCAATGTCATCGGGGCGTTGAGGTATGATTATTTTTCCGCAAAGAAACTGAGCAGCCTTTCCCCGAAGATAGGCCTGATGTACAGGATAGACAGTGACCGGGCAGGGCATTTTGCCTTCAGGGGATCGTACGCCAAGGGATTCCGTGCCCCGACGCTCAAGGAGATGTACATGTCGTTCGACATGGCGAGCATCTTCATGATATACGGCAATCCGGACCTGCTCTCAGAGGTGAGCCACAATTTCACCCTTTCTGCTGAATATTTCAAGAAATACTGCAATGTCACTGTGGCCGGATATTTCAACATGGTCCGCAACGGCATCACCACCGTCTGGAATGAGCAGCTGAACAGCATGCGTTATGCCAATGATGCCCCGACAAATATAGCGGGGGCGGATGTCACTTTCTCAATGCGGCTCCCGTGCGGCTTCGGGGCTAAACTGGCCTACACATATTCGCACGAATATACAACGGACGGCTCCCCTTCCATGTCCACTACTCGGCCGCATTCCCTGACCGCAAGGGTTGAATATGGACGCGAATGGAAGAACTACGGGTTCAACCTGTCATTGAGCGGACGCTATCTCGCCGGGTTCAGCACCCATGTCTACGCCGACACCACCTTTGAGACCCTGGACATGCAGAGATATCCGGGCTACACCATCTGGAAGCTCATGTTCATCCAGGACATCTGGAAAGGCATAAGCCTCAATTTCATAGTTGACAACCTCTTCAACTACAGGCCTGACTATTATTACAGCAATTCCCCTGTGACTGTCGGGACCACATTTGCCGCAGGCCTGTCATTGTCGATAGAAGAAATGTTCAGAAAATGATTTTATGGATGACAGAAGTTGGGCATTTTACGCATAAGTACAAGTAATTTTTATAAAGGACAGGAATGAACAGGAAAAAGATCATCATCGTGCTGGCGGCCTCAGTGGCCGTTTCGGCACTGTGCCTGGTCTGGCAACGGTGGTTCGCCGCCACGGAAGTGGCGTTCGTGAACTGGCAGGTGTCGGACCTCGGGCAGATTTCCAAGGCCAATGACAACGGCTTTGTGAAGATCCGGGAACTTCCGGTATCCCGCCTTTCCGAGGCCGGACGGTATGACATGGTGTTTGTCAACGGCATGGGCATCCGTATAACGGCTGAGCAGAGGGAAGGGCTTCGCCGGGCTGCGGAAAAGGGGCTGCCGGTCCTCGTGACGGCCGCGACCAATCCGGACAACAATATCGTTTCGCTTGACTCCGCGGACAATGCAGCCATAAGGCAGTATATCGCCGGAGGAGGCCGTGCCAACTACAGGAACATGCTTTCGTATGTGCGCAGGCATGTGGACGGGAAAGTTTTCAAGGCTCCCGAGCCTCAGGCGGCTGTGGAGCGTACATACTACATGCTTTATCATCCGGATCCCTCCGATCCGGGCAACGAGGACCTCGGCTTCAATTCTGTGGCGGAATATGAGGCGTTCCTGAAAGCCAGCGGGCTTTATGATGCCGATGCCCCCGGAGTCATCCTCACAGGGCAGATGGGCGAGCCTTCCGACCTCATACGCAGGCTTGAAGAGACCGGAAACATGGTCTATCCGGTGAGATTTGCCGCTACATTCTTCCGCAGGGGACATGCCGACAGCGTGGATGTGGCAGCTGTGATAAATATGGCCCACGGCCGGATGGGAGACTATATCGTGGATTATCTGACAGAAAAGAATGTTCCTCTTTTCGCCCCTCTCAATGTGAACAGCCTTGTCGAAGACTGGGAAAATGACCCGATGGGAATGAACGGAGGCTTCATGTCACAGAGTATCGTCACTCCAGAGATTGACGGGGCTATAAGGCCGTTCGTCCTTTTCGGCAACTATGTCAGCCGGGAGGACGGGCTGCAGTACCTTCATGCGATTCCTGAACGGCTGGAACATTTCGTGACGACGGTCAACAATCATATTTCCCTCAGGCATAAGCCGAACCGGGAGAAGAGGGTCGCGATATATTATTTCAAGGGCCCCGGCCAGAGTGCCCTGACTGCCGGCGGGATGGAGGTCGTGCCTTCGCTTTATAACCTTCTTGTCCGGCTCCGTGCGGAGGGCTATGATGTGTCCGGTCTGCCGGATTCGGCAGAGGAACTGGGAAATATGATACAGGAGAGGGGAGCGGTGTTCGGCGCTTATGCCGAAGGGGCGATGTCCGCCTTCATCAGGACGGCCGAGCCGGAGATCATCACGCCTGAGGAGTATGCAGGATGGGTTTCAGAATCTCTCGGAGATGACATGTATGCCGAGGCTGTGGCCGTGAACGGGGAATTTCCCGGAAGCTATATGGCCACTCCGGAAGGCAATCTTGCCCTTGCAAGGCTCAGGTTCGGCAATGTGGTGCTGCTTCCGCAGCTTGCGGCCGGGATGGGCGACAATGATTTCGAGATAGTCCATGGCACCGATGCCGCACCTCCGCATGCCTATATTGCATCTTATCTGTGGACCCAATACGGATTCAAGGCGGATGCCCTCATTCATTTCGGGGCGCACGGAAGCCTTGAATTTACTCCGAGCAAGCAGGTGGCCCTGAGCCGTAAGGACTGGAGCGACAGGCTTGTGGGCGACCTTCCGCATTTTTATGTGTACACCATTGCCAATGTGGGAGAGGCGATGATGGCAAAACGCCGGGCATACGCCGGCCTGCATTCCTATCTCACCCCTCCGTTCATGGAAAGCGGTGTCCGCACCACTTATTCCGGCCTGACGGACAGACTGAAGGAGTACAACCGTCTTGCCGGGGCGGATGTGAGGGATGAAGCTGCCCTGCAGAGGGCTTCCCTGGCAGTCAAGAAAGCCGTTTTGGAGCTCGGCATACATCGGGAACTGGGCCTGGACACCGTTCCGGGCAAGGCATATTCCGAGGCCGAGGTGGCCAGGGTGGAGAATTTTGCGGAAGAACTTGTCAATGAGAAGGTCACGGGTGCCCTTTATGTGATGGGTGAGCCGTATGCCGACAAGGATATACGAAGCACTGTGATGGCGATGAGTACCGATCCTGTCGCATACGGGCTTTATGCCATAGACAAGGCGAAGGGCCGGGCGGAGGCCGGACTGGAAAAGCATAGGGCGGAATTTTCAAGACGCTATCTTGCACCTGCAAAAAGGTTGGTGGCAGGTCTTCTGGACGGGAAGACAGTGCCGGGAGACGATTATGTGTGCCGTGTGGCCGGGATTACGGCTGATGAACTGGTAAAGGCCCGCGAGATATCCGCTGCCATCGCACGCGGGAATGACATGTTCTCCATTATGACAGGGATGGCGGAAGAGATGCCGGCTGCCGCCGTGCTGGCCGGAACGGCAATCTCCGGAACGTATGACGGAAATGCGGACGTGGCGTCTCTCCCGTCAGGACATCCTGGCGGAAAGTCCATGAAGGAACTGATGAAAAAGATGGGCAAGGGGATGGCCAGGGAAAAGATGATGGCGATGGCCCGTTCCATGACCTCCGACACGGCCGCCCTTGCACGGATGGAAAAGGCATTGTCCGGCAGGACAAAGGCAGTGGACAATGCCGGAAGCAAGGCATCTTCAGGAATGTCCGCCATGATGGAGGCAATGTCCGGAGGAATGACACGGTACAGTGATGAGGAAAAGGCATTTGCCTCTGCCGTAATGGAAGTGGAAAGGGCTCTGAAAAATGTTGTTGCATACCGTGATGCATTGAAGTCCAGCCCGGAGAACGAACTCCGCAGCATAATCAACGGCCTTGACGGCGGCTATGTGGTGCCTTCTCCTGGAGGAGACCCTGTGGCAAATCCCAACACTCTCCCTACGGGCCGGAACCTCTATGCCATCAATGCCGAGGCCACCCCGAGCGAAGAGGCATGGGAAAAGGGCAAGCTGCTGGCTGACAATACCATCAGCCTTTACCGTCAGCGACACAACGACAGCATCCCGCGCAAGGTAAGCTACACCCTCTGGAGCAGCGAGTTCATCGAGACGGAGGGCGCCACCATAGCCCAGATACTCTATATGCTCGGAGTGGAGCCTGTCAGGGATGCATTCGGCAGGGTGACAGACCTGCGCCTGATCCCGTCGGCGGAGCTCGGCCGTCCGCGCATAGATGTGGTCGTGCAGACAAGCGGACAGCTCCGTGACCTGGCGGCATCCAGGCTTTTCCTCATCAGCCGTGCAGTGGAGATGGCCGCCGCGGCCAAGGATGATGTGTATGACAATCAGGTGGCTTCCGGAGTGCTGGAAACCGAGAAACTGTTGATAGACAAAGGTATGACTCCTAAGGATGCCCGCGAGGTATCCCTGTACAGGGTCTTCGGCGGAGTGAACGGCAATTACGGCACCGGCATCCAGGGCATGGTGCAGGCCGGTGACAGATGGGAGGACGAGAGCGAGATTGCCGAGGTCTATCTCAACAACATGGGCGCCTATTACGGAAGCGAGGACAAATGGGAGGAAGTGCGCCAATTCGCCTTTGAGGCTGCCCTTGACAGGACCGACGCCGTGGTGCAGCCGCGCCAGAGCAACACTTGGGGAGCCCTCAGCCTTGACCATGTCTATGAGTTCATGGGAGGGATGAACCTTGCCGTCAGGAATGTCACAGGCAAGGATCCGGATGCATATCTGAGCGACTACCGCAACAGGAACAATGTCCGCATGCAGGAGGTCAAGGAAGCCATCGGCGTGGAAAGCCGCACCACCATCTTCAATCCGGAATATATCCGGGAAAAGATGAAGGGCGGGGCAGGGGATGCCGCCGCATTGGCCGAGGTCGTCCAGAATACCTACGGATGGAATGTGATGAAGCCGCAGGCAGTGGACGATGAAATGTGGGACAGGATATATGATGTCTATGTCAAGGATTCATACGGGCTCGGGGTGCAGAAGTTCTTCGAGAAGAACAGCCCGGCAGCCCTTCAGGAAATGACCGCCGTGATGATGGAAAGTGCAAGGAAAGGGCTTTGGAATGCTTCGGAAGCCCAGCTTGCGGATATAGCCGCCCTTCATGCCGGACTTGTCGAAAAATACAGGCCTGCCTGCTCCGGTACCGTCTGTGACAATGACAGGCTCAGGGATTTCATAGCCTCGAAGACTGACGGCAGGACGGCCGCCCGCTACACTGACAACATCCGTCAGGTCCGTGAAGCGGCTGCCGCAGGAGACGGTAAGGGCATGGTGATGAAAAAGGAACGGCTCGACAGCGGAACTTCTTCCAGGACCAATGTCCTGAACAATACTATAATTGCCTTGGTGGCAGTGGCTGCCGTGGTTTTCATTGTGGTCTTTGTCAGGAAAAGACGCAGGTCAGGAGAAAATGACGAATAGCCATGGAGACCGTCGTAACCGTACTGATGTTGCTCATCGCCCTTGTTTTTGTCCTCAAGCAGAGTTTCGGCAAGCCGTGGACAATCCTGATTGCGGCTGCCGCTGCCGCCCTGTTCACCGGACTGATGTGGCCTCTCGCCATCGAGCAGTCCAAGAGCAGGATATCAGCATGGCTGGGAGACAGCGCCCTCATGCTTGATGCGGCGGTCGTGCTCAGTGTGGAGATTGTCCTGCAGATGGCCTTCTGCATAATGGCCGCCGACCTGTCCGCTGAAGGGCAGATGCCAAGGTGGAAAATCGCGGTCTACAGGATATTGAGATGGTTCCCCGGAGTGCTGATTTTTCCTGTCCTTTTCAGCACGCTGGTCTATGTGATCTTCGCATTTCCGGGGAACGATTTCAAACTTGTTGCATGGATTCTTGCCGCACTGGTGTTCATCCTGATTCCTGCCGGGGCCTGGGCATTCCGCAAGGCCGTTCCGGAAAAGGAACTGAGGCTTGAACTGCTGTTCATCCTCAATGCCCTGACAGCCTTTTTCGGCGTGATAGCCACGGTGAACGGGCAGACTGCCGTCGAAGGTTTTTCGGAAGTGGACTGGAGTGCATTTGCCGGCATTGTCCTCATCACTCTTGCCGGGGCCTTTGCCGGATGGCTGTGGCATTCATTCCATAAGTCGAAACAATAAAAATATAAACAAAAATGAATTTCATATCAGACATACTTTTCTGGATTTCCACGGGACTTCTGGTGCCTGTGATAGTGCTTCTCATCCTTCTTTTTCTCCGTTCTCTCCTGCTTGTAGGGAGTTTTTTCGGACAATACCTGAATATCCGCAAGAACGGGCGTACATTGCGGACCAGGCTCGAAGGGCTTACTCCGGAGACCGTCCGCGACCTTGAATCCATACTGCCGAAAGGCAGCAATTCCCTTTCAGTGCGTTATCTCAATGAAATCCTTGCCCACAAGGACAGCCCTGCCCACATAAGGAGGCTTCTTGCAGATTTCGAGACAGATGCCGACAAGGATCTTTCTTCATCCAAGACACTCACCAAGCTCGGTCCTATGCTCGGCCTCATGGGTACCCTTATCCCTATGGGACCTGCTCTCGTAGGCCTTTCCACCGGGGACATATCTTCTATGGCCTACAACATGCAGGTGGCCTTTGCCACCACTGTGGTCGGACTTTTCTCGAGTGCAGTGGGCTTCATGACACAGCAGGTGAAAAACCGCTGGTATATGCAGGACATGACGAACCTTGAATTCGTGGCCGAACTTCTCGGCGCCGGGGAGGGGAAATGACCATGAGAAGACGCAGACTTTTGGGAAAGGAGGAGGACAACGACCCGATGAGCGTTGTCGGCAATCTCTTCGATGTGGCCATGGTGTTTGCCGTCGCGCTGATGGTAGCCCTTGTGACAAGATATGACATGACGGAAATGTTCAGCAAGGAGGATTTTACGATTGTCAAGAATCCGGGCAAGGAAAATATGGAGATCATCACAAAGGAAGGTGAGGAAATCAACCGTTATACCCCGTCGGAAAATCAGGATGACGCATCCTGCAGACGCGGCCGGCGCGTGGGCATAGCCTATGAACTTGAAAACGGTGAGATCATCTATGTCCCTGAAGGCGGACATTGATGAATTCTGGATAAATCAATAAAGAAAAAGACCCGAATTTCGGGTCTTTTTCTTTATTGTCCGGAGCCGGAATGCTCCGGACATCCATCGTCTTTTCTTGTAATCCGGAATTATTCCTCAGGAGACATTACTACCTCAATGAAGTTATTCTGGGAGAGGATTTCGTTGAGGACTGTCTTGATGTTCTCTGAAGAGATTTCGGAGATGGCGGCCTCGAATTCCTTGTCATAGTCCACGCCGTAGCGGTTCCAGTACATCAGGGCATCCAGCCAGTAGTTGTTGCTGATCCTTGATTCAGGAAGATTCTTTCTGGCATTCTCTACTGTCCTTGTCATCTGTTCTTCCGTAGGGCCGTCTGATGCAAGACTCTCGAGGCCTTTGACGGCCGATGCGATGAGTCTGCCGGCAGCTTCCGGGTTGGTGTCGAAGTATACCTGTATCATTGCCCTTGCCTCAGGCTCGTTCTGCATTGCAGCTCCTACGCTTGCTCCGTAAGTGCCGCCTTCCTCTTCACGCAGTGTCTCGGTGTATATCATGTCAAGGATATATTTTGCAGCATCAAGCATCACGGTGTTCTTCACTGAATAAGGGAAGTATGCCGTGTAGACCTGAAGGACGGAAGTCTTCGGTGTCTCCATCTCAACCTGGAAATGGTTTTCCACATCCCCTTTCACTACCTTCGCTCCGGTATCTGCCCAGGCTGTCGCCTTCTTCCCCTTTGCAAGGGAGCCGGCATATTTCTCCACCATAGGCTTGAGGGTCTTCATGTCCACATTTCCTACAATATAGAGTGTTGCACCCGCTGCATTATTGAAAAGACTCCTGTAGACTCTTTCAATTGTTGCCAGATTCGCTTTTTCAATCAGTTCCTCGCTGATTATCGGCTTCCTCGGGCTGTTTCCGAAAACAGTTTTTGTGAATTCTGTCTGGAACTTGAAGTCAGGCTGGTTGACTATGTTCGGAAGTACAGCCTTGAGCTGCTGTATGCCTGTCTGGAATTCATTCTCGTCAAAGCGAGGGTCCATGAAGTAGAGATACATCAGCTGGAAAGCGGTTTCAAGGTCTTTTGGAGCGGCCGAACCGCTGATGCCGTGTCTGAGGCTGCCGATATATGGCGTGACATTCACATTCTTTCCTGCCAGCATCTTGCTCAGGTCAGTCCCGGCAAATCCGGCTACTCCGCTGTTCATGGTGAACAGAGTCCAGATGTTTTCTTCAAATGACGGAAGGTCTTCGTCGGATATGAGAGAGAGTCCGCCGTCTTTCTGGAGCGAGAAGATGATCTGGTCCTTTTTGTATTCAGTAGGGAGCACGACCACTTTCAATCCGTTCTTGAGGGTCCATACGGTAGAGCCGTAGATGCCTTCTCCCGTTTTCTTTACAGGTGAGCCTTTAAGCGCTGCGGCATCAAGAAGAGGCTTGTTGAAGTCCTGAGCCTCGTTCGGCGTGATGTCAGAAGCCTTCACTTCGGCAATGACACCGAGAAGTTCCTCTGATGTCGGGTGTGAAACACCTTCTTTCTCCGGTCCGTAGTATACCACAACCATGTTGTCGTCGGTGATGATGGATGAAGCTATCTGGTTGAGGATAGCTGCATTGAGCTGTCCGCAGATAGCCTTGGCCATTTCATACTCCACGGCAGGCTCCATGTAGGCGTAATTGTCGAAGAAGTTGTTGATGTATTCCTGGATGAATTCTGCATTTTTTCTTGTGTCTGCACCCTGGACCCTCTTTTCGTATGAACTGAGGATATTGTCCTTTGCCCTGGACACTTCATCGTCTGTGAAGCCGAATCTCTTCATCTTCTCGATTTCTGTCATGAGCGCCCTGAAGGCCGGGACAGCGTCATTGTTCTTGCATCTTGCCGTGCCCATGGTCACTTCACAAGTCTCGCAGAGCTTTCCTATTGCCATGCTGGCGGCTGTGAACGGAGCATCCGGTCTGGATGTGATGTCATTGAATCTTTCGGCCATGATGAGACTTACATATGACTTGATGAGGTCAGTCATCATCCCGACCTGTGTGCTGTTCAGTGCCTCCGGTGCCGGCTGGCTTTTCCAGAGCACCTCCACTGATGTTGATGTCGCCTCAGGGTCGGTGATGATTGCCACTATCGGCTCCTCATTGTCCGGGATGACATGCATTTCCTTGGCCTTAGGGTTCTCTGCGGCAGGGATGTCGGCGAAAGTCTCTTTGATTTTTGACTCCACCTTGTCAACATCGACATCTCCGACTACGATTACAGCCTGGAGGTCAGGACGATACCATGTGTGGTAGAAATTCGTCAGGCTTTCAGGCTTGAAAGTCTTGAGGTTTTCCTCGCTTCCGATGAGGGAGCAGTCTGCATATTTGGAGCCTTTGTAATAGGCCTGCTTGGCCTGCTCATACATTCTCCACTGGGCATTTCTCCTCGTCCTTCTCTCTTCGAGAATCACGCCCCTTTCCTTGTCGATTTCGGCAGGGTCGCATGTCACGAAATGTGAATAGTCATGCAGGATGAGCAGACATGTGTCCACTACGGTTTCGCGTACAAGAGGAATGTTGTTGAGCATGTATACGGTCTGTTCGACGCCTGTCGAGGCATTGATGTTCCTTCCGAACTCCGCTCCGATTCCCTGGAGGTATTCCAGAATGCCTTTGTCCGGGAAATTCTTTGTCCCGTTGAAGCACATGTGCTCAAGGAAATGTGCAAGACCGTCCTGGTCTGGGGTTTCCTGGATTGCGCCCACATTTGTGGCGAGATAGAATTCCGCCCTGTCGGCAGGCTTGTCATTGTGCCTTATATAATAGGTGAGCCCGTTGTCAAGCTTGCCTGTGCGGACCGCAGGGTCATTCGGCAGTTGGGGGAGTTGTGACATGTCCTGTCCATACACAACTATTGCGGCAAAGAGAGCCGCAAAGAATACAAAGATTCGTTTCATTTCTGATGTATAACTTTTTTATGTAATTGTTGAAACAATCATATATATCTTACAAAATTAACATAAATTTTCATAAATTTGATGTCATGCTTGGAGATTTTAGACTGAAAGTATTCGAAGCCTTGTCGGCAACCGGCAGCTTCACCCGTGCGGCAGAGCAGCTTGGCATAAGCCAGCCTGCTGTGAGCCAGAATATTGCTGAGCTTGAGAAAGACCTCGGAGTCCGTCTCTTCGAAAGAGGCAGAAGTGAAGTGTCTTTGACACCGCAGGGCCGGGCATTCCGGTCATACGCAGGAAAGATTCTGTATTGGTATGATTCTGCCAGAATGATGTTCGGCCCGAATGATTCACTCCGGCCGAGGACAGTCAGTATCTGTGCATCGGGCAGTCTTGCCGGAGAACCTGTCGCCGCTCTTGTCTCGGCAATGACTGCATCATTTCCCGGCACAGTCTTCATGGTTCATGAGTCCCCGGAAGCCTTTCCGGAAGACGGCTTCGGCTTCAGGCTTGAGGCCTGTGCCGGCGGACTCTCCGGGCCAATATGGGCCGAAGCCTGTAATGTCGGATATTCCTATCCGGCTGCAGTTGTGTCTCCGGTGAGCCGTACGGTCTATTCTTCCTTCTCATCCTGGCAGGATATCCCATCCGGAATTGCCGTTGCCGACGACTGCATGGACGGCCTTGTCCCGTTTGAAGAGATATCCCACAAGATTGTCTTCCGCTCTCCTTCCGCCGAAGCCGTGAAGTCTCTTGTCAAGTCCTCTCCGGGAATTGTCGGCCTCCTCCCGCGTCATGCCGCAAGAAATGAACTCTCCGACAAGTCCCTCCTCAGGATTTCCCTGCCTGACATGCACGGCGCCACCAAAGTCATCAATATGATTCCATCAAAGTCTTTCTCCGGGGACATCATGTGCTCCGCGGCTGTCAATATCCTGACGGAAATCTTTGCGTGATGGATTTCAATGGATATGCCCGGTGTGCTGACCCTGCTGCCTTTCATTTTCCCAATGACTTGAACATTCTGCTGATGCAACGCTTTTTCTGTTCCATGTTCGGATGAACATACAGGTTAAGCGTAGTTGAAATGTTGGAGTGCCCCAACAGTACGCTTACGGTCTTATAGTCACATCCGGCTTCAATGCAACGGGTGGCGAAGCTGTGGCGCAGGCCGTGATATTTCAATTTGGGGATGGAGAGCTTCTCCATGAGACTGTTGTAATAATTGCGGTATGTGCGCGGCTCTGTCGGACGCTCATCATTTGTAAGCACATAGAAATCTTCATTGACTACCTTTTTCAGCGGCTTGATTATGGCAAGCAATTCTTTGCTCATGGGTATTTCCCGGCAGGAGTTTTGGGTTTTGGGAGTGTTGATGACGAGTTCCGTGTGTTTTTTCTCTCCCTCAATGATATAAATGCGCTCAATGGTGCGGCTGACAATTATAGTCCCGTCCGTCACATTGATGTCGCTCCATTTCAATGCGCATATTTCGCCGATGCGCATTCCGGTACTCAGGCTTATGTAGATACCGAGCCCGGTAAAAGTAAAGTGGCTTTGGATGTAATTCAGTATCTTTCTGTGATTGCTGACAGACAGCACCTCCAGTTCCTTTCTGGAGGAGGTCGTAGGATACTTTATATCCCATTCGTAATAGCTCATCCACTCATTTTTGACCCCGAACTTCATCACCATTTTCATGACTATCAGAATATCCTTGACTGTCTTGGCGCTCAATCCGTTTTCCAACTTCTGCAAGACAAATGCCTGCACCTCCTGTTCATGGAGTGAACCGCCGTCCCCGAAGTAAGGAAGAATGTGGTTCTCCAAGATTAACACATAAGCCGCCATCGTCGACTGCTTCACATAAGGCCGCTTGTACTCTTTCCAAGCCGCCGCAATTTCTCTGAATGTTTTAGTGTTCATAATTCCTGAATTTATTGCATTAGCGAATTGAGGAAACTAATCATTTAAAGATTCACCATAATAAACAAAAATCAAAATAGCCCCGTCTAAAGGAAATGTCCCGGCGCTGCGTTTCCCGGAGTTTACAGAGGAGTGGGAAAAATGTGCTTTAGCAGAAATATGCAACATAGTAGGAAGGATTGGTTTTAGAGGATATACTATCCAGGACATTGTAGAAAAAGGAACTGGTGCTATAGCCCTAAGCCCTTCAAATATAACAGACAATAGACTCTCTTATGATAAAGACAATACCTACATTAACTATTTCAAGTATGAAGAATCTCCTGAAATAAAAGTTTTTGTAGGCGATATAGTATTTGTAAAAACAGGCTCAACTGTTGGTAAGGTCGCATATGTGGATAACATTTTATGTGAAACTACCCTAAATCCACAGTTGGTTGTACTGAAAAACATAAAATGTAACAGTTTTCTTCTTGGCCAAATTCTAAGCGCATATAAATTTCAAAATGCTATAAAAAGAATAACGGTAGGAGGTGCTGTTCCTACCTTATCTCAAAATGAAATGGGTAAAATTTCTGTTTCAATTCCTCAAAAGATGGAACAGAAAAAGATTGCAACGCTATTCCAGCTAATAGATGACCGCATTTCTATTCAGAGCAGGATCATTGAGAAATACGAAACCCTAATTAAGGGGATTGTTGAATTGGCGTTTAATCATGCTGCAACATCAGACACACTTGGATGTTATATCACACAGATTTCACAACATAATAAAACGGGTAAGGATTTACCCGTGCTGTCTGTGAGCAATAAACATGGTTTTGTTGAACAGTCAGAACAGTTTGAAGATAGGATTATTGCGAGTGATGATACAAGCAATTACAAAATAGTAAGTATTAATGATTTTGCATTTAACCCAGCACGAATAAATGTCGGTTCTATTGCACGGCTTAAAGACAAAGAGTGCGGAATTGTAAGCCCAATGTATATTTGTTTCCGTACATCGAAGAATATATTGCCTGAATATCTTGAATTATTTTTCAAAACAGTCGCATTCTCATATGAAGTTGGGAAACGTTTGGAGGGAAGTGTTCGCTTGTGCCTATCGTTTGAAAGTCTATGTGAAATCAGAATCCCTGTTATATCCATAAGAGAACAACAATCTTTGGTAAAAATTGCAACGGCATTCTATTCCAAACTTGATGTAGAGAAAGGTTTTCTTCGCTGCTACCACGCACAAAAGCAATATCTGCTGTCACAGATGTTCATATAAACATTTGTGATAGCAGATATGATTTCTGTTGCGCATGGTCAGATAATATTCGTTTTTCAACATCAATCTTGCTTTCAATGCAAGTGAGTTGCTGTGATATTGTAGCTTGCAGCTTATAGGGAGGGCAATAGATTTTCGCTCTACCATAATCCTTAAAATAGATGTGTGGTATAGCCATTCCTGTTTTATATGATTCAAAATTAAATTCTTGCAAGGCAAAGTATATGTACTTTAAGCAATAGCCAGCTTTTGCTGTTAGTCGGTTGAGAGTTCCGATGTAGCTGTATTCTCCAGTCACAAACCTAACTGTACCAACACCTGAACCATCTTTGATTATCAAAATAGATTCACCGTTTATATCTGCTGTTTCAGTATAGCCACTTATACCCGTTGCTCCGTAAACGGGGAAATTCCCATTTTCCGCCACTTGGCTTTCCTGCAATGTAGATGAATTGCAGGAAAGGCAATTTTTTATAAGTGTATTAGGCTTTTGCGAAGAAATAACAGTTTCGATAATCCCCTTAATTAAGGTATATTTTTCGGCGAAAAAGCGCGTTATTCACCTAAAATATTCGGTGAATAACTTGTCTATTCTCCGAATTGTGCCTAATTTTGCATAAAACCGAATGCTATGCGATATATTCATGATTATGAAAATTGGTGGCAATTCCGCTATGACAGCCAAAAGATAATGCACGAATTGGGTCGTGTGCGTGCCAAGCAGGGCATGGTCATCGGGCGGATGCTGTCGCTGGGATTCGACTCTCAGGATGAAGCCGTACTGTCAAATATGTCGATAGAACTCGTCCGCTCATCCGAAATAGAGGGTGAGAAACTGAATCTTGAAGAGGTGAGGTCATCAATAGCCCGCAGGCTCGGAATAACAACAGCAGGACTTGTCCCTGTGTCCCGATACATAGAGGGCATCGTTGAGATGCAGTTGGATGCCACACAAAATTATGATAAGCCGCTTTCATCTGAGCGGCTTTTCGGATGGCACAATGTATTATTTCCAACAGGTATGAGTGGGTTATATCATATTGAGGTGGGAAAATACCGTAGCGGCGAGATGCAGGTGGTATCAGGTGCCATGGGCAAGGAAAAAGTACACTATCAGGCTCCCTCTGCAGACAGATTACCTGAGGAAATGGAAAGGTTTATCTCATGGATCAATGCCAATGAACCGATTGACGCAGTACTGAAAGCTGCTATAGCGCACCTGTGGTTTGTGTCTATACATCCGTTTGATGATGGCAATGGGCGTATTGCCCGCGCTCTGACCGATATGATGCTTGCCCGCTCAGAAAAGTGCAGCAAACGCTTTTACTCCATATCTGCTGAAATGAAGATAATGCAAAAAGAGTATTATGAAGTACTGGAACTCACGCAGCATAGTGATGGAGACATCACAGAGTGGATCCTATGGTTTTTGCATTGTTTAGATCTGGCGCTGGCCTCAACCGAAGGCGCTTTGTCGTCGGTCCTGCGTAAAGCCGAGTTTTGGGAGCGAAACCGAGATATGTCATTCAACGAAAGACAACGGAAGTTGATTAATATGCAGTTTGACGGATTTTTCGGCAAACTTACTACTGGCAAATGGGCCAAGATTGCAAAATGTTCCACAGATACAGCCCTCAATGACATTCGTGACCTTGTTGGGAAAGGTGTGCTGAAGAAATCCGATGAAGGAGGGCGAAGCACAAACTATATCTTGATGGAAAATCCTTAATAAGGCGATTCTGGTTGAACATTATAGAAAATGCAACAAGACAGAGCAGTTTATCCATGATATTGGAGAGCCATTTAATGTGATGAACTTGTCTAAAGATGATTTGTCTAAAGATGGAAATCCGTGTATTATTTACGGAGAACTATTCACTACCTATGGCTGCGTAATAGAAAATGTTGTTTCTCATACTACAAAGTCTCCAAACAGTACATTAAGCACAAAAGGAGACTTGCTTTTTCCTGCATCAACTACAGTTGATGCATTATCACTTATAGCACCATCAGCAATAAATGAAGATGGTATAATACTTGGTGGAGACATGTTTGGAATCCATGTTAATGAGCGAAACAATAGTAATTACCTTAGTTATTATTTCAATATCATAGTCAAGAAAAATTTGGCCAAATATGCTAAAGGTAGCACTATCATACATCTGCATTACGCTGATATACAAAACGCAAAAATTACTTTACCCAATAAAAATGAGCAAGAAGCAATAGCGAAATTGCTCTTGAATGTAGAGCATAAACTTAATATTGAACAAAAGGTGCTTGCCAATCATCTGAATACCAAGAATTTCTTACTCCAACAGATGTTCATATAAACAACTGGCGTAACAGATGACACTTTTGATTACAAAGCAATCTCATTATCTGTTTTTCAACAATTAGTTTGTTCGAATAGGCGTTGAGGATTGAGTATATTTGGCGTTGCTTTTCTATCAGTGGAAAAGAAAACTTTTTCTTCATAAAGTCGCTTTTTTGAAGATTAAAGCGTGTACTACCTTGCGCCAATGGGTAAACGGCTTTTCTAAATAATTGTGATGAAACATAATAAGCTAAGAAAGGAGGATATATCATGCTTTCATCGGTTATATGAATGCCAAAACAAAAACTATTCAGATACAAAGGATAAGTTTTCCCAAAATATACTGCGCCCATACCAACTTCTTCCGGAGTTTCAGAAGATAATGTAAGAAGAATATCACCATGACGGACAACTGACTGTTGTTCTCTTGCTTTGATTTTCACCAAACCAATATCGGTAGAATCAATGATTTGGTTCTGATAGACATTCATGTATGTTATGAACGGGTAGCCATCACCAAAATCTTCCGCACTTTTTCCTGATAACCCTGAATATGATTGTCCAAAGTCACTAAAAGATAATGTGACTTGCTGTGTTTCTCGTTCAATCAAGGTATCGCACATCGCCTTTATTAGGGATTTGTATTTCTCAATGATCCTGCTCTGAATAGAAATACGTTCATTCAGCAAAGAAATGAACGCAGAAATTTTTCTTTGCTCAGCATAGCTTGGGAAACATACTATATTTGCAATAGCTTCTTCATTCCCTATTTTCATATCGTGCTTTGCGTCTATTCTGACTATTGGCTTAAAATATCTATTTGTTCTTTTAGGCAAGGCGAAATAGCTTTCTATAAAATCACCGATAGCATTCTGTTTAACGCAGTAGACTGCATATAGAGTGGAAACTATACCTTCATTCCCTTTATTTACCTTAACAATTCCATAAGGATATTTTTTCAAAGGGCTTTTGGTATAAACTATATTTCCTTTTCGTACAATATGATAGTCTCTTACACTACTCCCTGCAAAAGAACGGCCTAATAGTTGAATCTGATTAACAATGCCATAATCACCTGAGACAGATAGTACATCTCCTTTATCAAATTCGTCATTTCTATTACGTTCTTTATTTTCCTCCAAGTAATCATATAAAGGTGCAAATATCCATTCTTCTGTAAACTCCGGAAAACGCAGCGCCGGGACATTTCCTTTAGACGGGGCATTAAGGTTCTTTGAATCTTTTATGTCTTGTGGTTCATAGTCATTTCTCTTTAATTTTGTTGATAAGTTCAGTTGCCGTGATGTCACGCATCAAGGTGAAACCAAACCACTTTTTACCTAAATCTTTGATGGATGCTCCGATGTGGTACACATCATCATCAATAAGCAAAAAGCGGTCGTGAGCTTTGTTAAACTGCTTTATCTCTATGGGTGGATATTGGGTGTTATGACGGTCAACATCTAACTGGAACTGGTTGCTGATACGTTGCGTGTAAATGGTTGCCGTCACTCCGTTTTTACGTTTGTCAAGCATAGTAAGCACGGTGTCATCTACATAATTGTCAATCAGTACTATTGAACGCTTGGCCTTTCGTGTCAAATCAGACACGAAACGGTAAGCGTCAAATACTTGCCCGTCATAGAATATTCCCTGTATGGGCGTAATGTTTGCGTCCAGCCGCTTGAACACTTCATCAATACGTTTGTCAGTCGCCTCCTGATGCTGTTTCATTTCAAGTTGATGGTATTCTATCGTTTCAAGCCGCTGGAACAGTTGGGCATTAGTGGCGATGAAACGGCGCATGGATACAAAGGCCCGCATAATGCGTATATTCACATCCACGGCAGTTTGTGATTTCAAGACAGAGCTAAGCATAGCAATGCCTTGCTCAGTGAAAGCATAAGGCAATCTTCTGTCTCCGCCCCAACTTGAGGTCGCATTTTGCGACTTCAAGATTTTGACATCCTCTTTGTTGAGTTGGAACATAAAATCATCCGGGAAACGCTCAATATTTCGTTTTACCTGCTCATTCAATCGTCGGGTTTCCACACCATACAACAGAGCCAAATCCCTGTCAATCATAACTTGTTGGCCTCTGATTAACCGAATCATCGGCTTTATGTCAATGGCCTCTTGCAACTGGTCGCAATTTGCGACCGGTTCGCTTGCCTTGCCCTCCAACTTCTCCCTGTCTTTCGCCATAACTTACAAATCTTGACATCACAAATTGTGATTTCCAATTTCACATTCAAGACTATATAATTCCCAACTCTTTCAAATACACATCTATCTCCTTGTCGAGTTCGGCACGTTTGGCCTCCAGTTCCTTGATTTCCGCCATTACAGCCTTGATGTCAATCGGTTCTTCTTCCTCAAAGGTATCAACATACCGGGGAATATTCAGGTTATAGTCGTTGTCGGCCACTTCTTGCAGCGTGGCAAGATGGCTGTACTTTTCTATCTCCTTGCGGTCACGGTAGGTTTCCACTATCTTCCGGATATGTTGCGGGCGGAGCTTGTTTTGCGTCTTGACTTTTTCAAACTCCTTGCTGGCATCGATGAACAGGATGTTGTCATCCTCCTTGCGGCACTTCTTCAACACAAGGATACAAGTCGGTATGCTTGTGCCATAGAAAATGTTTGCAGGCAGACCGATGATGGCATCTATGTAGTTCTTCTTCTCAATGAGGAAGCGGCGGATTACACCCTCTGCATTGCCTCGGAACAGCACCCCATGAGGAGCTACGCAAGCCATCGTGCCGCCCTCATTCAAGTGGTAAATCATGTGGAGGATAAAGGCATAGTCGGCAGTTTTCTTCGGCGCAAGGCGTCCTGCCTTGCTGAAACGGTCATCATTATTGAACTTGTCTGCGGCACTCCATTCTGCAGAGAAAGGGGGATTTGCCACCACCGCATCAAACTGTGTGTCTCCGAAAGCATCCCATTCCAATGTATCGCCGTTTTCAATCTTGAAGTTGCTGAACTTGATGCCATGCAGCAGCATGTTCATCCGGGCGAGGTTGTAAGTGGTCGGATTCTTTTCCTGCCCGTAAATATCCACCGCATGTCCCACCTTTGCTGCACGAAGAAGCAACGAACCGCTTCCGCAGGTCGGGTCATACACATTGCGAAGCCGTGTGCGACCGATAAAGACAATCTCTGCCAGTATCTGGCTGACCTCCTGCGGAGTATAGAACTCTCCGGCTTTCTTTCCGGCACCGGCAGCGAACTGACCTATCATGTACTCATAGGCGTCGCCAAGAATGTCAATCTCATTCGATGCTTCCACGCCAAACTTTATATCGTCCAAGGCTAACAAGACATTGCTGACGAGCGTATTCTTGTCATCTGCCGTCTTGCCTAATTTAGGCGAAGCAAGGTCAATGTCGGAGAACAGACCGCCAAAATCTTCCTCACTGTCATGCCCCAATGTGCTGTCCTCGATGCGCTTCAACGAGCGTTCAAGGATGGGCAATATATTCTCTTTCTTCTTTACTCGGTCTATTACCGATGAGAAAAGGTAAGTCGGTTCTATGAAGTAGCCGACACCCTCCAAGCATTGCTTTTTCAGTTCCTCCTGCAGTTCGGCGGCATCTTCATCCTCCATAGTCCACAAATCCTTGAATGACACTTCGTCATCCGCCAGGGCATTGTTGGCGTATACTTCAATCTTCTCCGAAAGGTATTTGTAGAAGATGAAGCCCAAAGTAAAATACATGAAATCACTGGCCGACATATTTCCGCGCAGCTTGTTGGCTACTTCCCAAAGCTGCTCCCGAAGTTTCTGCTGTAATTCTTCACTCATAGCTATTTCAGTTCTTCTTTAGTCCCAACTAAATGTTCTTATTATGTTTCTCAGCCTGTCCATAATTCTCGTGAGAGCCTTTCGGGTCTTAATCAGTCCGAGGTGTTTCTCCTTGAGTGCCTGTTGGATGATTTCCGGCTGCTCTTTCTGAAGGTAGTCATACTCTTTCAGATAAAGGTCAAGCACTTCCGCAGAAAGACCCTCATCTTGCGCCAATGAACTCACCGCCTTTTCCCGTTCGGCTGAAATGTAGTTGTTAAGGCGTTCTTCCAGTTCGCTTGTGCCGTCGGCCTTCTGCCGCTGCATCATGAAGTTCTCCTTGTCCTCATCAACATTCTGCCGGATGAAGCCTTCGATGAGCTTTGCCTTGCTACGCATTTCGGCATCCTTAATCATCGTATCAATAATGTTCTTGCGCCGTTCAGGATAATCGTTGCTGTACGGGTCAAGGCCGGCAATCAATTCAAGGATGTAGGCAACATTAATGATATCGCTGTGCAACAACTCAAGGCAGAAGTCAACATCATCCAATGATTCATGCTTGCCTCCGTACGGCACTACATCTCCGTCTTCCAAGGCACTTGGGGTCTGAGATGGCTCCGGAATAAAAGCACTGTCATAGATATCAAGATATTTGCTCCTGAAATCCATAAACTGTTGCTCGTTCAAGCCAAGGTCGTCTGCTTCATCACTGTAATCTTCGTATATCTGAATCTCTGCGTGCTTGCGGATGATTTCACGGAAAGCCAGCACAAAGTCTTTCTTGTCCTTTTCGCTCTGCAACAGGTCAATGCTTCCTGGCTCCGGGTATTTCTGCAAGAAGTCCGTTGCCAACTGCCGGTATTGCCGTTTCACTTCCTCAAACGGAGGACGGACAATATCCTCGGGGTTATCAGAATTGCTGAACAGTTTTATGGCCGCATCGACATTGTTTTTTAAATCACGGAAGCATATAATCTTGCCGAAACGCTTTTTTTCATTCAAGACACGGTTGGTCCGGCTGAACGCTTGCAACAGTCCATGATACTCCAAGTTCTTATCTATATAGAGTGTATTGAGTTTCTTGCTATCGAATCCGGTAAGGAACATACCCACGACAAGGCAGAGGTCAAGCGGTTTCATGTCCGACCGTTTCTTTTTCATGCGCAGGTTGATGTCATCGTAATAGGCACGGAAATTCTCGGTGGTGAACGCTGTGCCGAACATTTCATTGTAATCATCCATGATGGATTGCAGTTCGTCAGCTCCTCCAGTGCTTTGATTTGCGAACTGTCCTGTATTCATCCCGGTCTGTTCATCGTCCTGACTGCTGTTGGCGGCATAAGTGAATACAGCACCTATACGGATATCCGGCTTGAGAGACTTGAAAATCTTATAGTAACTGATAAGCATCGGTACGGACTGCACGGCAAACAGTGCATCAAACTCACCGTCAAAGGTTGACTTATTGAAATTATTGAGGATGAATTTGGCTATTTCCTCCATACGGAGAGTATCGTCATTTTTCACTTCTCCGTTTCCATGATAATACTCCACGAGGAACCCCAGCACATTTTCATCGGCAATCGCATCCTTGATAAGATACTGGTGCAGGCAGTTGCCGAATATCTCTTTGGTAGTATGCCCGTCAACGGCATTCTCCGTGAAGATAGGTGTACCCGTGAAGCCGAATACCTGGGCATTGTCGAAGAATTTCATTATCTTCTTGTGACTTTCCCCGAAATGGCTTCTGTGGCACTCGTCAAAAATCATCACGATACGGGAGTGTCGTATGTCCTCTATCCGATTACTATACCAAGTCTTGCTGACTGCTGCATTGAGTTTCTGGATAGTGGTGATGATTATTTTAGAGTTGCTCTGCAGCCTTTTTACCAGTTCGTCCGTATTGTCCGTACCGTCCACAGCACCCGGCTCAAATGCTTCATATTCCGATTGGGTCTGAGTGTCGAGGTCGTGTCGGTCTACGACAAACATCACCTTATCCACATCATCCAGTTCGGAAACGAGTTGTGCAGCCTTGAATGAGGTCAATGTCTTTCCTGCTCCGGTGGTATGCCATATATAACCGTTGTCATTGGAGTTCTTTACCTTGTCCAATATCTTCTCCACGGCATAGAACTGATACGGACGAAGCACCATCAGACATTTGTCGCCCTCGTGAAGCACAATGTATTTGCCGATGATTTTTCCGAGAGTGCATTTCTCCAGAAAGAACGAGGCAAACATATTCAGTTCATTGAACGGATGATTTGCGGCATCCGTCCAGTTGAATGTAAACTTGTACCCGCTGTTCGGATTGTTGGCAAAATAGCGGGTGTTTACCCCATTGGAGATAACAAACAGTTGGATGTAGTCAAACAGACCGTGAAAAGATGTCTTGTGGTAACGCTGTATCTGGTTGTATGCCTGTTTGAGTTCCACGCCACGGCGTTTCAACTCAATCTGCACCAATGGCAGACCGTTAATAAGAATGGTCACATCGTAGCGGCATTTCTTTCGCCCTTCCACTGTGATTTGGTTGGACACCTGAAATTCATTCTGACACCATTGCTGACAGTCAAGGAACTCTACCCAGATGCGTTTGCCGTCCGCTGTGTCAAGCGGATAAAGGTCTCGGAGCTTCTTCGCCTTCTCGAAGCGTGTGCCCCCTTCAAGGTAAATGAGTATCTTATCAAACTCATCTGCTGTAAATTCACTGCGTCCAAACTCTGCCAATTTCTTGCGGTTGTGTATCTCCAGCTGCCGTTTGAAATTAGTCAGTAGATTTTTTTCCTCCGCAATCTGGACATATTCATAGTCCATTTGCTGTAGCGTGGCTATCAGTCCGGTTTCCAATGCGGCTTCACTTTGTATAGGCATATTTCATTTTGACATTTTGTCCGTACGCAAAGGTAATATAAATATCCGGGATGCTGCAATTGCTATAAATTATAATAAATACAAAAAGGTCCGACTGCATGAGCCGGACCTTTTGCCTTAAGTTCTTGCGGGACAATGTTATTTGCCGGCAAGTCTCTTGTAGGTTTCAAGCCTGATCTTGGCGAACTCCTCGGTCTTTAGGAGCAGTTCTGCAGCCTGGTCAGGGAACATCTTGTAGAGGGATGCAAAGCGGACTTCACCCTTGAGGAAATCCTGGAATTTGCTCCAGTCAGGTTCCTTGCTGTCGAGGGTAAACGGATTCTTTCCTTCTTCCTCGAGTGCAGGGTTGTACCTGTAGAGATGCCAGTAGCCGCATTCTACTGCGAGCTTCTCCTCTTTCTGGCTCAGTCCCATCCCGGCCTTCAGGCCATGGTTGATACATGGAGAGTAGGCGATGATGAGTGACGGTCCGTCATAGGCCTCCGCTTCCTTGATGGCGTTGAAGTATTGGGCCGGGCTTGAGCCCATTGCAACCTGTGCAACATATACATAGCCGTAGCTCATTGCCATCATTCCGAGGTCTTTCTTGCGTACCCTCTTGCCGGAAGCGGCGAATTTGGCGATTGCACCTGCCGGAGTGGACTTGGATGACTGTCCGCCGGTGTTGGAATATACCTCGGTGTCAAGCACGAGTACATTCACATTCTGGCCTGAAGCAAGCACATGGTCGAGACCGCCGTATCCGATGTCATAGCCCCATCCGTCGCCGCCGAAGATCCACTGTGAGCGTGCAGGGATGAAGTGTCTGTAGACGAGGAGTGACTTGCAGATGTCGCAGCCGCATTCTTCCATCATAGGTACAAGGGCATCTGCGACTTCGCGTGTAACCTTCGCGTCGTTCTTGTTCTCAAGCCACTTTGTGAAGAGTGCCTTCATCTCGTCTGAACAGCATGAGCATGCGAGGCCTTCTTCCATGAGCTTGGCCACTGTCATGCGCGCCCTGTCGGAGCCGAGCTTCATTCCGAGGCCGAATTCGGCATTGTCCTCGAAGAGGGAGTTGGCCCATGCCGGTCCGTGTCCGTTGGCGTTTGTGCAATAAGGTGAAGCAGGGAATGATGCTCCATAGATTGAAGAACATCCTGTTGCGTTGGCAATCATCATGTGGTCGCCGTAGAGCTGTGTGATGGTCTTGATGTACGGAGTCTCGCCGCATCCCGCGCAGGCGCCGGAGAATTCGAACAGAGGCTGAGCAAACTGTGCGTTCTTCACATTCTGGAACTTGTTCTGGACAGTGTCCTTGTATCCGATGTGTGAGTGCAGCCAGTCGAAGTTTGCCTGCTCGTGGTCCTGAGTCTCGGCCGGAACCATGACGAGAGCCTTCTCCTTTGCCGGGCAGACATCGGCACAGTTGCCGCAGCCTGTACAGTCGGCCGGAGAAACCTGCATTGTGAAGAAGTAGTCCTTGAGGACAGCCTTACCCTGGGCCTTCTTGATGCCGGCAGGAGCGGCAGCCGCCTCTTCTGCGGTCATGAGGAACGGACGGATGGCTGCGTGAGGACAGACGAATGCGCAGGTGTTGCACTGGATACAGTTCTCTGCCTTCCACTCAGGCACTTTCACTGCAATGCCTCTCTTTTCGTATGCTGCAGTGCCGTCAGGAATAGTGCCGTCGGCGCTGTCCTTGAATGCGCTTACAGGGAGTGTGTCCCCGCACTGTGCGTTCACAACATCGGCAATCTGCTTTACGAACTCAGGCGCGAGCCTGTCCTTGTTAGGATTCTCGAACTTGGCCGTGATGTCCTTCCAGTCGGCAGGGATTTCAACCTTGGTGTATTCTCCTCCTCTGTCGACGGCTGCGTAGTTCATCTTCACGACATTCTCGCCCTTCTTGCCGTAGCTCTTGTCGATGGCCTTCTTCATGTATGTCACTGCGTCCTCGTAAGGAATGATGCCCGTAATCTTGAAGAATGCTGACTGGAGGATGGTGTTAGTCCTTCCTCCGAGACCGATTTCAGCGGCAATCTTGGTGGCGTTGATGATATAGAGGGAAATGTTCTTCTTTCCGATGACGGCCTTTACATTGTCCGGGATTCTCTTGAGGGTCTCTTCCTCATCCCACAGGCTATTGAGAAGAAGGGTTCCGTTCTGCTTGATGCCCTTGAGCACATCGTACTTGTGGAGATATGAAGGGACATGGCATGCGACGAAGTCTGGGGTGGATACGAGGTAAGGGGCCTTGATAGGGGCGTCTCCGAACCTGAGGTGAGAGCAGGTATATCCGCCGGACTTCTTGGAGTCATAGTCGAAGTATCCCTGGCAGTATTTCTGTGTGTGGTCACCGATGATCTTGATGGTGTTCTTGTTGGCTCCGACAGTGCCGTCAGACCCGAGTCCGTAGAACTTGCACTCTGTTGTGCCCGGCTTCACTATGCTGATTTCTTCCTTGACAGGGAGGGACTTGAATGTGACGTCATCGACGATGCCGATTGTGAATCCGTCCTTAGGCTCGGCCATTTCAAGATTCTCGTATACGGCGACAATCTGAGCAGGCGAGGTGTCCTTTGATGAGAGTCCGTAGCGGCCTCCGATTACCGCAGGGGCGTTCTCCTTGCCCTGGAACAGAGCCTTGATGTCGAGGAAGAGCGGCTCTCCGAGAGCTCCCGGTTCCTTGGTCCTGTCGAGGACTGCGATTCTCTTCACTGTCGACGGAAGTACTTTCATGAAATATTTTGCTGAGAACGGCCTGTAGAGACGGACAATCATGAGACCGTATTTCTTTCCCTGGCTTGCGAGGTAGTCGATTGTCTCCTTGATGGTCTCGGTGACTGAACCCATTGCAACGATGATGTTCTCTGCATCCGGCGCACCGTAGTAATCGAACGGACGGTAATTCCTTCCTGTTGCCTCGCTGATTTCTCCCATATATCTTGCGACGATGTCAGGAACGGCGTCATAGTACTGGTTGCATGCCTCACGGGCCTGGAAATATACGTCCCCGTTCTGTGCCGTGCCTCTTGTGACAGGTGCGTCAGGGTTGAGGGCCCTTTCCCTGAATCTGGCGAGAGATTTGGTGCTGATCATCTCTTTCAGCACATTCTCGTCGATGAGCTCTATTTTCTGTATTTCATGGGATGTGCGGAATCCGTCGAAGAAGTGGAGGAACGGAACGCTTGACTTGATTGCTGAAAGATGGGCTACTGCTGCCATGTCGAGTGCTTCCTGTACGGAGGCGGATGCAAGCATTGCGAATCCGGTCTGGCGGCATGCCATCACATCCTGATGGTCCCCGAAGATTGACAGAGCGTGGGAGGCAAGGGCCCGGGCCGAAACATGGAATACTGTAGGGAGGAGTTCTCCTGCAATCTTGTACATGTTCGGAATCATGAGAAGCAGTCCCTGAGATGCCGTGAATGTGGTGGTGAGGGTTCCTGCCTGGAGAGAACCGTGCACTGCACCGGCTGCACCTCCTTCACTTTGCATTTCGGTAACTTTCACTACCTCGCCGAAGAGGTTCTTTTTCCCCTGGGCTGCCCATTCGTCGACATATTCAGCCATTGTCGATGACGGGGTGATCGGGTAGATGGCCGCATGCTCACTGAAAAGATAAGCCATGTGGGCGGCTGCGTAGTTACCGTCACAAGTGATGAATTTTTTTTCGTTTGCCATAATCGTTAATGTTTATGTTGTTTCAGTTTTCCGTGTTCGTTCACGATAATGTTCATTATGCAAATCTAATTAAAATTTTTGTAATAAGGACCCGCTTTCATGAAATATTTCAACTCTGAATGTGCACGCCGGTAAAAGTAAGAAAATCCGGGGATGCGGCACTGCCGCACCTCCGGATTGAATACCGATGCTGTCAGAAGTCCTGTCCTGTCCCCTTGTGTCAGAGGGCAGAGATTCCTTCTATTGTAACTTCTGCTCCGGCAATCTTTTTCACAAGCCCCTGGAGCACATTGCCCGGGCCGATTTCCATGAAATATCCTGCTCCGTCGGCGACCATGTTCTTCACTGTCTGTGTCCACTTTACCGGTGAAGTCAACTGGGCAAGGAGATTCTTCTTGATAGTGTCCGGGTCCGTAGAAGGAAGTGCCGTCACATTCTGGTATACAGGACATGCAGGGGTCTTGAAGACTGTTGTCTCGATAGCCTTGGCAAGTTCTTCGCGTGCCGGCTCCATGAGAGGCGAGTGAAATGCTCCGCTGACCTGGAGTACCAGAGCCCTCTTTGCTCCTGCAGCCTTCATTTTTTCGCATGCCTCGTTCACAGCGTCAACTTCTCCGGAAATGACAATCTGTCCGTCGCAGTTATAGTTGGCCGGCACCACAATGCCGCTTGTGCATTCCTTGCAGAGATTTTCCACTGTCTCGGTCGGCAGTGCTATGATGGCAGCCATTGTGGAAGGCTTGATTTCACATGCTTTCTGCATGGCCATTGCCCTGATGGATACAAGCCTGAGGGCGTCTTCGAAGTCCATTGCCCCTGCGGCGGCAAGAGCGGAGAATTCTCCGAGAGAATGTCCGGCCACCATGTCAGGGCGGAAGCCTTCATAACATTTTGCCAGGACGGTCGAATGCAGGAAGACTGCAGGCTGGGTCACTTTTGTTGCCTTCAGTTCTTCAGGAGTCCCGTTGAACATTATGTCAGTGATTCTGAATCCGAGGATTTCATTTGCTTTTTCAAGCATCTCCTTTGCTGTGGCATTTGACTCATAGAGGTCTTTTGCCATGCCCGGGAACTGAGATCCCTGGCCAGGAAAAACATAAGCTTTTTTCATTTCAATTGTATTAATAAATTTTTATGGACCAACTAAATAAAATTTATATTGACCAACTTAAGGGGCATCTGACATATCTGCCGAAAGAATCGTCAGACACATCATGACAAAAATACAAAAAAATCAATAGACTCTGAAAAAATTGCTATATTTGCAGTCCCTCGGCCGGGATAATGCCTGTCGCCGGGGCAAAACATACGAAATGCTCCCGTAGTTTAATGGATAGAATTTCGGATTCCGGTTCCGACGGTTGCGGTTCGATTCCGCACGGGAGTACCTGATGAGGATGACCCTTAAAGTCCGGACTTTAAGGGTCATCCTTTTTGTTTGGATTACGCCGGATGGGGTATAATTGGTGGTAATGCGGACAAAAACAGCATCAACGAAAAATCCAAAGACATTATGGCGCGGAGGCTGTTCATTTCTTGAGGCACGGCCGGTGGATATGTGAAATGGCCTCCACCGGCCGTGATTTTCCCGCGAAAGTGTGGCTGATGGCATTTTCAAAATGCCGTCGGGCGCGAAAACCCCGCGAAACTGCGGCCGTCGGAGACCCAAAATGCTGTCCACCGGGCGCGCTGCAGATTTGCTATGTCGATAAGAGATTCTCCGGTGAAGCCAGAGAGAGTGAAATGGCAGAAAGAGTGAAATACACCTCGGAAGGGCTATGCACCAACCGCTTTTGTCATTGCCGCCGACCGAAAATGTCAATTATACCCTGAAGTACGGCTGTTGGACAAAGGGATACCCCGAAGTGCGGCCGTCGGGCAAATGGATACCCCGCAGAACCGCGCCCGGTGGACAAAAGGATTATCTGCACCATCTGTCAAGCCAGCGGAAATATTCCCTGTGCCAGTAAAGTGCATTCTGTGGCTTGAGTATCCAGTGGTTTTCGTCAGGGAAGACGATCAGCCGGGACGGGACGCCCATAAGCTGGGCCGCATTGTAGGCCGCCATCCCCTCGTCGACCGGCACTCTGAAGTCCATTCCACCGTGGGTGACGAGAATCGGGGTGTCCCACCTGGTGACGAGCTTGTGCGGAGAGCTGGCGTAGTGGCGGACGGCCTTCGGTGCATTGCTCCACGGCGACCCTCCCTGGCGGATGCCTCCGAATGTCTCGCCGTCGCCTGCAGGACCGACCGGACATTCAGGGGTGCCGACACGCGGGTCTGCCTCATATTCATGCAGACCTCCGTTGTCCCAGTTGGCGAACCACATTTCTTCTGTGGTCATGTACATGTGTTCCTCATTGAATATGCCGGCGTGGGCCACGAATGCATCGAAAGTATTGTCGTGGACTCCGGCAAGATAGTATACCGAATAGCCTCCGTAGCTTGCCCCGCATGCCGCCATTTTCCCGACATACGGCTCTTTCCTGAGTTCTTTGGCAGCAGAAAGGTAGTCCTGGATGTTGAGTCCGCTGTAGTCTCCGGATATCTGTTCTGTCCATTCCTGTCCGAAGGCTGTCGTGCCACGCCGGTTCGGAAGTATGGTTATGTATCCCTGTGCGGCCATGAGGCGATAGTTCCATCTGTATGACCATCCCTGGCTGAGCGTGCCCTGGGGCCCTCCGAGACATATCAGGATGGCAGGATATTTCTTCTCCGGGTCAAAATGAGGAGGATAAAGGACCCAGGTGAGCATGTCCTTCCCGTCGACCGTCCTGATGTAGCGCGCCTCTGTGCTGACTTCATCAAGTTCGGCAAGCAGCCCGGAATTTACTGATGTCAGCTGCCGGACGCTGACCGGAGTCCCGATTTTGGCGCATTCGGATTTCAGGCCGGTGTAATGTCTGACCTCTGCCTCTTCGTACGGCTCTTTCCCTATGGTGATTTCTGCCAGTTCCGTCGGGAAATCCATGCTGCAGTAATCGGCAAGCAGCACTGTCTTCCCGTCTTTGCTGAAAATGAGGAACGGCGACCCGAAGTCATACCAGAGGTCTTCTCCTGTTATCCTGTCAATCCCGGTATTGTCCCCGGCTCCGGCGGCAGATGTGCGGAATATTCCCTGGATGCCTTCTGCCATGGCATTGAAATAAATGTGTCTGGAATCAGGACTCCATACAGGTCCTGCCGCATTGTACTTGAAGCCTGCGGTAAGTTCCCTGATATTCACCGCCTTTATGCCTGCCCCTGTGTCCGAAGCTTCTCCGCCCCGTGATGAAGATACTATGTCCGCTGCCATCAGTCTCTGCCGGTCAGCCTCATAGCCGTCTCTTTCCATTGAGATCCAGCAGAGAGTGCGCCCGTCAGGAGACCAGGCGGGGTTGGTGTCGTATCCTCCCTTCATGTCTATGACGGCGGATTTGCCGGAGGCGACATCGTAGAGATAGATTTCTGTATTTGTGGAGAATGCGTACTTTTTTCCGGTGAGCTTGCGGCATGAGTAGGCGATGTATTTCCCGTCAGGGCTCCAGCACAATTGCTCTATGCCGCCGAAAGGCTCTGTCGGGAGCTCGTACAATTCTTTTTCAGCGGCAAGAAGGTCTGTGGACCTGTCGGGGCTGATGCAGTTTTCTGATTTCCAGCCCTCTTTGCCCGGGACAATGCTGCATATGAATGTATGCGGCACACTTTCCACCCAATGGTCCCAGTGCCTGTACATGAGGTCATCGGCCGAGATGGCGGATGACTTGTCTATGTCGGGATATAGGTCCGAAGGTTTTTTCAGGGCACTCTGCACTGTGCTGACATACATCACCATGGAGCCGTCCGGTGAGAGCTTGAACTCGCTGATGCCCTCCGGAATATCGCTGAGTCTTATGGCCTTGTCCGTCGCAAGCCTGAGGCTGCCGTCTTTTCCTTTGATTTCAGCAAGCCATATCTGTCCGTCCTGAAGATACATCAGTTCCTTTCCTCCGGCATACCATCTGGCGTTGCTGATGCTTTTGCCCGAGTGTGTCAGCTGCTGCATCCCGCTGCCGTCGGCATTGCATATATAAAGGTTGTTGCATGACCTGTTTTCCGCAATGGAGGTGTATGAGATGCCAAGCAGGATTTTTGTCCCGTCAGGGGAGACCTGGGGGTCGGACAGCCTTCCCAGCGAGAGCAGAATCTCAGGGGTCATTTTCCCTTCCGCAATTTCAACTTCGGGCTTCCCGATGTATTCCTGTGTACTGGAGTCTTTCATGTCATCGATAATTTTTTCCGTGAATCCGCTTTCCCTGTTGATGAAGGAGGCAAGGATTATTATCAGCAGGAGAATTATTGAGCCGGCTCCTGCTGCGGCCTTGTGCTGTTGTTTCATTGTCGTCAAATGTATGATTTACATTCTATTCTCTGTATAATTCCACGGTCTGTGCCGCCCGTGCCGCGATTTCTTTCCTGAGACTGTCAGGAGACAGGACTTCAATCCTCGGACTGAGCCTGAAGAGCTCCATGACAAGACTTTCGTTGGGGCTTGCAAATATAGAAAATATGGCTGAATCCCCGTCTTCGGAAATCAGTTTCTGGCTCTGATGGAGCGGAAGGTCCCTGATGTATTTGGCTTCATTGCCGGCGGCCCTGAAAACGATTGTCTCCGGTTTCCCGTCGGGAAGATAGACTCCGAAGCTCGTGCAGAACAGAGCCTCCACGTCAAAATCCTCAGGCATGGAAAAATGTCTGTCCGTCGGCTTCATCTCCATGATTCTGTCCATCCCGAATACTCTCATCTGCTCCCTTTCCACGCAGAATGCGACAATATACCATCGCCTGGCATTTTCCCTGACTGCGTATGGTCTCAATGTGTATTCCGATATTCCGCTTCCTGTGTATTTGCGGTAGCTGATTTCAATTTCCCTGTTTTCAATCATGGCGTCCATCGTTCCCGCCAGCCACCTGTGTCCTGACGGGATGTCCTCGACGGAGACCCTGCCGCTGAGCCTTTCTTTTCCGAGTGTGAGTATGTTGTTGACGGTAAAGGTGTTGATGAGCCATGCGGAAGATGCGTCTTTGTCGGCCACATCATCCGGATACCGTATGAAATATCTGTTGGATGATTTGTCGCATTCTATGCTGACATTGAAAATCTCCTCTACGGCTTCCCTGTGGTTGTTGAAGGACCGGCGGGGATACGGGGCGCCGAAGCGGTTTTCCCACCGGCTGCCGAGTTCCTTGAAGCTCAGTCCTCTGTTCCCTGCACGTATTAGAGTCTGTATGAGCCAGATGTATTTCTGAAGAAGTTCCGGTACCATTTTCTGTAATTTTCAACTTATCTTGCTGAAATCCCTGATCTGATATTTACCTTTCCTGAGTTCTTCCCGCAGCAGGGCATTCTTGTCCGAGGACAGGTCAGGATCATCCTCAAGCACGGCTTGTGCACATCGTCTCGCATCGTTGAGTATGGGGCCGTCCTTTGCAAGTGATGCTATGTTGAGGCTGACCGGAAGTCCGCTCTGCTGCGTGCCCTCCAGGTCTCCCGGGCCGCGCATCTTCATATCTTCTTCGGCGAGTTCAAACCCGTTTTCTGTCGCGCACATCAGGTCTATTCTGCGCTTGGATTCATTGCTGAGCCTGTGTCCTGTCATGAGTATGCAGTAGGATTTTTCCGACCCTCGCCCGACCCTGCCCCTGAGCTGGTGCAGCTGGCTCAGTCCGAATCTTTCAGCGCTTTCTATGACCATCACCGAGGCGTTCGGCACATCTACTCCTACCTCAATCACTGATGTGGCAACAAGGATGTCCGCCCGGCCGGCGGCAAATGCATCCATGTTGAATTTCTTGTCCTCGTTGCTCTGCTTGCCGTGCACGATGGCTGTCCTGTACGGAGGGAACGGGAATGCAGAGACAATCTGTTCATATCCCTGTTCAAGGTTCCTGTAGTCCATCTTCTCGCTTTCGAATATGAGAGGGTATACCACGAATATCTGTCTGCCGAGGGCAATCTGGTCTTTCATGAACTTGAAAAGAGCCTGCCTTTTCCCTTCGGTGGCATGCATTGTCAGCACTGGCTTCCTGCCAGGCGGGAGTTCGTCGATGACAGATACGTCAAGGTCTCCATAGAGGGTCATGGCAAGGGTTCTCGGTATTGGTGTGGCGGTCATCACCAGTATATGCGGAGGCATCCCGCATGATGATTTCTTCCAGAGCCTGGACCTCTGCTCCACGCCGAAGCGGTGCTGCTCGTCTATGACTGCCAGTCCGAGGTTGCGGAATATGACATTGTCTTCAAGGAGGGCATGTGTGCCGACGATGATGCCGATGCTACCGTCTTCAAGCCCTTCGTGGATTGCCCGCCTCTCCGCGGCCCTGCTGCTGCCGGTCAGAAGGGCCGTCCTGACTCCTGTGGGGGCAAGATATTTTGAAATGTTCTTGAAATGCTGTTGGGCAAGTACCTCCGTTGGGGCCATGATGCAGGCCTGATAGCCGTTGCCTATGGCTATCAGTGCCGTAAGTACTGCTACCATTGTCTTCCCGCTGCCGACGTCTCCCTGCAGCAGCCGGTTCATCTGTCTGCCGCTTTTCATGTCATCCCTTATTTCAGTAATGACTTTCTTCTGGGCTCCGGTAAGCGGAAAGGGGAGTGACTTGTAGCAGGCATTGAATGCATCTCCGACTTTCGACATCCTGATGCCGTGCTCGTCCCTGCTCCTGATGTATTTCTGCTTGAGGAGAGACAGCTGGAGATAGAAGAGTTCCTCGAACTTGAGACGGTATCTGGCTTTGGCGAGGGCATCCTGTCCTGACGGGAAATGGATGTTCCTCAGGGCAAAATGTATGGGGACAAGACCGTTTTCTTTCAGGATATGGTCCGGAAGGCTTTCCCTTATGTCAATCAGCGAGGCATTGAGGGCTGCCGCCTGGAGCCTGTTCATGACTTTTGCCGTTATTCCGCTGTTTTTCAGTTTGTCTGTGCTCGGGTATATGCCTGTTATGGCTACCGGGCCGATGAAGCCGGTCTTCTTACGGTCTTCCGCACTCATTTTCCCCGAGGAGGGCGGTGCGTCATCTATGTCCGGGTGTACCAGATTGACATGGCCGTTGAATATGGAAGGCTTGCCGAAGAAGATGAATTCCTTTCCGGGCGTGAGCTTTTCAAAAGTCCATTTGAGTCCTTTGAAAAATATGGTCTCAAGAATCCCCGAACTGTCTTTGACAAGTACTCTGAGCCTTTTGACTGATGTGAATCTGAATGTTTCCGGAAGTGCGGCTGTGTCTCCGGCAGTCGGCCCGTCTTGCCAGAGGACACCCTTGGCACCGTACAGTTCTCTGGACAAAACCCTGGCTCTCACCTGGATATATGCCATGTCCGGGACAATGTCAGAAATCGGGACGACAGTCGACCTGTCGATGTATCTGAACGGATATAAATGCAGCAGGTCTCCGAAAGTCCTGATGCCAAGTTCTTTCTGCAGCATCTCGGCTCTCCTCGGACCGACTCCCGGAAGATATTTTATGTCATTTTCAGTCGCTTTCATTCCCAATCTCATGCAAAATTAGGAAGAAAAATTCAAAACAGTTTCTTATTTTTGCAGACAAAATATTTTCAATATGTCAAAGAAATTGATTGTCGGAATTACCCAGGGGGACGGCAACGGTATAGGATATGAAGTCATCATCAAGGCTTTTGCGGATGAGCGCATGCTTGACATCTGCACCCCGGTCGTATATGGGTCTTCCAAAGTCTTCGGCTTCTACAGGAAGCAGATTCATAATATTGAACAGATCAATACAAATGTAATATCTTCTGCCAGGGATGTCCACCAAAAGCGGGTCAATATAGTCAATTGCCTTCCGGACAATGTGTTCGTCGAGCCCGGCCAGCCTACTCCAGAATCAGCCAAATCCGCAATGACTGCCCTGAAATGTGCTGTGGACGATATAAGGAACGGATATATCGATGTCCTTGTCACTGCCCCAATCAACAAAAGGGCAATGGTCAGCGAGGGCTTCGGTTATACCGGCCATACTGAATATCTTGAGCATGAGTTCGGCGTTGAAGAGGGGCTGATGATAATGGTGAGCGACCAGCTGAAAGTAGCAGTGGCCACCGGTCATGTTTCCCTTAAGGATGTCCCGGGAAGTCTGACTCCCGACCTGATATTGAGAAAGCTGCGCATCATGAAGGCGTCTCTTCAGAGAGATTTCGGAATCATTGCCCCGAAGATTGCTGTCCTCGGCCTTAATCCGCACTGCGGTGACGGAGGACTCCTGGGGGATGAGGAGTCCTCAATCATCCTTCCTGCAGTAGAGGCCGCTAATGAAGAGGGTATCCTGGCATATGGTCCGTATTCTCCTGACGGCTTCTTCGGCATGGGGAACTACAGCCGGTTTGACGCAACCCTCGCCATGTATCATGATCAGGGCCTGATTCCGTTCAAGGCACTTGCTTTTGAGCAGGGCGTGAACTATACGGCAGGACTTCCGATTGTGAGGACTTCACCGGATCATGGCACCGCGTATGACATGGCCGGCCGGGACATGGCTGACCCCCGTTCGATGATGTCTTCCATATATGCAGCAATTGACATCTACAATCATCGGGTTGCATATGATGAACTTCAGGCGGGAAGAATGCCTGAGCAAAAAGCGGATGCCTCTTCGGCAAAAGACAGGAGCAGGTCCGTCGAATAAGGCTTTACATAGGAATTTCACGACAGAATGAGGCCTCCGATTTTCATTTATACAGACGGTTCGTCAAGAGGGAACCCCGGCCCGGGCGGCTATGGGGTGGTGCTCAAATGTGGCGGCAGGGAACTGGAACTGTCCGGAGGCTATTCATGCACGACCAACAACAGAATGGAACTTCTTGCCGTGATAAAAGGACTTGAGGCCGTGAAATGGACCAATGCGGAAATCAATGTATGCAGTGATTCGTCATATGTGGTGAATGCGGTAAACAAGGGCTGGCTCATGGGATGGGAGAAAAAGTCTTTTTCAAAGGTCAGGAATCCTGACCTTTGGCAGCGCTTCCTCCCGCTTTACAGAAAGCACAGAGTGACATTCAGATGGATCAAAGGCCATGCCGGGCATCCTGAGAATGAGAGGTGCGATGCACTCGCCGTAGAAGCGGCACTCCGTCCGGATTTGTCCCCTGATCCAGGATATGACGGAGGCAGCACGGTATGACCGCCATGCCAGAGCATGTGCCAATGAAGATTTTCAGGTGTACTGAACATGAAGGAAAATAAGTCAGACAAGCCGGCAATATCTGTCATAGTGCCCGTCTATAATTCCTCCCAGACATTGAGACGATGCCTGGAAAGTCTTCTTTTGCAGACCTTCAGGGATTTTGAACTCATTCTTGTGGATGACGGGAGCACTGATGCGTCCCTGTCTGTTTGCCGTGAATACGAAGCATCCGATTCCCGGGTCAAAGTGCTGGCGCAGGACAACGGGGGCGTTTCCTCCGCAAGAAATCTCGGCCTTGAAAATGCTGCCGGAGACTATGTGGCTTTCTGTGACAGTGATGACATGGTGCGTGAATCATGGCTGGCCTCCATGAGTGCAGTCGCCGGCAAGGCTGGCCTTGTGGTCGGCGGCTATGACATGTATTATCCGGACAAAGACGAGTGGCGCACATATACTCTCGGCCATACTGAAATATTCACAGACGATGACGAACTGATGGAGACACTTCTGAAAGAGCGGCTTCTGCAGTTCGTGTGGAACAAGCTTTTTTCCCTGAAAGTCATCAGGGAGAACGGGCTCCGGTTTGACGAGACATTCTCCGTATTTGAGGATGAATATTTTGTCCTGAACTATATCCGCCGTATCCGGACTGTAATCTGTATCCCGGAACATGAATACCGCTATTGGCTTCCGGCAGGCTTCATGAAGAAGTATGATTTCGGCATCGACGCATTCCGGAAAGTAGTGGAACTTATATACAGCATAGTAGGGGATACACCGGGAAAACTTCACCTCCCTTCGGTAGTGTACTGGTACAAGGTAGCGCTTGCCAGATATTCTTCCGCACACACTTTCCGCCAGACGGAAGGATACATCGTCTTCGCGAGAAAACTGGCCAAGACATTCCATGACGGTCCGATGAATCATCTCGCCTTGAGGTATCTGCCTGTGCGGCTGCTTTATATGATGTTCCGCACGGGAATATATAATCCACAATAATGAACTGACACTGAATATGAAAGGAATTGTATTGGCAGGGGGCTCGGGGACCAGGCTGTATCCCATAACCAAAGGCGTGAGCAAGCAGCTGCTCCCGATATACGACAAGCCTATGGTATATTATCCGGTTTCGGTGCTTATGCTTGCCGGCATCAGGGACATACTTGTCATATCCACTCCGGATGACCTTCCGGGATTCCGTCGTCTGCTCGGCGACGGGTCTGACTTCGGCGTCCGCTTCGAGTTTGCCAAGCAGCCGAGTCCGGACGGTCTGGCCCAGGCATTTGTCATAGGTGCGGATTTCATAGGGGATGACAATGTCTGCCTTGTGCTCGGCGATAATATTTTCCATGGCGCGGGACTGAGGGGCATGCTTTGTGATGCGGTAAGGAATGTGGAGGAGGATGGAAATGCGACGGTCTTCGGATATTGGGTGGATGACCCGCAGCGATACGGGGTGGCGGAGTTCGATGCTGCCGGAAACTGTCTTTCAATTGAGGAAAAACCGCAGAATCCCAAGTCCCACTATGCAGTGGTCGGCCTGTACTTTTACCCGAACTCAGTAAAGGAAATCGCGAGGAACATCAGGCCGTCCTCCAGGGGAGAGCTGGAAATCACATCTGTCAACCAGGCATATCTGGAATCAGGAAAATTGAAAGTGAAGACAATGGACAGGGGCTTTGCCTGGCTGGATACCGGTACACATGATTCTCTTGCCGAGGCGTCGATATTCGTCGAAGTCATAGAAAAACGGCAGGGGCTCAAGATTGCGTGTCTTGAAGACATAGCATATAGGAACGGATGGATAGATGCAGACAAGCTGCGGGAAGTCGCCGGGCCTATGTCAAAGAACCAGTATGGACAGTATCTGCTGAAGATACTGGAAGAAAACTGATGCCCGGAAGCGATCCGGTTGTAAAATGCAGGTTGGCTATGAATATTCTTGAAACATCAATTCCCGGGGTCGTGATTGCGGAGCCCCGTATTTTCGGTGACGAAAGAGGATATTTCTTCGAGTCATATTCAGAAAGAGATTTCAACGGGGCCGTGCGTCCCGTGCATTTTGTCCAGGACAATGAGAGCCGCTCAACATACGGAGTCGTAAGGGGACTGCATTTCCAGAAGCCTCCCTTTGCCCAAAGCAAACTTGTCCGTGTAATAAAGGGAAAGGTGCTGGATGTTGCCGTGGACATAAGACGCGGCTCGCCTACATTCGGGCAGCATGTTGCGGTGGAGCTCAGCGGAGACAACCACAGGCAGCTTTTTATTCCGAGAGGATTTGCGCACGGCTTTGCCGTCCTGTCCGAAGAGGCTGTCTTCCAATACAAGTGTGACAGTTTTTATTCTCCGGAGAGCGAAGGTGCGATAGCCTGGGATGACCCGGATCTCGGCATAGACTGGAAAGTGCCGGCAGACAAGGTCGTATTGTCAGGGAAGGACCGGTGTCATTCCAGGCTTCGGGATGCACAATGGCTGTTTGACTACGGAACGGATTATTATTCGGAATAATTTCCGAAATGTCCGATTGTCTTCTGTTTTCCGGATATTTTTCTTAACTTGCACAAGATTGGAAAATTGCTTGATTATGAGAAATCTTTTTCTTTGGATTTGTCGGTCCTTGCTGTCCATGCTCGGCATTTCGGCTGTAGGGTGCGACATTATTTCTCCTCGGGTAGAATATGGCTCTCCATATGCTGACTTTGAAGTCAAAGGCAAGGTCGAGGATGCCTTGCGGAGCCTGCCTCTTCAGGGGATAAAGATCAGTGCTACTGATGAATCTGGAGAAATGACATATGCATCCGCGACAACTGATCCGGAAGGCCGGTTCGAACTTCTGTGGTCTGATTTCCCGTCAGAAACCGCGACATTGCGTGCCGAGGATATTGATGGCCCCGACAATGGAGGAGCATTTGCCTCATTGACCATTAATGTGCCGCTTGAGCAGACCGGAGAAGGCGACGGCTGGTATCAGGGCAGTTATTCCGCTGCAGATGTGATATTTTCTCTCAATGAGGATTTGAACTCGGAGCAGTAGTCTCTGAAAATTGGTTTAGGTTCATGAACATTCTTGTTACAGGTGCCTGCGGGCAATTGGGCTTGGAACTGCAGGCAGTAGCCGTATCAGAGCGGGACAGATATGTCTTTGCCGATATTGTCTCTTCCGGCAATGTTGTCTATCTTGACATTACGGACGGGGATGCGGTGGAAGCCGCGATTGCGGGGAAAGGTCCTGTCGGCGAGGTTACTTGTGGAGAAAAAATTGATGTGGTGATAAACTGCGCGGCCTATACTGATGTTGACAGTGCGGAAGATCATGAGGCCGCAGCGGAACTTCTGAACGCGAAGGCTGTGTCCAATCTTGCGGAAGCAGTCAGAAAAAACGACGGTTTCCTGATTCATGTCTCGTCCGACTATGTATTCGGCGGAGCCGGACTTAATGTACCCATAAATGAAAATGTCTGTCCGTCACCGCTCGGGGCATACGGAAGGACCAAACTCAAAGGCGAGGAAGCCCTGGCAGATTCCGGCTGCCGCCATATTGTCCTCAGGACAGCATGGCTGTACAGTGAGTTCGGAAGAAACTTCATGAAGACGATGCTTCGTCTTATATCTGCAAAAGAACGGATAAACGTAGTGTTTGACCAGGCCGGGACTCCGACTTATGCCCTTGATCTGGCCGAGGCCATCTTCCATATTCTGGAGAACAGGCTCTTCGCCTGCAATGAAGGAACATATCACTATAGCAATGAAGGAGTGTGCTCGTGGTACGACTTTGCCAAGATGACAGCCCAGTATTCCGGACATACAGCATGCATTATCGAGCCATGCCACAGCGATGAGTTCCCTTCAAAGGTCAGGCGTCCGAATTATTCCGTACTTGACAAGACTCTCTTCAAGAAGACATTCGGGCTTGAGGTCCCGTATTGGACGGATTCACTCAGAAAATGTCTTGCAAATATGCATCCGTCCGACCCGGTCGGAACGGTGTGCATGAAATATGAAATAAGTTAAGAATTCTTGAGCAATGGTATTCAGCAGGAACATAATCATAACCGGCGGTGCCGGGTTTATCGGCAGCCATGTTGTCCGGCTTTTCGTGAACAGATATCCCGGATACAGGATTGTGAATGTGGACAAGCTTACATACGCAGGGAATCTTGCCAATCTGAAGGACATAGAAGCTAAGCCCAATTATGTGTTTGAGAAAGCTGACATCCGCGACTTTGATGCCATGCTTGCCATAATCAGAAAGTATAATGCCGACGGCATCATACACCTTGCGGCTGAAAGCCATGTTGACAGGAGCATCCGGGACCCGTTCTCGTTTGCCGGGACAAATGTCATGGGAACGCTCAGCCTGCTTCAGGCGGCGATGACGGTGTGGGAGCCTCTCGGATGGAAAATATCACATGCCCCGGGGGCTGCTCCTGTCCCGTGCCTGTTCTACCATATATCGACGGATGAAGTCTATGGTACTCTTGAACTTACCTGTCCTGAAGGCAAGAAGTCCGGAATCTCCGGAGGCTTGGCCTATGGTGACAGACTGTTCACTGAAGAAACGGCATATCGTCCCCACAGCCCGTATTCTGCCTCAAAGGCAGCATCAGACCATTTTGTAAGGGCATTCCATGACACCTACGGCATGCCGGTCATAGTGACAAACTGTTCAAACAATTACGGACCGTATCAGTTCCCGGAAAAACTGATACCTCTTTTCATCAACAACATAAGATACGGCAGGCCGCTCCCTGTATATGGAAATGGGGAGAATGTAAGGGACTGGCTCTATGTCGAGGATCATGCACGCGCCATAGACCTGATTTTCCATCACGGAAAACCTGCCGGGACATACAATATCGGCGGTTTCAATGAATGGAAGAACATTGATCTTGTCAGACTCCTCATAAGGATTGTCGACAGGAAACTCGGCCGCAGCGAAGGGTGCAGCGACGCCCTGATTACATTTGTCACTGACCGCAAGGGGCATGATGTGAGGTATGCCATAGATTCCCGAAAACTCCGGCGTGAACTTGGATGGACGCCGTCCCTTCAGTTTGAGGAAGGACTTGAAAAGACAGTGGACTGGTATCTTTCCCACCAGGAGTGGATGGACAATGTCACTTCGGGTGATTATATGAAATATTACGAGGAAATGTATTCAGGCAGATTCTGATACCCGGCCTTCGGGCCAATAAGTCTCTGCAATTTTAATAAGTGTATTATCTGTAAAAAACTGTAGGATATGAAAAAGATTTTTGCCGCCGTTGCCTCCATGGCAGCCTTGTTGTGCCTGTCCTCGGTCCCAGCCTCTGCAAAGAGTGGCCTGGAGGCCGGATATGTCAACTCAAGCTACAGCTTCAAGACGGGAATTTCAAGTGACAACAATTATTCTCTCAACGGATTTTATGTCGGACTGAGCAAGGATGTCCGTCTGTTCGCCGGGCTGCACATTGTGCCGGGCATCTATTATACCTATCTTACGGACAACAGCAAGGAAGAAGTCCTTGGACTTAAGCTCCGGGGAAATGACTCCGACCATTATCTCAGCATTCCGATAATGTTCAGATATCAGTTCGGTCTGCCCGGAGTCAAGCTTTATGTCTTTGCCGGTCCTACTCTGTCCGCCGGACTTGTCGCAAAGCAGAAATATATCGTCTCCGGGGATATTCTGGGTACGAACATAAATGGCGAAGTTTCGTATAATCTGTATACCGGCAAGGTCAAGACAGACGGCATTGACATATTCCAGGATGGGGAAAACCCTGTCGATGGGATAGTTCCGGACTACATGTACAACCGTTTTGATGTCCAGCTCGGCGGCGGTGTCGGGATTGAAGTGCTTAAATTCCTTGAAGTGAAGGTCGGTTATGACTTCGGTCTGATTAACAGATATAAGGGGGACGCAGCCGAACTTTACCGCAACCAGTTCTATGCTGCCGTAGGCTTCCGCTTCTGATCTTCTGACATAATTCCGGGTATATCTCCGGACACAAAATCCGATGCCATGAAAGTCTCTGAAAGAATAGACAGGATTGCGTATTCCCCAATCCGGAAACTTGCTCCGCTTGCCGATGCTGCAGAATCACGAGGCCTCAAGGTCCTTCATCTGAACATCGGCCAGCCTGATATCCATACTCCTGACTGCGCTCTGTCCAGCCTCGGCAAGATTGACAGGAAGGTGTTGGAATACAGTCCGTCCGACGGATTCCTGTCATTGAGGGAGAGGCTGTCGGCATATTATTCCGGCTACGGACTGGATTTTTCACCGTCAGAGATAATTGTGACGACAGGGGCCTCGGAGGCCCTGATGTTCCTGTTCATGACTTGCATGGACTTCGGGGATGAGGTAATTATGGCGGAGCCCACATACGCCAACTATCTTGCCTTTGCAGCTGCCGCCGGGGTCCGTGCTGTGCCTGTGCGCACAGACATAAGGGAGGGTTTCGCCCTGCCTTCGCCTGAGGCATTTGAAAGGCTGGTTACACCGAGGACAAAGGCCATCCTCATCTGCAGTCCGAACAACCCTTCCGGAACCCTGTATACTCCGGAAGAACTCCGGGGTCTTGAGGATATTGTACGCCGTCATGGCCTGTATCTCTTCTCGGATGAAGTGTACCGGGAATTCATATATGACGGTGCCCCATACATGTCGGCCGGTCATCTTGATTCCATAAGGGACAATGTCGTCATAGTCGATTCTTTTTCAAAGCGTTTTTCAGAGTGCGGCATAAGGGTCGGCTGCATCGCCACGCGGAATGCAGATGTCAGGGCGGGGATGATGAAGCTGTGCCAGGCCCGCCTGAGTCCTCCTCTGCTCGGACAGATTGTGGCAGAAGCTTCATTTGATGCCGGCAAGGATTATATTGCATCAGTGATTGCGGAATATTCTGCCCGGAGGAATACTCTTGTAGACGGGTTGAGGAGTATCCCGGGAGTCTTTGTCCCGAAGCCGACCGGCGCATTCTATGCGATGGCCGAACTTCCTGTTGACGATGCCGAAAAATTCTGCTCTTGGTGTCTTACGGACTTCAGTCATGAAGGGGAGACGGTGATGCTCTCTCCCGGCGCAGGATTCTACATCACTCCGGGGCTGGGACAGAAACAGGTGCGCATGGCCTATGTAATCAATCAGAAAGCCCTGGACAAATCCGTGCAGATATTGTCCAGGGCTCTTGAAGCCTATAATCAACGCTGACTGATGCGTCAGTCTATTTCAGGATAATCTCGAAGATTTCCGCATCTCCGCTTAATTCCACTTCTGCCGCTCCGTCTGCAATGCTGAAGGAGATGTAGTCGGTTGCAGCTTCTTCCGAAGTTACGGCCTGTCCGTCGGCAGTCTTCTGCACTATGGTGATTTTCCCGTCATCGCCCCTGCCGTTGTCTCCGAGCTTGAGCAGGAGGGTGCAGGATTCTGCATTCTCAGGAACAGAGAATGACATCCCGTCTCCGCAAGGGCAGCCAGTGCGGACATTCTTGTCAAATGCCGCCATGGCTTTTGTCATGTCTTCGGCGCAGATGTCCAGCCCGAGGCTTTCCGGTGTGACGGGATTGACATCAAACGACCTTACTGAAGCCCAGTTCGTCTTCGGTGAATCAAGGCGGAGCAGTCTTACGAACCTTGCCTGGACAGGTTCTCCTTTCCATTTGATGACATACTGCTGCTTCATGCCGTCAATGAGAGTGCTCCACTGTTTCCCGTCTGCGGAATATTCAAGTCTCGCATGGTCAAAATAATCCACATCGTCTACTGAGTTCCTTCCCTGTAGTATGGAAATCTCATATACCGGCATCACGGCCCCGAGGTCAGCCCCTATCCAGTCGCCTGCGCCCTGGGCATAGCTTGAGGTGTAGTATGTCGTGGTGTCGTTGTCGAACATCAGCTTGTTGAGTATGGTGCTGAGATTGGCAAATGACCCGATGCCGAATCTTGTGGACGGCTTTTCTCCCGTCAGTTTCATGTAAAAGTCGGCGCCCATGTCGTCCATGGCATTCTCGTAGAAAGGCTGGAGCTTGTATGTGCCGGACTTGTGTGCCTCGTAAGCCTTGGTCCCGGCTTCTGACATCATATTGTGTACATAGGCGCTCCAGAATTCATTATTGCCGGTCCTGTCTCTCATCTCAATGAGGTCCAGTGTCCGCAGGCCCCTTTCTCCGAGTTTCCTGAACTCTGTGAGCCATGGCCGGAGTTCGTTCATCAGGAGAGTGTCCCTGCATTCTGCGTCAAGGATATCCGGAGCCTGTCTGACTTTCATGAATTCGTCTTTCAGTGCATTGAATTCGTCTGCCGTATAGTCGTAGATGCTGAAGGTTTCTGTCTCCCACGATTCGTCCCTCCTGTATCCTGTCTCGGTGTCGCAAGAGTGGATTGCGAATGTCCTGAGTGCGCCGCTTGCTTCCGGAGACAATTCCACAAGGGCTCTCTCCCAGTTGTCGAGGGCGTTGTATGCAGAGACATTCCATGAGTAGTCAGCTACGCCGTAGAGGGCAATCTTGGATGCTTCCCCATGCTCCATCGGATTGCTGAGTACGCCTGCCACCTCATCTTTGGTGAGAGTGGTGTCAAGTCCGTAGGACGGGCCTTCCATGACGATATGCCTTGCATAGTCGGTTACAGGAAAATTCCACCAGTACAGGGCCGGTCTCCTTATGCGCGAGTCCACCCATTCCATGGTTTCGGCAGTGAGGTCGCTGCATACTGAATCTCCTGTCCAGAAAATCTGGATGCTCGGGTCAAGGGTTCTTCCGTAGATGCTCAGCGGGCCTTCGGGCGAAGGGTTGGCCCAAAGTCTGGAATAGTCTGTCGGGCACATTATCAGTGGAGTCACGTCTCCCTTGGCTGTTATGAATTCTTTGTTGAGTCTGTTCAGGAGCTCTACCTGTCTGACCGGATTGGTCCCTTCTCCGGAGATGTCGTCAAAGAAAATGGCGAAGGAACGGACGCCGAGGTCATACATCATCTGGAACTTGTTCACGAGATTTCCGTAGTCTTCTTCATCCCATCTGATGTCTTTGCCCGGATGCACGGCCCATACGAAGTCGACGTGATTCCTGTTGCAGGCCTCCACCAGCTCTCTGATTTTCAACGCTTCGTCCTCCGGATATGGTTTTCTCCAGTTGGGGCTGCTGTGGTAAGGGTCGTCCTTAGGCCCGTAGACATAAGTGTTCATCTTGAATTTTCCATAGAAGTCGATGAGCGAGAGCCTTACCTCATGTGACCAGGGTGTGCCGTAGAAGCCTTCCACGACGCCTCTGAAAGGCAGGTCAGGCCAGTCCCGGATGCTGACGAAAGGTATTTTGCCCTCTCTGACAAGCTGCCGGAGTGTCCCGAGTCCGTACCATGCCCCGGTTTCGTCATATCCGGTTACAGTGATCCCCTTGCCGGAGACTTCAAGGGAATATGCTCCCGGAATCTCCCTTGTTCCGGCTTTTGCCGCCGCCTTTTCTCCGAAATCTACAGTCAGTACCGGACATTTCCCGTCTCCGGTGAAATCAGAGAGAATCTCTCCGAAACATTTTTTCCTGTCCTTGATTTTCAGGCCTGCTGATATGTCGAGATAGCCGTCATCTGTCTTCTGAAGACTCTGTGGCGTAGGATTGACTATGATTCCCTTGTGGTCAAGGGCTTTTCCGGTGACCGGATTGACATATTGCGGCTCATATCTCTGGCTTGCGAGGTCGAATCCATCTTCATTATCCTGTGCTGTTGCCGGAAAGGTTCCTGCGCAGAGCATTGCCGCGGCAAGAAATGCGGAAAATTTGCCTGTCTGTGTCATTTTCTGGAACTGTTGTCTGTTATTAACTGTTGTGTTATCAAATACTGTTGTCTGACATTAAATATTGTCAGATATTGCAAGCGGCTGCCTGCATCTTTGCAAAGATAATGTTTAAGCCGAAAAATAAAAGGCATTTTGTCAAAATTCAATAATCCGACAAAGATTTTCAAATAATCCGATAAATATAGAAGCATTATATCAGAATTATTAGTAAATTTGAAAGATGAACTAAACAAACCGATAAGTATGCTTGAAGAAAAAGACATCAGACAGATAGAGGAGAGAGGCTCGTCTGTCAAGACTGTTGAAGAACAGATCGAACGATTCAAAAAAGGTTTTCCGTGGATGAAGATTGTGGCTCCTGCTACTCCTGAAAGGGGAATCCAGGTGCTGACGGCCGCAGAAGAAGAGGCCGCCGGGAAGTATTATGAAGGAGCAGCTGTCAACGGAAAGTGCAAGTTTGTTCCGGCATCAGGAGCCGCATCAAGGATGTTCAAGGATCTTTTCAGCGGATTGGACACTCTCCGTTCCGGGGCTGATGTTGCTCCGGACTCTCCTGCCGCACGGTTTGCAGAACATATCAAGGAATTTGCCTTTTATGACAGAGACCTTTTCGGAGAGCCCGAAAACACACCAGACTACCGGAAATCCGTTTTGGAGCGTACCCTCACTGACGGCGGCCTCAATTACGGGGCCAAGCCCAAGGGCGTCATCAAGTTTCACCGCTATGCGGACGGCGAAGTCCGTACGGCATTCGCCGAACATCTTGTCGAGGCTCAGAATTATATGCGCAATTCTGACGGGACTGCCAATATTGTCGTCACAATATCTCCTGAGCATCGCCAGCTTTTTGAGGAAGCATACGCTTTGGTCAGGGATACCTATGAAAAGCGCTATGGAGTGAAATACAACATTACATTCACATATCAGAACAAGGCTACGGATACGGTTGCCGTTGATGTCGAGAACCGGCCGTTCCGTACGGAGACAGATTCTCTGCTGTTCCGCCCTGCCGGCCACGGAGCCCTGATATATAATCTCAACAATATCAAGGAGGAAATAGTTTCCATAAAGAATATTGACAATGTGGCCAACGAACGGCTGTTGCCGGTGACTGCAAAATACAAGAAAGTCCTTCTTGGCAAATGTCTGGAGCTCAGGGACAGGATATTCGGATATCTTCGCGAGCTTGATGCCTGCGCCGATGTCTGCTCCGGGGAAGGCCGGGCCCTGTGCGACAGAATAGAGACATTCCTTGACAAGGAGCTTTGCATCAGACTGCCGGAAGCCTCTGACTGTACGGAAAGAGCCGCCATGCTGCGCAAGAAACTCAACCGTCCGGTGCGTGTGTGCGGAATGGTGAAGAATCAGGGCGAACCCGGAGGAGGCCCGTTCGTAATAGCGGAGAAAGACGGCTCCACGTCTCTTCAGATTCTTGAAAGCGTACAGATCAACATGTCCGATGAACAAGCGAAAACAGCACTTTCGTCAGCGACTCATTTCAATCCGGTTGACCTTGTCTGCTGCCTGCACGACTACAAGGGACAGCCTTTCAATCTTCTTGAACATGTGGATCATGATGCCGGCTTCATCAGCTCGAAGAGCTATCAGGGCAGGGAACTCAAGGCACTTGAGCTCCCGGGACTCTGGAACGGCTCCATGAGCGACTGGAACACAATGTTCGTTGAAGTCCCTCTTGAGACATTCAATCCTGTCAAAGTCGTTCTTGACCTTCTGCGTCCGGCTCATCAGTAGCAGCAATATTTCAACAGATTCACAGGCGGCGGCCGTGCAGCAATACTGACGGCAGCCGCCTGTTTTTTTCCTGTTTTTGCCGCACTTGTCTTGCCCAATCACGAAAATGCGTTATATTTGCGCCGTGTATTAATCCTGAACCGGTATAATTCAATGCCGGATGACAAATTGTTTCAGATATTTTATTCTTTTTGCCGCAGTGCTGTCTCTTCTGTGCTCGTGCAAGATGATGTCCGATGAAGAGGTGATGACAGATGCTTTCGGACGCGTAAGTCTCTCTGTCCGGGGGTATGTATATCAGCCGGAATCCAGTCCGGATGACCCTGCTTCATTTCAGCCGGTCACGGTCTCCGTATACGGGCGCAGGGATGTCGCTTTTGAAACACTGGCAGCATCTTCCCTGGGGGAGACATCGGCATCGGGGTATTATGAAGTCAATCTGAGTTTTGTCCTTGAGGGGGACATTCTCATAAAAGTCTCTGTCATGAATGATTCCGGCGGGGAGTCTTATGTTACCGGTATTTATTCATGGGCTGACAGCTTCTATGACAGGGAGCATGGCCTGTATTTTTTCAATATGCCTCCACTCTATATGGATTCGGGAATGTGACGCACTATGCTGCGGCATCCGGATTGCCGGCAGTATCTCTCCATTTCTTTGGCGTGCATCCTACGAATTTGGTGAACTGGCGATGGAAATTGGATCTGTCGCTGAATCCGGCAATTTCACCGATGAGGTTGATTGAAGTCTCCTTTTTTTCAAGGAGCATCTGCTTGGCGTCATTGATGCGCAGCCTTGTTCTCCATGTCCTGAAGTCTTCTCCTACTTTTTCTGAAAAATAAAGCTGGAGCATTTCCCTTGTCGTGCCTATTTCATGGGCGGTTTCTTCCCGGCTCTTGTCATATTCCCTGTATTTTTTTTCAGAGACCCATTTTTTCAGAGAGGCTTCTATTGCCGAAAATTCTGAACTGACATCATCAGTGTTGAGTCCTCCGGGAATATTTTCATTCTCATGTTTTCTTTCTTTTGCCGTTTTCTTTTTCCTGAAAGACCTCTGCTCACTGAATGCGCTGTGCCCGAATGCATCGAGAAGCAATTTGTGACTGCCGAGGAATGAGATGAAATTGCCTGCGAAATATACCATATAAAGTATATAGAAGAAATTGTAGATTATGATGAGATTCTGGGGCAGGAACATGTATATCAGCACGAACATGGTCGTGAGCATTGTAAGGATGTAGCAGAACCTGATCCATTTCACCTTGTGCTCCTCATCTTCGTCATAGTATTTTTCAAGCAGCTCAAGCGATTTTCTGTAAGCCTTGTCGAATATTATTATAAGATATGAGTTCTGAATGACAAAGAGTATGATTGCCGTAACAAGCATACCCTTGTGAAACAAGGCATTGTCTGAGAAAAAACTTTCTGTCAGCAGAGCGCTTACGACAAACAGGATGAATACGCTGATCATGAATCTTCCGGAGTCGATGTATCTCGGCTGCATGAGATTTATCAGGGAATACGACATCAGTATAGAGGAGAATGCCGCTATTATAAGTGTCGTAAGAACAGAAAATCCGCCGTAGTCGGGGAGGTCGGAGTGATACAGTGTATATCCGAAGACAAATGCTCCTACCAGAAAATTGGTCGCAATGGTCGTCTTTGCCCGTGTGAGCTTCTTCGCGTATTCTGTCTTGGGGACATTTATGAGCATGATGAGCACAGCCAGTGTCAGCGATACTGTCAAAGCAATACCCTGGATTAACCGTATGTCCAGAAATAGCGACAACATTTGTGTGCAGGTCAAGAAATGTCCCGAATTGAGCAGAATTCAAATTAAAAAAGGGATTCCGGATATCCGGTGTCCGGAATCCCTGTATGTCCGTCCCGGGTGACAGTTACCACCCGAGTATGTATGCGAACATCAGCGGAGCCACTATTGTGGCGTCCGACTCCACGATGAAGCGCGGGGTATCTACATCAAGCTTGCCCCATGTGATCTTCTCGTTAGGAACGGCACCTGAATATGAGCCGTATGATGTGGTGCTGTCGGAAATCTGGCAGAAGTATTTCCAGAGCGGTGTGCCTGTCCAGCCGAGGTCCTGCTCCATCATAGGCACGACACAGATAGGGAAGTCTCCGGCCGTACCACCTCCGATCTGGTAGAATCCCACGCCTTCGCCGCCGGAGTTGTTCTTGTACCAGTCGGTGAGGAACATCATGGTCTCTATGCCGTTCTTGATGATGTGAGGGTCAAGCTCTCCCTTGATGCAGTGGGCGGCGAAAATATTGCCGGTCGTGCAGTCTTCCCAAGCCGGGACAACGATAGGGATATTTTTCTCGCAGGCTGCGAGAACCCAGCTGTCCTTAGGGTCGATTTCGTAGTACTGCTCGAGGACGCCGCTGCGCAGAAGCCTGTACATCACTTCATAAGGAAGCAGTCTCTCTCCCTTTGCCTGCATGTCTTTCCAGACATCGAGGAGATGGTGCTCGAGGCGGCGGAATGCCTCCTCTTCAGGGATGCATGTATCTGTGACACGGTTCATGTGGTTGTCAAGGAGCTCTTTCTCCTGAGCGGGAGTAAGGTCCCTGTAGCCGGGTACTCTGTAGTAGTGGGAATGTGCCACCAGATTCATGATGTCTTCTTCCAGATTGTTGGCCGAGCAGGATACAATCTGGAATTTGTCCTGACGGATCATCTCGGCGAGAGAAATGCCGAGTTCGGCCGTACTCATGGCTCCGGCCATTGCCAACATCATTTTTCCACCTCTGTTGATGTGCTCGTCAAATGCCTTGGCCGCATCTACAAGTGTGGCAGAGTTGAAATGACGGTAATGGTGGGTAATGAACTGTGAAATAGGTCCTTTTTCCATTTTTATAACATTTTGAACCGCGAAATTAACGAAATTTTCCCTATTTTTGCAACCGTTTGCGTTTAAAAATATGAAAGTACCGGATATTTTGCACAGCAGTAATCTTCATGATGTCTTTGCGGAGGCCGAGACCCCCTTTTATTTTTACGACATGAGGCTTTTCCGCCGGACAGTCGGGGAGCTTGCCTCGCTGGCGTCAAGATATGGCATAAGGGTCCATTATGCCGTCAAGGCCAATTCTCAGGAGCGGCTCATGAAGTACATTGCATCCTTCGGCTTCGGTGCAGATTGTGTGAGCGGGAACGAGGTGCTGTATTCTTCGCGGTGCGGTTTTCTCCCGAAGGATATTGTGTTTGCGGGGGTGGGGAAGACTGACAGGGAAATCATTTCATCGCTGAAGCTTGGCATAGGTACTTTCAACTGCGAGTCTCTTGAAGAGATATCCGTCGTGAATTCTCTTGCAGCATCGCTCGGCGTGAGGGCAAATGTGTCAGTGAGAATCAACCCCGATATTGACGCGCATACGCACAAGTATGTGACTACCGGACTGTATGAGAACAAGTTCGGGATATCACGCCATGAATTTGAGCCGCTCGTGCAGCTCCTTGGGCAGTGCGGCTCCGTTAATTTTCAGGGCCTGCATTTCCATATCGGGTCACAGATAACGGATGTGGCTGAAATCTACGGGCTTGAATGCCGGAGAGCCGCTGAGATTGTCTCGTGGTTCGAAGACAAAGGGCTTACGGTTGAAAACATAGACCTTGGCGGAGGGCTCGGAGTTGACTATGAAGATCCGGACGGGACTCCCGTGCCGGACTTTGCATTGTGGTTCAAGACTATATCGGATAATCTTCCTCTCCGTCCGTGGCAGTCCGTGCATGTGGAGCCGGGCCGTTCAGTTGTCGCCCAATGCGGGACACTGGTTTCAAGGGTGCTGTTTGTCAAGAGCGGGGAGACAAAGACATTCCTTATACTTGATGCCGGCATGAATGACCTCATCCGTCCTGCTCTGTACGGTGCCTATCATAAGATTGAGAATCTGTCCGCAATGCACAGACCGGGGAATTCTCCTGAACCTGCGGCAGACTCTGATGCAGCTGAAGGCCTGCAGGCATATGATGTGGTCGGGCCAGTGTGCGAATCCAGCGATGTGTGGGGTGCCGGACGCCTTCTTCCGCAGAGCCGCAGGAATGATGTCATGGCCATCCGCAGTGCCGGAGCTTATGGACAAGTGATGTCCAGCAGATACAATCTGAGGGATTTGGCTCCGGCTGTATATTCGGATGACCTTTTGCAGCAGGAAAGCGAATATCCGGCTGATTAGTGAAAATTAAGACTGGACTTGCAATAAAAACATTACCTTTGCAAGGTTTTGCAAAATATAGCTTATGTTTGAAAATCTCGTTGAAAGACTTGAACGCTCCTTCAAGATACTGAAGGGAGAAGGCAAGATTACTGAAATAAATGTTGCGGAGACGCTGAAGGACATCAGGCGCGCTCTGCTTGATGCCGATGTCAGCTACAAGATAGCCAAGCAGTTCTGTGATGACGTGAAGCAGAAGGCCATCGGCATGAATGTGCTTACGGCCGTGAAGCCGGAGCAGATGATGGTCAAGATTGTCCATGACGAGCTGGCTGCCCTGATGGGAAGCGAGTCCAGCGACATCAATGTCAAGGGACAGCCCGGAGTTGTTCTCGTCGCCGGTCTGAACGGTTCAGGAAAGACTACCTTGTGCGGCAAGCTCGCCCTCTATATCAAGAGCAAGAAAGGAATGAAGGTGCTGCTTGCCGCCTGCGATACATTCCGTCCGGCGGCAATTGACCAGCTGAAGGTCCTCGCCGGGCAGGTGGATGTGCCGGTATATACCGAACCTGATGTGAAGGATCCGGTGAGAATCGCCCGCAATGCCGTGGCATATGCCAGAAGGGAAGGATATTCGGTTGTAGTCATAGATACCGCAGGCCGTCTTGCCGTTGACCAGGAGCTTATGGACGAGATTGCGGCAGTCCACGATGCCGTGAAGCCGACCGAGACATTGTTCGTCGTGGATGCGATGACAGGTCAGGATGCCGTGGAGACTGCCAGGGCATTCAACGACAGGCTGGATTTCGACGGTGTGGTTCTGACCAAGATGGACGGAGACACCAGAGGCGGTGCAGCCCTTTCAATCAAGGCCGTCGTCGGCAAGCCCATCAAGTTCGTCAGCACGGGAGAGAAGATGGAAGCACTCGATGTCTTCCACCCGAAGCGTATCGCAGACCGTATTCTCGGTATGGGAGATGTCGTTACCCTCGTGGAGAAGGCACAGGAGCAGTTTGATGAGGAGCAGGCCCGCAAACTGAAGAAGAAGCTCGCCAAGAACCAGTTCACGCTCATGGATTTCTACGAGCAGATCCAGCAGGTGAAGAAGATGGGCAACATCAAGGACCTTGCCTCCATGATTCCGGGCATGGGCAAGGCCCTCAAGGATGTGGACATAGACAATGACTCGTTCAAGAGCATAGAGGCCATCATCATGTCAATGACCCCGCAGGAGAGGGAGAAACCTGAAATCATCAACGGCAGCCGCCGCAAGCGCATTGCAGACGGCAGCGGCACATCTCTTCCTGAAGTAAACAGGCTGTTGAAACAGTTTGAGAGCACGCGCAAGATGATGAAGACCGTCATGGGAGGCGGCATGGCCGGGGCTATGCGCAACATGGGACGTCCGCGCCGTTGAAACGGACCTGACTGATATTCCCGGCGGATGTCCTGCCGGTGATTCCGCATTTCCCTTTCATTTGGGGAAGAAGACTTCTTCCGGGCTCAGTCCGAGAAGTTTCATCTTCTTGAGTATCTGAGGCACATCGTTATTGATGAAGTCATCTCTCTGCTGCCTGAGTACAGTATCTCTGGCATTGTCTGCAATGAAGTAGCCGATGCCCCTTTTGTTGTAGATGATTCCTGTGTCAGTGAGTTTTTCATAGCTGCGCATTACTGTATTGGGATTTACTCCGATTTCCGCACTGAAGTCCCTGACAGAAGGAATCCTTTCTCCCTGCTCCAGTTCCCCGGAGAGGACCCTGTCGCAGACGGAGTCGCATATCTGTAAGTATATCGGTCTGTTAGCATCAAATTCCATAGTGCGGTCTAATATTGGATTTTTCTGATTCTGAAATAAATGAGAATGTAAAATACAATAATCTGAAGGACTGCCAGTACTGTGGCCCATGTGCGGAAGTCAGTTTCGGCGATCATATCCAGTTCTTCCGCAGACATGTTTGCTATATCTTTCAGGACAAAGAAGGCTGCAAACAGTATGATTATGCTGAGCCCGAAGAGAACGAGAATACTCTTGGATATTTTCCCTTTCCTGAAAAATATGGCTCCGAGGAGAAAGAACAGTATTCCTGCATGTACACTCAGGAGCATGCGTCCTGTCATTCCCGCCATTGCAATGCTGAAGAATCTGCCTTGGCTGATGTGGACGGCGAGTGATTCACGGATTCCTTCGCCGCTGACGATTGTGCACAGGAAGTCGGATGCCATATAAATGGCAATGAAGGCGGCCGGTATGGTGACAGCCGTATTTATTATCATGCTTGCCGTCTTCTCGAATGTCGAGGCGGGGACAAGTATGAAATTCCCGCCGGCTCTCTTTTCCGTGACATAGCCGAAGCATGCCGCCGGCAGCCAGATGGAGAAAATTACAACCGAGATGCTCCAGAAAGTTTCCCGTGTCCCGATGCCTGCATAACTGTAGCCGTAGTTCCCGATCAGCGAGAACATCAGTGACAGCACTGCTGCAAAAACCGGGATTAGTCCGAAGCAGAGTATCTTGAGCCAGTTGTCTGAATAAAGCCTTGTAAGATCGCTCAGGAAATATTTTCCGAATCTTCTGAAATTGAATATGTCGTCCATTTTGTGTGTCATTTGGTTTATGGTCTGAAATTCCGTATGGTGCGAGTTCATGGGGTATGCAATGTCATGAAAATCTTTTATTTTGAGAATATGCCCTTGACCAGCTCCTTGTGGAGATGAACGGTGTTGAACAAGGCCTCGATGTTGACCTTGCTTTCTTCTCCGGAAGTATTCAGAAGGACCTGGATGCTGCCTCCGGGTATCAGTTCGCTGTACAGCGCCTCCGGATGCTTCTCATTCGAGTAGTCAAAGAAAAGTTTCTGCGAAATTTCATCGAGGGAGGCATTGAGAAGGACATCCTGCCGGTCAAGTATGATTATTGGGTCAATGATGTTCTCAAGGTCTCTTACCTGATGGGTGGAAATGAGCAGAGTAGAGTCTTCGGCAGTATATTTCGTGACCGCTTTCCTGAACTGTGCTTTCGAAGGTATGTCCAGCCCGTTGGTAGGCTCGTCCATGAAGAGATACTTGCAGTTGCAGGCAAGCGCAAAGGAAATGTATGACTTCTTGAGCTGTCCGAAAGACATTCTGTTCATTTTCTGGCCAGGGTCAGTCTCGAAAATCTCCATCAGTTTCCTGAATTTGTCAAGTTCAAAGCCGTTCCAGAACTTGCCGTAGTTCTTCGCGTATGCTTCCGCCGTCATGGATTGCTCAGCGACTTCGTCGCTCAGGAAATATTCCAGAGACAGAAATGAAGGTTTTCTTTCAAACGGGTCGTATCCGTCGATGTCAATCCGGCCGCTGCCCGCTTTCTTGAGTCCGCACAGCAGAGTGAGAAGAGTAGTCTTGCCCACGCCGTTTTCTCCGAGCAGGCCGTAGACCTTTCCCTCCTCAAGTTTCATTGAAATGTTTTTCAGCACAGTATTGTTGCCGTAGCTGAAAGTGATGTCATCAATAGTTATCATAACCTGTATTTGTTAAACAGTGTATTAGTGTTGTAATATACTGCAAATATAGGCATCAATTTCAATTCTACAAATTTTTTTGGAAATAATTTGAGAGGGATTTATCCCCGCAGAATCGGGCGGTGTCCGGACTGTCTGAGACGTTTTTCATTGGCGGCGAGCTGCTGCCGGTCTTCATCGGGAAGGGCGAAGTCGCAGAATCTGTCCCAGATGTAACCGACGGCCTGGTCTGACGGATGGAGCATGTCATCGGCATAGAAACGGTAGTCGCGGAGCTCGTCCATCATGATTTCGTAGGACGGGAAATATTCGCACCTGTCATGGAAGATGGAGCAGAGCCTGTCAGCGGCAAGCAGCAGGGAGGCCTTGCTGACCTGATTGCCGTGCGCCCCATCCTTGAAATGTCTGACAGGGCTGACAGTCAGGATGAAGCTTTTTCCTCCGATGCCGGGAGTCTTGTCAGGACTGTCGTTCCTGATGATTTCAGACAGGGCCTTGACGGTGTCCTCGGGTTCCATGCGTTCTCTGACGAACTCGCGGGCATCCCTCTTGAGACAGTTGGAGACAATGATGTCTCCGGCTATGTGTCTGTAGCACCAGCTGGTGCCGAGGGTTATCATGACTTTGTTGCAGCTGTGCCAGAAGTCGGATGCCTTATGGAGCCGGTGGTTGGCATTTTCAAGGAAGTCCTCCGGATTATTCCTTGCAAAGGAGGTGTGATGGCTGAAAGAGCAGACCAGACCGGCTCTGCTGCCCATCGGCTCGCAGTCTTCCATGGTAAATTCACTGCACTCCGTGAGCCTGGAGAGTGAATTGCAGATTGACTGCGGGTTGTACAGTGTGCCGAATGGATTGACGCATACATCGAAGCCAAGGGCAGACATCTTTGCCCCTATATTGTCGGCAAAGCAGCTGCCGAGTATCATGATTCTGTCTTTGTATGAGATTTGTATCCGGCTTTTGCCGCAGTCAACAGGAGTCTGCAGTTTCAACATGTCATCATGAGTTTGATTCTGCGCCAAATTTACTAATTTTGTACGGCAATCAGATACGGTAATATGCATTTGTCGATGAAGTACGGGAAAGTTGCGTTTCTCTTTATTTTATTCCTTCTCTTTTCCACGGAAACAGAAGGAATGTCCGGGGAAAAGACTTGTACAGGAGATTCTTCTTCTGTCTCTGTGTCAGGCTCAGGTCAGGACAGAGTCCGGTTCGCGTATGACCTTGACTTTGAGATGAATTTTGACAACAGGGAATTCTCGCACAGCAATGCGTTGCCGTCATACACTATAATAGGGGCCCGCCTGACCCCGGCAGTGGGAGTGTCCCTGGCCCAGCGGAACGGAACCATCCACAGACTGATGGCAGGAATAGATGTAATGAAAGACTTCGGCCGGTCTGAGTCCGCCGAAAGTGCAGACAGCCTTTATTCACGCACAAGCGGCAATCTTGACCTTTTCGGAGAGATTCTCATATATTATAACCTGCGCAGCAGGATAGGGAAGACTGACTTTTCCATGACGGCCGGCATTTTCCCGAGGCGTTTTTTGAGGGGAGAATATTCCCCGGCATTTGTCTCGGATTCTTTCAGATGGTATGACAACAATCTTGAGGGGCTTCTCATTCAGTTCAGCCGCCCCAAAGCATATTATGAAGTAGGATGCGACTGGATGGGAATGGCAGGAAAGGAGAGCAGGGAGCGTTTTGTCATCTTCAGTTCAGGAAAAGGGAGGCTCGGCAGGATAGTGACTCTCGGCTATGCAGGGTACATGTATCATTTTGCCGGTTCGGCCAATGCTCCTGGAGTGGTTGACAATATACTGCTCAATCCTTACGCTGATTTTGATTTTTCTGGACTTGTGCCGCTTCAGATGCTGCATGTGTCGGTCGGATGGCTGCAGGCTCTGCAGAACGACAGGGAGCTGGTGCATGAATATGTCGCACCGGGAGGGGCAGAGGTTGTGTGCGGAATCGGGAAATGGAATGCGGGTATCAGCAACAGGTTCTATTACGGCCGGAATATCATGCTGTATTATAATAGTGTCGGAACCGGAGGTGACATATATGCGACGGACCTGTATTTCGGGAATCCGTTCTACCGTCTCCGCGACATGGAGGGATGGCATTGCTATGACAGGCTGGAAGTGTTCTATTCACCCCGGATTTCGGATTTTGTCGACCTGAAGGTGGCCGCTGTCCTGCATTTCTGCGGAGGTTATGCCGGCTGGCAGCAGATGGTCACCGTGCATTTCAATCTGCAGGAATTGCTCCGGTCTTGTGCATCAAAGCGCTGAAGCGTAGCAACACGGAAAATGTAACTGGGATTTGCAAATAAAATTTATCGGCATGCTGTTGGGTAGAAAAAGAACAAAAGAAGCTGAGGTCAGGGTTACTTCCAAGACTCTGAACCTGGCTTTGCTGGAATTTTCACCTGAATGGGAGATGACTTCCATGAATTTGTCAAGACTTGACATGCTTGTGGAGCATCTTTTCAGGTATTGTTATTCAGACGATATCCCGGGCGGCTCTGAAGGTCGGATGCCGGTGCCGGATATCATAGTCCTGCCGGAATTTTTCAGCACCGGCTTCACTATGAATCCGCAGGTGGCTGAAAGGCCGGATTCCTCAGAGTCGCTTGTGTGGATGGAGCGTACAGCCGGATTGTATGACTGTGCTGTAGCAGGCTCCATACCTGTAGTCATGCCTGACGGCAGGAGGTTCAACCGTTTTTATTTTGTGACTCCGTCAGGGGTCGCGGGGCAATATGACAAGCGTCATCTTTTTCTTGGAGGAGAGGACATAAATTATGCCCCGGGGACAGAAAGGACCGTCATAGAGTACAAGGGCTGGAGAATCATGCCAGGTATATGCTTTGACCTGCGCTTCCCGGTGTGGATGAGGAATATCAAAGGAAATCCGTACGACCTGTACCTGAATGTGGCGAACTGGCCCTCGGTAAGGAAAAAGGTCGCCCAGGTGCTTGTTGAGGCAAGGGCGATAGAAAATGTATGCTATGTCGCTTTCTGCAACCGTTCAGGGAAGGACCTGATGCTTGAGTATGCAGGAGGTTCTGCAGTCGTCAACCACAGGGGCCGGAGCCGGGAGTCTATGCTGGAAATTGACGGGACCAATGTCATATATGCTTCGCTTGATATGGCGGAAATGCTCAGGTACAGAGCATCTTTCCCGATTCTGCAGGCAGCTGATTGACTTGGAATGCCCTTGAATCAAATATTTTTGCCAGAAAATTCTTAAATGAATGATATTATGAAAAGAAATTTTCTTCTGACGGTTTTGCCGCTCCTTATGATGCTGCTGTCTGGCTGCGGCGGTCCCCGGGACGGCAAGTATACATTCCGGATTCTTACGACCAATGATGTGCACGGATGTTATTTTGATTCCGTCTATGTTGGAGACAGAACGAAGAACTCTCTTCTTGCCGTATCATATCTTGTGGACAGCGTGCGCGCGGCAGTCGGAGGAGAGAATGTCGTTCTCATAGATGCCGGAGACTGTCTTCAGGGAGACAATGCTGCCTATTATTTCAATTATGTGGATACCTTGACTCCGCATCTGTATGGCCGGATGGCGGATTATATGGAATATGATGCCGTGGCCGTAGGCAATCATGACATAGAGACCGGGCATTCCGTATATGACAGGCTTGACAAGGAGATGAAGACTCCGCTGCTGGCCGCCAATGCCATAGCGGATGCTTCAGGGAAGCCTTATTTTCAGGATTATGTCATTCTGAAGCGGCATGGAGTGAAGATAGCCGTGCTCGGCTTTACCAATCCTAACATTAAAAACTGGCTGTCATACAGCTTGTGGAGCGGAATGAGATTCGAGTCTCTTGTTCCGCTTGTCCAGAATGATGTGGACAGGGTGATTGAAAAGGAGAAGCCTCATCTTGTGATTGTGGCCGTCCATGCCGGCACCGGGAATGGAGACGGCGCACAGCTTGAGAGTCAGGGCCTGGATTTGTTCAAAAGCCTGAAGGGTGTAGATTTCCTTGTATGTGCACACGACCACAGGCCATTCGTGGCCCAGAACGACAGTATCTGTCTGATCAATTCCGGCAGCCATTGCCGCAATGTCGGCTCCGGGACAGTGACCCTGGAGATCAAGGACGGAAAGTGCATCTCCAAGACTCTTGAGGCCTGTCTCATGCCTGTGCGCAAGGAAAAGGTAGACACGGAAATGAAGGAGATGTTCCGTTCCGACTATGAAGCCGTCAGGGAATTTACCTTGCGCCCTGTCGGGGAACTTAAGGTCCCGCTCCGCACCCGTGATGCCTATGCCGGCATGAGTGACTATATCAATCTTCTTCATGCAGTGTCCCTGTCAGTGCCTGAGGCCCGGCTGTCTTTGGCTGCCCCTCTGACTTTCAACGGATATGTCCGTCCCGGAACTCTCCTGTATAATGATTTGTTTACCGTCTATCCGTTCGAGAACCAGCTTTATGTCGTCAGAATGACCGGTAAGGAGGTCCGTGACTGCCTTGAATATTCCTATGCGGCCTGGGTGAATACGGTTAAAGGCCGTGGAGATGAGCATATCCTCAGGATTGTCAATGAACCGGATCCGAGGACAGGACAGAAACGCTGGTCATTTGTCGGACGAAGCTATAATTTTGATTCTGCCGGAGGTCTTGTATATGATGTTGATGTGACAAAGCCTGCAGGCAGCCGTATCACAGTCAAGTCTTTGGCAGACGGGTCTCCGTTCAGCGAAGATGCTGAATATAATGTTGCCATGACCTCATACCGCGCCAGCGGAGGCGGCGGTATCCTTCGGGAAGGAGCAGGCATAGACACTGATTCGATTGACAGCCGCATTGTAGCGCGATATCCCGAAATCAGGGAACTTGTCTATGATTATCTGCAGGAACATGGCTCAATAGATCCGGATGTCATCGGCAGTCCGGAACTGATAGGTGAGTGGCATTTCATCCCTGCGGCAATTGCGGACAGACTGATGGACAAGGACATGAAGCTGATGTTCCCTCCACGGGAATGAGCCTGATTTGTATGTGGGTCAAATACGGTTTGCGCCTTGCCTGAATGGGCTTTGCGGCCTGCTTTGCCTGCTTTACCTGTCTTTCAGCCCTGATTCAAGAAATTCTATGAATCCCGGGATGCTGAGGTCATAGCCTCTGACCGGGGCAAGGAGTTCCCCGTCAGGGGACAGAAGCACATAGTTAGGCTGGGCATTTACTCCGAATCTTGTGCGGGCAATGTATGAGTTGACCCGTCCGAGATCCTTGAGGATGTCTCCGTTTTCGGTCTCGACCCATTCGTCTTTGTCGAGCCTTGTCTTGTCGTCCGTGTACAGGGCTACAATGACATATTCATTCCTGAGGATGTCAAGCACCTGAGGGTCGCTCCATACTCTTGATTCCATTTCGCGGCAGTTGACGCAGCCGTGGCCTGTGATGTCGACGAATACCGGCTTCCCGGCCTCTTTGGCCGCGGCAAGCCCTTCCTCGATGGTGAAGTATCCTTCAAGTCCGAGCGGAAGATGCAGGCCGAATCTGTTTTCTGCTTCTGCGGCCCGGCCTGTCTGAACTTGTGCGGAGGAGCCTGAGCCGATGACAAAATCCTGTGTCGTGAGAGGCGGCAGATAGCCCGAAAGGGCCTTGAGCGGCGCCCCGAACATACCTGGAATCATATATACCACGAAAGAGAAGACTGCTATTGCCAGGGCAAGCCTTGTTACAGACAGGTGCTCTGGCTTGTCGTCATGCGCAAACCTGATTTTTCCGAGAAGATACAGCCCCAGAAGGGAGAATGTCACAATCCAGATGGCAAGGTAAACTTCCCTGTCAAGCAGTCCCCAATGGTAGGTCTGGTCTGCGACGCTGAGGAATTTGAATCCGAGGGCAACCTCAATGAATCCGAGCACGACTTTCACTGAATTGAGCCAGCCTCCGCTCTTCGGAAGATTCTTCAGCAGGGACGGGAAGAGGGCAAGTACTGTGAAAGGAAGTGCAAATGCGAGTGAGAATGCCAGCATGGCGACCATCGGCTCCCAGAATTCTCCCTGTGTGGCCTTGATAAGCACGGAGCCGACAATAGGACCGGTACAGGAGAATGACACAAGCACAAGGGTCAGGGCCATGAAGAATATTCCGGCAAGACCCTTCTTGTCTGCCCCTTTGTCGCTCTTGTTCACAAGGGATGACGGCAGTGTGATTTCGAAGGCTCCGAAGAATGATGCGGCGAATATCATGAACACAATGAAGAAAATTATGTTCGGAATCCAATGTGTTGCAAGCCAGTTGAATATGTCTGCCGTGACGGCGTCTCCTCCGGCCAGTCTCGTGATGAGGATTATCAGGGAAATCGGCACGGTATAAAGTAGAATGATGAACAGGCCGTACATGGATGCGCGGAATCTCCCTGCCGCCGGTGATGATGCACCTTTGAGGAAAAATGATACTGTCATCGGTACCATAGGAAAGACGCATGGGGTAAGCAGGGCGGCGAATCCCCAGAGCACTGCCTCTATGACAAGCGCCCAGTTGAAGCCTTTTCCGCTCCCGCCCTCATCTGCTGCCTGCTGAACTGCTTCCTGATGGGGTGAAGCCTGCCGGGGTGTCCCGGACAGCATTACTTCAAATTCAAGGAATTCCGGTGATGCGCACTGGGTCTCTGTGCAGGCCATCCATGTGATTTCTCCGTTTACGGCAGCATTTTCATCTGTCAGGACAATATCCTGTGCCAATATTATTTCATCAAAGAATACCGGTTCGCCTTCGAAAGGCACAGGAGTGGAAATTTCATGAAGTTCCCCGCTCAGAACATAACCTGAAGGATTTTCCCCGAAAATCACATCTGTCGGGTACAGGCTGCTGCGGGTGTCATATGTATGCCATCCTTCAGATATGCTGCCGTTGAAAATTATCCGGCATGTGTCCGCTGATACATGCTCCCATGTAACATTCCATTTGACTGTGGAGAGAGCTTCTCCTGGCAATTGTGCCGATACGGCTATGGCGGCAGATAGTGCCGCCATGCCCGAAAGCAATATTTTCCTGAATGTATTTTTCACTGCAAAGGGTCTCTTGAATATCTGTACTTATCTGACGGAAGTCTCCGGTTATTTGGCAAAGGCCACAGACCTTGTTTCTCTGATGACTGTGATTTTTACCTGTCCCGGATAAACCATTTCTTCCTGTATCTTTTTTGCTATTTCTGCTGAAAGGGTCTCGGCGTCCTTGTCGCTGACCTGGTCCGCTCCGACAATCACCCTTAGTTCTCTTCCCGCCTGGATTGCGTATGTCTTGGTGACTCCCTGATATGATTTTGCGATGTTTTCCATATCGCGGAGCCTCTTGATGTATGACTCAATCACTTCACGCCTTGCACCTGGACGGGCCCCTGAAATGGCATCCCCGACCATCACAAGAGGAGAAATGATGGATGTCATTTCGATTTCCTCGTGGTGAGCACCGATGGCATTGCATACTTCCGGCTTTTCCTTGTATTTTTCCGCGAGCCTCATGCCAAGGATTGCATGAGGAAGCTCCGGATCTTCGTCAGAAACTTTTCCTATGTCATGGAGAAGTCCTGCTCTCTTGGCGATTTTCGGGTTGAGTCCGAGTTCCGAAGCCATCGTTGCGCAGAGGTTTGCCACTTCCCGTGAATGCTGGAGAAGGTTCTGTCCGTATGAAGACCGGTATTTCATGCGTCCTATCAGCTTTACGAGCTCAATGTGCATGCCGTGGATGCCGAGGTCTATACATGTGCGTTTCCCTGTCTCAAGAATCTCTTCTTCGAGTTGCTTCTGGACCTTTGCCACGACTTCTTCTATTCGTGCCGGATGGATGCGTCCGTCTACAACAAGCTGGTGAAGCGCAAGTCTTGCCACTTCTCTCCTGACAGGATCAAACGCAGAAAGAAGTATGGCTTCCGGAGTATCGTCCACAACGATTTCTACTCCTGTCGCGGCTTCCAGAGCTCTGATGTTGCGCCCTTCGCGTCCGATGATGCGTCCTTTGATTTCATCACTTTCTATATTGAATACTGTCACGGCATTTTCAATGGCCGTCTCTGTGGCAGTCCTCTGTATCGTGTTGATGACTATTCTCTTGGCTTCCTTGCTGGCATTCATCCTTGCGTCATCCATCACATCGTTGATATAAGACTGGGCCTGGGACCGTGCTTCGGCTTTCATGTTTTCCATAAGCTGGTTCTTGGCTTCAGATGCGGTCATGCCTGCGATATTTTCTATCTGCCTGATGGCTTCAGTGCGGAGTTTCTCGTATTCTTCAGCCTTTTTGTTGACTATTTCAACCTGACTCTTCAGGTTCTCTCTGATGGCATCGGCTTCGCGGTGCTTTCTGCCGAGTTCTGAATTCAGCTGGTTTACAGTATTTTCCTTTTGCTTGAGCCTGTTTTCGGCTTCATGAAGCTGGTTGTTCTTCTCGTTGATGTACTGCTCGTGTTCGCTCTTTAGCTGCAGGAACTTCTCCTTGGCCTGAAAAATCTTTTCCTTCCGGATGTTTTCAGCTTCCAGCTCGGCCTTTTGGATGATTTCATCTTTTTGCCCCTTGAGCATGAGTTTATGGACGAATATATATGTCCCGACAGCAATGATGGCTCCTATGGCCGCCGCTAAAAAATAAAATAATATTTCCATATCAAGATATCAATTTATGTTGTGTCAGCTATGTGTGTATTCATAAAAAAGCCGGTCAGGCTTCAGGGAAGCTGACCGGCAAGTTAGATATTAAAAGCCGTTAGTCTGATTGTCTGGAAATCTTATGAAAATAAGATTTGAGGTCCGAAATTGGTTCTGGCTTCCCCCGTCCCGCAAGCGGAATCCCCGTAAGGGTAACCTGGGCCTGTCATTGCCATTCGAGTTGACTCGGTTACTTAATGTAATTTGATGATTTCAGCAAAATAAGTAACTAACGGCTAATTTTATCAATGTTGTCAAGATAACCTTCAATTTCTCTGTGCAGCCGGGATTCTTCTTCTTGAAGTTTCTTCAGCATTCTGTTCTGCATCACATATCCGGTACTTATTGTGAATGCTGCCATCACGATGACCTCGGTCCTGCTTTTTCCAGTAGTATTGCCGGAATTGATTTTCTCAATCTGCCTGTTGACAATCCTTGCCGCATCCCTGAGGATGCTTTCATGTTCAGGCGATTCAGCAGTAAGCTCATATTCTTGCCCCGCAACCTTGATCGTGATGTTCCTTTCCATCGTCACTCTCCCGGACATTTCCTACCATGGAAATGCACTTGTCGACCGCCTTTATCATCCTGTCAATCCTTTCCCTCGCCTCCTTTTTCCCTCCGGATGACATTGTCATGGCATCGGCCAGCCTCAGGCTATCAATTTCTTTTTCTAACTCAAAAATCTGCTTCCTGTATTCTTCATTCATGTCCATACACTCCTGAAGTTTCTTTTTCAGACTCCCGTTTTCAACCCGCTGCGCTTCGTATGCTGCAATCAGTTTTCTGAAGTCTGTCCTGATGTCTTCAATCATTGTAACGGACATTTTTGAACACTCTGCAAAGTTAGAATTTTTTATGATAATGACAAAGAAAATGTTATCCCCCGGATTCAGATTCTGTGGACAATCTCAACATGTTCCATCCCGTCTTCAATGGCGGCCTTGTTCATCGGAATCAGACTGCTGTATCTTGCAGGAATTGATTTCCCAAGTCCTTTCTCGACATTTTCAAGGGACACAATCGGCTTGACGGCAAGGAATCCGCCGAGGACGACCATATTGTATACTTTTGAGTTGCCTATTCTCGCCGCTCCCTCGATGGCATCTATGCGGCAGATGTTGATGTCCGTCCTTGACGGATGTCTGGTGATGCCGCTCGGGTCATATACAAGCCATCCGCCCGGCTTTACCGTCTGCTCGAACTTGTCCATTGACTGCTGGTTGAGAATGATGGCGGTGTCGTATTTTGTGACGATGGGTGAACCTATCTTCTTGTCGCTCAATATGACGCAAACATTTGCCGTACCGCCTCTCATCTCCGGTCCGTATGAAGGCATCCATGTGACCTCCATGTCCTGCATAATGGCTGAATATGCGAGAATCTTGCCCATGGAAAGCACTCCCTGCCCTCCGAAGCCTGCTATGATTATTTCTTCTTTCATCTTTTTATTCGTATCTTATAATGGTTCGGGTCTTTTGTTTCCTGGACATGATTGTCATTTGTCACTCAACACATCCTTGATGTCCCCGATCGGATATTTCTTGAACATGTTCTCGACCATCCATTTGTTGGCATCGACGGGAGACATTTTCCATCCTGAGTTACAGGTCGACACAACCTCAACAAATGACAGCCCAATTCCTTTCTGGCTGTATTCGAAGGCCTTGCGGATTGCACTCTTGGCTTTCCTCGCTGCGGCTGCAGTATGGACGGACTGTCTTGTGATATATGCCGTGCCGTCAAGATGGGCAATCATGTCTGCAATCACGAGGGGAAATCCGTTCAGCTTTGCATCCCTGCCGTAGGGAGTCGTGGAAGTCTTCATGCCGAGAAGTGTCGTCGGAGCCATCTGGCCGCCGGTCATTCCGTATATGCCGTTGTTTATGAAGATTACGACAATGTTTTCTCCTCGTCCGCAGGCGTGGATGATTTCCGCGGTACCTATGGAGGCAAGGTCTCCGTCACCCTGGTAGGTGAATACATATTTGTCCGGACACAGCCTCTTGGTGGCAGTCGCAAGTGCAGGTGCCCTGCCGTGGGCGGCTTCCTGCCAGTCTATGTCAATATAATTGTAGGCGAATACGGAACACCCTACAGGACATATCCCGACTGTCCTGTCCTGGATCCCCATCTCGTCAATCACCTCTGCCACGAGTTTGTGCACCGTACCGTGGGAACACCCCGGGCAGTAATGCATCACATTGTCAGTGAGCAGCGCCGGCTTTCTGTATATGATGTTTTCCGGCCTTTTGATTTCTTCTATGCTGATACTCATTTTGTGCGTTTTCTTTTGCCTGAAACTTATGCCAGGCCATTGAACTTCTTGAATTCTCCGACAATTTCTTCAGGAGTGTAGATGTTGCCTCCCTGTCTTCCGTAGAAACCTACCGGGCATGTGCCGCCTGCGGCGAGTCTGACATCATGCACCATCTGCCCGAGGTTGAGCTCAATGCTCATCATGCTCCTGCACTGCTTGGCAAGTCGTGCGATTTCTCCGAACGGGAACGGCCATAGGGTAATCGGCCTGAGCAGACCTGCCCTGATGCCTTCGGCACGCAGTTCGTCCACCACGGCCTCGCAGATTCTGGATGAGCATCCGAATGCCACGAACACATATTCGGCGTCTTCTGTCATGTATTCGCTGAACTTGACTTCGTTTTCTTCTATGACTTCGTATTTGTTCTTGAGCTTCCTGTTGAATTTTTCCTGGATGTCCGCGTCAAGGGAGAGGGAAGTGATGATGTTCCTTTCCCTCGTCGAAGGTTTTCCTGTAGTTGCCCATGGGGCTGCCTTGAGGATTTCTTCCGCCGTGCGGCGAGGTTTCATTTCATGCATCTCCACCTTTTCCATCATCTGTCCGATGATGCCGTCGGCGAGGATGACCACAGGGTTGCGGTATTTGAACGCAAGATCGAATCCCCAGTCCACGAAATCGTACATGTCCTGTGCGGATGCCGGGGCAAGCACGATGTTGTGGTAGTCTCCGTGTCCGCCGCCCTTGACAATCTGGTTGTAGTCGCTCTGGCTCGGCTGTATGGTGCCGAGTCCCGGGCCTCCGCGCATCACGTCAACCACCACGCAAGGCAGTTCCGCTCCTGCTATGTAGCTGATGCCTTCGCACATGAGGCTGATTCCCGGGCTGCTGGAAGAAGTCATCACTTTTTTCCCGCAGCTGGCTCCTCCGTAAATCATGTTGATGGAAGATGTCTCGCTCTCGGCCTGCAGCACGACCATTCCTGTCGTCTCCCAAGGCTTTTCCTTCATCAGCGTTTCCATCACTTCGGACTGTGGGGTAATCGGATATCCGAAATATCCGTCGACTCCGTTGCGTATTGCCGATATGGCAATCGCCTCATTTCCTTTCATCAGAATCTTTTCTGCCATATCATCAGATTTTAATGCGGTAAACTGTAATCACCGAGTCCGGACATACGACTGCGCAGTTTGAGCAGCCGATGCATCCGTCTCCTGTCATTTCGGCGTAATGGTAGCCTTTGCTGTTGACTTTGTCCGAAAGCTTTATGCTCTGTGTCGGACAATTCGCGATACACACGGAGCAGCCTTTGCATCTCTGTGTGTCGACTTCTATTGCTCCTTTGAATGCCATCTGTCAAAAAGTTTTTTATCCTGGTTCATTCAGTTTTTATAAACGGCTCCAAATTTAATGAAATTTTTCAAAAAAATGACCGGCAGGGAAAATATCCGTGGCCGGCCATTCTCTTGTACTTTGTTTCAGTTTCTCTCGGAGCCGATACACTTCCATGCGAGGGCTGCCGCTGCTCCTCCGGCAAGCGGCGCGACAATGAACAGCCACAGCTGGGACAGGGCTCTGCCTCCTTCAAAAATCGCAGGTCCTATGCTTCTTGCCGGGTTGACTGAAGTGCCGGTGATAGGGATGCAGACAATGTGGATTAGCACAAGTGTCAGACCGATGGCAAGCCCGGCTGCATTGCCTGCTCCTTTCCTGCTGTCAGTCGTGCCGAGGACTACCAGCACAAAGATGAATGTGAATACAAGCTCGGCTACGAAGGCCTGGAGCATGCATCCGTCGGCAAAAGAATTGGAACCGGTGGCTGTCGGCCCGTTATGCGTGCCTGCTGACACGAGTCCGAAAAGCACTGCGGAGCCGATGATGGCACCGATGACCTGGAACACCATATACATAAGGGCGTCTTTCCCGCTCATCCTTCCCGACAGCCATACCCCGAGCGTAATCGCCGGATTGATGTGACAGCCGGAAATATTTCCGATTGTATAGGCCATAGCCACTACAGAAAGACCGAATGCCAATGCGACACCTATGGTGCCGACCCCTGCGCTGACAGCACCTGCCGCATTGCCGGCAAACACTGCACTTCCGCAGCCCATGAGAACCAGGACCATAGTCCCGACCATCTCAGCCAAATACTTCTTCATCTTGCTTGAAATTTTACAAAACATCGAAATTTATCAAATTTCATCCGGACAGTCAAATTTTATCCGATTTATTTCGATTATTTCCCGACATATTACGGAAATCACATAAATTTACATGATGTCTTGTGATTTTGGTTTGACGATAACGAAAAATCACTATATTTGCAGTCCGGTTCCGAGTGAAACCCGGTTCCGAAGACAAACAATGCGGAAATAGCTCAGTTGGTAGAGCATCAGCTTCCCAAGCTGAGGGTCGCGAGTTCGAATCTCGTTTTCCGCTCATTCAGGTCGCTGCATCCTCTGGATGCGGCGACTTTCTGTTCATAATGGCTATGAGCTTGCTCATTAAGGTATTAGTGCCTCCCTGGCGAAGGGACAGAGAAAAGGAAGCACAGCGAGCTAAGTTACTTTGGAACGGGTATCAACTTCTCTGATATTGCTTTGTTAAGGTACTGTGACATATCTGACGGCAGAGTTCGGTATATCCGCAAGAAGACAGGCAAGGAAATCAGTTTCCCGTTAAGCGATGCAGGGCTGGAGTGAACATCGCGATAATCAGCGAGAGCATGGGGCATTCAGATATAGCTACCACACAAATCTATCTTGACAGTTTCGAGAACTCGCAGATTGACGAAGCGATGAAGAATCTGCTGTGAATCTTCTGTATATCCAATCCAATTTCAACACAATTCAAACTAATCAAGACAAGAAAGGGCAGGTGAAATATCCTGTCCTTTTCTGTTATATCCACTTGACAACCAATCAAAATCTCTATTTTACCCTCTGTATTGAATATCAGCGAATTAGTGGCGCGGTAATTTTACAGGGGGTATATAAATATAATACTTCGGTAAAATTTACCGAAGTATTAAAAATTAAAAAACAGTTTAAATGAACTTCTCATTCGCCGGATTCAGGAAGAATAAAGTCCGACTGTCTATTTCCCGAGGAGACTCGGTGTGGCATTCGGAGTGAAGTCGTTGGTGGAATTGTCCGTATCGACTAATTTGCCGGTTTCCGCATTGCGGTTGCGCAGCACACTATGGCCGTACCTCTGGGCGTCCTTGTCAATATTCTGCGGTGAAGCATAAGTCCAGCCGGCATCGAGCGTTGTCGAGAACTGGCGTGTTTGATTGATGCTCGGCACAGTGCACATCACGGCGTCAATAATCCAACTGTTTGGGACTTTGTAGGCATTTGTCAGGGTCATCTCAAAGTCGCCGGCATTCGTATGGTTGATATATACCGCTCCCGCCCAGTTATAATCTTCGAGGAACTTTTCCTTTGTCATCGTTGCTGGCGGCATGGCAATGGCGTAACTTTGGAAACCGCGGTCATGAAGATTCAGAATGGAAAGCGTGTAGCAAAACCACATATCCACATTCGGTACTTCCGGAATATCAATGTCGATGACGCTGTTGGTCGACTTGGTGTACCATTCGTAATCCGCCTTCGAAAGATCGAGCCCGTCGGGATTCATTTCGACCGTCGTACCGGATTCTCCCGAGTATCCCTCCTTGAAGTTGATGCCGTTGGAGGCAATGACAAGCGATTCTCCCGGTTCAAGCGGATTGTCGGTTCCGGATCCCGGAATGCACATCACCGCGCCTGCCTCGCAGTATTCGTCTATAATAGGCTCTTTGAACTCCTTCCATGTCGATCCTGCATTGGGGTTCTTGGACTCGATGATCAGCAATCTGTCTGCGTAAAGCAGTTCATCCGTATTGTTGGTAATCAGGAAATACTGGTCCGTGTTCTTTGTGTTGGTCTTACCGGTGGAAGGCAGCGGTGTTCCTGTGAAGTAAATCTCCTCGATAAGCAGTTCGCCCGGCTCGACATTGCGCCAACTCTGTGTGATACCGACACTCGCAATCTCGTTTTCTCCGTTGGAGGACATCACTTTAACGACAGTTTCCCTGTTTTCGGAGCCAGTGTTTCGGGTCAGATTAAGAGTAAGCACGCCTGCATCCGCCGATGCCGTGAGCCAGTCATCATTGACGACAACAGAATATGCCAATGCTTCCGGGATTTCGACTGTCATTTCACCTCCTCGGGCGCGTGATTTGACTGTAGATGACACCGGATCTTCGGAAGCGGACGGGTCGGACTGCATAATGGAGAATTGTTCCTGTACGGAGCCGCATGTAAGTGTAATCAGTGCAACGCGCGAGAATGACGGAGCACTGTATGCGTCGAATGGGTCGGCGGTAATGGTTATTGTAGCATCTCCATTGCCATTTGTGGGAGTTACGGTATACCATGTCTGGTCGTCGGTCGTGACTGTCCATTCTCCTGATGCCTTGAAGGAGACTGTTTGTGCGCCTCCTTTGAGCGGCAGGGTAAAATCCTTGCCCCCGCTTTGGCTGAGAGTCTCGATGGTCAGAAAATCCAGGACTTCGTCATTGGTACAGCCGATAATCGGTCCGGCTGCCATCATCAGGAGTGCGATACTCCGGAGAGATTGGAAAAGGTTGTTTGTTTTCATGATACTATGTTTGTTATAGAATTGTAAATGTCTCAAAATCTGTATCCAAGCGAAATCTCTGCGGCAAGCGACACTCCGTATGAGTGAAACAGTTGCCGGTACAGCAACGATATGAAAATGGCTCCCGCCTGTTGCAGGCGGCGCTGTACCGACAGCCTGGGCTGCAATACGAAACAGTCATCCATGATTCGGAGCCGTGTATACGACAGAAGATCCGACAACTCCTGCATGACCGACGAGGAGATTGAAAACCGGTTTGCGGGACAGGTGTGGTAATCACCCGAAACGGTTGCCGAGAAAAGCCACAACCCGGATAATCTCCGGTATCCGGCATGAATTCCTGCATTCAGGGAAGTGTGTGAAATTACGCTTACCGGATCGCGGTATTGCTCTTTTTCCGCTTCAACCTGTGCTTCTGATGCTATTGTTATACAATGGTGGTCGTGATGCCATTCCGCAACGGCATTCAATGTTGCGCAATATCTGTGGCGGTCATACATGGTGTGCCTGTCCAATATCTTGAACTCTCCCATAAGCCCGTTGTCCACTACCGCTTCTTCTCCCTGCCGTCTCTCGTAATTTCCGCACAGTGACAATGTATAATCCCACGCATTGCTTTCTGCGATGTATGCCAGGTTTGCTTCGCAGCGGTCCGTCCAAAGTACTGTGATCGGAGCTTCGTTGATCTCATGAAGCTGTCGATTCATTTTCAGTCGAGAGTAGTCGAACGCTGCAAGAAAACCGTTGCTTCCGGTCGGGACAAGCGACATCCGGAATCCGTAGCCAAACCCTTTATGCCGTGTCTCGGTATAGGTCGTTCCGTCGAAACGTCCGAATGTCTGTCCAAGTCCGATGTAGTGATACTGCGGGGTAAAGGCGCCGGCCTCATTGAAATAACTTACGTCCATTGTTTGTTTGTAAATTCTGATGTCCGCAGCCGCTCCAAGCGCATAATTCCGTCCTATCATTCGGCTGAGCGATGCTTCTATCTTCAGGTCATTGACCTTGCTGCGCGGACGGGGGTCGATGCGCTGAAATTCATGTAATGCCCTGTAGCTTCCGCTTATTCCGGACACCCACCTGCCGAATCGGCTTGCACACCCTCCCGAGAATGAGTATCGTTCATGATGCACCTTGCCCGTTGCAGGACTGATGAGAACATACGGATAGAGCAGTTCGTAGTCGGCAGTGGAGTTCCAGTTCACGTTGTCAAGAATCCCGTTTTCATATTCGGCACCGATGAACGCGGCCGATTTTCCTCCGAAACGGAGATAGGAGTCGGCGGAAAACAAACCTGTCGAGGCCCGGTTGCCTCGCCATACGGCAATGGCATTTTTTTCATACCGGTACTTCCAGCCTGCGGAAACGGTGCTCAACGATGTTCCGTACTGGAAATAACGGTTTGCGGTAATCTGTCCGTAGTGCCGGGCAACCAGCGTTGCTCTTTCGCTCAACCGTTCTTCCGTGCTTCGGTTGACATCAGCAGAAACCGTATCTGACTGGGCCCATGCCTGCATGACAGCCAGGAGCATGATCGTCAATATCACCAAATGTCTCATTGTTGCAGGTAGGCAAGGTTCAACAATACTGTTTCATGGTCGCCGGTAAGCGGCAAGGCATCGCGATTGACCGAATGTCCGGCAAAACGGACGCGCCGCACCGTGCCGTCGGCAAGAGTAGCGTCACCATCGAATGAGAGCAGATAAATTCCTTTCCGGAGTTTTATATGGCAACTGCCGTTTATAAAAGCCGGCAGGGTGTACTCGTAATCGGTATTGATGTTGCGGAGGAAAGATCCTGCGAGCGTATAGTCTATCCGTAATACTGCTATCTGTGCGTCGTCCGGCAGACATGCCGAGAAATCCACCTCTGAATAGATGTTTTCACCGCCGTCCACCTTGCATGATGTCAGAGAAAGAAACGCCGTCATGAGAAGTATTGAACAATATGTCGTTTTCATAATTTAAAATTTAGTTCCATGCCGAAATAGGGCGAGACTTCACGACGGACCTTGACCCCGAGCGGAGAAAAATAGGACGGAGAAACATCGAATATCTTATTGGCGAACAGGGCCACCGTTATGCGGTCCTTGGAAAATTTCTTGGAAACTTTCAGGTTTACACACAATTGGAAGGGGATCCGCGTATACATGTACGAGACGGAGTTATATGACCGTATGAGTTGGTTCAGAACGCCGTTTTCGCGACTCTCATCTGTGAACGGGTGCCGTTCGAGTTCTTTGTCGATATATTCTATCGGTTCGGGGTTCCGCCACTGCGACTGCGACCCGGAAAACCATAGAAACTGAAACGATGTCGAGAGAATCAATCCGAAACGCGGCACTTGCGTATCTGTCGAAAGATTGGTGTTGCATCTCTCACGCAGATAATTGTCGGTATCTTCGTAATAGCCGATATACGGATAAGCGGCCCCGCCCACTGAAGATGATGGCCGGTAATACTCCGGCTGGCTGTTCTGGTAAACTGTGTTGAAATACGCCCCACTCACGCTGAACCGGGTGCGGATCGCCCTTATGCGCGGAGTGACCAGCGTAAATTCCACCCCTCTTTTCAGTGTGCGGCTGCCGTTCGTATAGAACGCGTATGTTGTAAGCAGGGTGTCGGTGACATACGGAATATCTGACAGTTGCGGAGGCTGTCCTCCAAGTTCAGAGCCGGCGATTGCCGTCTCATCATAATCCTTGTAGACATAGCGTACCGGAGTGCTGCTGTTGCGGAATCCCGAACGCATATCCTCCCGGAATATCGTCACATCCAATGACCAGTCCCTCCCCAGCCGGGCTTCCACCGAAATTTCGGCTTTATCGTTGCGGGCGGCATCGAGATCATAGTTGGTGCGGTCAATGCGGAAAACCGCCATGTTCACGCGGCGCATTGCAGGATCCGACGGCCAGTAGTTGAGTTGCACTATATCATACCACATTGCATCAGGATAGAGATGCTCGACAGTCGGAAACTTTGTGTGCGCTCCCCAGCCGGCGGATAAGGCAATGCTGAGCGGACGGATGCCGACATTGATTTTAGGAAATTCCACACGCATATTCATACGCGGGTCGAATTTCCATTTTCCGCTGAGCCGGTAGCGTTTGTCGAGTCCGGCGAGCGTCATCGTGCGGACCCCGGCCATTGTCTTTATGACAAAACCGCCAAAACGTAAAACGTTGTTGTTTTCCACAAAGAGATGAAACTGGCTGATTGCCGGAATGCCGGCAAAATTCCTGGGTCTGACGTTCATGTCCGTACTGAATGGATGTGCCAGATCGAAAATGGTCCCCTTGCCTCTATTTCTGGCATAATTCCATGTTGAACCTGCCTTTAATCCAATATCGGCATGCTTTTTTAACGATTTGGAGAAATTGGCGACGACATTGGCATAAATATATGTAGGCCTTCCGTCGACCGTAAGGTCGCTGCCGTAAGAAAACGGTACGATCGTCGCGTCATGCTCGCCCTCCTGCTGTGCCGTACATACAGGACTGTCCATACCCAGTTCTACCAATTTCCAACGTTCGATTCTGTCTATTTCTCCGGTATATGATACCGCAAGGTTCAACGAACGGAAAAACGATGTCCCGCACATACTGTACAGATGCCAGTCGGCCTTTGTCAGTAATCTGTGGTACAAAGACTTGTATCGTTCGATAGGTCCGCCTGTCCCATTGTCGAGGTCACGGTCTGCCTTCTCATTGTCAAAACTGCCCATGTAATCGGCACTCATGCTGACCGTATAGCGCAACGTCTCGGAAAACCGGCCGAGATAACCGGCACGCACGCTGCCGGTCATACGCTTGTAGTTCTGGCGTGTGTTTCTTGGGTCGTCATGCGTATCCAGATAACTTAAGTCGGCATTGAATGTCCATTTGGTGCCTTTCTTTGCCTTGTCGCTCTGCCATTCGAAACCTTTGCCCATCGACAGGAGATAACTGCTCATGTCGGCCTTGAATCGGGCTTCGAGCTGTTTGCCGCCCTGCTTGCGCTCGATTTTGACGAGTCCGCTCGTAAGGTCTCCATACTCGACGGAAGGAATGCCGCGTACTATTTCCACCGATTTCACATTGTCGGTTGATATCGAACGCATATCAACGCCTGCTCCGACGAACGACGACCCGTATGTCGAATTGACTGGTGTCGCCTGCAAGTTCGCATCCATATTTATCGGTATGCCATCTATCAAAAACTGGGTGCCCAAAGACGACGTCGAATAGGAAGATATCGGATCGGCTTCGCGAAGCCGTATGGTTTGTGCGGCCTTGAAAGAAGGATCTTGTGCCATACCTCCTGGAAGCAATTCCAAAAGGTCGGCGAAACTCGATGGCTGAATATGCTGGATTGCATCCTGTCCGATTACCGATGATGAAGTGATGCCGTCGCCCGCCTTAGCTGTAATGGTAGCCGCTTCTATTTCAATTAAATCAAACTGCATTGCGATCCTGAAATATTGCAGGGGCATGTCCGTGACTTTGATCCGGCATGTTTTAGTCTGACCTATATTGATGACTTCCAGCCGGTAATCTCCTGCCGGAATATTTTTGAACTCACAGTTCCCGTCTGCAGATGTCACAGCCGATACTTTGCCTTCATGCAAGACTGAAACCATGTAGCATGTGGCGTATGCAACCGGCAATGAATCGAGACTGTTGATTACCTTAATGGTAACATCAGTTTGGGCTCGGGCGGTCAGTGCAGCTGAAAAGGTAAATATGAGCAGAATAAAATATCTCACACTGTATTGATGGATTAAAAATTCTGTGCAAAGGAACGATTTTCTCATACGCCCGCAAATACCTAATTAATGGGATTTTTGGTGCATGTCATAGCAATACTTGGGTAAATTTT
>CALUPG010000006.1 GCA_944322565.1 uncultured Bacteroidales bacterium | reverse complement strand
GGAAATCAGCCCGAAATCAGGCCCCGGGAAAACTACAAAAAACTACAAGAACTACAGAAAACTACAAAAAAACTACAACCATTTTTATCATATATCATTGATAATCAATATACATCATAAAAATGTAGTTCGTGTAGTTCATGTAGTTCGCATATATATGTCCCCTCATACAAACTTTCAGCCTAAAGATACGCAACTTATTGAAGTATTCCTATAGGTAAGCATATATATTTTACTGTACTATAAAAAATTAAATGCTTTAAAAAAATTTCAAAGGGTACAAACGGTTGACATCTGTAAGCATGAAAGGAACATCTGGCTGAGCGGAGCACAAAAAAAGGGGCGGACCGAAGCCCGCCCCGGAAGCGCTATGCCCAGAAGCTGTCAAACAATCATGAGATAGCGGCAAGTTCCTCGCTTATCTTGTGTACCCCGTCAATAATCCTCTGGCGCATCTCGGGGCGCGGATGCCTCCAGCCCGACGCATAGTGCGTGAGCTGCTGCAGGTTGATGCCAGTTGCCTTGGCTATCGCCTTGCGGGGCACCAGTTTCTCGGTGTAGTGCAGCAGTGCACGGATAGACAGATGCCAGTCGATAGTCAGAGGGGCGTTGAATTCCTCCGGAATGGCTTCGCCATCCTTGCGCATGCCGTCAAGGTGAAACTCCAGCGCCTCTGCCATATTCCTTTTCAGTTCATCAAGTGTGCGCCCGGTGGATACGCAGGCGATGTCTCCATTGGCAGGAGCCGCCGAATAGTTGTCTGTCCAGTCTACGTTAATTATAACTTTCCCCATGATAATACCTCCTGTATTTAATGCAGGGCGGTCATTTCCACCCTGCCTGTTTCCAGATGCAGTTCAAGATAAATTGGTCGAGCGTTGCCGACGGCTTCTCATTCACTGTCACCCTGCCCTTCTTGGTCGGATGCTTGAACTGCCTGTGGCTGCCTCTCTGGTCCGCCAGATACCAGCCGTCGGCTTCAAGCATCCTGATTACTTCCGAGACTTTATACCTTTTCATATCTCCGATTGTTTGACGACACAAAGATATAAAATAATATATCATTATCCAAGTCTTTGCGACATTACTTCAGCTGAACCTCTCCGGATGGGCGAGCCTGTCGTGCAGGTCCCGGTCCCTCTTGATGCACTGCAGCAGGTTCCCCAGGGCGGACGCAAGGCTGTCCCCCTTGCAGACTTTCGTCCGATGAAGCGGGGTACCGCTGATGACCCTGATCGTGACAGACATCTTCGACCGTCCGCGCCGCTTGATGCGCAGCTTGTGGATGCCAGGATAGAGTGAGTAAAGAAGTTCTGCAGTCCGGAGGAAATCCGGATTCGTGACATTGGACATCCCGTACGGGAGCCTGGTGGTGTTGTGTGTTGCTTGCATAATACACAATATTAATGATGAAAGCCCTGCACTTAGGAGGGCAAGCAACACACAACATCTCTGCCGTAATATTGTCGCCAAGTTTCCCGGGCGAAAACCTCCTTATGCAGGGCAGTCATCTATATTTCCTTCGTGAGAATACGCACGGCAGAAAAGATAGACAAATGATATAATATGTTGCTTGCAAGAGCAAAGGTAGGAATAAAATGCGGAAATGCAAATGTTTGTCGGAGGATACGAAAAAAGGGCGACCCGGAGGCCGCCCCTGGCCATGTCTCCATTCATGGCCGGCACATTAATAAAGGGTATGGAGATTATATCTCTTCAGCGGCACGCCTCAGCCGGTCAGCCAGGTCGCATAATGCCCCCTTGAACAGTTCCCGCTCCTCCGGAGTGAAATCAGTCTCCTTGCCATTGCCGTCTATCCCGTCAAATTTATGATACAGCCATCCGGAGGACCTGCCGAAGTACCTGCGCGCCAGCCTTGCTACGTTGATGTCCAGAAGCAAGTCGATATTTTTCTGCTTGAATTCTTTAGATGTCATAGTATTTCTTTTTTAATGGAGGCTCTTCCGAGCCCCCGTTGTCAATCTTCGTACATCAGTTTGTGGAGATAGAAGTAAATCATCCATTCATACTCCGATTCCTTTTCCATCCGCCCTTTCGAGGCTTTGAAATTCCTGACCGCTTCAATCAGGTCTTTCTCTGTTTCGTTCAATCTTTTCATGTTCCCTTTATTAATGTACTGCAAAGATAGTACGAAATATCGGAATATGCAAATTTTCAATGGATTAATTTAGAAAATTCTGCATATTTTAGTTAACTTTGTGAAAAACCGAGGGATATATGGAAGATATAAAGTATTTCATTTCCGTCTTTTCCCCGGAATTTTGAAAGGTGTCGCTTGGCTCGCCACCCATGCATTCCACTCCTCCTCCGATGACGGATCCCTGCAGACCAGAGGCTGTGTGTCATGGAAAGTGATGTATATGCGTCCGGACAGATACAGGTGGCACAGCATGCCCACAAGCACGGGAATGTTCTTCTCCGGCACACCCTTGAGATAATCCACCCATTCACACAGCGGGAATCCCTGCACCCATCTGACATAATTCTCGCCCTCGGCCGCAATGAACCTTGCATACCGCCTGCGGAAGTCTTCAATCTGAGCCTTCGTCCTGAGGAAGTATATGCGGTGGTCAATCATCCTCATCTATGGTGTCGAAGATGGACGGCGGTGCTGCATTCTCCTGCTCAGGTCCGGCAGCCTCGTCTTCATCCTCCTTGTATCCCTGGTCAATATCCAGGTCTATCCCGTAATTCTCGGTCAGGGCATCATAGTCAAAGACCATCGCCGTCGTTACCTTGCTCTGTCCTGCATCAGGATTGAGCGGGGTATATCCCTGCTGGTTCTCGATGAGACGGAACCGGACCGACTTTGCCCGCCCGACATATTCGGCGGAGTTCTCCAGATAATACTTCAGGGTGTCGGCCGGTATGGTCTTTCCTGCGCAGTCCTTGCCCTCCCTGATATACAGGGCGGAGACCCTTTTGTAGTTCAGGAACAGATACCGCCTTGCCGGCAACAAATCCACGGGAGACTTGCCCCGGAACACCTTCGACACCCCCGCCCCACTCCTGATGTGATAGTCCGCACGGATCCACATCCTGCTGCTCGACACCAGTATCTCGACGGTATCCCAGAATCCGGACAGTTCGTTCCCCTGCTGCGTCTTTGTGCTCTGGTCAAGGCATCTGTCAGCGCACAGGTCAAGCAGCTCAGCATAACTGAACGGCAAATCCAGCTGGCCGTCCAGAGCCTTATATGCAGCCAGGACTGTCACCCAGTTCCGGAGTGTCCTGTCCTCGACATTCCCTGAACGCACCCTCTCGTTCAGGTCAGACAGTGCATCGTCCCATGCCGTGCGGAAATTGCCCTGGAACATGCCCCGCAGCTTCAGAATCTGTCCCGTCAGATGGGTAAGACCCCGCCTCTCTATGAGTTTCAGGTCCTCGTAGTTCCGCTTCTCCTGGTCGGAGAATGCAGACTTGCTGAATGTCAGGAATATCAACCTGTTGAACAGGGCGATATCCGCAGTCGGCATCTCCTGTCCGGACATGACCACTCCGCAGTCCACTGCAGTGGTCTCCCTCCTCTTGTCGTTGTCCATGTTCATGCGGCTGCGGCCGGCCCCGTCCCACAGGCCCTTCAGGAACTCCCGCTTCTCGATGTCAAGGCTGTTCTTGTACTCGTCCAGATGCACGATTGCGTTGGACACCTCCGCCACCGCCTCGGCAAGTGCCGCCTTTGTGGTATTGTTGATGTTCGGGGCGATGTTGTTAGGGATGAAGAATGAAGTCAACGAATGTCCCAGTTCCGACTTTCCCGTCCCCTTGGGACCGAACAGGTTCAGTATCGGAAACGATGTCGTCACCCCGGTCACTATGTCCTTGAAGAGTGTGGCCACCAGAAAGCACAGGGCCACCTTGGCGTTATCCCCGAAGACAGTGACGAGTTTCTGCGCATAGTCGTGCAGGGATATGTCATTGGTAACGGCATAGATGAATTTTCTCTGCTGCTGGTATCCGGATGTGTTGTCCTGCGTATCAAGGGAGCACCCCGGTATGTAGAACTTCTGCCCCCGGATTGTGACCACCCCGTATTCGTCCGCCTTCTCGAACACCCCGTCATCCAGTCCCCCGTTGCCCCATGCATAGAACTTCCACTTCTTCTGCCACCCCATCTGACGGATCTCGTCTGCAGACGGAGTCCCGTCATACAGGTACTTCTTCAGGGCTGTCAGTTCGTTCTGCGTGGCTTCCCAGACGAAGTTCCCGGCCGTCTCCGTCCTTGTCTTGAAGTCAGTGAACGACACGAGTTCCGACTGGTTGAACTTGATGACCGCCTCCTGGTGCTTGACATTCTCTATGCGAAAGATTCTCCGGGCATTCTTCTCATCCCTGATATGCAGAATCGGCACGAGGATGAAGTTGCTCCATCGCTTGTCGCTGCTCCTGGACCCGGCACCGAAATAGCAGTTGTCCTTGATGTAGAAGCCGTACTCCTGCAGCATCCCGTCCATCTTGTCATCCTTGGCCCGCTTGCGGTCAATGGCGTTCCTGGCATTGTAGTAAGCCGCTGTCCACTGCTTGCCGTTCTTGTACTGCTTCGCAAATAACTCCAGGTACATCTCCACCGCCGTCTGGTCCCTGCAGAGGGCCATGATTCCGCTTATTTCCTGGATCACTCCAGCAATCTCCGATTGCGACTGCTTCCCCTCCATCAGACGCCCGCACAACCACGGGATATAATCATGGGTATATCTGGCCAGACAGTCATCGTACTCACGGGCATGTGTCCGGAAATACTCGTCCGGGTCCTTGCCCTCCGGCAGTTCCATTACCCTGACGGCAAGTCCTGCAGCGATAAGTTCCTTCCCGTGTCTGGTCACAGCCTTGACTCCTGCCTCATCTGTGTCACCGATGAGTATCGCTGTCCTCGCCCTCTTCTGGATTGTGCCGATCTGCTGCTCAGTCAATGCCGTTCCAAGTGGTGCCACGGCATTGCAGACTCCTATCTCATGCAGCCTGATGACATCAGGATTACCCTCGCAAAGGACTACAGTGCCAGTTGTCGCAATCTGTCTCTGCGCATTGAACCATCCGAACAGCATATCTCCCTTATGGAAGAGCTCCGTCTCTCCGGTGTTCAGATATTTCGGGACATCGCTTTTTCCGGAGATGTCCCGCCCGGAGAATCCTGCAATATATCCTGTGCGGCTGTATATGGGGAAGATTATCCGCTGCCGGAAAGTATCGTAATATGTTCCGTTGTCCTCATTCCTCTTGACAAGCCCCGCCTGCAGGAGCACATCCCGTTTCCATCCCTTGGCCGTCATGTGCTTCAGCAGGGCATTCTGCCCGGGCGCATATCCGATGCTGAACGAATCGACCGTGAAATCCTTCCAGCCTCTCTTCAATACATATTCCTTGGCTGCAGGAGCCTTGGCCATGGACTGACGGAAGAATTCCTGTGCATCCCTGTTGACGGACACGAGTTTGTCTCGCAGATACTGCCGCTCCCTTTCCTCCGGGGTCGGCTCCCGCTTCTCATACTGTATGTGCAGTTTCCCGGCAAGATACTCCAGAGCCTCGGAGTATGTCATGTTCCGGTAGTGCATTATGAATGTGATGGCATTCCCTGACTCGTCGCACTGACCGAAACATTTGTATATATTCTTGGTCGGTGACACCTTGAAGGACGGGGTCTTCTCGTTATGGAACGGACAGCAACACTCATAGTTCGCCCCTTTCTTCTTGAGTTCGATGCCCTCGCCCTCGATGATGGAGACGATGTCGTGCTCCAGTATCTGGTCCTTGACAAATGACGGTATCATGACCCATCCCGAATTTATTGTTTAACTGTTCCTTAAAGCATCTCATCCCTGAGCAGAAGATCCAGAATCATATTGTCAAGAGACTCCGTCTCTGCCAGCCTGGCTTTAATCTCTGCATAAAGCAGCTCATACTCTTCGGACAGGATGCCCGCCCGATACTTTCGCCTTTCAACCATATCCTTCCTGTCAAGCAGTTCATTGATATGGCTGTTAAGGGCATCTTTAATAAGTAGCAGATGTTTCCTTGACATTTCCATGGCATCATGACTCTTCCTCACTCTTAGGCGGGAACAGTTCGGCTATAGGGACATTGACTCCCGCATATTTGCGGATTGCATTCTTGAGCAGCTGCCGGTACAGGAGCTTCGGCCTACGCCTGCCACTGATCCATGTGTAGACGGTCGGGTAACTCACTCCGCCTGTCACCATGACCTCCGCAGCAATCTGCTTCTGCTGATTTTCCGGGAGAGTCTTCCATAATTCCGAAATCGTTCTTGTCATATTATTATTCAATGTTGTTTTCCTGTTTGCAAACCAATCCTTTTACATTATGCATCGATGTCTCGTCAATAAGTCCGAGGTCTGTGGCCATGTTGTGGGGAGAGACAAGTTCATCAACCCCGGCGAATGTCTTGACGGCATCCACCTGCAACTTGTAGATGTCTATTATCTTGCCGCTGATGTCCACTATGGACTTCGCCTGTTCGATGCTCACCTTCTCATTTTCCGAGGCAGTGCCGTCGGAGAGGTTCTTCACACCCTCCAGTGTCTCGAAAAGATGACTCTTCAGTGCCTCAAGGCTCAAATTCCTGTTGCCCATCACTTTTGTTTTTTGTTGTACAATGTTATCTGCCTTTTCAGGGCTCCCCGTGCCCTTATCGCTTTCTGCAATCCTTCCGGATACCTTGCGCACAGGCTGTTCTCCCCTTTCATCTGCTCCGCCCTGCTTATCAGATACAGATTCTCTATTCTGATGTCCTGCCTGTTCCCGTTCCTGAACTGGACATTGCTCCCCTCCGGTATCTGCCCGTGCACTTGTTCCCAGACAATCCGATGCTTCAGCTTCCAGATATTCGGCTCCGCCGTCTTCACCTCCGTGTAGCCGTCCTTCGTCAGCCTCTCGGAGCCGACGGGCCTTGTATTGCCCGGGATATTGCCCTTCCGGAACATTGTGGGAGAACACTTTACATACACTTCCGGCGGCATCTGCTTCCCTTTGTTCCCCGGAATATGCCCTTTCATGAACCGGTGCGCAACCGCTTCGGGACTGGCAGAGCCCTTCTTTCCCGCCTCGCTCCGATATGACTCCGGACATCTGAGTCCCAGCAGTTGCGCCCGTCCATATACCGACCTGACACTCCTCTGCAGTTGTCCGGCTATCTCCTCTGCCGGTATGGTACCGTACCGTCCCCTGAGTACGGCATCCTCTTCCTCTGTCCATTTTCTTCTCATGACTGCAAGGTATATCGTGCCTGTCCTGTGCCTCATATCTTCTTGAACGCCTTTTTCAAGGCCCCGTTGATGGCATCCCGCTTCATGTTTTCGGTCGGATGGACATACACATTCAGGGTCGTGCTTATGTCGCTGTGACCCAGAATTGTGGAGACTGTCTTCACGTCAACTTTGTTCTCTATCAGGATACTCGCGAAAGTATGCCGCAGGCCGTGGTACTTGATGCACGCCTTCAAGCCCGCCTTATTAAGAATGAAATCGCGGTAATGATTCCTGAATGTCCGCGGCTCCGTGGGATGTTCCGTCATAGTAGCCACATAATATTCGGGACGGGCTATGGCCGCGAACTTCTTTACCATGGAATAGACGGACCCCATTATGGGAATCTCTCTCCATGATGACGACGTCTTCGGCGTACTGACAATGAGTTCGGACCAACTCCTGCCGGTCTCCTCGTCGATGCGGTAGATGCGTTCCACGGTCTTTGATATCCGGAACACTTTCCTCTCAAGGTCAATGTCACTGAACTGCAGCGCACATATTTCCCCGATGCGCATCCCTGACGTTATCGTTATCAGTATCGCAAGATTCCTCGGAGACGGGTATGCGAATGCGGCCTCCGTTATCTTCCGGAAATCCTCCTGCGAGTATCTCTCCAGCTTATGCTCGCCATAGAGATTCTTTGACGGATATATTATCTTCCAGTTGTCCACCACCGGAATACCGTACTCTTCCTCGACATACCTGACAATCATCTTCAGCACGATGAGAAAATCCTTTATCGTCTTCAGGCTGAGTCCGGAGTCCAGTTTTTCGTCCACGAATTCCTGGACTATCCTCTTGTCTATCTTCTCCGCCGGAAGGTTCCCGAAGAATGGCATCAGATGATTATGCACCATCACAATATAGGCGGCCATTGTCGACTCCTTGACGACCCGTTGCTTCATCGGCTTCCACTCATTGTATGCTTCCCTGAATGTCATGACTTTCCCTCCTCTGTCAATTGTCCGCGTTCCTCGAACTTCTGTATCCACTTGTTCCCGTCCGTGTCAGGGATGATCTCCGAGAAGCCCAGAGGGTCATCTTTCCTGTTCAGAAGGATGTACTTCATCTTCACCTTCTGTTCCAGTGTATCCCCATGGTAAACATATCCCATCATCCCCCGCATGGAGAGGTTCAGCAAAAGCAAAGGCACGCTCCTGTCCGAGATCTCCCAGCAGTTCACCATATTCTCCGATGGCCGGAAATCCCACGGCAGATATTTGCGCATCCTGTGTCCCCATAGTTTTATAACCAGTCCGCCAGTCCCCGCCGCAGGCTCATGAATCGGGCCCTTGCCTGCATCCGCAATACCCGCCAGCACTTCCCCGACTGCCGGTGGCGTGAAGAACTGCGCATGGTCTTTCCTGTTCGACAGTTCCTCCATGTATATCTTCTCGAACCAGTCGTATGACACATCGTGACCTGCACGTTCCAGCAGCCGCATATACACGGCGTCCCTCTCCTCAAGAGGCATATCAATGACGCGCATCACCGCCTCTGGTAGATGTATCAGGTCGTCTATCCTGAATATCTCAAATAGGTCTTTCTTGTTCATGGTGTCTTCTCCTTGTGCCCTGCCGAGCCTTGATCTCGGATGTCCTTCTGCAGGAGCAGGGCAGTCCGTCTTTCCGGACTGTCATCCTCAAGTTTGAAGCAATGGATAGAGGAAATATGGTGTATTCTCACGGTGCTCTTTACTTATTTCATAAGTTTCACATTTTTAATATATAGCTGTTTATTTGTAAATACTTTGTAATTCGTTTGTCTTTATGCAAAGGTATATTTTTAATTTCAAAATATGAAATTATTTCTGTCAAAAATTGAAATTATATGTCAAAATCAATTACAACTGATTGATTATTAGTGTTTAACTTTAAACAAACATTTACCATGGACAACGATTTCTACACAAATTTGCTCGCAAATATCGTTAAGATTATGCGGGACAGACATTTGACTCAGGCAACAGTCGCAAATTACCTTAAGACTTCGCCGAGCCAATTCAGCAAAATTCTCAAAGGAGATGTGAAATTGTCATTCACCCAACTTTCAAATCTTGCAACTAATTTGTCTATGCCCGAAATCGACATCATCACATACCCGGAAAAATACTATAAACATGAAAATGCGGAGCCGGATCAGGTTGAAGCCATTCTTCAAATCAAACTCAAGAAAGACAAGAAAGACCAGGTGCTGAAGCTTGTTTTCGGAGACAAGAATATTGAAATTTTAAACAGATGATTGAATATGCAGTGCATTGACCCTGAAAAAGAAGATTTTATCTCAAAAGAGGAACTGAGGTTGGGATGCGTTGATTTTTATGCGAATAACTATTATGAAATAATGGACGAAATTGACGAAAGGTTTGAACCGGGTTTTGCCGAATCCCATCCGGAGATGGTCGCTGCGATTCTTAACAGTTTCCACTATGCTGTCAGAAGCCGTGAAAATGTCAAAAACGAACAAGAAATTTCAAATAATTCAACGCATAACTCATTAGCGGAAAGAAAATAACTCTCCGCTTGACTCGGGACAGAAACGGGACAAAAAATGCCCGTATTTTGAATAATTCTAAAATTAATTAATTGAGTATGAATAAATTAGATATAGAAAAAGCACTCAAAAAAATCTCTGTCTTTCCGCAAAAGAAAGGTCCTTTTATTTGAGTCTGGACACTAATCTTTCAGGCAGTACCGGCATGGCACCGGCCTGCGTACAGACATAAGCCGAAACTTCTGCTGCGAGGCGATGCGCCTCCTCAACAGGAAGACCTTTGAGTATGGCTGAAACAAATGCTCCTGTGAACGAATCCCCGGCGCCTACCGTATCCGCCACATCAACCTTCAGAGTCTCCGCAAAAGAGACATTCCCCGGGACAAATACATAGCTTCCGTTGACTCCGCAGGTCAGAACAAGCATCTTGAGACCATATTCGGCAAGCAGAATGCGGCATCTGTCCATGAAGCCGGTGTCCGGACAGCCGAACAGACGGCTCACCGTCTCAAGCTCCTCATCGTTAATCTTCAATATATTGCATTTGCCCAGAGAATCGCACAGGATTTCCCTGGTATAGAAGTTCTGCCTGAGGTTGATGTCGAAAATCTTCAGAACGCCGTCGTCTTCCGGCATGGCATCCAGAAAACGGCCTATGGTATCACGGGAAACTATGCTGCGCCTGGCAAGCGACCCGAAGCACACAGCACGCGTTTCGGAGGCAAGTTTCTCAAGCTGCGGAGTATACGGGATATTGTCCCATGCCACCCCCTCCTTTATGTCGTAGTACGGCACTCCGCCGGCATTTAGCCCGACCTGTACCGTACCGGTAGGATATGGCACAGTCTGGACCATTGCCTTGAGTCCTTTGGCTTTGAAATTGTCAAGAATCTCTTTGCCTGGAGAGTCATCTCCGACAGCACTGACGACCATGCTGTCAAGTCCGAACTGAGAAACATGATATGCAAAATTTGCCGGTGCTCCTCCGAGTTTTTTCCCTTCGGGAAGCATATCCCAGAGGGCTTCGCCGATTCCAACTACTATATTTTTCATTTCCGGTGGATTTTTGTCCAAAAATAATGAATTTACCATAGCATCCATAATACTGATGCCAATTTATAACGGCAAATGAATATATTTGCAGTACGAATGGAACAATCAGCAGAAAAAGATGACTTTCTGTCCTCCTGCAGACAGATGGCCGGCAAGATAGCCGGATTTCTTGATGACGCGGAAATAAAGTTCAGCGTCCGGGAGGAAGGCGCCTTGCCTGCAATCCATACGGATACAGGCCTCTGCATCATGCCTCTGGCCATCACCGCCCGCTCCCCGGAAGAAGCCCATGAATTCCGCATCCTGGCTGAAAATGCCATCGCAGAATCGGAGGGAAAGGACAACGGCAGGCCGGTAATCATTGCCGAGGACAGATGGAAGAGCGAAGGAGACTGTATCCGCAGACGGCTTCTGGCGCATTTGGGCATATTCACCCATGTCTTTGCCAGAAACTGCGAGACAAGGAAGCTGCACAAGGGAGAAGCCGCTGACTTCATGAACAAGTGGCACAGCTACGGGGACGCGGCTTGCCGATACAGACTGGGACTGTTCCTCAAGAAACCGGTACAGGGTGGAAACATGGAACTGCCGGCGGGAGAGATGGTCGCCGCTGCCACATTCTCAAACGGGAGGCTCATGGAGCGCGGAGGGAAGTATTACCGTTCCTACCAATGGATCAGGTACGCATCCCTTCCGGATGTACGCGTCACTGGAGGAATGGGGAAAATAATGAAGCACTTCCTGGACGAGGTCATTGCCGCAGACCGGGCGGACAGGTCAGCCGGCAGGTTCGGAGGATGGGACATAATGAGCTACGCTGACCTTGAATGGTCCGGAGGCAATGTCTACCGCAGGCTCGGATTCGCCGACGAAGGCCTCAAATCTCCGGTCATGTACAGGGTCGACCCCATTGCATGGACCCGGAAGCCGGTATCAAGACTCGCCGATGATGAGACAAGGAATTGTGACGGCAGTCTGTTTTATGAGAACTTCGGAAGCAGGAAATACAGGCTTGTCCATTAACTGTGAAATATTCCTTCCGGACTTCATTGGGGGTATGCAGGATTAAATAAAATATGCAGGCATAAATAAATGCAATATTGACAAAGACAAATATGAAACTGTTTTACATTGACGCCACGATGAGAGAGGAATCGAGGACAAGAAGGATTGCCTCGCCGCTCATTGAAGAGCTCGGGAAAAGATATGAAATCGAGACCGTGAAGCTGGACGGGGCGGACTTTCCGGCAGTCGGAAGCAGCATCCTGCATGACAGGGACAACGGCATCGAGCCCCAGGAATACGCCGACATGGCCAGAAGACTTGCTGCCGCGGACAGGATTGTCATAGCGGCTCCGTTCTGGGACATGAGTTTTCCTTCTGCCCTGAAGGTGTTCTTTGAGAACATGTCCCTGTACAACATCACCTTCGGGAGCAACGACAGTGAATGCTTCGGACTGTGCCGGTGTGAAAAACTGCTTTATGTCACCACCAGGGGCATGAACATTCATACCGGAGACCCGCTTGAGCAGGCCACCCCCTATATCCGGGCACTTGGATTTCTCTGGGGACTCGGGGACATCCATGTCGTTTCTGCAGAGAACATGGACTACAGCTCTCCTGAAGAAGTTGAAGAGAAGGTAAGGGAAGCCGTCAGAAAAGGCATGGAAATCTGCAGGGACTTCTGAATGATTTTTTTGCTCCGCCAGGTCATACAACGGAGCATTTTTTATATTTTTGCCCTGCCTTTCGGAACAGAGGGGATTACGGCACTACTGGGAAAGTTCATGGAAAAGTCATTTAAAATTCAATAGAACAAATGGAAGCAATTGTCAAGACTGATTTTCATTTTCCGGGACAGGTAAGCAAATATACCGGAAAAGTGCGCGATGTATACGACATAGACGGGAAATATCTCGTGATGGTGGTATCCGACAGGATTTCCGCATTCGATGTCATCCTGCCGGAGGGCATCCCATACAAAGGGCAGATTCTGAACCAGATAGCATCAAAATTCCTGGATGCAGTATCTGACATTCTTCCAAACTGGAAAATAGCCGCCCCGGACCCCATGGTGACAATAGGACACAAATGCGAGCCGTTCAAAGTGGAAATGGTCATCCGCGGCTACCTCTCCGGCCATGCATGGAGAGAATACAAGGCCGGGAAACGCACCATCTGCGGTGTGGAGATGCCTGAGGGGATGGTTGAGAACCAGAAATTCCCCGAGCCGATAATCACTCCCACCTCCAAGGCCGCCGCAGGTCATGACGAGGACATATCAAAAGAACAGATCATCGCCTCGGGCCTCGCAAGCCGGGAAGATTATGAGAAAATCGAAGAATATACCAGGGCCATCTACCGCAGGGGCTCGGAGATTGCAGCCCGGAGAGGACTGATACTTGTCGACACCAAATACGAGTTCGGGAAAAAGGACGGGCAGATCTTCCTCATGGACGAAATCCACACCCCGGACTCCTCAAGATATTTCTATGCCGAAGGCTATGAAGAGAGGCTGGCAAAGGGTGAGAAACAGAAGCAGCTGTCAAAGGAATTCGTCCGTGAATGGCTGATGGCCAACGGATTCCAGGGACACACCGGACAGAGGGTACCGGAAATGACACCGGAAATTGTAGAGGGCATCACAGACAGATACATCGAGCTCTACGAGAACATCACAGGTGAAAAATTCGTGAGACTTGCGGATACGGAAGCCTCGGACAAAGACTCAATATTGAAAAGAATCGGAGAAAATGTCACAGCCTGCCTCAAGACTCTCTGAATGCAGTCTGCTCCGCATAATGAATCCCAGAGTCTAAAGTTCTGACATAAGCCGCTCTATCACAGGAGCGGCTTCTTCGTATCCGTACCCGCGGGAGGCGGCGAAGCGGAGCATCTTCATTCTGATTGCAAATCCGGCGGACCTGCTTTCAGCCTCCGGCTTCTGCCGGGAAGAAATCAGACTGCGCAATTTTGTCTCAAGTACTTTCTCCATTCTTCCGGAAGCGGCTTCCGTATCTGCTGCCGCCAACGCCTCTTCTATTGTCTCCCGGCTGAGACCTTTCAGAGCCAGGGCCCTGCGGATTTTCATCTGCCCCCACCCCGCAATCGCAGACTTGTCCCTGACATATGCGGCCGCATACCTTCTGTCATCAATGTATCTGTCTGCCGTCATGCAGGCAATTGCTTCCGCGGCCATTCTCGCAACAGAATCCTCCGGGACATCAGGACATGACTTTTCCAGAGCCGATGAAATCTTCCTGTACATGTCAGAGGAGCAGTATTCTCTCCTGGAGCACAATATCCGCATCCTGTCCAGCACTCTGAGATATGCTGTCCTGTCTTCGTCTTTCTGCAACATACTTTTCCGGTTCTCCATATTTAACGAAACTCAGAAGTTATAGCCGAGCCCGATATAGAAACCCACTTTTCGGGTAAGGCTTGACCAGTGCAGATTGGCAGTCATGGGTCCGAATATGGAGTCATATGAATACTCCACACCGGCACCGAACGAGCCGAGACCGACAGCATATGTCCCGAAAGAGTCGCAGTCACGCGCATAATTCACGATTCCAGACAAATAATGGTTTCTGGCAACATTGAAACGGAAGTCCGTCCTGAATACGGTCAGTATATTCCGCATCGCGGAGACATTGTTAAGTCCGATGAAAGCCATCTGCTGGTCCATATACCTTCCAGACATGCTGCCTCCGATAAGATTCATATAAGGAACAGGGATATCCTGGCCGAAAAGAAATCTGGCCGAAAACGACGGGATGAAAGCAAACACATCTCCGCCCGGCACAACAAACTTGGCGTCTGCGCTCACTGCATGGAAATTATTGATGTTTTCAGGAAATCCTGCAAATGCCCAGGCATATTCCACTCCTGCCGTAAAGCCTTTCTTCGGGAAATATCCGTCATCAAAAGTATCAGCCCTTGCTTCAAGGAACAGGGACATGTAGTCATTGCCCAGCAGCCTCAGGTCATAATCCCCGGCTATCGGCTCGGAAGAAAGCAACGAGCGGACATTGAAATACTCATTCCTTATGCCGGCCCTGATATCAAACAGAGACCATTTCAGATTGGACAGATAGAATTCCTGGCTTGCGTTGAGGTAACTCATATTGAACCGTCCGGAATTCATATTCAGGAAATTCATGTCTGTCCATTTTACGGAAGCTGCCGCATTGAGTGTAGGAGACTTCGGTGCATCATAAGAATAATGTATTCTGAAATACGGATTGGCGCTGATTTTCCCCGTAAAATCAAATCTCGAGCCATGAAGCCTGTGCGCGTTGAATCCGACATTGAGAAGCACCGAGACTATCTCCTCCGTATCAAGCCGCACACCGAATCCGAACTGGTGCACGGGTCCGGGGCGGCAGATGATGACAAGGTCAAACGGACTCTCCCTCCCCCTCATCTCGTATGAGACATAGTCGTATGCCTGGGTGCCGAATATGTCCGCCACAATATTTTCTATGTCCCTGCGGCAGACCTTGTCTCCCGGCATAATGTCAATCTTCTTCATGAGGATGGCCTTCTCCCTGCCATTGACACCCTGGATGTCAATGCTCCTGACTTTGACAGAATCCGCATTGATATCGATGGCCTTGGATGCATGAAGGCTGAGCGTATCGGGTCCCAGGCGGGACTTGAGATTCATAAGGGCAGCCTCTTTCTTATATGCCGCCTCATAGCCGCGCTGGATTATTATGGAAATGCTCTTCTTGTCGAAACTCATCATATTGTACTCCTTGAGTTCCGGTCTGATGCTGATATCGGCCTGAAGCACATTCTTCTCGTACATTGAACGGCCGAGCATGTCTATTCCGGAAGTGATGATATCCCCCAGATTGTTTATTTCCTCATATTTTTTGTTGCCTCCGGACAGATCCACCCCGATGACTATGTCCGCGCCCATATCTCTGGCAAGGCCGGTAGGATAATTGTCCCTCATGCCTCCGTCCACGAGAACCATACCGTCAATTTTCACCGGAGCAAACACTCCTGGAATCGACATCGTGGACCTGAGCGCCGTGTTGATCTTGCCGTTATGCCATATCTTGGCAGTACCGGACACCAAATCAGTGGCCACGCACGCAAACGGTATCGGCAGATCATTGAAACACAATGAATCCTGATAACCCACCGAGAGACTGCTGAAGATATTGCTGACATTCTGTCCGAAAATATAGCCGGAAGGAAGACTGCCTAAGAAGTTGTTCTTTATCAGTTCGGAAGCGCTTTTGTCAGAATCCGCGCCGATTTTGAACTCTCCATGCCGCTTGGCCACATCATTTTCGTCATTATTCCTATAATAGAACGGTATCGACAGAAGATACTTTTCCCGGTATTTCGTCTCTGAATATGAAATATACTCCCGGGGAACGCGGTCGCTCAGTGCGTATGACCAGTCCATGTTCCTCACAAGGGAATCCAGCTCCCCGACATTGTAGCCCAGGGCATAAAGTCCCCCCACAAGCCCTCCCATGCTCGTGCCGATAATCATGTCCACCGGAATACCGACAGTCTCAAGATATCTTATGACCCCTATATGCGCAGCTCCCTTCGCGCCTCCTCCGCTCAGGACCAGAGCCACTGTCGGCCGCCGCTTTCTGATTTCATCCATCCTGGCACGGATCTCCTGCATTGCAGAAGAATCCGCAGAAGTAAGCAGTGCGCTTTCCGGAGCAAGGCGAACTCTCTTTGTTTCCGCTGCCGCAGAAATGACTTCCCCCTCTTGAAGGGACTCCGCCCGAATGGACCGGAAGCCGCAAAAAAGGAACATCAGGGCGCAGATGACTCCGACCGATTTCCCCAATCGGGAAAATCGCCCGAATATTCCAGTGACTCTGATATTTTCTGAAATTTCTGCCATCGGCCGTATAATCAAATTTTCTTGTCCGCTTCCCTGTCCTGAAGAGTCCCGTGCCTGCCGGCAAGCATTCCGCAGGCAGCAAGTATGTCCTCGCCTCTTGACGCCCTGATGGTAGCCGTGATTCCAGCCCTGCCGAGCCTGTCCCTGAAGTTCTCCATGATGACATCGGGTGATGTCCCGTAGGGGAAATCGGGAATCTTGTGGAACCTTATGAGGTTGACCCTGCATTCAAGTCCCGCCAACAGCCTGATGAGCGCATCCGCATGGTGCTTTGTGTCATTGAAGCCGGAGAACATCGTGTACTCGAAACTCACCCGCCTCTGCCCGGAGAAGTCATATTGCCTTATCAGTTCCACAACATCCTTTATCGGCCAGGGCTTTTCCGCCGGCATCACGGAAAGCCTTTCATCACTGAACGGATTATGCAGACTCACGGCAAGGTGGCAGCGGCTCTCATCCAGATATCTGCGCAGGGCCGGGAGCACGCCTATTGTCGACAGCGTTATTCTTTTGGGGCTCCACGCAAATCCCCATGGTGCAGTAAGTATCCCAATGGCTCTCATGACATTGTCATAATTGTCCAGAGGTTCACCCATCCCCATGAAGACGGCATTGGTCAGCATGTCGGACTCGTCCGCGGCGATGAACTGGGACATGATGTCTGCTGCCGAAAGATGCCCGTGGAAGCCCTGTCTGCCGGTCATGCAGAAATGGCAGCCCATCCGACAGCCGGACTGTGAGGATACGCAGAGAGTGGTGCGGTCCCTGTCCGGAATCATCACCGCCTCTACGGCAGCCTTTTCTGTCCTCCCGTCAGCCGAAGAGCCCCTGCCGAAGATGCCCTCGACTGGAAAGAGATATTTCTTGGTCCCGTCAGAAGATATCCGGCAGTCAGTCCAGTCCGAGACCCCGACCTCATATTTTTCGGAAAGCCTCGCCCGCCCTTCTTTGGATATGTCCGTCATCTGGTCTATATCCCGCACTTTCTTCACATACAGCCACCTTGCCATCTGTCCGGCCGCGAACTTCGGCAGAGCGGCCTCTTGGGCAACTTTTCTCAATTCTTCGGGATTCATCCCCAACAGTCGTGTCTTCATGTTTTCTCTATTATTGCATGCCGGAGGTCACTCGCGCAAGCCTGTCCTGCATCCGCAAAATTAAATAAAAATAATGGTTGGAGAAACCTGCTTTTCCCATTGAAAATTAAATTTTGTAAGTAACTTTGTTGCGCTAACAACCAAACACTGATTTTTATGGCTAAAGAGACAGAAAAAGAAGGGACTGAAGTCAATGCCGCGAAACTCAAGGCATTGCAGGCCACAATCGACAAGATTGAGAAAGACTACGGGAAGGGAACAATCATGAAGCTCGGCGACCAGCCCAAATGGGATGTGTCCGTGATTCCGAGCGGCTCGATTGCACTCGACCATGCTCTCGGCATAGGAGGATACCCGAGAGGAAGGGTCATTGAAATCTATGGACCGGAATCCAGCGGAAAGACGACACTCGCCATACATGCCATCGCCGAAGCCCAGAAACTGGGCGGGATAGGCGCCATCATTGATGCAGAGCACGCATTTGACAGGACTTACGCCAAGAATCTCGGCGTCGACCTGGACTCGCTTCTGATTTCCCAGCCGGACAACGGAGAGCAGGCTCTTGAAATAGCGGAAAATCTCATCAGGTCAGGAGCCATTGACATCATAGTCATCGACTCCGTCGCCGCCCTTACGCCGAAAGCCGAAATCGAGGGGGAAATGGGAGATGCAAAGATGGGGCTTCAGGCAAGGCTCATGAGCCAGGCGCTCAGGAAACTCACCGCCAGCATCAGCAAGACCAACACCTGCTGCATCTTCATCAATCAGCTCCGCGACAAGATAGGCGTGATGTTCGGCAACCCGGAGACCACCACAGGAGGAAATGCGCTGAAATTCTATGCATCAGTCCGTGTCGATGTCCGCCGCACCACCCAAATCAAGGACGGCGAAGAGGCCCTCGGCAACAGGACCAGGGTCAAAATCGTCAAAAACAAGCTTGCACCTCCTTTCAAGAAGGCGGAATTCGACATAGTATTCGGAGAGGGCATCTCACATGTCGGGGAAGTCATTGACCTCGGAGTCGAGTTCGACATAATCAAAAAGAGCGGCTCATGGTTCAGCTACAATGACTCCAAGCTCGCACAGGGCCGTGAAGCGGTAAAACAGCTTCTTACGGACAATGTCGAGCTCTGTGATGAAATCGAAGGAAAAATCCGCGAGGCCCTCAAGGAAGTCAATGACTGAAGCATTTGATTTCTTCGGATGATACAGGAAATTGTTCAAAGGCAGAGGGAATTTTTCTGCAGCGGAAGGACGCTCGCCACAGGATACAGACTTGCATACCTCAAGGCAATAGGCAAGGGCATTGAAGAACTGGAAGACGAGATAATGCTTGCCCTTCACGATGACCTGGGGAAAAGCAGGACAGAATCCTATATGACTGAAATCGGAATGACTCTCTCCGAATTGTCCTGCGCATGCAGAAATCTCAAAAGATGGAGCCGGCCGGAAAGGGTCGGCTCCCCTCTTTCACAGTTTCCGTCACGGAGCCGCATAATCTCCGAGCCATACGGCAATGTCTTGATAATGAGCCCATGGAACTATCCGTTCCTGCTCTGCATATCTCCGCTAATCAGTGCGGTCGCAGCCGGCAACACCGCAATTGTCAAGCCGAGTGCATACTCGCCGGCGACTTCAGCCGTCATCAGGAAACTTGTAGGGAAAGTGTATCCTGAAGAATATGTCACCGTCATAGAAGGCGGAAGGGAAGTCAATTCAGATCTTCTGGAACAGAAATTCGACTATATATTCTTCACCGGGAGCAAGACTGTGGGCAAGACAGTGATGGCTAAGGCCGCAGAGCATCTCACGCCGGTGACCCTTGAGCTTGGAGGGAAAAGCCCGGTGATTGTAGACAGGACCGCCGACATAGAAGTATCAGCTGCACGGATTGTCTTCGGCAAATATCTCAACTGCGGACAGACCTGCGTAGCCCCGGACTATATTCTGGTGCATGAAAGCATTTCAGAACAATTCACCGCAGCATGCAAAAAGGCCATCCGCAGGATGTTCGGAGAGAACCCGCTTGAAAATCCGGACTACGGAAAAATCGTGAACCGCAAGCACTTCGACAGGCTTGTGGCCGCGATGGAAGAATGTCCGGCAGGGTCCGTGACAGGAGGCGAGACCGATTCCGAAGGTCTCAGAATCGCTCCGGCAATAATCTGCGCCGGAAATATCCTCGGGCCGGACGATGTCACAATATTGCAGGATGAAATCTTCGGACCATTGATGCCGATATTGACCTATAATGACCTGGAGGATGTCATCTGCTACATTGCCAGGCGACCGAAACCTCTTGCCGCATATATTTTCACGCGAGACAGGAAGATTAAGAAGATGCTGCTGCAGAGACTCCATTTCGGCGGAGGCTGCGTCAATGACACAATCATTCATCTGGCGACAGAACAGCTGCCGTTCGGAGGCGTCGGGGAAAGCGGAATGGGCCGTTACCACGGGAAATACGGATTCGACACATTCACCCACAAGAAAAGCATTCTGGAAAAGTCTCTCTGGGTTGACCTTCCGATGAGATACCAGCCGTACAATTCAATAAAAGAAAAATTAATCAGGATATTTTTGAAGTGATTTTTTCTTTTTTTGTACTTTTGCCGCGCAAACGGATAACTCAACAAAACGGACTGACAATATGGGAGGTTTCTTCGGGACAATATCAAAGCAGAAATGCGTCAATGACCTTTTCTACGGCACGGACTACAATTCCCACATGGGGACAAAGAGAGGAGGCCTCGCCACCTACAGCAAGGAAGACGGCTTCCAGAGGTCCATCCACAATCTGCAGAGTGACTATTTCAGAAGCAAATTTGAGGATGAACTTGACAAATTCAGCAAAGGCACATCAGGTATCGGCGTGATAAGCGACACAGATCCCCAGCCTATAGTCATAAATTCCCATCTGGGGAAATTCGCGATAGTGACTGTAGCAAAGGTCGCCAATATGAAAGAGATTGAGGATGACTTGCTTTCGCAGAACAAGCACTTTGCGGAACTGAGTTCCGGAGGCACTAACCAGACCGAACTCATCGCCCTTCTCATCATACAGGGGAAGAATTTCGTCGAGGGCATTGAAAATGTCTTCAATACAATCAAAGGCTCATGCTCGATGCTTCTCCTTACCGAAGACGGCATCATCGCGGCAAGGGACAAGTGGGGAAGGACACCGATAGTGCTCGGCAAGAAAGACGGGGCATATGCAGCAACAAGCGAATCATGCAGTTTCCCGAATCTCGACTTTGAAATCGACAGGTATCTCGGCCCGGGAGAAATAGTCAGGATTTACCCTGACCATGCAGAGCAGCTGAGAAAACCTGAAAAGAGGATGCAGATATGCTCGTTCCTGTGGGTATATTACGGATTCCCGACATCAAGCTACGAAAACCGCAATGTTGAGGAAGTGAGATTCACAAGCGGATACAAGATGGGGCAGCAGGACGATTCGCAGGTCGACTGCATCTGCGGCATCCCGGACTCCGGTGTCGGCCAGGCCCTCGGATACGCGGAAGGAAAGGGTGTCCCTTACCATCGGGCCGTCACCAAGTACACACCCACATGGCCGAGAAGCTTCACTCCGAGCAACCAGGAAAGACGTTCGCTTGTGGCCAAGATGAAGCTGATTCCGAACAGGGCGATGCTCCAGGACAAGAGGATAATCTTCTGTGACGACTCCATTGTGAGAGGCACACAGCTCAGGGACAATGTCAGGATTCTCTTTGACTACGGGGCCAAGGAAGTCCACATGAGGATAGGCTGCCCGCCCCTCATCTACGGCTGCCCGTTCATAGGATTCTCAGCATCAAAGACAGACCTTGAGCTCATATCCAGGAGAATCATCAAGGACCTTGAAGGTGATGCTGACAGGAACCTTGAGAAATATGCCACGACAGGCTCCCCTGAATACAAGCGGCTTGTAGATGAAATAGCAAGAAGATTCGGACTCACATCCCTGAAATTCAACACTATCGAGACTCTCATAGAAGCCATCGGCCTTCCTAAATGCAGCGTCTGCACACACTGCTTCGACGGCTCAAGCTGCTTCTGATTCCCCGGCCTCCGGCCATCCGGAGGAAGACAGTCATTCCAAGGCACTGCCGCATGGCCGGGCTATAGTGCAGCGTGAAAGTTTATCCGCCATTTCAGGACTGATGACTCCGGCTTTTTCAAGTGCATCCACAGTCCACGAGGATTGTGGATTGTTTTCACGGAAAAGCACGATTCCATGTGCAGTCGAACTGTATTTTATATACGGATGCATCCTGAGCGAATCCTCCGGCAAAGTCCACAATGGATATGGCCGGACATATGCTGAATCTATGGTAATGAGATCTGACAGCCCGTCATACTTTTCCCTGTCAAAATTCCATATATCCATCAGCTGCTCACAGTAGGAATAAGAGCCTCCGAGAGCCTCCCGGTATTCTGTCATCTTTGCTGCAAAATAGCCTCCTATGCCCGGCAGGGCATCAAATGCCGCCGAATCCGCGAGATTAAGGTCCACGAGAGGAATTTCCATATATGGTTCCAGCCGCCGGTAGACGGAGTCCGCCACCACATAGGACTTCGCAAAATCACTTTTGCGGCGGAACCGGCCTCCTTTCTTTCTGTAATTGTCTATGGATTCAGCCTGTCTGCGGGAAAACCCGAGTCTGACAAGGTCATCGACAGAAACGGTATTCGGATTGAAAGCGAAAGTCTCAACCGGCGGCCTGTAACAATCCCTGACTTGCTGTACGGCAGGATGATGTCCGGCATTCTTCCTGAACATTACGACGCTGTCCTCTGTTCTGCCGGTCATGCCTGTCATTCCGGTAATTCCGGCAGACAGGACAGATTCAGCATGGCTGCGGTCAACTACATAAACAGTGTCCGGACAGTCTCTGTCTGCAAGAATCTTTTCAACAGCCGCCCTATGCACAAGGACTGCAGTCTGATAACCGATTAAGAGAAATACAAGAGCAATGCTCCCCGTCACGAAAGATGCGGACAATTTTTTCCGGTGTCCGCCTTCCGGAATCACATTCTTTTCCATATCGCCTCATGTCTGTCCCTCCCCGTTTTGCCATATGTCAAGATACCATATTACTCATCATCATTGCCGGCAGGCTTCTTTCCCGACAGGTCAGCGCCGGCAACAATAAGGACAATCTCTCCCTTGGGTTCATGTTCCCTGAACCAGGCAGACACCTCAGCCAATGTGCCGCGCCTGTGCTCCTCATGCACCTTTGATATTTCCCTTGCCACGGAACACATCCTTCCGGGGCCGAAATATTCGGCCAGCTGCTCCAGCGTCTTGACAAGCCTGTATGGTGACTCATAGAAAATCATCGTTCTCTCTTCTGAAGCAAGTGTCTTCATTTTTGTCTGCCTGCCCTTCTTCACGGGAAGAAACCCTTCAAAACAGAATCTGTCGCACGGGAAGCCTGAACTGACCAATGCCGGGACAAACGCAGTTGCCCCGGGGAGAGTCTGGACTTCAATGCCTTCCCCGACACATGTCCTGACGAGGAGAAAACCGGGGTCAGAAATGCCCGGAGTCCCGGCATCGCTTATAAGAGCCACATCAAGTCCCGCAAGAATCCTGTCCTTTATGACAGCCGCCGTCTTGTGTTCATTGAACTTATGATGGGATTCCAGCCTGGCATGTATGTCATAGTGCCTGAGCAGCACGGAGCTTGTCCTTGTGTCTTCGGCAAGAATGAGATCCACCGACTTCAGCACATTGACTGCCCTGAAAGTCATGTCTTCAAGATTTCCCACCGGTGTCGGCACTATATACAGATGTCCGGTCTTTCCGGTTTCAATATTTTTCTCCTTGTCCATAATTCTATCCCACCTTTCTTCTTATGCACATCATGAACCTGTAGACAGCATCCGACTCCATATCCCATTCGGGGAATCTTTCAGAAAGGAAGCTGACTGCCGACTGAAGCGAATCCGCAGAATTGAGTTCTTCCATAGTGGAACTGAAGAGCATAGGGTCCTCTCTGAAAAGAGTCCTGATAAAAAGAGCCCTGTCATTAAGAGATATGGCACTCCTGACATCTTTTACAGGCTGTCCGGGACGATCTTTCCGCCATGCCTCCCTGTCAGCAAGGACATCCATCACGGACAGATGCCCGGCATCCCGCATCAAGTCATTGACATCAAGCGCAACTGGACCGGCCGAATATTCCTGGTCCGTCTCCTCCTCCGGGAAAAGATTTTCTTCATTCCCGGCAGCAGTCTCCGGCTGAGCTCCGGCATCGGATTCCGAGGATGAATCCGATGATACTGACAGTTCAGCCAATTTATCTTCAAGCAGTGATATCTGCCCCTTTATCGAAGATATCAGAGGCATTATTTCATCCAGTATCCGGCGGGAAGAATTTTCCATAAAAAGCATTATATTTGTACCGGTCCTGCAGGGACCGGCAATATTCAGCAAAATTAAAGAAATGTTTTTAGAATACGCAAAAAAATCAGGTCGGATAGAAGTAATCTGCGGGTCAATGTTTTCAGGCAAGACAGAAGAATTGATAAGAAGACTGAAAAGGGCACAGTTCGCCAATCTTAAGGTTGAAATATACAAACCGGCCGTAGATGTCAGGTATTCTGAAGATCAGGTTGTGTCCCATGATGCGCACAGCATTCCCTCAACACCTGTGGACTCCCCTGCCAGCATGCTGCTTCTTACAAGCGATGCAGATGTCGTAGGCATTGACGAGGCCCAGTTCTTTGATGACACTATTGTAGAAGTCGCCCAGACTCTCGCGGACAGAGGAATCCGGGTAATCATCGCAGGACTTGACACTGACTTTTCAGGCAAGCCGTTCGGTCCGATGCCGGCTCTGATGGCAGTTGCCGAAGATGTCCAGAAAGTGCATGCAATCTGTGTAAAGTGCGGAGACCTCGCCAACCGGTCGCACAGGCTGACATCAGGAGACCAGCTCGTGATGCTCGGAGAAAAGGACATCTACGAGCCGCTCTGCCGGCACTGCTACAACAAGGCCGTCACTTCCTCGGATGGTGACTGAGAATGGACTCCTGCCACGAGGCGGTGTCCACATGCGTATAGATTTCCGTAGTCAGGATACTCTCATGTCCGAGCATTTCCTGCACTGCCCTGAGGTCAGCCCCATTTTCTATCAGATGCGTGGCAAAAGAATGCCTGAAAGTATGCGGAGAGATTTCTTTGGTGATGCCGCAGACAAGAGCCTGCCTCTTGATCATGTTGAATACGGATATCCTGCTTAGCGACTTCCCGAACCGGTTCAGAAAAAGTATGTCGCCGTATGCCCGCCCCGCCGGTTCAGGCCTCACTGCAAGATATTTTCTGACGGCATCTTCAGCCATCTCCCCCAGCGGCACAATCCGCTCCTTGTCTCCTTTTCCCCTGACTCTGACGAATGATTCCTCAAAGAAGACATCTGATATTCTGGTCCCCACGGCCTCGGATACCCTCAGACCGCAGCCGTAAAGCATCTCAAGGATGGCGCGGTCCCGTATTCCGCCCCAGGTGTCCTGGGGTACGGATGCTATTATGTCAGCTACTTCTCCGACGGAAAGCACCTCAGGAAGATAACGCCCGATTTTCGGAGATTCGACTTTATCACAGGGGTTTTCAGTAATCATTCCTTCCATTATCATATAATTGAAGAAAGATCTCAAGGCGCTGACAAGTCTCGACAGCGAGCGGTCCTGCAAATCACTGCGTGAAGCGAGATAGTCCACAATGGCATCGGGCCCGCAGGATTCGGCAGGCTGCCCGCAGGCATCAAGAAAAGCTGAGACATCAGAACAATACGATGCCACCGTATTGGGTGACATCGCACGTTCTATCCTGAGATAGTCCGAATAATCTTTCAGAAGCCTTTCATCGGACGGCTGCATAATCCATTCAGAGAGTTGCGTACTTCTTTCCGTATTCAAGCATCTGGCCGAGATAGTCGTCAGTATACTCTATCCTGTAGTCGACCGTCCTGCCCAGGCGTTTCACAGGTACGATTTCAGGATTGACAAAGCCCCCGTAAGGCTTGAGTCCCAGCTGCTCATATCTTGCCTTCACTTCCTTGTGAAGGTCCTGGTCTATGTCGACGGCATATTTCTCCACGAGAGCCTTGCCGGCCTCATAGTCCCCTTCCGACTTGATTCTCTGGACTTCAGCCAGAAGCCGGGCGAACAGGCCCCTCAATGCCTCAAAGTCATTCACGACAAAGTATGTCTTGCCGTCGCGGACCTTCTTCTCTATGACATTGCCGTCCCGGCCATGCTCATAGCACCATTCTGCAATGAGCTTGCGGTTCTGCATGTGGGCCTCGGTGTTCTTCTTTCCGAGCTCGACACGATTGAACTGCACCATGATGCCGTTCCTGATATAATTGGCGTACTGGGCCTTGTAGGCCTCCATGTCAGGAAGGATACCGAGTTCCACAAGTTTCGGGTCAGCTATATAGTACAGACCGAACAGGTCAGCCCTGGTCTCCTCGAGGGTAGAGCTGTATTCCCCGAGGGCATTCGGAGAGACCCCGGCAAGAGTCCGTCCTGAGCCATGTCCCAGACATTCGTGAAGATCAGTATGAATTTCATCCGTGATTGCAGAATATTTCTTTTCCCGGGCAATCTCTTCTTCAGACCAGGCAAATTCGGACAGAAGATTGCGCGGAGACTCCTGTGCGGCCAGGTCATACGCATGGGTGATGTTGGCGATTGTCACCGACTTCGAGCCGTAGTCGCGCCTGATCCAGTCTGCATTCGGGAGGTTGATGCCTATCGGAGTGGACGGATAACAGTCTCCGGCAAGTGCGACAGCATTTATGACCTTGGCAGAAATTCCTTTCACCCGAGGCTTGCGGAAACGCGGGTCAACCGGAGAATTGTCCTCAAACCACTGTGCATTGGCGCTGAGAATCTCCGTACGCTGCGATGCATCATGGTCCTTGATATTGACCAGCCCTTCCCATGTGGCCTTGCGGCCGAGAGGGTCATTGTAGTCTTCCACAAAGCCGTTGACAAAATCCACAGTGCCGAGAGTATCCTGCACCCACTCTATATTATATTTGTCCCAGAGTTTCAGGTCCCCGGTCCTGTAATATTCGACAAGGGTGGCAATATACTGCTTCTGGGCTTCGTTCTCCGCATATCCGGCCGCTTTTTCAAGTTCCGAGCATATCCTGGTCAGGGCAGGGCCGTACAGGCCGCCGGTCCTGTACACTTCTTCCCTTATCACACCGTCGGAGCCCTTGACCACCTTGCTGTTCAGCCCGTATGACACCGGAGTGTCATCTTGCGGGTCAAGCATGGCATGATAGAAATCCTCTATCTCCTTTCTTGTTACATTCTCATAGAAATTGACAGCAGACGCCTGCACTATGTCCTTGCCGGGGTCATTGGACTTCCTCTGCGGAAATATCTCCGGGTCATATATGACAGGCAGCAGCTCTTCACATCTGTCCCCGTCGCCGACAGCCTCCATCAGAGAACGGAAATAATCCTGCGGACAGTCAGGAAAAATCTTGTCCTCCGCATAATGATGGTGTATCCCGTTGCTGAAGAACACCCGCTTGGCATAGACCGTGAAATCCTGGAAATCCCGGCACTCCCTGTCACCTTCATAATTTTCAAGAATGTTCTCAAGGACTTTCCTTATCGGAAGGTTATACCTGCAGTTCTGGACCCAGATGATGTCCCTGCCGTACTTTGCTGCCTCGGACAGGTGATATACATACTCTTTCTGCTGAAGGGACAGGTCATCCCAGCCGGGAACCTGATACTTCATTATCTTCAGGTCCGCGAACTCATCTATCAGATATCTGAAATTGTCTGTCCCGTCCTGCGACTTGCTTCCGCCTCCTGCACAAGACACTGCCGAGGCTGCGATTCCTGCCATGCAGATCATCTTCATTATTCCTTTCATTTCCTCATTTTCTTATTTCCCGATTAAATTGCCCGGTCCGGATGCCACGCCCCCGCAGACATGGACAAAGCATCGGCAAAAATACAAAAAAAGAAAAACAACTGATGAAAAAGAAAGACAACATAATTCTGCTATTGCTGATTCAGGATAATTTTCAGACTTTTGCAGTCTGACACAAAATATATCCGTCATGACACAATCTTTTTTCAAAAGATTTTCCCCGTGCATTACGGCGCTTCTGAAAGCGGCGACCGTCATTTCCGCCATATCCATGACTGCAATATCCTGCAGAAAGGACAGCATCGAGCCCCCGAGATTTCCAGAGCGCATCGACAATGTGTTCATCATGTATTCCGCCGGCCACAACAACCTCTCGCCATATCTCAGGGAAGACATAGACGAGTTCTGCAGAGGATACATTCCGAAAGGGAATGACCCCACAATATTCCTTTCATATCAGAAGCTCAGCCAGAGCACTGCACCGACAATGTCATATCTTATCAGATATTATTCCCATAACGGCCGGACAGCAGCGGATACAATCGCAAAATATCCGGCAGATATGCCAGCCTCCCATGCGGAGACACTGAACAAGGTCCTTTCGGACATAAATGACAGGTTCCCGTCTCCGCACTATGCCATGCTGTTTTCATCGCACGCCAGCGGATGGCTGCCGAAAGGCTATTATGCGGCACCGGAGCAATACGACAACATCGGCAGGGAAAGTTCCGGGGCGCTTTCCGGAGGCATGACATGGGGGACACCGGGACATGACAACGCAGGCACAGGGACAGGACTCCCGTCCGGATGGATTCCATACTCCGAGCCGGAAAGAGACCCGAGTCTGCCTCCGGTAAAAAGCATCGGACAGGATGTAACTTCCATAAGCGGCACCACCGTATCGTACGAACTGGATCTGAAGGAATTCAGCGACGCCATTCCGATACATCTCGACTATATTTTCTTTGACTGCTGCCTGATGGGCGGGATAGAAGTGGCGTATGAACTCAAGGACAAATGCGACATGATCATTTTCTCCCCTGCAGAGGTACTTGCCACCGGATTCAATTACAGGACAATGGGGAGCAGACTTTTTGCGTCAGGAGGCGCCGACCTGAAAGGTGTATGCGAAGATTACTATAATTACTACAACGGACTTTCAGGAGCGTACCATTCTGCCACAGTCACACTTGTGGACTGCAGAAAAATTGAGCCGGTAGCCGGCATCTGCCGACAAATCTTCTCCCGGCATAAGGGAGGGCTGTCCGCCATTGACCCGGATACCGTACAAAGATATTATACCGGGAATCATCACTGGTTCTACGACCTGTATGACATGGCCGAGAAGGCCGGAGCCGACCCGGGGGAACTGGAAGAGCTTGATGCTGCCATTAACGGATGCATCCTGTACAGGGCAGCGACAGACACATTTCTGATGGGCATCGGCATTACAGCAGGATACGGCTTTGAAATCAACACCTATTCCGGTTTCAGCACATATCTTCCATGCAACGGGTCGGACTATCTTGATGAAGCATACCGCAGTCTTGACTGGAATACTGACACAGGGATGGTCAGCTGATGCTGCGGCAACCGCCATGCAGGCTCCGGCGGAACTTTTTGAAAATTAAATTTTTGCGAATATGATTTTTTGTCTATATTTGCAGCCCCGATAAAAAGCCTCCGGGCTTTTGGTGCAATGGGGTCCGCTTCAGCGGACTGAGTAACACATTTTAAACAACCGAAACAATGAAACACATTGAATTGAAAGGCACGATCCGCGAGGTCGGCAACAAGGCGGCTGTAAAGGCCATCCGCAGGGCAGGACTTGTTCCTTGCAACATTTATGGACTTGGAATGGAGAACATCCTTTTCACAATCGATGCTAAGGATCTCAAGAACATCACACACACTCCGAATTCATATATCATTGACCTTGAACTCAACGACGGCAAAAAATTCTATGCTGTCCTCCATGAGGTGCAGTGGCACCCGGTAACTGACGAGGCACTTCATGTTGATTTTCTCGCAGTATCAGAGGACAAGCCGGTCACAATTGATGTTCCTGTCAAGATAACAGGACATTCGGAGGGCGTGAAAATGGGCGGCAAGCTCCTTGTGTCAAGCCGCAAGCTCCGCATCAGCGCACATCTCCATGATCTTCCTGATCTCCTTGAGGTTGACACCACCGAGCTTAAGATCGGCAAGCAGATTGTCGCCGGAGACCTCCACTATGACGGTGTGACTATCGTTTCTCCGAAGGCTACAATCATCTGCTCCGTAAGACCTACCCGTGCAAGCAACACCCAGGCACAGAATAATGCCTGACTTTGACAAAGACAGCAGAAAATGAACTATCTGGTAGTCGGACTCGGAAACATCGGCTCCGAATATGCCGGGACCAGACACAATATGGGATTTATGGCATTGGATACCTGGGCACAGGAAGCCAATGCCATTTTTCAATCCGGCAGATACGGGAGCACGGCAGAAATCAGTTTCAAGGGGAGAAAATTCATTCTGCTCAAACCTTCGACCTACATGAATCTCAGCGGGAAGGCCGTACGGTACTGGGTCAATGAACTCAAGCTTCCACTTGAAAACCTGATAGTAATATCTGATGACCTCAACCTTCCGTTCGGGACGATAAGGATGCGCAAGAACGGCAGCGACGGCGGACATAACGGGCTGGCCAACATCAATGAGATGCTGGGAACTCAGAATTATGCCAGGATAAGAATGGGTATCGGCAATGATTTCAGCCGGGGAGGTCAGATTGACTTCGTGCTCGGGCGACTCAGTGAAGATGAAATGAAAGAAATGCCGCAGATATGTCATAGGGTCATAGAAGGCATAAAAACATTCGCCACTGCAGGAGCGGACAGAGCCATGAATAGCGTAAATACGCGATGCAAAAACATTGAGCAGAACTGATTTACGGAAATAAAATAATTTGGCATATATTGCTTTTTATGTTTTTTATTCATAACTTGCACGAAATTTTGATACTTAAAGTTTAACGAACTATTAAAAAATTAACGTAAAATGAAAGAGCTTGTTGATCAGATCAAAGCAGAGTACGAGGTTTTCGAGAAGAATGCCGAGGCTCAGGTTGAAAAAGGAAACAAAGCAGCTGGAGCCCGTGCACGCAAAGCAGCTTTGAACATCATGAAAATGATGAAAGAGTTCAGAAAAGTCTCTGTTGAGAGCGCAAAATAATTTTTCCTTTTCACCAGAAACAAAGGGCAGAGAAGCCCGAAGATTAAGAAGACGGTTCCATCCGTCTTCTTCTTTTTTGCCTGTGCGCAAAAGAAAAGGGACCGGAAACTTTTGTGTTGCCCGACCCCTGAACGTGTACTAAAACCTAAACCTGCTCCATAGATGCAGACAATTGCTGAAATGTTGCAGTGTCTGAAAAAAATTTTATGCTACATTTCAAGAAATATATTGTCTATCCACAGCGTATTTCCCACTCCTCCATAAAATGCCTGGCCGGAACTTGAAAGGAACTTTATTATCATCACATCGGGAGTCTCATCCGGTCCCGCCCAGCCTTCTTCTATCACCATGACATTTTCTCCGCGACTGTTTATCGCATGGAAAGTCCGTTCCGACCCTTGCTGGAGTTCCATGCCTTTCTCATAGAAATCCTCGCCGGAGATATCACCGTAGTGGATTTCAAGACGGTGTCCGTTCTTCCATTCGTGAATATTGCTTTTAACTTGCTCATACGCTGTACCCACCCGCAGGGCATGAATGTTTCCGTCCTCGTCTTCCCATCTTTTCTGAAGAATGACGGCAATCTCCGGATAATCAGGATAGCCCATGTGCTTGAGTCTGGAAAAACCGGTGCCGCGTACTGTTTCGTGACCGACATCTGCCTTGTAGTCAAAGACAATGGCTTCCGGTCTGCCTGAAAACGGCACCCCATAAAGAACTTTTGCCATGGGATCACTCGTGTCGCGTATCGGTTCCGGAAGGGACCCGAGAATGAACGCCCCCTGGCAAGTAACATCCATATTGATGATCCCCAATGCCCTGACAGTCTCAATATGAGTCTCAATCCTCGCACAATACCCCTCTCCCCGTTTTTCCGGGAAAACAGTCGTACTTGTCTTTGTAATGCCTGCCACAACTGCAAGAACATTGTTTGTTCGCCAAAGATAACCCTCGGGAGCGACATATGGCTCCCGTGTATTCACATTGCCGTAATTCCCGTAGAATTCATACAGGACTTTCGTATTTCCGCCGATGACAGAGGACTCCTTTACTGTCCGGCTGCACCAGGAATCCAATGTCCCGTAACGGTTAAGCAAGGCCACAGTCTCCTGTGCCGACAGGCCGGGTGTGCTCTGGGCATATAATGCCTGTCCTGCGCAGAACCAGGACAGGAAGCAAGCGGTCAAAAAAATTGTTCGTCTCATAAAAAAATAGTAACTATGCAAAGATATAATGTCCGCGACAGACAAAAAGTCTGTAAAGATACGGATATAAAAGCTGCGGACAATACATAATGTCATAAATTGACAAAACATAAGCCTCAAATTGACAATATAATAAAATCACGGACCGATGAAAGCCCTTTGCCTGACGATGATGATGCTGGTTGCAGCCGCCATCCTGCAAGATGGTGCGGCAGAAGCAAGTCCGGCCAGAAAAAGGGAAATATTGCTGGAACAGCCTGACGGAAGCACCTTCAAGGCAAGATTATCCGGAGACGAATTCTTCAAGATGCTCACTACCGAAGACGGCTCTTCCATCATCCGGAATCCGGACGGGTGGTATTGCTATGCAGCCTATTCTGCCGACTGCAAAAAGATTTCAAGCGGCTACAGAATCGGAGAGGATGCTCCGGCGGCTGTCATTGCAGGCAGCAAGGCTATCCCTGTGCAGAATATCGGGCAGCCGGCATCAGCCGCAAGGACATCATCCGTCGGAATCCGGGAAGTTCCGCTGAAAGAGCGGCTTGCCTCCGGAAGCGAGAAGCACGGCATTGTGCTCCTCGTCCAGTTTCAGGATTTGAAATTTACTTTCGGCAGGGACGACTTTCTGGCATTGCTCAATTCCGGCAGAGACGGAAGGCCCGGAGCCATTGACTACTTCAACGAACAGTTCCGGGGTCTGTATAATTTTTCTTTTGATGTAAGCGAGATAATCACATTGGAGAGGAACCATCAGTACTATGGCGAAAATGACCAGAGTATCGGGGGCAAAGACTTCAGAGCCGCAGAAATGGTCAGGGAAGCCTGCAGGAAAGCCGACGGCAAGATTGATTTCTCACTGTATGATGACGACAGGGACGGAGCCGCAGACAATATTTTCATAATCTATGCCGGTCCTGACGAGGCGGAAGGAGCCGGAGACAATCATATATGGTCACATGCCTGGTATCTGGACCAGGCCTCAGGCCCAGGACTTGTCCTGGACGGAGTCAGGATCAGCCGCTATGCCTGTACTTCGGAACTTTTTGACGGAGAAATCACCGGAATCGGAACATTCTGCCACGAATACAGCCATACATTCGGCCTTCCTGACATGTACGACACCGATTATATGAACAGCGGAGGCCTTGCAGAAGGTCTTTGGGGCAGCACTTCACTGATGGACAAGGGCAACAGAAATGACAACGGGCACACGCCCCCCAACTTCAATGCCATCGAACGGGAAATCCTCGGCATATCAGACAGCAGGGCAATCACCGAAAGCGGAAGATATGAGATCAAGCCCGTAAATCAGGGCGGCGTCTGCTACAGGATTGATTCCGGCATCCAGGGAGAATATTTTCTCATCGAGTGCAGGGACGATTCTGGCTGGGACAGATACATCGGCGGCGCCGGCCTTCTCGTATATCATCTGGACAAGTCTGAAAATGATTCCGGATACGGGATGACAGCATTCGGAAGGTGGCAGAACAACGCCAATTCCGTAAACAGCAACCCGGAGCACCAGTGTGCGGATCTGATTGAAGCTGTCATGCCCGGATCATTTCCGGAAGCGGGAGAATATCAGGACATAAGTCAGGTCTTCTTCCCGAGCGGCGAGATAAATTCACTGTCCCCAGAAAGCGGCAATCCCATAACTTTCTGGAATGGAGAACAGTCGATATTCCGGATAACAGACATTACCCGGACAGAATCCGGGGCAAGTTTCACTGTATCCCTCACCGAATCGGCGCAGATTCCAAGTCCGGTAATAACCGGCAAGGACATTTTCCAGGATGCAGCCATAATAAGCTGGAGCGTCAGTGCCGGATTTGCCGGAACAATGCACATCTCATGGAGGAAAGATTCCTCCGGCGCATACATCAGACAAGAAGTCAGTCCATATTCAGCCACCAACAATGACATTAAGTATGCCATTGTACTCGAAGGACTTGAGCCTCAGACAAGATATGATGTCAGGATTTCATGTTCAGAAAACGGCAGCGAAGGAAAAGCCGTTGACGCAGGGTTTGTAACAAAAGCCGCCGCCGCAAACGGGCGGCCATACATCTACCTCAGATACACGGAGAGAAATGAGGACGGCTCTTTTCCTGTCGGAACAAGACTTCCGCTGAGACTGTTCAATGCCATTGGGGCAGCGAAAATCGAATGGACATACAACGGGAAAGTGATTTTGCCGGGAGACAACGGATATTTCATCCCTTCCGCATCAGGCATCCTGAAGGCAACGGTTTATCATGAAGACGGTTCTGCGGATATTATCACCAAGAGAATCATCATAAGGTCCGAGAAAATATGATGAACGGCAAAGTAATATTAATTGCATCTGTCCTGTCCGTCCTGCCGGCGGGCTGTGTCCAGTCGCCCTTTTCCGAAAAAGAATTTTCCGGAAAAGAAGAAATATCCCTGTATATCAACGGCATTCTGCTGCATGAATATATTCCGGAAACTCATCAGCTCGGATACAATCCCTCAAAAAATGAAATCAGAATATGCAATGACAATATGTCGGATTATTTTATTCTTGATTTTGACGAGATGCCCTCTGAGGAAGGCCAGACAGTGACAGCCACAATCGAATACACGACTGCAGATGACATCAAGATCAAGAAGGGACTGGAATTCAATGTCACAAAAACTGACATCGCAGAAGGAAAAATCTGGCTATGGAGCGGCAAAGGGAAAATCGGAGCCGTAATTCCAATGTCTGAAAGACTTGAATAACCCATATATACAATGAAAATTCTAAATATACCATTTATCAAGGGCCTGGAGTCAATGGCTCCGGAAGAGACAGAAACCGCAATGGAATTGTCCGGGGCCAAGACTGCCGTAGATTCTGTCAATTGGCCGGAAGAATGGCCATATTGTCCTTCTGTCCATGCAATTGCAGCAAGAAGCGCATCTCATCTGTTTGTATTCTATCATGTAAGAGGACTGGACCTGAGGGCGCAGGCACTGGAATACAATGGTCCGGTATGGGAAGACAGCTGCTGCGAATTTTTCATTTCGGACCCGAAAGACGGCACATACTACAATTTTGAGATGAACTGCATCGGGACTCTGCTGGCTGCCAAAAGAAAAAGCCGTACCGACTGCAGGCATTTCGATGCCTCCGTCCTTGATAATGTCATCCGATACAGTTCTCTGCAGCAGAAAAGATATGACATCGGGGACAAGATGTTCAGTTGGGAAGTAGCAATGGGCATCCCGTTCGGCATGATAGGACTTGACGGACGGAATCTGCCGGAAAAAGTCCGCGCAAACTTTTTCAAATGCGCAGACAAGGCTGCCCACCCTCATTTCCTGAGCTGGAATCCCATTGATGTTCCTTCACCGGATTTCCATCGTCCGGATTTTTTCGGAGAACTCCGGTTCTGAGACACAGGCACCATATATCGGATTGAATTTCCATTGACAGCACATGATGTACACAGAAGCAGAACTTTTTGAAATAATTTCAGAATTTGACATTGAAGGCCGGGCCGAGACAATCAAGGCCCTGGGGCCGGGATTCATCAACGACACATTCATCGTGTCAACAAGTCCGGACATGACATCAGGCAAGGCTCCGAGATACATTCTCCAGAGGAAAAACCACAATGTATTCCCTGACATTCCTGGCATGATGTCCAACATCCGGATGATAACGGACCACCTCAGGAGAAAAGTCACTGCCGCCGGAGGAGACCCGGACAGGGAAGTGCTGAAAGTCATACGAAGAAAGGCAGACAGCATGAATGAAGAAGAAAAGTCCATGACAGCAGGCGACCTGTGCTACAGGGACAGCAACGGCAACTGGTGGGCAGTGTGCCTGTTCATAGAGGGGTCCGTGACTTATGAAAAGGCAGACAGTCCGGAACTCGCATACAAGGGAGGCGAAGGAATCGGCAGGTTCCAGTCGATGCTGGCTGATTTCACCACTCCCCTGAACGAGACAATCAAAGGCTTTCACAACATCCGCCTGAGACTCGCCCAATGGGACGATGCGCTCAGGAGAGACTCTGCCGGAAGAGTACGGGAAGTGGCGGAGGAAATCAGCCGGATAGAATCACGCAGGGAAAAAATGCTGGACTTCTGGTCACTTGCAGAAAAAGGAATCCTTCCTGCGAGAGTCACCCACAATGATACCAAGATAAGCAACATTCTCTTTGACAAAAGCGGTAATGTACTGTGTGTCATTGACCTGGACACCTGCATGAGCAGCACTTCCCTGAACGACTTCGGGGATGCCATACGGTCATATGCCAACACCGGGGCAGAAGACGACAGGGATCTGGACAAGGTCTCGATGTCAATGGAAATGTTCAGAGCCTACACTTCAGGGTATCTGTCACAGAGAAAAAACACCCTGACAGATGAAGAAACTGCACATCTTGCTTTCTCCGCCCTCTACATCACATACGAACAGGTGCTCCGGTTCCTTATGGACTATATCGACGGGGACACCTACTACAAGACGGCATATCCCGAGCATAACCTTGTCAGGGCAAGGGCACAAAACAAACTGCTCCTCAGCATGGAGGAGCAGTTTGATGAAATGAAAGCCGTTGTGGATGAACTGATGAAATAGCTTCAAGCCACATCCCTCCGGCCGGGCATTACCAGACAAATTCAAATCGTATGTCACGTGGTATGTCGTGGGCATTGACATTTGCGATGTCTGCGGCAAGCGCTTCAGAAATGACAGCATTCCTGGAAGCATATTCCTTTGCGAACTCATAGTTTCCTTCGGCCTGGACGGTAAGAATCAGGTCTGCCCAGGAATTGATTGCTTCAAGGGCCTTCTCATAATCGATATGATAGAGGCCGTCTTTGTTGCGCGAAAACGCCCCGTTCTCTTTCAGATAGTTGTAGCACATCATATTCGCCCGTCCGTGCGAAGAAGCCGAGCCGAAACGCACTGAGCGGACGAGTCCGGCGATGAATGTGGTAATCGCATCCTCTTTGGTGATAAGAGGGATTTCCTTCATGTCGACCAGCCGGCATACCATGAACAGACCGAGGATATCCGCCTTGGCCTCTTCCCAGGTAGTCTTTTCCGTGCCGAGAGCCTCGTCAACAGTGCCTTTCCCGTTCACCGTCTCCTTGACTCCAAGTCCATGCGCCACCTCATGGAAAGTCACATTCCAGAAGAAAGCCTCGTCACGAAGATGCCTGCGCTGCTCCGGCTCTATCAGAAGACGGCCGATAGGGAGAAGAATCTTGCCGAATTTGGCTGTGATGCTGTTGTGAAGCTGAAGACGGCGCGTGCCCTTGGCAGCATGGACCCTCTCGTCATTCGGAAGGTTGATGGCTATGGTCTTGCTGCCCGCATTGCAGTCTCCCGAATAATAAATGGCGTCATAGACATTCAGGTCGGAAGATGTGCCCGGCACGAAAGTCTTGTACTCGGGACGGCAAGGGAGCATTTTCTGAAGTTCAGGAAGCATGGCCACATATTTGGCAAGCTCGGCGCTCCTCTCCTCGTCTTTCAGCAGGATGAAGCATTCATATGAAGCCTTGGCTTCATTGAGCTTGTCGTCATAGTTTTCAATCGGGCCGATGACAATATCTATCTTGCTGTCCTTCATGTCCATCCACGCCAGGTCGCTTTCAAGGTAATCGTCAGTGCGGAAAGCCTCGACCCTCTTGGTGAGATAGTTCCTGAGGCCTTCATTCTCTGTGATTGATGCTGCCTCTTCAAGATAACGGCAGATTTCATCAAGCTGGGCCCTGTACTCGTCCCTGTACCATACACATTTAAGATTGCCTTCGGAGTCTCGCCTCAGGACAGTGTACAGGCTGTTCTTGTCCGGGTCGTCAAATGCGGCGAATTCCTCTGCCGTGATATCCTGGGGATAGTAATTCGCGCCAAGAGGCTTCACACCGTAGCCCTTGATGAAAGGCTCGTTGTCGGCAAGACGATCCCAAGGGCCGTAATTGATAAGGGCATAGTCCTTTGCAGCAGGGTCAGAGATAGATTCAAGGAACGAGTCCCTGTCACCGAATGTCTGCTGCCAGAAAAGTCCGTCAATGACCCGTCCTGCGGAACGGAAAAGATTGAGGACCTGCATGTCTTTGTCGGAAAGAGTCTCGATCATCGGGGAGGTCACCTCCACGACAGCATACTCATCCACCTTGGACTGTAGGCCGGAGCCATCAGCCTGTGAGCATGAAACAACATGTGCAGCCAACACTGCAGCTGCACATGCAAAAAAATATCCTTTTCCCATCATCGGAATGACAGTATTTTAGAATGACTGTGCGATGGCAATGAAATCATCTGCCTTCAGGGCAGCTCCGCCGATGAGGCCTCCGTCGATGTCCGGGCAGGCGAAGAGTTCCTTGGCATTTGACGGCTTGCAGCTTCCGCCGTAGAGGATTGTGATTTCCTCTGCGAGTGCACCGAATTTCTCAGCAAGCACCTTGCGGATACATGCGTGGATTTCCTGAGCCTGCTCAGCAGTTGCTGTCTTGCCGGTTCCGATGGCCCATACAGGCTCGTAAGCAACAATTACCTTTGCCATCTCCTCTGCAGAAAGGGTGTAGAGCACATTCTTCACCTGCTCTGACACAACATCGAAGTGGCGGGCAGCCTCGCGCTCTTCAAGGTTCTCCCCTACGCAGAAGATAGGAGAAAGTCCCTCGGCGATTGCAAGCTTCACCTTCTCAACGAGTGTGGCGTCGGTCTCCCCGTAATACTGTCTTCTTTCCGAATGCCCGAGGATAGTGTATTCGCATCCTGTTGAAGAAAGCATCTTCACAGAAACTTCTCCGGTGTATGCACCCTTCTCCTTGTCAGCGCAGTTCTGTGCGGAAAGGCCGACGACAGACCCCTTCACCACCTCGGCCACAGGATAGAGATGAGTGAAAGGAGGAGCAATGATGAGCTTTACTGAAGCAGGCACCTCGGATGCCTTTGCGACTACTGCCTTTGCAAGTTCAATTCCTTCCGGAACTGTAGTATTCATCTTCCAGTTGCCGGCTACGATATTCTTTCTCATATTCATTGTTATTAAAAGTTTTCTACTTCCTTTGCAATCCGCGCAAAGTTAAGAATCTTTTTACAATGACAAAACTACTCCTGCATTTTTATCCATCGGCAGGTGGACACCCAAAATGCTTTCCGACGGCCATGATTTTGCCGTTAAAGTGTGCCCGATGGCATTTTGAAAATGCCGACGGCCGCGAAAATGCAGGAAAATCGCGGCCGGTGGACACCATTTTGGGTGTCCACCGGCCGCACCTGCAAACTGAATCTGCATTAATCCGCAATGCAAAGCATGCTGCATTTGTGAGAATATTTTGACTATCTTTGCAGACCAAAAGTTTCATACGATGAAGAATTTTGTAGAAGAACTCAGATGGAGAGGCATGCTCCAGGACATCATGCCGGGAACAGAGGAAAAACTGATGGAAGGGCCGACCGCAGCATATGTCGGCATTGACCCCACTGCCGATTCACTGCACATAGGCCATCTCGTGAGCATAATGATATTGAAACATTTCCAGAACTGCGGCCACAAGCCGTTCGCCCTTGTCGGAGGCGCGACAGGAATGATAGGCGACCCTTCGATGAAGTCCCAGGAAAGGAATCTGCTCGACGAGGAGACGCTCGCCCACAATGTGGCATGCATCAAGAAGCAGCTCTCGCAATTTCTTGACTTCGAGTCTGATGCCCCGAACAAGGCAGAGCTCGTGAACAACTACGACTGGATGAAGGACTACACATTCATCGACTTCACCCGCGATATCGGCAAGCACATCACTGTCAACTATATGATGGCGAAGGATTCGGTAAAGAAGAGGCTTTCGTCGGAATCCCGGGAGGGCATGTCCTTCACAGAATTCACATACCAGCTGCTCCAGGGTTATGACTACCTCTGGCTCTATGAGCACAAGGGCTGCACCCTGCAGATGGGAGGAAGCGACCAGTGGGGCAACATCACCACCGGCAGCGAACTCATCAGAAGAATCCTCGGCAAGGAGGCGTATGCCCTCACCTGCCCTCTCATCACAAAGGCCGACGGAGGCAAATTCGGAAAGACCGAGAAGGGGAACATCTGGCTCGACCCGGAGAGAACTTCCCCATACCAGTTCTACCAGTTCTGGCTCAATGTTTCAGACGAGGATGCGGCAAGATACATAAAGATATTCACCATGCTCCCGAAGGAAGAGATTGAGGCTGCAGTCGCAGAACATGCGGAGGCCCCGCACCTGAGGAAGCTCCAGAAACTGCTTGCCAGGGAAATCACCGTCATGGTGCACGGAGAGGAAGAATACAACAAGGCAGTCGCAGCATCTGAGATGCTTTTCGGGAATGCTACCTCCGAGTCCTTGAAGAAACTGGACGAAAAGACCTTCCTGCAGGTATTCGACGGAGTGCCGACATTCGAAATCGCCGCCGGGAAGCTTCCGTTGAACATCCTGGAACTCCTTGCAGTGGAGACATCCGTATTCCCCTCCAAGGGAGAATGCCGCAAGATGGTCCAGGCCTCAGGCGTGAGCATAGACAAGGAAAAGGTAACCGACATAAATGCCGTGATAGGACAGGAATCAGTGCTCAACGGCAAATACATCCTCGCCCAGAAAGGCAAGAAGAACTATTTCATCATCATACTGAAATAATCCGTTGGCATACGCCTGCAAAAGCCGGCATACACTTACAAAACAGAGAAACATGGAAGGAGAATCAACAAGACAGCTGAAGGTGGCGAAAGAACTCCAGAGGGACATGGCAGAAATCATCCGCAGCAAAGGAATGGCCATGTTCGGAGGTGCCCTCGTGTCCGTAAGCGGAGTAAAAGTAAGTCCGGACCTGTCTGTGGCAAAGATATATGTAAGCATCTTCCCTTCGGACAAGGCTGAAAGCGTCATGAACATCCTGGAAGAAAACTCCAGGGCACTCAGGGGGGAACTCGGCAACAGAGTCGGGAGGCAGCTCAGGATTGTGCCTGAGATAACCTTCTTCAGGGATGATTCACTCGATTATGTGGAACATATCGAGGAACTTCTGAAAAAATGAATCTGCCGCTGTTCATAGCCTTCCGCTATCTTTTTGCCAAGAAATCGCACAATGTCATAAACATAATCTCGGCAATAAGCGCCATCGGCATGGCTATCGGAACGGCAGCCCTGATCATCATACTGTCTGTATACAACGGATTTGACTCCATTGTGAAGACCATGCTCGGTAATGTCGAGCCTGAATTGCTGATAACACCGGCGGAAGGCAAGACATTTGTCCCTGAAGGGGAGGTCTATGACTGGCTTTACGCACAGCAGTCCGTGACAAGCATCTGCACTGTGCTTCAGGAAAATGTATTCATCAATTATGAGGGCAAGCAGAGTATAGCAAAGGCCAAGGGCGTGGACAGCATCTACGAGGAAGAATCCCCGCTGAAGGATTATCTTCGCCGCGGGGAATTTTCCCTGCATCACGGAGACCTGCCGCTCGCAGTCACAGGTGCAGGACTGGCACACCGTCTGGGCATAGACCCCAGGTTTGTCGCCCCGATAGAAATGTATTTCCCGTCCAGAACCAGGAATATATCCCTCCTTAACCCTGCTGCATCGATTGAAAGCGTAAAGGTCTTTCCGTCCGGAATATTCTCCGTCAACAATGACATTGACAATTCATTGGTAATCCTACCGATAGAGACAATGCGCGAACTGCTTGGATATGACGACAATGAAGTTTCCGCTGTTGAAATACGCATGACCGGAGCCTCTGCCAAAGAAATCAGAAAAGTACAGGAAACCGCAGAAAAAATGCTTGGATCCGGATTCCGGGTCAGCGACAGATTCGGACAGAATCCGGCACTCTACAAGATGATGAAATATGAGAAGGCATCCATATACCTCATACTCATGTTCATCATAATAATCATAGCTTTCAATATATTCGGCTCACTCTCCATGCTCATCATGGAAAAAAAGGATGACATGCTCACATTCATGAGCATGGGTGCATCAGACAACCTTATGAAAAGGGTGTTTATCCTGGAGGGATGGATGATTTCTCTTGCCGGTCTTGCCGCAGGGATAGTGACAGGTATCGGGTTTGCTCTTATCCAACAGTACTTCGGCATCATCAGGATGCCAGGCAACTTCATAATTGAGGCATACCCCGTCATAATTTCACTGCAGGACATTCTGCTCACTTCTGTCTGTATAGCTGCGGCCGGCTATCTGATAGCCCGTCTGCCGGTAGCCCTGTACTACAAAAAACATCACGGCCATACAGCAGACTGAATCCGACGCAGAGCATACGAAAAGAGTACCCTGATGATTCCAAACAAATAAAACGGGATGGCCGCGGCCATCCCGTTCATTATATTATTCCGAAGCTGAGGACTTCTGACTACATCGCAGACTCTCCGCCCTCGCCGAAGAGCAACCTTTCCGGTTTTTCTGCAATGCCTTCCGGCCTCGGCTGTACTCCGAACCTTGCATTGAAGTCTTCTCTCGTGGCAGTCTTGTAGCCTTTCAGTTCAAACTGTCTTGGAGAGGAGACATTGTGCGGCGTCAAATCCGGAGAAGCTATCTCGAGAGGTCTGAATTCAAGAGGCACCGAATATGGAGACATGGCGCCATACGCTGCGACAATCTCGACTATCACCGGTTTTCCGCAGATGCCTTCGGCATCTTCAGGGACGGCCACGGCAACAATGCTTGAGTTCCAGGACATCCTCACCAGAGCTTCAGTCTTTTTGTAGCTGCCGTATCGCTTGACTTCTTCAATGAGCTGGTCTGTCGGCATCAGATAAATCTCGCTGAAGCTGTTTTTGAATGTCACGAAGTACCATCCGGCAGTACCTTCTCCCGGAGTTATCGTAATCTTGGCTCCGGCATTGTCACTCCACAGTTCCGGAGGATAAGTATAAGGATCGGCTCTCACAAGATCATCCCCGTCAAGGATTTCATAGCTGATGTCCACAGAAGCGTCACTCACCGGGATATCAGAGCCAGGCGTGGTGAAGCGTACTTTGGTCAATCCGGTGGTAACAGCCCCCATGTAGCCGAACGCCATGACATAATAGTCGGTATTCGGCTTTATGCTGTTATAGAACAGGTCTATCTGGGTCGGAAGGTTCTTCTGGCCCGAATATGTCACATAATACATGCTGCTGTTGCTCCAATACTCGACCACAGCTGCAATCGCGGCTTCATCGGAACCATATTCCTCATATCTTTCCACAGGCATACAGCCCAGGACATACAGCTCGTCATCCCTGGATGGCTCGCAGGTAAGTGTCACTTCAGAAGTCTTGACATCTGTCACTCCAAGCCCGAATGTCATGTCCGACGGGACAAGGACACCCGTGCGGAACTGCTCATAATAGACATCCGTTGTCCTCCGTCCGTCGGCATCGACTCCGAAAAGGACAAGAGTATAATTGGTAGAAGGATCCAGAGGATTGATGCCCAAGTCCCTGTATGAATTGAGATGCTGCTCTCCGGAGAATGTGTACTCGCCGTTCATCCAGTCATATTCGTATGAATTGGCCTCATTGATGAGAATAGTCGCCAGATCAGATCTCGAATATGATGAAAAATATTCAGTGGTAAGACAAGTTACATAATACTTTGTGGACGGGTCGCTCGGCACAATGTCGAAATCCGCCATATATGATGTAGTCACTTCAGAGGAGATTTCAAATGTACAGTCATCCGTAATCTGATGCGCATTTGTAGTGAACGGAGCCTTCTGGAAATTTGTTGTAATCAGCCCCTGGTCCTCAAGTCCGAATGCATAGGCATAATAATCCGTATCGGAAAAAAGATTTTCAGCGGAAACAATATACTCGCCCAGCTGTGTGAAATCCGACCATTGCTTCCACACCTGGAACAACTGCGCTATCCAGATTTCCTCCTCAATGTAGTCTACAATCTCATCCATTATGGCCTGGTCGCTTCCTGCAGTCTCGTAATCCGCCTTGGATATTATTCCTGTATAATACCTGACATTCTCATTCGACGGAATCACCCGCACGGACAGATCTGAATCCGTGCTGCTCTCAAGGCTGAACTCAAAGTCGCAGTCAAGCTGTTCAGGGGACTTTGTGGAAAAGCGTACAACAGTCATTCTGGTAAGAATGTCAGCATCCGTATCCAGCCCGTAGGCATACGCACAATATTCGGTGCCGGGTTCAAGGCTGCTCCATTTCACGCCCTTATCCCCTTTCTGGAGCACGCCCTCCAGATATACGGACAACTCCACACCAAGCCGGGAAGCCTCGGACTTGAGATAATCGATGTCATCGCGGATATACCTGTCATAGTCGCCTTCATATTCATCAAGGACAGACTTAGGGACAAGACCGTTGACATAAGTCATGTTCTTGTCATCAGGGAACCATGAGACCGTGGCCTCCACTTCCGTCACTCCGGTGACATTTATGACGAACCTGTCATCCACAGACTCCGCAGGCTTCTGAATCAGCTCGATGACAACAGGCTCGGCATTCGGATAACTCAACGTTATGTTTGCACTTCTGCCGGACTCGTAGAAATTGACTTCCGGGAAAATCTTGATTACGCCGTACTCAGGATATTCGAAATGATTTGCCCATTCTGCATCAGCCTCCGCAGTTATCTCCTGTCCGGTGACATAATTCTCCACTTCATATTCGATGAGCACCTCTGTGCCGTCAGGTTCCGCCTCAAGCGGAGTCTCCGATTCCACTATGATGGCCGCAGAACCGCTTTCCGCCACAGACAGCTGCTTGACGGTGACGATGACAGGCTCAACAGGACCGTATGTCACAGTCACCATGGCATTCCTTATGCCGCTTCCGTCATTGCGGTCAACGGCAAAGCGGATTTCCCCGTCACTGGAATAATCGAAATCATGAATCCAGTCCTGATCGGCTCTGGCGTCCACTGATATGCCTCTTTCCGCATTCTGCACTTCATATACTATGACACCTTCGGTACTGTTGAAGGCCAGCGGTGCGGGAGTCTCCACCACCAGGACCGGAGAAAGTTCTTCCTGCGCACAGCCGGACAGCACAAGGGCAGGAATCAGAAAAAGATATAGGAATTTTTTCATCAGTTTGCTATAATTAATATCTGTTTGCTATAATTAATATAAATCAATGTCTGTGTGTCAGTCCAGATATGCTGCAGAAGGAGGCACCTGCACCTCTACCAGCACAGGCCTGCCTTCATTGCCGGAGGTATCAATCCCGTAGCCGGCTCCGCAGAGGACAGAGTTCCACGCAACGGCATACCTCACCGTCGTCTTATTGTAATTTCCGCGGCCATTCGTATAGATAGAATAGAACAGTTCTTCCGTATCCATTGCCTGAAGATAGCTCAGGCTGTTGCCGAAGCCGGAAAAGAACCACGAATCAGCTCCGTCCGGCGCTATCGTAAAGACAACGGCAGCCTTGTTCTTGAAATCCTCGTTACGGACAGGATCCTCCTGATAGACATCATTCCCGTCAATTATCTCATAGGAAATTACCAATGAAGCAGATGAGAATTGCCGCTGAGGCGTGGAAAAGCCGGCCTTGAACAAGGCGGTATTTACATCGCCGGAATATCCGAAAGCATAAGCGATATAATCAGTGCCGGCACTGAGTGTACTTCCGTCATAATACTCCGTATGCTGTCCGCTGACAGGAACAATGCCATATCCGAGGAGCTGTCCCGCCATTGCATCCATGAAGGCGGCATCCGAAGGATAACTTTCATATTCAGATTCGGAGACACAACCGTACAAATAGTAATCCCCTGTGTCCGGTGTGTATGTGACTGTGGCATTCCCCGGCTTCAGGTCACTGACGGAAAGTGTTATATTCATGTCAGAGACACCCACTTCCGCAGTCCTGCATGAGGCGTATGCCACCTCCGTGGTCCTTTCACCTTCATTGCTGACTCCGAATACAAAAACCGTATATTCCGTGTCAGCCTGAAGCTGCACCGTATTCAGGTCTTCCGCTGTATCAAGAGTCCTCTTCCCCGTCCATATATACAAGGTGCCGCCCCAGTTTATGCCGTTGTTGTCGGCCATATTGATGAGAAGGGCAGCGACATCCTCGGCAGAATTTGCATCAAGGATTTTGGACTCGGCCACATAGACATAATATCTTGTGCCGGCGTTTGAAGGCACAACCGTAACATCAAATGACTGCGATGTTATGTCCGAGAATGTCAGCTCAAATGTACAGTCATCGGTAATCTCGACTTCATTTGCGGAAAATCTGGTTTTGGTCACCGGTGTCGTCGCGAAACCGGCCTCATCCAGCCCGAAGGCGAAGGCATAGTATTCTTCTGCCGGAATAAGCCCAGTGAACTTTTCACTATGCTGCCCTGTCTCCGTAAAGTTCGAGAAAGTCCATGTAATTCCGAATGAAGCATAATATTCTATGAGTGCAGAACATTCCTGCACCACGGATGCGACAAGAAGCTCGTCAGTGCCCATGGAATTCTCGTAGTCAGATACCGGGACCACACCCATATAGTACTGCAGCTGCGGAAAGTCCGGAGTGACCGTGACTTCGGCGGAATTCTGCCTGACAGACGAAATGGTTATATCAAAGCCGGCATCCGGATAATCATATCCTCCGCTGCGGAATTCCTCCACAGTCAGATTGTCTCCGAATGTGCCGTCTATGTCAAGGGAAAAGGCAAAGGCACAATAGTCGCTTTCGGGCTGGAGACCGTCGAATCTTTGTGAAGACTCCCCGGTAACCACATATTTCCTTATCACGGCGTTCAGCCTCAGTCCGCTTGACTCGGCCTCCTGCCTCATCTGCTCCACCAGAGAATCCATGAAAGCCGCATCGGAACCGTACGAGTCAATGTCTGACTTAAGCGTACAACCCGTGTAATAAGTCTGCTCCGAGTCCAGAGGACTGAAGCTGGCCACAGCACTCCGGGCACCCTCAAGTTCCACGGATATGTCGATTTTCATGCCTCCCGTCTGGTCATAGGCATCCTGCGTCAGAGTAAGTACTATGTCCGGACATTCCGGATAAGTGACAGTCAGGTGTGCACTTCTGTGTTCAAGACCTGTATTTCTGTCCATGACAAAGACAATCCTGTCATCAAGGCATTCGATGTCATGCACCCACTCCTGGTCTGAACGGCACCTCATTATGGCATATTCAAACGGATTCTTTATTGAGAAGCATATGCTGAATTCTCCGCCGTCGGCAGAAAAAGCCGCTGTCTCTTCAAAAATCACTTCCGGCACAAAATCCTCCGACTCTCTGCAGCCTGCCAGGAAAAGCACCGGAAGAACAAGCATCCATACAAAACGATTCATCTCAAGAATTTCGGGAAAAATTATCAGAATTCATATGCAGCCCTGACTTCAAACACTCCATAACCTGCGTCTCCGCCTTTAGGATATGTCCAGACAGAATAGGTTCCGTCATAAGAATAGTACAGGTACACATATTCTCCGGCGCTTCTTTCTGTCGAAGTATCCATTGAAGTAGGGTAAATCCCATTGCTGTTGAGCAATGACTTGAAGTTCGGGTCATTGCTCAGATTCTTGAAGAAGTCCGCTACCTCTTCCTGTGCAAGCATATACCAGTCCCGTCCGAAATTGTCGTCTATCCACTTGAATGCCGGATATGCATCAGGATAATTAGACATTGACCTGACCTTCTCAGTATTGGCCCGGCCGTCGTCAAGGCTGGACGCTTCCACGAGTTCATTTTCAGTACTCCATACAACAGATTCTTTCACAGACTCTGTAGACAGGACCTTTCCATGCCTGCCGTTGTCGGTAATCCAGAATACGAATCCGGTCTTGCCGTCCTCAGTCGTGTATGTGTCACCAAGCTTGTATCTCGTACCTGTCATCTCTGTCACCGTCACATTACATGTGCCTGAAGCCTTTCCGCATGTTGCCGTCACTACGGCTTTTCCAGGAGATACCGCAGTCACTGTCCCGTCGGAGCTGACAGTCGCGACTTTGTCATCGGAGCTGCTCCATGTCACAGTCTTGTCTGTTGTGTTCACCGGCCCTACAGTTGCAGTAAGCCTTTCGCTGTCAGAAACTTCAAGAGTAAGCTCCGACTTGTTCAGTGTGACAGATTCGGCCTCTATCGGCAGTACATTGACTGTACATTTCGCCGACACATCCCCGACAGACGCTGTAATGACGGCTTCGCCAACTCCGTTTCCGGTCACATGCCCGGACTGGGTCACATTGGCCACAGAAGCATTGGAACTGCTCCATACAATTGTCACGTCAGGTACATTTTCCGGCTTGTAGGAAGCCGTGATATCAAATGATTCTCCTATGAGAATATCTTTTTCATTACAGTCCAGCGTAATTTCCGTGACCTCAGGCTTGATTACAGTCACATTGCACTGCGCCATCTGCCCGCCGGCCCGCGCCGTGATGACAGCGTCTCCGAGTCCGACAGCCGACACGAGACCGTCATCGTCTACAGTGGCCACAGATTCCGAACTGGAAATCCATTCCACTGAGTCATAGTCGGCATTTTCAGGCTCAACAACAACCTCAAGACGAACAGCAGCCCCGAGATCAAGGGTAAGTTCACTTTGGGAAAGCGAGACCTTTTGCACGGCAGTCTTTTCCTGCAGGTCATCGGTATTACATCCGGAAATTAATCCGGCAAGCACCAGCGCAAGCGCGGATGCAAAAAAAACTTTGGTTTTCATACTCGTCAGTTTTATGTCAATTTTATAATAGGATTATATCGGGAGAGGACATCAGATGCCGGCGGCTTCAGGCAAAGCTTCGCCTCTGGACTCAAGCATAGCCGCGACCGTTTCGCGCGCAATTTCTTTCAGAGAACGTATCTCACCAGCCGCTGCAGACCGTCCTGAAGTCACAGCTTCAACATCCTCCGGAGCAAGCAGATATCTTTTCGGCACATACTCCCTGATGACAGCATTTCCCCTTGCCTCACGGACTCTTTCTGCTGCCGTGAATGATGATGAGAGCGGCACTGAAGAAGCTGATGAAGAGCCGGAGAACAGTTCCGGTTCAAATTCCGCAATCTGCGATCTGTCTGCCTCAAGACTGACAATTACAGGGTCTCCGTCCTTGCCGTCAGCGTCCACCCCGAGAGCCAGTGCCGCACAGTTCGAATAATTCCACGGAACACCGAGGACAGACACTCCGGGAGATGTCCCCGGGAATCTGGAGCCGTTTGCCTTGATGGCGCCGAGCAGCACATCAAGATTCAGTCCCTGCATATATTCGGCGCTGCGCTCCTCTATCCATCCATACCAATGGTCTGTGCCGGAGGTCGGTATAAACTCTATGCGCAGAGCCGCAATGTCAGACCATGTCGAGGCCGGATATTTCTCCGGATCAAACTCTACCAGGTCATTCCCGTCATACACGGTCACATCAATTCTGACAGAGGCATCGCTGACTTCCCTTTCCGGCGTCTCGCATCTTACGAGCGTGACATCCGTCGTCTGGTTCCAGTAGCTGCATCCGAATACGAAGACATAATATACAGTACCGGGCCGTACGAAATCATAGTCATAGTCATAATAGATTCTCTGGCTCACTTCCCCCTGATTCTGGTACAGGGCATGATCCGTATTGTTTCGGCATGCATCTTCAGCGACTGCATCCGGATCACTCCCCAGAGACTGGTATTGGGCCTCCGTAATGATTCCCATGACATAAGTCTCGTCCTGAGACGAAGGCGACACGTTCACGGTGATCGACGAATAATCGGCAGACTCCACAGACACTCTGAATGTCATGTCCGAACGGGGCACTTCCGCAGTGCTGAACTTGAAGATGCCGACACGAGTTGTTCTTTCTCCCTTTTCATCAACCCCGAAAGCCACAAATGTATATCCTGAATTCGGGACAAGGCCGTCAAAAGTCTCTTCCCGGTATCCGGAAAACAGGGACGAAACCCAGCCCGGCTCCGTCTGCATGCCGTTGATACAGGCATCGGCTATGACCTCCGGAGAAAGCCCCTCCACAGAGGAGTCTTCAAACACTGTGATGAAATACTTTGTGTCATCGGATGAAGGAGACACCGACAAGGTAGCCTCGTATGGCCCCGCCTCAACAAGACCCATTTTAAAGGTACAGTCATCAGTCACTTCAACAGAAAGCGTCTTCTTGCGCTCCACCGACAACGGAGTCGTCTGATAGCCGTTGTCAACACCGAACGCGTAATACACATATTCGCTGCCGGAATAGAGATTCGGGGAATCAATCTGTATCGGCCCGCTGTAAGTGAAGTCCGCCCAGGTCTTTTCAATGCCGAGGCCGGCATACATGTTTATCACATACTGGATCTCCGTAATCATTGTCGGGACAATCTTGTCATCGCCATAGGTATCGTATTCAGCAGCAGTAAGATTGCCGGCCAGGTACCTGAACGGTGCGGAGCCCGGAGTAAAGACTGCCGAAATGTTTCTTGTCCCGACTTCCGGGAATGTGATTGCAATATCTTCATCGAACCATGGAACCGGAGCAGTTCTCAACGGCTCCTTGAAGACCGCAGTCACCGGCACTGCGTCCTTTCCCATCCCATACACATAGATATAATAGTCGGTATCCGGGAGGAAAGTATCCATTGTCGTCACAGTCTCCCCGCTGCGCAACAGCACTTCTTCAAGGAGCATTTCAAGAGAATATCCGTAGGTTTCGGCAATTGAGGAGAACAGATCAATATTGTATTGTATGAGTTCCTCGTCCGATTCGTATGCGTCAATTTCCTCCTTTGTACCTGTCAGGAGAAGATATGTCATCTCCGGATCCTCAGGAATCACCTTTATTGTTGCCTCAAATGCCGTTATATCCGTCACTTCTATGGCAAAGCCCTGAACTGCAGAGGAGCCGGAACGGCCCTCCTGCGACACGGACACGCTCACAGACTCGGCCCCGGGTGCAGCAATGGACACGGATGCAGTTCTGGGATTCTCCGAGTCATTTTCCCCTATGCTGAATACTACGGACCCGGGCGAGGAAGCATCCACATCATAAATCCAGTCCGCCGAAGGAACGGCGTTGACAGCCAGACTGACTTCGGCTCCGGTATGCTTGTCAGTAATACTATAGGTGATTGTACCCCTCTGGGCTTCAGATGTAAACTCATCAGGAGCCTCAATGATGCTTATGACCGGGACGGTCGGGTCCTGCTCATTGACACAGGCAGCCAGCAGCAACGCTCCGGTCAGAATCGCCAAAATTCTTTTCATCTTCTGTTCTAATAAATGAATGGATATGCCCTGAAACATACATCCGGGCAAAATTATCGGGGATACCACGGATGCAACCAGTCAAAGCATAAATTATGCACAAACAATTTTTGTAAAATTAATCGGAAAAATTCATAATTCCAACTTTTTTCTGTCGGAATATGACAAGGCCGGAATATGACAATCAGAACAATGTGGGATGGCTGTCCGACAGACATGAGAGCACCTTCTCCATCACTGCTTCCCGGAAAAGAACCGACTTTGAGCTGACGCCGTATTGGACGCAATAACGGTCAATCGCCTCCAGTTCCCTATCATTCAAATATATGACCTGCCGATGCCGCCGCACAAGCGCAGCCCTGTGCTTGTCCATGAATGCCGGATCAATACCTTTCCCTACAATCTTTTTACGCATTTCTTCTGAAATATTTTTAGGAATCATCACATCACGTCGGAATATGGATCTGCACCGGAATCTCCGGATACTTTTCTCATGGCTTTTTCCGAATCCGCCCTTGACTTGCTCCTGTTTACCATCAGCACTCCGGAAAAAACAAGGATGACTGCCACAACCTTTATTATATTGAACGAGTCCATTCCCCAAATGACTGCTATAAAAGCTGCAACTGCAGGCTGCAGATAATTGTACATTGCCACAAGAGTCGGACGCAGGGTCTTCTGCCCCAGCGGCACCAGAAAGTAACACAGGAATGTGCCGCAGAAAAGAATGAACCCGAGTCCGGCGAACTGTCCGGCAGGCACAGCTCCCCAGGGCTCCGAAAAGAACCTGCCGGATGACAGGGGAAGCATGACCGCCGAGGCGAAGGTAAACATCCATTTCATCAGGGTGACAGGAGAATACTTGACAATTATATCCTTGAAAATCACCAGATACGTGGCGTATGAGCATTGGGCGAAAAAGCAGAGGAGATCCCCCCATACATTAGATGAGGCCGATGAAGAGTCCGAAGCATGGAAACCTGGCATCAGACGGTTTCCGAAGACCAGAAGAAGTGCGCCGCAGGCCCCGAGAAGCACACCGATGGCCTTGCGGGAAGTAATGGGCTCCTTGAGAATGACTGCGGCAAGCAGCATTGTGACAATAGGCAGGGATGTGGTGATGATGGATGCATCTACGGGCGAAGTCATGGACACGCCTGAAATATATACCCCCTGATTGAGCACTATGGCAAACATGGCAGCTCCGAAAATCTTGAGAAAATCCTTTCTCTCGACTTTCTCCCTTTTCATGAAAGGGGAAACAAGCCAGAACAGCAGGGCCGCCCCGAAAATCCGCACATCCGTCACCGTCACGGCATCCACAAGCCCTCCGTCCATGACAAATTTAGAAATCGGCGCCATCGCACCCCACATCACACTTGCGGAAAACATCGCAATATGTCCCGTTCTCTGATCTTTGGTCATACTCTGGAATCCATAAGATTGATTTGAGGTCGCAAAATTATAAAAAAAGGGGACTAGCTGTCAAGCCTGTCCCCTTTTTCAGTGTAGAATTCATTCTGCAGAACCGTAAAATCCGTGATTTCCACAAGCTTGATTTTACATTTGTACTTTGTCTTCCATTTTCCCAGAATAGAAGAGAACATTCCTTTGCTCAGATAGGCGCCCAGAATAGGACTGACCTTCAGAATAAAAGACCTGATGTTTTTCTCAGCGACATAATAGGCCAGACGGCGTTCTATGGCTTCGTCAATGACCACGCTGGAGGTTATTTTTCCTGTTCCGTGACATACCGGGCAGACCTCTGTCGTGTTGATTTCAGTGGCAGGCCTCACTCTCTGGCGGGTAATCTGCATAAGTCCGAACTTAGTGAGAGGAAGCACATTATGCTTGGCACGGTCAGACTGCATCAGTTCCTGCATGTGTTTGAAGAGAGCATTTCTGTGCTCGTTGCTCTCCATGTCTATGAAATCCACTATCACTATTCCGCCCATGTCCCGCAGCCTCAGCTGACGGGCAATCTCTTCTGCGGCATAGCAGTTGACATCGTATGTGTTCTGCTCCTGTTCCTTGTTCTTGGACCTCGTCCCGCTGTTCACGTCTATGACATGCAGAGCCTCCGTATGTTCTATGACCAGATATGCGCCCTGCTTGATAGGGACCACTTTACCGAACGAGCTCTTTATCTGCCGTGTAACTTCAAAGTGGTCAAAAATAGGAGTGCTGTCCTTGTAAAGCCGGACAATCTTCTCCTGTTCAGGCGATATGAGCGATATGTATCTCTTCGTTTCTTCATACACAGACTCGTCATTCACATAAATATTTGAAAACGAATCATTGAGAAGATCCCGAAGAATCGTTGTGGTCTTGCTGTATTCGGTGAAAAGCAGCTGAACGGACTTGGATTTAGACAATTTTTTCCAGGCCCCTTCCCATTTTTCAATCAGAGCCATCAGCTCCGCATCAAGCACCGCAGCATTCTTGCCTTCTGCAGCAGTGCGGATAATGGCTCCGTAATTTTTCGGAAGGATATTCTTCACAAGCGACTCAAGTCTCCGTTTCTCTTCCTTGGAAGAGATTTTCTGGGATACGCTCACTTTCTCAGCGAAAGGGAGGAGTACAATGTTCCGTCCTGCCAATGAAATTTCCGCAGACAGTCGTGATCCTTTGGTTGAAATCGGCTCCTTCACAATCTGCACCACCAGCATCTGGCCCGGGGAAAGGACATTCTCTATACGGCCCTCCTTCTCCAGGACCGGGCCAATCTTTATTGATGAGAACAGCTCCTTCGGTGCGACATTGGGATTCAGCTTCCGCACAAACTCGTCAAAGGCCCGGAAATTGAGCCCGAGATCAAGATAATGTACAAAAGCCTCCTTTTCATCACCGATGTCAACAAAGGCAGCATTCAGGGCGGGAAGAATCTTCTTTACCTTGCCGAGGTATACATCCCCGACAGAAAAAGAGTGCCCGTGGCTGGACTCCTTGTTCAGTTCGATGAGCCTGTGGTTCTCCATCAGGGCTATCGATACCTCAGCCGAATTGACATCGACAATAAGATCCTTAACAGATTCCATCAAGAAAATTCATTTTCTGGAACAAAATAACAGCAGGGGCAAGCCCCTCTCAATCACAAAAGGGCGACCATTTTTCCGGTCACCCTTTTAATTCAGCAGACTGCTAAAATGGCAGACAAACGGAAGATTACTTTCTCTTCTTATGTCTATTCTTGCGCAAGCGTTTTTTACGCTTGTGCGTTGCCATCTTATGTCTCTTTCTTTTCTTACCGCTTGGCATAATTCTAAAGTTTTACAATTATTTCTTAACAACGTTCACAAATACCTTGGCTGGCTTGAATGCCGGAATATTGTGAGCCGGAATAGTCATGGTCGTGTTTTTTGTAATGTTTCTGGCAGCCTTTTCAGCCCTGTGCTTGATGATGAAGCTGCCGAAGCCACGGAGATAAACAGGATTGCCCTTTGCAAGAGAATCCTTAACATTCTCCATAAATGAAACTACTACTTTCTGAACTGTAAGTTTCTCAATACCAGTTGCTTTCGCAATCTCGTTTACAATCTCTGCCTTTGTCATACACTATAGAAATTTAGATAATCAAATATTTTTTAAGTCATTAGGGTGCAAAAGTAGATTATATTTTTTAATATTCAAAGCCGTACATGTATTTTATTGCGTTTTTTTGCATCTTCTCATGCTGTGGCACAAAGATTGACAATAATGCGGGCCGTCCCATGAACAGAGGGTGTTCTGCCATTTTGGCAGAACAATATCAGTGTCCTATGACACGAGGCACATTTCAAAGGAAAACGAACATTATTATATATAAGTGAAAAGGAACCAGACTATGAAGGATGTCATCAAGGACATTCTGTCTCCTTCCGGGACAGAAGTCAACATAATACCTGTCATGCAGGGTGAAGGATTCATGAAGATAGATGAGTCCGAGCTTCCTGATTCCCTTCCGATTCTTGCGCTCAGGAACGCCGTGATGTTCCCGGGTACGGTCTACCCCATAACCATCGGAAGAGAGAAATCCATCCGTCTGATTGAAGATGCAGAGAAAAACAATCAATATATAGGAGCAGTCCCTCAGGTGGACATTTCCGTGGAAGACCCGAAGAAAGAGGACCTGTACAGATTCGGCGTTGTGTCCAAAATCATCAAGACACTTGAAATGCCTGACGGGACCATCACGGCTATTCTCCAGGGTTTCAAGAGATTCGAGATAGAGGCAATCACCGAATACGAGCCATACATGCTCGGGATGGTGCGCTACCTCAATGACATTGTGCCTGACCAGAACGGAAAGGACGTGAAGATGATAGGGGAAGCCATCAAGGACAAGGCGGTGACAATGATAAAAATGTCAGCCTATATGCCACGGGAGGCTGCCTCCGCATTGAAATCCATAGACAACTTCGAGTTTCTCGTCAATTTTGTCGCCTCAACAATGGAGGCCGAGAACTTCACGGACAAGGTGGAACTTCTCCAGTACGGCGATGTCAAGGAAAGGGCGATGAAACTGCTCACTGTGCTCGACACGCAGATAGAACTTCTGAAAATCAAGCAGGACATAAACCAGAAGGTAAAGACGGAAATCGACCAGCAGCAGAGGGAATATTACCTCAACAGCCAGCTCCGCACCATACAGGAAGAGCTCGGAATGGACGAAATGGAAGATTTCGACAAGCTCCGTGCCCGTGCAGAGGAGAAACAGTGGCCGGATACAGTCAGGGAAATCTTCGAGAAGGAGATGTCCAAGCTTGAGAGATACAACCCGTCGTCCCCGGAATACAGTATCCAGTTCAACTACATCCAGTTCATGCTGGACCTGCCGTGGGGAGAGATGTCGAAGGACAACCTTGACCTCAAACATGCGCAGAAGGTCCTTGACGAAGACCATTTCGGGCTTGAGACTGTCAAGGAGAGAATCATAGAATATCTTGCCGTACTGAAACTGAAAGGCAACATGAAGTCCCCTATACTTTGTCTGTACGGTCCTCCCGGGGTAGGAAAGACGAGTCTGGGCAAGTCCATTGCCCGGGCACTCGGACGGAAATACATCAGGATAGCTCTCGGAGGCGTGCATGACGAGTCAGAGATAAGGGGCCACAGGAAGACATATGTCGGGGCCCTTCCTGGCCGGATTCTCAATGGAATCAACCGCGCAGGGACATCCAACCCGGTGATTGTGCTGGATGAAATCGACAAGATCAACAGCGACATCAAGGGAGACCCGTCTTCTGCCCTTCTTGAGGCACTTGACCCGGAACAGAACACCACTTTCCACGACAACTACCTCGACATCGACTATGACCTGTCGCATGTGCTGTTCATCACGACAGCCAACAATACTGCGACAATTCAGCCGGCATTGAGGGACAGGATGGAAATGATACCGGTGAGCGGCTACCTCGCAGAGGAGAAAATGAGCATAGCCAAGGACTATCTGATCCCACGGCAGCTGGAGGAACACGGGCTGGACAAGAAGCAGCTCAGGATAGACAGGGCCGCCCTTGCAGCCATAATCGACCAGTACACCCGCGAATCAGGAGTACGGGGGCTGGAAAAGCAGATTGCCAAAATAGCAAGGGTGACTGCCAAGAAGATAGCCCTCGAAGAGGACTATCCGAAGGTGATAAAGAAGGAGCACCTGAAGGAATACCTCGGCCTGCCGACCAATTTCCACGATGTGCAGAAAGGCAATGAAGCCCCTGGAGTGGTGACCGGCCTTGCATGGACAGAAATGGGAGGGGAAATCCTTTTCATCGAAAGCTCCATCAGCAACGGCAAGGGAGTCCAGACCATGACCGGAAACCTCGGCGACGTGATGAAGGAATCCGCCACCATTGCATACCAATATATAAAGGCACACCCGGAAATGGCCGGCATGACCTCAGAGGAGTTCGCCCAAAAGGACATCCATGTCCATGTGCCTGAAGGTGCCGTGCCGAAGGACGGCCCGTCCGCAGGAATCACGATGGTAAGCTCCATGGTGTCAGCCCTCCGCGGCCAGCAGGTAAGGAGAGGAATAGCCATGACAGGCGAAATGACCCTCAGGGGCCGAGTGCTGCCGGTGGGAGGCATAAAGGAGAAGATTCTTGCGGCCAAACGCTCCGGCATCCACACCATCATCATTTCCGAGGACAACCGCAAGGATGTCGAGGACATCAAGGAAATCTATGTCAAAGGCCTGTCATTCATCTATGTGAAGACCATCGACGATGTGATGAAGGCCATTTTCTGACAAGGTGAATCATACTGCAGCAACATGGATGTAAAGATTGAGGATAGCTGGAAAGAGGCCCTCAGGGACGAATTTGGAAAGCCGTATTTTGAAAAGCTGGTACGGTATCTCCATGAGGAAAAAGCCGCCGGGAAGACAATCTATCCTCCGGGAAAACAGATTTTCAAGGCATTCGAACTCACACCGGTACCGCAGGTCAAGGCAGTGATCCTCGGACAGGACCCGTATCACGGCTACGGACAAGCCATGGGACTTTCATTCTCGGTGCCGGACAATATGCCGGCACCCCCGTCCCTGAAAAACATCTTCAGGGAAATCCATGACGACCTCGGCATCACAATGAGCGGATGCCCGAACCTTGAGAACTGGGCCAGGCAGGGAGTACTCCTGCTGAATGCAATCCTGACAGTCCGTGCCGGAGAGGCAGCCTCACACAGCCGGATAGGCTGGACGGAATTCACCGATGCCGTCATAAAGTATATCTCGGACAATCTTGACGGGATAGTGTTCATGCTCTGGGGCAATTTCGCCAGAAGCAAGAAAAGCCTCATAGACACCTCCCGACACCATGTGCTGGAGGCGGCCCACCCTTCTCCACTCGCCGGCGGGGCATTCTTCGGCTGCCGGCATTTTTCCAGAACAAATGAGATACTTGCCGCTGAAGGCAAGACCCCGATTGACTGGCAACTATAAAATGACATACATGATGAAGACCAAAGCATTGTTCCCCGGCTCATTCGACCCGTTCACGGCGGGCCATCTGAACATATTGAAACGGGCGCTGACCATGTTCGATGAAGTGACCGTGGCCATCGGCATCAACATCGACAAGCGCGGATTCTTCCCGACAGAAACAAAAATGGAAATCATCAGGCAGGCCACAAAAGGGCTTGCGGGGGTCAATGTGATATTCTATGACAATCTCACCGTGGACATCTGCCGCGAACTCGGCATAAGGCACATTGTCAGAGGAGTCAGGAACATGATTGACTTTGAGACAGAGCGCTCCATTGCCGATGCCAACAGAAAGCTTGCCCCTGAAATCGAGACAATAATCATCCCGACCGCACAGGAATATGCCCACATATCCTCCACTGCAGTCAGGGATCTGCTCAAGCACCACGGGGACATCTCGCTTTTCATACCGGAAGGCGTTGACATCAAAAGCCTTATGAACGGATGAAATCTTTCGGGATGCACATATTGGCGGCCGGCATAATCACCGCACTGGCAATACTGTCAGGGACCGAAGCCGACTGCAGGCCGACACTTGACGAAAAACTGGGTGAATATCTTCATGCCATCCGGAGAGAACCTGTTGAAGTCCAATGCTCCGAAGCAGATTTTCTGATAAGCGTATGTACGGACTCTGTCGTAAGACAGAATGTCGCAGAAAGGATTTTCCGACATTATATCAACTCCGGAATCATGGGGCTTGAAGCTGTCGCTGTCCATGTCTTTGACAAGTGGTTCAGCGAGGGTCCCGTCAAAATGAAAAACAGGGAAGAATTTCTTGCAGCCAAAATATTCGCCGACTTCAACAGGCAGTCGCTCATAGGCCGGAAAGCCCCGGAACTGTCTCTGAGGGATACTTCCGGGAATGCCGTCACACTATTCCGGCAGAAAACCGGGGAGAGTGCGCAAAAGGGCGATGCCTCCTCCAACGGACGGTGGAGTATTCTTTATTTCTATGACACCGGATGTCCGAAATGCATCGCAGAGTCCATAATGCTGGAAAACATCCTTGAAAATGACAATTTTGACGCTGATTTCTATGCAATATACACTCAGGACAGCAGGGACAGATGGACCGAATGGATATCCGGGCATTTCAATCTCCCGGAAGGAAGCAATACACGCGTTTTCCATCTCTGGGACCCGGAGATGAGCTCCGGTTTCCAAATCAGATACGGTATTCTCGAGACCCCGCGCATCTTTCTTGTGGGACCGGACGGAATCATCTGCGGGAGAGGGCTTGACAGTGTTGCACTTGAGGAACTTATGACAAGTCTCCTCACGCCTCCGTCGCCTGCATACGGCTCGGATGACTCGTATGCCTTCTATGAAAGGGTATTTTCGGCTGACGGAGACAGAATCAGCTGCGGGGAGATTGCCGGGATTGCGGACCACATAGCTGAACGCACCCTTGAAGACGCCCATGACACCCTGCTTTTCAAGCAGATGGCCGGGGATCTGCTGTATTATTTCCCGATGAAGAGAGGAAGCGTATACAAATGCGCAGAAGAATATCTCATCCGAAACCATATTTTCGGACATGACGACATCTGGAACACGCCTGACGACACGCTCAAAGTCATAGGCTTCGCACAGATCAGGGCAGACCTTCTCGGCAGAGCTGCAGCAGGCACAAGAATTCCCGATATCAAAGTCAGGGGCACCCTGAAGAAAAATACCGGAAGGAGGACCTCGGAGACCAGCGGAAAAATGAATCTCAGAAAACTGTGCAACGACAGGACAGTCATAATCTTCTATACTGCCGGATGCGATATCTGCAAAGGAGAGATTGCCGCAGCGGACTCGCTGCTTGCAGCCGAAGCACAATCCGGACGGGACAATAGGACAGCTCTCCGCACGGGAGTATTTATGATAAACATGGATGAAGTTTCCGCCACCGACCCCGAAACTGCATCACTGCTCCTTGACACATTTGACCTCACGGTCCTTCCTTATATAACAGAAATAGACCGCAAGGGAATCATAAGGGACAAATACATGAGTCTCCGCAGCCGGAGGGAGAACAGGCCATGAGCAGCTTATTTGAATCTCAGAGAGATGAAAGCCCGGAATCCGGACATATCCGCAGGAGACACTGAACTTCCGATAAAATTCCTGTAGCGGCATGTCCCGAAACGGTATTCTGCTCCGATTCCTATTATTCCCCACGAAATCATCCCTCCGGTAACGAACATCGTCGCATAATTGCCGGCCAGGGCAATGTCCTGCCCGCCGGAATACCTCAGAGAGAATGTCGGGGCATAGCGGAAATAGGCATTGATGTTCAGTTTGCCGACAGGATTGACGGCGATTGAAGGTCCCACATGCAGAGAATACTCCAGCTGATGCCAGGCTGCTCCGTAAGGGCCTCCTTCTCCCTGTCTGACCGCACTATACTTGGTATAGCCAAGATCAACCCAAGTCGCATCGATACCTATTTTCAGCATTCCTGCGATAGGCTTTCCGTGAAGGAAATATGTCCTTCCGGAAGTAAATGCAAAGCCGAGTTCCGACTTCTGTTTCGGCTCCCCGTCAAATGTCATCGTGAGCTGAGACCAGCTGAAATTGCGGTATTTTCGGTGAAAATCCGTCCCCTGTGCGTCTGCGGCTGCAGCCGCAGACAGCAGGAAAATACAAATGCCCAATATCTTTTTCATCATTTCTGAATTTGGATTCCTTAGTCAGCGCCGGACACGAAGGCATATCCTTATCACAAGGGCTGCCAGCAGAAGCAGGAAAAGGAAGGTCGACACCCTGCCGGCTATGTCGCCGTGCTCCACATAGAAAGTGACCCTGTCATTGAGGTTCACCTTTCCTCTGATGACAGCCGGCTCCCACCATCCGGTCCGCTCCACTATCTCCCCTTTCTGATTTATAATGGCTGAAATCCCTGTATTCGCACTTCTTGCTATATCCCTTCTTGTCTCTATGGCTCTCAATGAGGCGTAAGAGAGATGCTGCCGGTACCCCGGAGTGTCTTTCCACCACGCGTCATTGGTAATGACGGTCATGACTTCCGCTCCCTTTCTGACATATCCGGTAAAATACTCCCCGTAGACAGACTCATAGCACACGGCACAACCGACCGGAACAGACCCTGTCTCCCCCGCCCCCGGACTGCAATAAAGAAGGGAAATCTCATCCTGCCCCACACAGCGTCCCATCACCCCGCCCAGCATATCATCCACCTTACAGAAAAATGCCGGATACGGTGTCATCTCGACTGCCGGGACGAGCTTGCTCTTGTGGAATATGCCGTAGCGGCCGGAGCCGTCCATTATCAGAGCGGAATTATGTGAATCATACCACTTGTCCCCGATTTTCCTGGCAGTTACTGTCGGTCTGGAGGGGCCGTCATAATATGTATATGACGATGCCCCGAACAGGAGACTGACTCCGGGATAGTCCTGCAGGAAGGTTCTGAATGTACGGAAAGTCCTCCCGTCCTCCACATATCCTGTCACCACATCACTGGTGAAGGTTTCAGGGGCTACGGCAAGAAGCTGCGGCAGGGCAGCACTGTCTGAGGACATCTTCCTGTCCTGCAGGGCAGCGGCGGCCTGTTCCAGAAGGATTTCATTCTGCCTGCTCTGCGACATTGCCTGAAACTTGTTGTAAGGGTCGATGTTCGGCTGCAGAATCAGCACTTCCAGCGGAGCGTCAGTCTCCTCATACCGTCCGAACATCACTTTTGAGAAAATCATCGGGACAGAGGGAACAATCACCAGAGCTGAAATATATGCAATCCTGGCCTTGGCATTCCATACGGATGCCCATCTTCCGTCTGACAGCGACACAAGAAAGCCGAAAAGAAGCAGATTGACCGACCATATCCAGAGGGACCCGCCCAGATGTCCCGTAAACTCATACCACTGGACCAGCTGGATATTTCTTGCAAAGGCATTTCCGAGCACAAGCCATGGCCATGAAATCTGTGCGTCAAAATACCACCGCTCCCACGCAATCCATGCGACAGCCAGAAAAATATATGGCAGGACACCGCGGAAATATTTCTTGCTGAAACGGAACAATCCGAATATCAGAGACATCTGCAATGCATTGGCAAAGATTGCAACCAGACCTCCGCCTATGGTGGCATTGCACACCCAGAATGTCGTGGCGGCATTCCAGAGCACGAATGCACTGTAATGATACACCCACCCCCGCCTCATGCCGGAAAGGGACACAATCCTCTCCATCATAAGAAGCGGCACTATACCGAACAGGGCAAAGACCCCGCAATGAGGGACAAGGAAAGGCATGGACATGAAGCCTGCAAAAAGCAGGACCAGACCCCATACAAGCAGGACCGGCTGTTTCCTGTCAGATTCATGGCACCGGCTGCTATTTTCAATTTTCGTTATTCCCATCAGTCATCCAGAACTAACATCCGTGCAAATTTATAATAATTATGGAAAATTTTTCTATGTTTGCATAGTTTAACCGGAATTCATGTTCATCAGTATATTAAAGGCATTCATCATCGGCATCTGCGCCTCAGCCCCGATTGGCCCCATAGCAATACTCGTGATACAGAAATCTCTGAGCAAAGGACATAAGGCGGGATTCATCACGGGGATGGGAGCATGCCTCGTGGACACTGTATTTTCCGTCATCGCCATATTTTTTCTGGCCATAGCCCAGAAATTCATCAATGACAACAAGGAACTGATTCTTCTCGGAGGAGGACTGGTTGTCGCAATAATCGGAGTCTTCATGGCAAAGTCCGACCCGTTCAGAAAGCTCAAGTCAAGCAGCGGCTCAACCGCCATGATGAAAGATTTTCTTCAGGCAATTGCCATGGGCCTGTCAAACCCGGGGGCAATACTGGTCATCTTCGCACTCTTCGCCTTCTTCGGTATAGGAAATTCGCAGGAACCGCATCTGTGGAAAGTGACACCCATTATCGTATCCGTCAGCCTCGGGGCAACGGCATACTGGTTTCTGGTGACTTGGATGCTCAGCCATTTCAGAAAAAAATTCAAGATGTCCTCCCTGCTATGGATCAGCCGGCTCACAGGCGTTGCCGTGATTATCATAGGCATAGCCATGTCCGGCGAGGGTCTGTACAGAGTTGTTTTTATGGGCATTCCATTGTTTTGAACCCTCTTTTGCATAAATTTGCAGACACTTAAATACCATTCGGATGAAAGCAAGCAAAGTTTTTTTTACCGACCTCAGGACAACTCCGGGCAATGATTTGATGACCAAGCTCATAAGGCTTGTCAGAAGAGCCGGGATAGATGAGATCGACTTTGAAGGCAAGTTCACTGCGATAAAGATACATTTCGGAGAGCCGGGCAACCTTGCCTACATAAGACCCAACTATGCGGCCCGGCTGGCCGACTATCTGAGAAGCCTCGGGGCAAAAGTATTCCTCACGGACAGCAACACCCTGTATTCCGGAGGCCGCTCAAATGCCGTAGACCACCTGCGCGCAGCCATGGACAACGGATTCAACCCGATTTCCGCGCATGCCGATGTAATCATCGCCGACGGACTTAAGGGTACTGAATACAAGGAAATTCCACTCGGAGGGGAATACTGTCCGGCACCGAAAATCGGGGCTGCCATAGCGGACGCGGACATCATCATATCCATGAACCATTTCAAGGGACATGAGCAGACCGGATTCGGCGGAGCCCTCAAGAATCTTGGAATGGGCTCGGCAAGTGTGGGAGGGAAACTTGAGCTTCACTCCTCATCCCAGCCTGTCATCAATGCCGAGAACTGCATAGGATGCAGAATATGCGAGAAATACTGCCGCCATGACGCCATAAGGATTGTCGGCAGGACAGCAAAAATAGACTATGCCAGATGCGTCGGCTGCGGGCAGTGCATCGCCGTATGCCAGCACGGAGGGGCCTCCGTAAGCAGCTATGATTCATCTGATCTGCTCAACTGCAAGATAGCCGAATATGCCCTCGCCACAGTCAAGGACAAGCCGTCGTTCCACATCAGCTTCATAATGAATGTTTCCCCGAACTGCGACTGCTGGAACCACAATGATGCAGCCATCATCCCGGACATAGGAATCGCAGCCTCATTCGACCCGGTGGCTCTTGACTGCGCATGTGCTGATCTGGTGAAAGCATCACCGGCACTCGGAAGAAATATCATTTCCGACATAGACGGCTCCGAGTCTGAAAATGACGAGTGCGGCGGGAACGCTCACCATCAGGATGGCTGCCGCCATGCGGGAGAAGACAAGTTCCACATGGTCCATCCCGATACAAACTGGGAAGCCGGAGTTGAACATGGGGAAAAAATAGGACTCGGCTCAAGGAACTATGAGCTCATCCGTGTAAAATAAGCAGAAGACATGAACATCAGGAAATTTCTCTGGAATTGGGTCACAAAGAATCTGTTGCTGGCGGTCGCCATAGCCGTTGTCCTTGTCACCGGAGCCAGTCTGCTGCTGAAGGCAGTGACAGCGCATAACAAGGAAATAACTGTGCCGGACCTTACAGGAATGAGCGTTGTCCAGGCCGAAAAATATCTTTCCGGCCATGGCATGAGAGCAGATGTCACCGATTCCGTATTCATAAAAAGAATGGAGCGTGGCACGGTATACAGACAGAATCCTGCGCCAGGGTCAAAAGTCAAGGAGGGACGGCGCATCCTGATTACAATCAACGCCGTAGACCCGAAAAAAGTCACAATGCCCAATCTCATCGGATATTCGCTCCGCCAGGCCAAGGCAGAACTTCTGTCCAGGGGACTGTATCTCGGGAAGCTGATTTACACTGATGACATAGCCACCAACAATGTACTGAAACAACTTCAGGGGAACAAGGAAATCAAGCCGGGAACACCTGTCGAGAGTGAGTCAAGGATTGACCTTGTCGTGGGGCTGAACAACACGGACAACATGACATATATCCCATATATCATCGGGATGAAATATTTTTCCGCAGTCAGTGCCGTGCACGACAATTCGCTGAATGTCGACAACATCGTCTTTGACAATACAGTCAGAGACTATACCGACTCCCTTGATGCAGTCGTATACAGGCAATATCCGGAGATGTCGGAAGAGCCGCTCAGGATGGGGTCGCCGGTAACGCTTTATCTTACTCTGGACAATAGCAAAGTACCTGAAAAACCGGAGCCCTCGGATTCGACAGGGACTCCGGGGATTCTATGAAATCAGGTCATTCCTGAAACAAGATGACATTCTCCACAATGAAAGAGATGACGAATCCCTCCCCGGGGACTTTCCTGCAGTACAATGAGGAAGACGAGGACTTTCTCTCCGCAGATGAGGACATAAGATGTGAAGACGAGGAGCAGGAAATGTTTGAGCATTTCCGGTTTGAGCTTGACAAGGGACAGGCTCCCATGCGTGTGGACAAATATCTTTCCTCGCACATGGAAAACACTTCCCGCCACCGCATCCAGCTCGCCATCAAGGAAGACTACATACGGGTCAACGGCAAGGTGGCCAAGGCCAACTGCATAGTCCGCCCGGGGGATATCATCACATTCGTGATGCCATACCAGCGGCGCGGCCTCGAGATACTGCCGGAAAACATACCTCTTGACATCGTATACGAAGACGATGAGCTGCTCGTGCTCAACAAGCCGGCCGGACTTGTGGTTCATCCGGGACACGGACATTTTTCCGGCACGCTTGTCAATGCACTTGCATATCATCTCGGCATTTCACAGGGGCCTGATGCCAAGGACGAAAGGATGGGAGTGCTCGTACACCGTATCGACAAGGACACTTCCGGCCTGCTTGTCGTGGCAAAGACAGAAGAAGCCCAGCTTGACCTCGCGAAACAGTTTTTCGTGCATTCCATAGACAGGCGCTATGTCGCGATTGTCTGGGGCAATCTTCCGGATGACGAGGGGACAATCACCGGCAACATCGGACGAGACCCTTCAGACAGGATGCGTTTCAAGGTATTTCCGGACGGAGACCACGGGAAGCATGCCGTGACTCATTACAAGGTGCTTGAGAGATTCGGCTATGTGACTGTCGTGGAATGCCGTCTCGAGACAGGCCGGACTCATCAGATCCGCGTACATTTCAACTGGATAGGCCATCCGCTTTTCAACGACGGGAGATACGACGGGGCTGAAATCCGCAAAGGGACAATCTACGCCAAATACCGCCAGTTCATCGAGAACTGCTTCCGTCTGCTGCCGAGGCAGGCACTGCATGCAAAGACCCTCGGATTCGTGCATCCGAAGACAAAGGAATACATGTCATTCGACTCTCCACTGCCTGAAGACATGACGGCTCTCATTGAGAAATGGCGCAAATACGCGCAGAACCTCACACCTGAACTGGACTGAGCATCCGGCAGACTCCGAATCAATGGGCACAGGGGCTATCTCCTGTGCGGGGGTCTCCCCATCGGTCCTCTTCCTTCTGACAGGCCTCCGAAGTCGCCGAATCTCCATGTGAGAGATACTATTATATAGCGGCCGAGCGTGTTGTTGCGAGTCTCCAGATGATAGTTGGACTCATCTGTCACAGACAGATTCTTGGACTGGTTGAGAATGTCGTATGCCTTGACTGCAAGGGTGAACTTGTTCTTGAAGAGCAGCTTTGTAATCTCGGCATTCAGCACAAACTCGTCATCCTGCGGCGTAGAGTAGCCCCGATACCAGTTATAGTCGCAGTCGGCTATGAGATTGATGCCCCCCGGGATTGTCCAGTTCACAGATGCGTCAATCTTGTTGTTCCATGTCGCGCTCTGGTTGTATTGCGAAATTGTGTACCACGACTTGGAGACACGCGTACGGCCACCTACATTGAATTCAAGGAAACTGTTCCTGTAGGTAAAGCGGAGCCGCTGCGTGAAATTCAGCGTCTGTGTCCTGTTGGCAGAGAACATCTCATCCCTCATCGCATTGAAATCCTCATGGAACAGGTCATAATTGAACTCCGCCGTATCCTCATTATAATAAGGACGGTCAGGGTTGTCCATATCGAAACTTGACTTGCCTATATACGAACTTGACTCATTGTATCTTGCAAATGTCATGGAAAACATGGAGAATTTCGATTCCCTGCCGAACGGAGTATTTATCATGACCCTGCCGTCAACGGAGCCTGATGTCGGACCATTGACCGGGATTGAGAACTGGGCTCCCGCATCATTGTACCACTGGGCATTGACAATAGGATCCTGCACTATGCTCCCTCCGAAGCGGCCGTGGATTGAAAAGAATGTGTCTTTGTCAGTATAGCCGAACATTGCCCTCATATTGTGGCTGAAATAAGGTATGAGGTAAGGGTTTCCGAGCGAAATGTTCAGAGGGTCGGAATTGTCCGGTACGGGCATCAGCTGTGATGTGGACGGCTGTGACGAACGGCCGAAATAAAACATGCGGAAATCAGTATTGTCATTCGGGTCATAGCTCAGCATGGCCTGCGGAGACCAGTTGAGGACCTTGCTGTCATAACTCTCGCCGTTTGTCTCATTATGGGTATCGGTAGGCCTCAGGGAAGCGCCGAGCTGAACACGGAACTTTTCTTTCTGATACATGAAATTAAGTCCGGCGCTCTGGTTGACATATCTGTTGAGGATATCATTCGAATATGTCTCGTCCCGGTATTCCCCGTCAGGAAGATAGCTCATGTGACCGCCGTCCATATCGACAAGGGAAGACAGGTCCCCTCCGCTGTTCCAAGTATTTTTCAACGAACGGCTAATGTTCCAGCTGTATGAGTAATTGGCTTCAAGGAAGAAATCATGGCCGAGGGGTTCGGTATATACGGCGCGGCCCGTAAGGGACGAGCTTCTGGAATTTTGGTCATATCTCTGGTTGACTATGTCATTTTCCTCTGTATCCGCATCAAATGTACTCGTAATGGACTGATTGAACCCGTTGAGGTCGTTGTTGCTGAAATTATATTGCATCATTACCGACAGGGTGCGTCCCGGCTTGCCGAGGCGCTGGCGGAAAAGCAGGAAGCCGCTTGCCGTCCAGTTCTTGTTCATGCCTATATTTTCGTTGAATCCCCTGTTGGCAGTATCGCGGACTGAATTCATCTCACTGAGCGTCGAGAACTTTGAATACTCGGTATAGTTTCCGCTGCCGAAATTGAACTGCGGCTCGAACAATATTGAGGTATTTTCACTGAATTTGTGGTCAAGCCGTATTCCGAAACGATGACCGTCGCTTCTGGATATGTTGTATCCGTCATTGTCATATATGAGAAGGCTGCCGTCATCCTTATATGTCGTTCTGGAACTCTCCTCTTCAACATATCGGTTCGAGCCGCCGTACATGTAGTTTCCGTTAAGATCCATGTTCCCGTCAAGAAGGGTGAACGCTCCGTTGGCTCCGGCCAGCCACGAAGTAGTGATGCCGTTGCGCCCCCATCCTCCCATTGCGCGGCCCATACCTCTGGCTCCCCTCATATTCTGCATCATTGTCCCTGCAATATCGCGGAATCCTCTGTTATTGGTATTGTTGCCGTTGGCTATGATGCTTATCTGGCTGTTCTTGGAAAAGCGGCCGGCCATTCCCGCTGCCTGATACCGCCAGTCTCCAGCATCGCCGGCATTTTTCTGCATGAGGTCATGTCCTCCACCCGCCATGAGATTCCCGAACCATCCGTCCATCATGCCCGGCTTCACCGACAGGTCGATCACTGTCTCCTGGTCACCGTCATCAATACCCGTGAACTGCGCCTGGTCAGATTTCTTCTCCACCACACGGACTTTCTCGATTATTTTCGCAGGAATATTCTTCGTTGCAAGCTGCGGGTCATCAAGGAAAAATTCCTTGCCGTCAATCATGACCTTTGTGATAGTCTCCCCGTTGGCGGTAATTGAACCGTCGCTCTCCACCTCGACTCCGGGAAGTTTCTTGAGCAACTCTTCAAGCATGGCATTGTCCGAAGTCTTGAAAGAAGATGCGCTGTACTCCACCGTATCTTTCTTTACTATAATCGGATTACCGACGGCAGATACGGTAGCGGCATCCAGCATCTCGACATCCGGTGTCATCTTCACTTCCCCGAGGTCTATGTATTTGTTCACAACCACCTCCTGCTCATACGGGAGATAGCCCATGAGCTCAGCCTTCATGATATAGGTTCCCCTGACTATGCCTTCGAAAACGACTCTTCCGTTCTCATCGCTCATAGTATATTTCAGAGGGTCCTTTACTCCCTTCGTTGTCATGGATACGGTCGCAAACCCCACGGGCTCACCGCTTGACTTGTCGGTGAGAGTCATCACGACAGGGAATCCCACCTGGGCGTGAAGTCCGACACAGGCAAAGAGAAGTATGGATACCGTCAGTAATTTCCGCAAAAACTTTCCAGCCCCAAACATAGCCAGATTCATTTACTCAAATTTTACGATTACACAGCAAATCCGTCATTAGACAAATGCCGGCGCCCGAAGTTTAAAGTCCCCGCAGAAAAAATGCTGCCGGAGACCCGGCCGACAATGGCACAACCATGTCATTTCACCCGGTCGGGGTTTTCGGCTATGAATTTTTTCCAGTCTGATTTTTCTCCTGCCGCAGCAACCGGACCGGACGACTGGTAATAATGACAGAGCGCTATGGCAAGCGCGTCTGTCGCATCAAAATGTTCAGGAGAGAGCCTGACGCCGAGAATTTTCTGGCTCATGATGCTCACCTGCTCTTTGGAAGCCGCCCCATTGCCTGTAATAGCCACCTTCGCCTTGCGGGGAGCATATTCGCAGACAGATATCCCGGCATTGACAGCAGCAGTCACAGCAGCCCCCTGTGCCCGTCCCAATTTCAGGATGACCTGCGGATTCTTGCCATAGAACGGGGATTCGATAGAGAGGACATCCGGAGAGTATTCTCCGACAAGCCTGGTCACTTCCCTGTATATGAATGCTATCTTTGAGAAATGCTCTTTGATTTTTCTCATGTCCAGCACTCCCATATCCACGAACTCGGGTCCCTTTCTGCCTACGCGAATGACCCCGTAACCTAAGATATAAGTTCCGGGGTCAATTCCCATTATAATCTGCGGCTTCTGTCCGTCCATAATCCGTAATGTCATGATGACGGCAACAGCGGCTGTCAGCCGATACAGTCAAATCCCGTATAAGGCCTGAGAGCCTCAGGAATGTAAATCTTTCCATCCCTGTAGTTGTCCTCAAGAAGAGCAGCCACAACACGAGGCAACGCAAGCGAACTTCCGTTCAGCGTATGGGCAAGCTGCATTTTCCCGGACTCATCCCTGTAACGGAGATGGAGACGGTTGGCCTGATAGGACTCGAAGTTTGACACGGAACTGATTTCCAGCCATCTCCCCTGTGCCGCCGAATATACTTCAAAATCGTATGTGATGGCGGAAGTGAAGCTGAGGTCTCCGCCGCAGAGGCGAAGTATCCTGTACGGAAGCCCAAGACGGCTGACTATTCCCTCGACATGAGCAATCATCTCGTCAAGAGCCTTATACGAATTTTCCGGTTTCTCTATGCGGACAATTTCAACCTTGTCGAACTGGTGAAGCCTGTTCAGTCCGCGCACATCCTTGCCGTACGAGCCGGCCTCGCGGCGGAAACATGGAGTGTATGCCGTCATCTTCACAGGAAAATCTCCGTCATTCAGAATCACATCCCTGTAGATATTCGTCACCGGAACTTCTGCTGTCGGAACAAGATAGAAATTGTCAAGATTGGCATGATACATCTGCCCCTCCTTGTCAGGAAGCTGGCCTGTGCCGAAGCCCGATGCCTCATTGACCATCACCGGAGGCTCGACCTCCAGATACCCTGCGGCAGTATTGATGTCCAGGAACATATTGATGAGCGCCCGCTGAAGTCTTGCGCCCTTGCCCTTGTACACAGGAAAACCGGCACCCGTCAGCTTGACGCCGAGGTCAAAGTCAATGATGTCAAACTTCTTGGCGAGCTCCCAGTGCGGAAGGGCATCTGGTCCGAGTTCAGGAATCTTGTTCCCCATCTTCACGACCACATTGTCGTCCGAGTCCTTCCCCTCAGGGACAAGGTCACACGGGATATTAGGAAGAAGGACAAGCAGGGAACCGAGTTCCGCATTGTTCTCCTCAGACTGTTTTTCAAGTTCCTTTGAATGCTCTTTCAGAGCCGAGACCTCGGCCTTTACTGCATCAGCATCGGCTTTCCTGCCCTCTTTCATAAGGCCGCCTATCTGCGCCGCCTTCTGTTTCTGCTGTGAAAGACAGCCGTCGAGCTCCGTCTGGAGACGGCGTCTGTTCTCATCCAGCGATACGATTTTCCCGACAATTTCGCGAGCGTCAAAATTCTTGACGGCAAGTTTCCTGACCACATATTCAGGATCATCGCGAAGCAATTTGAGTGTCAGCATCTTTGTATAATTTTCAAATAAAAAAGAGGACTGAAACCCGCACGGAGTTGCCAATCCCCTTTAATCGATTCATCTGTCGCTCCGTTCTTAATTCTCAAAAGGAATCACCGAAACGTATGACTTGTTTTCTGCCTTCTTGCGGAAGCTTACTGTTCCGTCAATGAGGGCATAGAGAGTATGGTCTCTTCCCATCCCGACATTCTCGCCAGGATAGTGCACTGTGCCTCTCTGGCGGACAAGGATGTTGCCGGCCTTTACGGCCTGGCTTCCGAACTTCTTGATACCAAGTCGTTTGCTTTCTGACTCACGACCGTTCTTTGAACTACCGACGCCTTTTTTATGTGCCATAATCTGTTTCCTCCTGTCTGATTAAGCGATCTCGTTGATCTGGATTTTAGTGAAATTCTGACGGTGACCGGTCTGCTTCTGATAGCCTTTACGGCGTTTCTTCTTGAAGACAATCACCTTCTTGCCTCTGCATGTGTCGTCAAGCACGGTCGCCTTGACCGACGCTCCGTCAACATAAGGAGCACCTACCTTGACGGCTCCGTCATTATCGACGAGAAGCACCTTGTCAAACTCCACTGCAGCGCCTTTTTCAGCAGCAAGACGCTGGACAAAAATCTCCATGCCAGCCTCAACTTTAAACTGCTGGCCTGCAATTTCTACGATTGCGTACATAAATTAAAACAAACTTAAGTGTTCCGACTGCAAGCGGCCCGTTTCGCAACAGGCTCTTTATCAATGGCTTGACAATCATATAAATATTTTGGGTCTGCAAAGATAATACATTTCGCCGAAAGTGCAAAAAATCTTCAAGGCTTATCAGAGGAATTTCAGGAAGAATTTCAGACCCGTACAAAAGTACATGTCATCTTACCTGTAATAAAGTCATCCGGAATCTGGAATGAAAATACCAGCTGACTGCCTGTCAGGCTCTCAAGTGTACATGCCACAGACTCTCCGGATTCGATGACAGTAAGAGTATTCCCCTCCAATGACCACTCAAAGCCGTCCTGCTCGGACTGCCCTGTCGTCTTGTCGACAGAAGTGATTGTTCCGGTGCCGTCCGCATTGAATACAAAAGATATTTCCGCCTGCAGCCTCTCGGTAGCATCGAATTCCATTTCCTCCCCATCGAACAGGATTGAAGCTTTCGTCAGCTGCCATCAGTCCGGAGCCGACTCCCATGGCGAAACAGGAATTGAATAAACCTGACCCTTGCTTCCCAGGGCATTAATAATAAATCAATATCAAAGATAATTTTTGATAAAAACCTTTTTGTTATTTTTATAAATTTGCACGACAAATGTGAATTTCAAAATGGAGACACCGTTTGTATATGACAGATATGTCATTGACAGAAATTTCATCGGCAGAAAGGCCGAATGCAACACGCTGAGGAATCTTCTTACAGGGAAAGAGGATGTAGCAATCTACGAACCGCCGAAAAGCGGGAAAATGTCAGTCATCCAGCAGGCGTTGTTCGGGATGAGAATCGCCGGGCTCAGATTTGCCGTATGCGAGCTGAACCTGTTCAATGTCAGGGAGAAAAACCGTTTTCTCACGAAATTCGGTTCCTCTGTGATTCGGGCTGTCGCATCCACTCCGGAAGAATATGAAGCAATCATAGCAGGACTGCTTCCGGATACTCATTTTGTGTTTGACAGGCAGCGGTTCTCCGTTTCCGATGAAGTCGTATCCCTGAATTGGGATGCCGACAAGAATGACATTCTGTCCATGCTGAGGCTTCCCCTGAAACTCGCCGAAGAGAAAAAAACAGGTATCTATATCATCGCCGATGAATTCCAGAACCTCATGTCCATACCTGAATATGAGGAAATCTTCAAGGCAATGGAGACCGTGCTCCGGGAGAAGGACAAGGGAAAAGAATACTGCCCGACATTCATTCTGACCGGCTCCATGATTAATGCCATGAAATATATTTTTGAGGAGAAAAAATATTTCTGGCGCCTGACAGAGCATCTCCCCCTGCAGCCGGTTGACGAAAAAGAGATTGTGGAACACATAGTGAAAGGCTTTCTCGTAAGCGGGAAAGTCATTGAACGCGAACTCGCCGCCGGAGCGGTGAAACTCTTCAGGTCAAACATCTGGTATCTCAACCATTTCATCTCCATCTGCGACTCCCTGTCAAAGGGATATATCAACGAAGGAGTTCTGATGGAGGCCCTCAAAATCATAATTTCCATTCATGAACCCAAATTCTTCTCGATGACCAACAATCTGACGGATCATCAGATGAGTCTTGTCAAAGCGATTCTGGACGGTGAAATTAAATTCAGCGCGTCTGATGTAATCGAAAAGTACGGGCTCAATTCTTCAGCCAATGTCAGGAGAGTCAAAGACGCACTGAAGAAGAAGGAAATCATAACATTCAATGAAAAAGACGAGCCGGTGATACTCGACCCTCTCTTTGAGTATTGGCTCCGGCGGGATTATTTTGAAATGGAATAAAAATGAAAAAGAGAATCGCAGTGCTCACAGGAGCAGGAGTCAGTGCCGAGAGCGGCATAAGCACATTCAGGGACAGCGGAGGCCTCTGGGAAAACTACAATGTGGAGGATGTCGCCAGCATCGACGGCTGGAGGAGGAACCCCGGTCTTATGCTGGATTTTTACAACGCAAGAAGGAAACAGCTTGAGTCAGCCCTGCCGAATGCCGCCCATAAGGCAATAGCCGGACTTGAAAAAGACTATGACGTCACCGTCATCACCCAGAATGTGGACAATCTGCACGAAAGGGCCGGAAGCACAAGAGTCATCCACCTGCACGGAGAGCTGACGAAAGTCCGCCCGGAAGACTGCTGCAATGACGCCGACGGATATTCCGAGGCCGGAGTATTCGACATAGGATATGGAGAAATACATCTCGGGGACAAAGGTCCGGACGGAGCACAGCTCCGGCCCCACATCGTATTGTTCGGAGAAGCCGTACCGAAGATTGCCAAGGCAATGGATGTCGTGGAAAAATCAGACATCATGCTCATTGTCGGCACATCCCTCCAGGTCTATCCGGCAGCAGGCCTGTACCGGTATGCCGGGATTGACACCCCCATCTACATCATTGACCCGAAAGATGTCCCGGCCCATGACAAAAGGATTGTGCACATAAAGGATGTTGCGACCAGGGGGATGCTGCAGTTTGCAAAATTGCTGGACCAAGGCGAGCCGGGCAAATGACAGCAGCGGGGCCTGAGCCGGACATGAACCGGATTGACCGGAAATAAAATTTTGAATAAAAAATAATTTGACTACCTTTGCAGCCACAAATAAAAAGGAGGTGATTTAGCGATGATTATAGTTCCTGTAAAGGAGGGCGAGAACATAGAGAAAGCTCTTAAGAAATTCAAAAGGAAATTCGAAAAGACCGGCGCCATCCGTGAGCTCCGTGCAAGAAAGGCGTTCGTAAAGCCGTCAGTGAAGAGGAGAGAGGAGATCAAGAAGGCCATCTATGTCCAGCACATGCAGCTTATGGACGAGAAATAGTCCCAGCCTCCGAAAGACATAAAGTCATTGATGAATTTTTGAAGCATTGATGAATATACGTGAAGGTGACCCGTTGCGGTCACCTTTTTTCATATTTTTTTCTAAATTTGTCATCAGTCCGGACAGACGGTCCGACAGCCATCGGAGCATGCCCGGGTCAATGGAAAACAGTATCTCATGGGAACAGAGAAAAAAAAGATGAAGACCGTATGGAAGGTGCTGCTGTGGATTGCCGGCATCTGGGCCGTACTGCTGATTATTGTCCAGGTGGCGCTGTCTCCTGCCGTCCTGACCCGTCTTGCGAATAATTTTGCAGAACAATACATTGACGGAGAAGTCTCTTTCGGCAAAGTAAGACTCTCCGTATTCCGCAGTTTCCCTTATCTGAACATCGGTTTCTCTGATGTGACCGTAACATATCCGGCTGACAGATTTCCGGAAGAAGGACAGGATTTCTATTCCCGTCAGGGAAAGGGGGCGACAGCAGACACCCTGGCCTCATTCAAGAGGCTTTATGCTTCCATAGATGCAGGTGCCCTCGCTTTCGGCAACATCAGGATTCCGGGACTCCTGCTTGACAAGCCGCGGATTTTCGCCAAGAATTATCCGGACGGCAAGGCCAACTGGAACATATTCAAGACAGGTGCGGACACAACAGGCACAAAAGAGACGGACTCCACATCATCCGGGATGCCGGATATCCGCCTGGGAAAAATCACCATGCTGGGCAATCCGAGAATCGTATACTCTTCGCCTGCAGATACCGTCTTCGCAATGATAACCCTGAAGCGGATGAGGTTCAACGGAAGACTTTCCGTCGGCGGGAATGACAGGCAGAGAATAGGATTCAGCATAGACAGCATGTTTGTCGCAGGAAGACTCCCGTCCGACACCCTTGCACTCAAGCTGGACAGGTTCAGCGTAAGGGAACACCGCAGACATATCGACCTTGACGCCACAGCCACCACATGGCTTGCAATGAGCTCATACGGCAGGATGAAGGTGCCTATTGACATAAGTTCCGAAATAAGTTTCCCTAAAGACTCCGTCTTTGCCATCGAAGTCAAGGACCTCAAGGCCACGGTGGCCGCTATACCGTTGGAAGCGGACGCTTATGTCAGATACGGGGACAGGCTATATGTGAAAGGGACGGCGGCAATCAACGGATGCAAGGTCAACGATGTCATCAACTATTTCGGCAAGAACCTGTGGAAACCTGCCGGGGACATCAGCACCGATGCAGAGATTTCGATGTCCGCCGCTTTCGACGGCTTCTATGACTCTTCCACAGGAGAAATACCGGACATCACAGCCCACATTGAAATTCCGGACTCATGGATAGGCAACAAGAAAGTGGACATCCGGCACGAAATAGAACTTGACACGGACATTTCCGGAAAAAGTGACGGAAAACTTGATGTAAGGCTCAATGACTTCCACATAAGAGGCAAGGCACTGCAGATCATGGCACGCGGTTCAGCTTCCGACCTCCTCGGCAAAGACCCTCTGCTGGATGTGGAAGCGGGAATTGACATGAGCCTTGACACCCTGTCCCGATACCTGAAGAAGAAAAGCGGCATAAGTGCCTCAGGCTATCTCACCGCCGGCGTCAAAGGTCAGGTGACATTGTCTCAGCTCGACCCGTATCAGCTTGCCCAGGCAGACCTGTCCGGCAAGATAAAGACCACCGGGCTCAACTTCATGTCCGAAAAGGATTCACTGAGCCTCTATGCCGACAGCCTCGACGTATGGCTCGGAGCCGTGGGCAACACACGGGATTCAAGCATAACACAGGGAGAAAGGATGCTTGCCCTGGTGGCATCCGTGGACAGCACCCGATTCTCATACAAGAACGGCATGCTCGTCATCGGCAAGAATCTGTCCCTCAAGGCGCAGAACTCCGCCGCCGTCCTCAATGCAGCCGATTCCTCCAAGTTCTATCCGTTCGGAGGCAAACTCGACATCGGCTTCCTTTCAATGATAGGGACAGACACCTCCTTCGTGTCCGTTGCCAAGTCAAGCAGCATATTCAAGATTTCTCCGAAACAGGGCAATCCGAAGATACCTGTCCTGACGCTCGACAGTTCCAACGGAGGACTGTTCTTGCGCGGGCCCGTCAACCGCATTGCAGTACGGAATCTGAAGATGGATGCTGTTGCCGCCATGAACTCGATAGAAAGACGGCAGAAGGCCAAGGCCTTTGTAGATTCTCTTTCAAGGAAATATCCGGACATTCCGCGTGATTCCCTTTTCGGACATCTAAGAAAAATGCGGGGTGCAAGGCCGATTCCTGACTGGCTGAGTGAAAAGGACTTCATGAAAAGCGACCTGAACCTGAAGCTGAGCGACAGCATGGCAAAATACTTCCGTGAATGGGATGCGGAAGGCTCCCTCACATTCTCCAGGGCACACATAATGAGCCCGTATTTTCCTCTGCGCAACAGACTCTCCGATGTCAAGGCCGGATTCAACAACAACGAAATCCGGTTCGACAGTTTCAACCTCAACAGCGGAAGGTCCAGTCTCTCCGCCAGCGGCCGGCTGACCGGACTCAGAAGGGCTCTTCTCGGCAGAGGCTTCCTGAACCTCACCATGGACATACGCTCGGACAGCCTCAATGTCAACGAGCTGCTCGGAGCATATACCGTAGGGTCAAAATTCGTCCCTGCAAATACATCGTCCGCCTCCCTCAACATCGAGGATGAAGATTATATGGACATGATAGTCACCGATACGCTCGCTGAAGCCGGGGTTCCCGCTCCCGCCCTGCTCGTGGTGCCGGCCAACATCATGGCCGACCTTTCGCTTGAAGCGAAGAATGTAAAATACAGCACCCTGGACATAGAGAAGATGACCACCGACCTCACCATAAAGGAAAGATGCGTACAGCTGACCAACACGGTGGCCAATTCCAACATCGGGGACATCGAATTTGAAGGTTTCTATTCCACAAGGACAAAACAGGATCTCAAAACAGGATTCGACCTCGCCCTGAAAGACATCACTGCCGAGAAGGTGGTGGAAATGATGCCTGCAGTGGACAGCGTGATGCCTCTGCTGAAGACATTCAAAGGGATGCTCAACTGCACTCTCTCTGCCACCGCCGAGCTCGACACGACAATGAACATCGTGATGCCTTCCATCAACGGTGTGCTCAGAATCTCCGGCGATGACCTCACATTCACCGAAAGCCAGGCATTCAGCCAGATAGCCAAGACCCTGAAGTTCAAGGACAGGACAAGCGGTCATATCAACCACATGTCCGTGGAGGGACTCATATCAGACAACAGGCTCGAAATCTTCCCGTTCGTGCTTAAGCTCGACAGGTATACCCTCGCCATGAGCGGCATCCAGAACTTAGACACAAGCTTCAAATACCATGTGTCCGTGATAGACTCCCCTATCCCGTTCCGCCTCGGCATCGACCTCTCCGGCAACTTCGAGGACTTCAAATTCAGGATAGGAAAGGCAAAATACAAGAGTGCAGATGTTCCTGTATTTTCAAGCGTGATAGATCAGACAAGGGTCAACCTCCGCGAATCAATCCAGAACATCTTCCAGCATGGTGTGGACAAGGCCGTGCGTGAGAACGAGCAGCAGAAGCTCATCGAAGACTACAAGAAGAAGATCGACTACAGGCAGGTCGTCGACCAGCAGCTCGATTCACTCTCGACAGAAGAGAAGGCCCGGATTGAGTCCGAATGACAGTTACCGGATGCAACAATATATTAAAACGGGGCTGGCCATAGCGGTCTGCCCCGTTTTAATATTTTATGTTACCCCTCCCTAAGGAGTCATCCCGAATGTAGTCGAAACGCTTTATATTTTCTCCAGTTCTATGGTGAAGTGACGCATGATAGGGAGCTCCTTTGAGATGCGGTAGCCGGTGGTGATGGACTCGCGGCGGTCACAGACATTCTTCAGGGCGGCGGCGACATAGTCCATGTGGTTGTTGGTGTAGACACGGCGGGCGATGGCGAGCCGCAGCAGTTCAAGGCGGGGATACCTGTTCTCGTGGGTCTCCGGATCCCGGTCGGCAAGAAGGGCGCCGATCTCAACGCCGCGGATGCCGCCTTCAAGATAGAGTTCGACGGCGAGAGTCTGGGCCTGGAACTGCTCCTTCGGCAGGCTTGTCAATATCTTCTTGGCATCCACGAAGATGGCATGACCTCCGGCAGGACGCTGATATGGAACGCCGTATTCATCGAGCTTCCCAGCAAGGTACGCCACCTGGCCGATGCGTGTGGACAGGTAGTCGAAATCCATGCTTTCCTGAAGCCCCCGGGCAAGGGCATTCATGTCACGCCCCGCCATGCCTCCGTATGTGAGGAAACCCTCGTACATGATGCTGAACATCTGGCATTTCTGCATGTCCTTCTCGTCCCTGAAAGCAAGGAAGCCGCCGATGTTGACGATTCCGTCCTTCTTTGCGGACATTGTCATATAATCGGCGTAGGAGTATATTTCCCTGACTATCTCCTTTATGCTCTTGTCGGCATATCCCTTTTCCCTGGTCTTGATGAAATATGCGTTCTCGGCAAAGCGGGCAGAGTCAATGAGCAGCTTCACCCCGTATTTATGACATAGCTCCGACACGCCCCTGATGTTCTCCATTGACACAGGCTGCCCTCCTGCGGTGTTGTTGGTGATTGTCAGCACGACGGCAGGAATCTTCCCGGCGGGATGGGACTTAAGAACATCTTCCAGCTTTCCGAGATCCATATTTCCCTTGAACGGGATTTCAAGCTCTGTGTCGGAAGCCTCGTCTATGGTACAGTCAATGGCGTGGGCCTTACGATATTCGATATGCCCCTTGGTGGTGTCGAAATGCGAATTTCCGGGCAGATAGTCCCCTTCTTTGACGATGGCTGAGAAGAGAACGTTCTCCGCCGCCCTGCCCTGATGTGTCGGGAGTACATATTCCAGACCGGTTATGTCCCTGATGGACTCCTTCAGCCTGTAGAACGAAGTCGCCCCGGCATAGCTCTCGTCCCCCTCCATTATGGCAGCCCACTGCCTGTCGCTCATCGCCCCCGTCCCGGAGTCGGTCAGCATGTCGATGTAGACATATTCGCTCTTGAGATTGAAAAGATTGTACTTGGCTTCCTTGATCCATTTCTCCCGTTCTTCCCGGGTGGATTTGTGGAGATTCTCCACCATCTTGATCCTGTAGGATTCAGCAAAAGGCAGTTCCATATTTCCGATTTTTGATTGTTATTTTTTACAACATCTTGCTAATTTATCACATTTTTAAAGCAAAATCAAGTTTATCGGAAATATTTTCAAATATTTCAATTCATTTCTACAAAAATTGTTTCCCCGGATCCGAAATTCGCTGCAGGTACATCCTCAACATTATGTCCGGTATAAGATAGGCACCGTCCCGGACAGTCAGAAGATCCATTTTTCTCAACTTTGCGGCAGCCGTCTGGACAGCACTGCTTGAAGCCAAGGAATATCTGCGGATAAAATCAGCCCCCATTATCTTTTCCGCCCGTACTTCCGATGCAACTGCATAAAGCAGTTCCTTCTGTCTTGTCGGTATCCCTGACAGCATCAGCCGGTAACCGGACCCGGCCTCCTCCAGAATCGAATCTACAGTCTGACGCAAAATGTCCAATGAGCATTCAGAACCGGACGGCACAGCATCAAAAGCCTCATGAAATGTCTTTTGCATACAATATGTATTACCCTCATAAAGGTCATATATCTTCTGCACATTTTCTGTTGCGATGCTTTTCCCCGCCTCGGCAAAATGACCTGTGACAAACGGGAAATATTCAGTCCGGCTTATCGGAAGCAGTTCCAGAATTGAAGCGCTGTTATAAAACGGACGCGCAGAAGACTGGAACATCTGCGACACCATATTTCTCTCGCTTCCCGCAAATATGAAATGCACATTTGACAAATGCTGTATGTGTGACCTCAACAGGGCCTCCATGTTCTTCTCCGGATACATTCCGATCTGCTGGAACTCATCGAATGTCACTATGCACGTCCTGTCCGCCGCTTCAAGGCATCCGAAGATTTCCGCAAGCGTATAGTCCGGGCGGACAATATCTCCAAGCTCCAGGCTGAATGTCGGAAGCCCCGTCATGGGATCAAATCCGAACTTCGCATTTATTGACTTCAGCCCCCTGACAAACGCATCCAACATTTTCCTGCTTTGAGATACAAGCTGCGAAAATACCGCCTGGCCGAACTGCCAGCTGAATTCCTGAAGGCTGCTCGTATGCAAGATGTCCACATAGAATGTGTAACAGCTTTCTGACAATTCCGGCCTGTCATAGCAGAACTTGACCAATTTTGACTTGCCCATCCGGCGTTGTGATATCAGGCAGATATTGTCTCCGCCCGAAAGCCCCCTGATTATTCTCTGTGACTCTTTCCGCCTGTCACAGAAAAGCTTTTCCGGAATATTCCCTGTAATTACAAATGGATTCATTGCCAATCAGTTTTTATATGACAAATATAATTATGAATTTTTCATTATGCAAATTTCATAATGAATTCTGTATAATGCATTTTACATAAAAATCATACAGGTGCCTCATGCTCTACGGTCGAAACGACAGCAATTGGTAATCATTTATACTGTTGCGCCTCGGCAATTGAAAGCAAGCTTGCATTGCTCTCGGCTTCTGCGTATATTTGACTATGTCATTTATACTGTGGCGCCTCGGCAATTGCAAGCAAGCTTGCATTGCTCTCGGCTTCTGCGTATATTTGCCGAGATAAAACTCATGTCATGAACAGCCAGGAATATATAGAGGTGTCGATAAGGATCGAACCGTACAGCGACGAGAATGCGGAAATCCTGATGGCGGAGCTGGAAGAGCTTCCGTTTGAGTCATTTGAGTCCGAAAATCCATATCTTAAATGCTACCTGCCCAAGGACGAGTACAATGCCCAGATGCTCAGGCTCGCTCTGAGCGGACTTGAGGCGGATTCGTTCAGGGTGACGGACTTCTCCGCAAGGCTCATCCCCGCCACCAACTGGAACGCCCTGTGGGAAAGCAATTTCGCCCCTATAGTTGTGGACGGCAAATGCACGGTGAAGGCATCATTCCACAAGGGCCTGAAGAAGACGAGGTTCAACATCACCATTGACCCGAAAATGGCTTTCGGCACAGGCCACCACCAGACCACATACCTGATGTGCCGGGCTCTGCTGCAGCATGAAGCCGCAATCAAGGGGAAAATCATCATGGACATGGGATGCGGTACAGCAATTCTTGCCATACTTGCCGCCAAGATGGGCGCTGCCCACACTTACGGAATTGACATAGATGCTGTCGCTGCCGTCTCTGCCTTTGACAATGCCAGGCTCAACCGCGTGTCAAGGCATGTCGAGACTTACTGCGGAGACGCCTCCCTCCTCCAGATGGGCAAATATGATGTCCTGCTCGCAAACATCAACCGCAACATCCTCATCCAGGACATTCCGACATACTCGAGGTCACTCCGCAAAGGCGGACTGCTGTTCGTCAGCGGCTTCTACACGGAAGACCTCCCGATGATACGCGGCGTCTCCGAAGCCTGCGGTCTTGTATTCACGGAAAGCGACTCCATGGACAACTGGTGCCGCGCCGGTTTCAGGAAGCCGCTGTAACCTGAGGCAGGGAAAGGGCGGCCAATGGGTTGCCGTAGTGAAGTGGCGGGAAAAAATTTTGCCTTCCCGGATTAAATCCCTATCTTTGCCGACCTTTCAGACAAAAGTCTTGCGGGCGTGTTGTAATTGGTAGCCAAGCCAGACTTAGGATCTGGTGCCGTGAGGCGTATGGGTTCGAGTCCCTTCGCCCGCACAGAAAATCTCTACTAATCAGATGATTAGCAGAGATTTATTTTTATCAGTCACATTACGATTTTAGGATGCAGCATAGATAAGCATCTATTTTCTCTTTATATTCCTTTGCTCTCCTCTTTATTCAATAATATAAAGAAAAATTTGCCCCTCTGATTTTTTTGTATATTTTTGTTTCGTGGTCGGCCGGATGAGACAACTCAAACAAACAAAATAAATTACCATGAAAAAAATCGCAAATCTGCTTGTCTGCGCATTTCTTGTTGCGACAAGCCTCGCCTCGTGCAAAAAAGAAAACACTCCTGCCGCACCAGGCATCAGCATTGACAAGGAAAAACTGACAATCGGAATCGGGGAGACTGCGACACTGACAGCGACAGTCTATCCGGAAGACGTCGCGGACAATGGCCTTGTCTGGGCATCATCCAGGCCTGAAGTAGCTTCCGTGGACAATAACGGCCTGGTCAGCGGAATCACCTCGGGGGAAGCAGTGATTTCAGTTACCGCCACCGCTGCCGACGGAATAATAAGAGCCAGATGTACGGTAAAAGTCGTTGACTACAACGGACATGAATATGCAGACCTTGGACTGGGCGTCAAATGGGCGACATGCAATGTGGGCGCAGAGGCTCCAGATGAGTACGGAGACTATTACTATTGGGGGGCAACCGAGCCCAGTGATTATGGAGACCCCGCCGAAGAAATTACTGAAATTTCCGGCAATCCTGAATATGATGCGGCCCGCGCCAACTGGGGCGGGAGTTGGAGGCTGCCGACACGGACGGAGTGTCAGGAACTTCTTGACAAGTGCGAATGGACCTGGACGCAACAGAACGGACACAACGGCTACATTGTCACCGGCTCCAACGGGAACTCAATTTTCCTTCCCGCCGCAGGCTACGAGCCTTATGGGTTCCCAGTTTCTTCTGATGGCATTCAAGGCAGTTATTGGAGCTCCACTCCTATAGACACAGAGAGGGCGTACAGCCTGTTCTTCTTCAATGGGCCAAAGGCTCTGGCTCAGGATCTGAAGCACTACGCCATTTCAGTAAGACCAGTTTCCGAGTAGCTTCAGCAAGAACAGTTTCCAAGTAGCGGATGAACCCGACACTGAAACCTTTCAAATAACCTTATAATCACATATATCATGAACAGACTCGCAATCTGTCTGACAGCAGTACCGCTTGCATTCCTAAGCCTCGCTTCATGCGAAAAGGAACAGAATGGCTCCGCCAAATCAAATAGCCCGATATTCGTTGAGGACATAAGTCTTGATAAAAAAGAGCTGACCATTGAAGTCGGAAAGACCGCGGCACTGACGGCAACGGTTTATCCCGAAGATGCTGAGGACAAGAGCATCAACTGGGTATCATCTGAACCTGATGTAGCTTCCGTAAGTGACAACGGAGAGGTACGGGGGTACTTCGCCGGGGAAACAATCATATCTGCGACCACCACTGACGGAGGGCTGAGGGCAGAATGTACGGTGACTGTAAAAAATCCGACAATCGACGGCCATGAATATGTGGACCTCGGCCTCAGCGTCAAGTGGGCGGCCTGCAACATCTGCGCTGAAAGCCCGGAGGAGGACGGAGACCATTTCGCCTGGGGCGAGATTTCTCCGAGAGATTACTGCACAGAAGAAAACAGTCTCACATACGGGATAGAGCTTCCGGACATTTCCGGTGATCCACAATACGATGCGGCCCGCGCCAACTGGGGCGGCTCATGGAGGCTGCCGACTCATGAGGAATGCAAAGAACTTGCTCTCAAGTGCGACTGGAAATGGATAGAAGGGACCGAAAATAACGGCATGCTGGTTACCGGACCTTCCGGAAATTCAATTTACTTCCCGGCGGCAGGATATGTCGATTATTTCTGGCTGAGCCGCACTCATGGCGGATACTATTGGTCCTCTACCCCGACAGAGGGCGACACGACCGATGCATACTCGCTGATTGTTTCTTCCACTTCCAAAGGAATTTATACAGACAACGATTATTCACCATACCAATTCCGGTACATGGGTTATTGCATAAGGCCGGTCACTGACTGAAAATGCTTTCTGCCGGGAGCACTGCGTCAGAACTGTTTGCGGTACTGCAGCGGGGTGATGCCGGTGTTGCGGCGGAAGAACTGGACGAAGACGGAGGGGCTGGAGAAATTCAGCTCCTCTGATATTTCAAGAATGGTCTTGTCCGTGACCTTCAGAAGCAGCTTTATCTCGCTGACCAATGTTGAATTTATCCAGTCGGAGACGGAGCGGCCGCTGAGTTTCTTTATGGCTGTGGAAAGATATTTGGGCGTCCTGTTCAGCTTGTCGGCATAAAATCCGGCATTGTGTTCCGTCTTGTAATACCTGTTCAGGAGCAGGAAGAAATCATCTGTCAGCTTTTCCGGCTTGGGTCTGGCCACCTGTGCGTTTTCTCCTGATATACCCCTGTATATATTGCAGATTTCAAGCATCAGCGCATACAGGAGCGTCTTGGAAATTTCCTCCCTGTAGGCATTGCCGGTCTCCTCGTATTGTTTGCCAAGAAAGTCATAATATTCGGTAAGATGCCTCATTTGGACATCAGACAACGCTATTACGGGATTCCTCAGGGAAGAATTCATGATATTAATGTCCACGGGACTCGGGAACTCAAGGATGACATCAAGGGAAACTATGATGTTCCTGAGGTTGAAATCATCGGACACCCCGACTATTTCCACAAGGAGATTAGGAGACAGAATTATGAATGAACCGGCCGTCACATCGTAATGCCTTCCCCCGACCTTCATGGAACAGATGCCGGAAAGGCACAGGCTTATGGCAAAACCATTAAAAATAAATGAAGAACCATTCCGGAAAAAATGACGGCCAGTTCCATAGTCCGTCATATAGAAATTCTTGATTGAACGGGGTTTCCCTGTTTCAAACAAATCGCCTATATCTATACTTTCAAACTTGGCGGTTGACTTGTTTCTCATAATAATCCGACTTTTTCAACATTTTTTGTTCTGCAAACATAATAATATATATTGTCACTCCGACTACTTTTGCACCTGAAATTATTGTTGCACACAGTTGACTGCATAGCAATTATTGCAGACAAATAAAATTCAGGTTGAAATGGAACAATTCTACAACAAATCGATTGAGGATGTCGCCAGAGAAATGGGGTCAGACCCGGAGAAAGGACTGAAAGGCGGAGAAATTGCCTCCAGAATAGAAAAATACGGGAAGAACACCCTCGTGCAGAAAAAGAACAAGCCGTTCATGCTGATGTTCATAGAGCAGTTCAAAAGCTTTATGATCATCCTCCTCATAATAGCCGCCGCGATTTCCGGCTATATGGGATTGAAGACAGATGAAGGACTGCTTGACACATATATCATAATGGGAATCCTCCTGCTGAATGCAATAATCGGTGCATATCAGGAGTTCAAGGCCCAGAAATCACTCGAGTCCCTTAAAAAGATGGCAGCGCCTATGGCTAAAGTCGTCAGGGACGGGGAAGCGATAGTGGTGAATGTGGAGGATGTGGTTCCCGGAGATCTGGTGGAACTCGAAGTCGGTGACATTGTGCCGGCGGACATAAGAATCACCGAATCCGTCAACATGAGCATCCAGGAGTCTTCCATGACCGGTGAGTCAGTGCCGGTGGAAAAAACCGGAGACATCCTCCAGGGCACGGACATTCCGCTCGGAGACCGCACCAACATGGCCTATTCAAGCGGAGTCGTGACTTTCGGACACGGGAAAGGCATCGTTGTCGGCACAGGGATGAATACAGAGATAGGAAAGATTGCGGATATGCTCGGCGGAGAATCTGACACGCAGACTCCGATGCAGGTACGGCTTGAGAAGCTCGGCAAAATCATAGGAATAGCATCAGTAGCAATCTGCATCGTGATATTCCTTATAGGCATTCTGAATAATGACAGGGATCCGGTCAGTATGTTCATGGTGGCAGTGTCCCTTGCAGTGGCGGCAATTCCTGAAGGACTGCCGGCAATATCCACCATTATCCTATCGATGGGCGTGCGCAGGATGGTAAAGCATAATGCAATCATACGGAAACTGCCTTCCGTCGAGACTCTCGGATGCACTACCGTCATCTGCTCCGACAAGACAGGGACTCTGACCAAAAACCAGATGACCGTCGTGGAGGAATATACCCCGAGCGGAAACCTTGACAGGCTGGTGACAATCTCCGTTCTCTGCTGCGACGCAAAGGAAGTAAAGAACAACGAAGGGGGCATCACCAAGGTTGGGGACCCGACGGAAATTGCCCTGATTGACCTCGGAAGACAAAACGGGGTGGAGAAGGCGGAACTTGACTCGGCCTGCCCGAGAGTCGGGGAAGTGGCATTCGACTCCTCCAGGAAAAGAATGTCGACAATCAACAGGATGCAGGACGGCTCTCTGCAGATAAATGTCAAGGGAGGACTTGACGAAGTACTTTCGGTCTGCACAAAAATAGAAACTGCCGACGGCGTGAGGGAGATTTCCCCTGCAGACATCAGCGACCTGCAGAAGAAAAACCAGAAGATGGCAGAATCCGCGTTGAGGGTGCTTGCCATGGCCTACAGGCCTGCCGACGAGGTGTCATCAGAGATGGAAGAAGTTGAAAGAGACCTTATTTTCGTCGGAATCACAGGCATGATTGACCCTGAAAGGGAGGAAGTCATAGGAGCCATACAAGAATGCCATGACGCAGGCATCAGGACAGTGATGATCACGGGAGACCACAAGGCCACTGCACTCGCCATAGCCTCAAAGATAGGCATCTACAATGAAGGCGACCTTGCCATCACCGGAACGGAACTGGATAAGATAGACGACAGGACATTCGAGGAGAATGTCGGCAAATATTCAGTCTATGCCAGAATTGCTCCTGAACAGAAAGTGAAGATTGTGACCGCCTGGCAGAAGAGAGGAGAGATAGTAGCCATGACAGGTGACGGCGTAAACGATGCTCCGGCCCTCAAGCAGGCTGACATAGGGGTCTCGATGGGAATCACAGGTACAGAAGTGGCAAAGGATGCATCGGATATGGTGCTTTCTGACGACAATTTCGTCACAATAGTATCCGCCGTGTCAGAAGGGAGGAGAATCTATGACAATATCCTCAAGACTATACTCTTCCTTCTGTCCACCAACCTCGGAGAGGTGCTCCTGCTCTTTGTGGCATCCATCTTCAACATGGGAATTCCTCTTCTCCCGATACACATCCTGTGGATAAATCTTGTCAGCGAGACATTCCCGGCCCTTGCACTGAGCCTTGACCCTGCTTCAAAAGACATCATGAAAAAGAAATCAAGGGGACAGAACAAGCAGTTCATGGACAAGAGCATGATATGGAGAATCAGCTATCAGGGAGTCATGATGGGAGCCATCACCCTTGTGGCATTCATCATCGGCAAAGACATGGGGATGGACATATACGGAGGGGATGACAACCTTGCAGAATCCCTGGGACAGACAATGGCGTTCGCATCTCTGATTGCAGCCAAGCTTGTCCATGCCGGCAACCTGCACTCCAATACTGAATCCAGGTTCAGATTCAACCCGCTGTGGAACAAGCCTCTCATATTCGCCATCTTCATGTCGCTGGTATTCTCTCTGGCCGTACTGATGGTGCCGGCATTCAGGGAAGCATTCCAGTTTGAGGAACTCGGACAGATGCAGTGGTGGACAATCATAGGTCTTGCCTTTGTGCCTCTCGTTGTCGTGGAACTGTTCAAAATGTTCAGATGGAACGGCAGATAAGCTTCTCCGGACTGCTTGTCAATAAAAAGGACAGGACCCTGGCAAAACGAGGATTAGACATTATTCAGTTTGTTTAACAAAAATAAAAGAGCGGATCCTGTCCAGACAACAAATACTTAAAACCAGTTGTAAATATAGCCAAATGCAAAAAGAGAAAATCCCGCGCGCTGCGGGATTTTCTCTTTTTGAACAGAATGATTTCTCTTTTTTGAAATCTTTTCTCTTTTTATATGACAATTTCTTTTTTCATGGATTGCAGACCGGTCGGAATCACAGTCCTATCTGCTTGAAGAAATCATTTCCCTTGTCATCGACGAGGATGAAAGCAGGGAAATCCTCCACATGGATTTTCCAGACGGCCTCCATCCCGAGCTCAGGATATTCCACGCATTCGATGGACTTGATGTTGTTCTGGGCAAGGATTGCGGCAGGACCGCCGATTGAGCCAAGATAGAATCCGCCGTGCTTCCTGCAGGCATCCGTCACCTGCTGGCTTCGGTTGCCTTTGGCAAGCATCACCATGCTGCCGCCATGGCTCTGGAAGAGGTCTACATACGGATCCATACGGCCTGCAGTTGTCGGGCCCATTGAGCCGCACGCCATCCCTGCAGGAGTCTTCGCCGGACCTGCATAATATACAGGATGATTCTTGAGATACTGAGGCATCTCCTCTCCCCTGTCAAGACGCTCCTTGATCTTCGCATGGGCAATGTCACGGGCGACGATGATGGTGCCGCAAAGACTCAGCCGGGTAGATACTGGATATTTGGTCAATTCCTTGAGAATCTCGGACATAGGCTGATCAAGATTGATTCTGACGGCATTGCCTTCCCCGGCCTGGCGGAGTTCCTCCGGAATCAGACGTCCCGGATTGTCGTCCATCTTCTCTATCCAGATGCCGTCCCTGTTGATCTTGCACTTGATGTTGCGGTCAGCCGAGCAGCTTACGCCGAGTCCTACAGGACAGCTGGCACCATGGCGCGGAAGCCTTATGATGCGCACGTCATGTGCATAATATTTGCCGCCGAACTGGGCTCCGAGACCTATCTTGTGGGCAGCTTCAAGCACCTGCTGCTCAAGTTTGACATCACGGAACGCACGGCCGGTCCCGTCCCCTGTCGTAGGAAGGGAATCATAATAGTGCGTGGAAGCAAGCTTGACAGTGAGCAGGTTCCTTTCTGCTGAAGTGCCGCCGATGACAAATGCGATATGATACGGAGGGCAGGCCGCCGTCCCGAGGGTCTTCATCTTGGACACGAGGAACGGGACAAGGGTCTCCGGATTGAGGATAGCCTTTGTCTCCTGATAGAGGTAAGTCTTGTTGGCGGAGCCGCCGCCCTTTGCCACGCAGAGGAAACGGTATTCCATGCCTTCCGTAGCCTCTATGTCAATCTGTGCAGGAAGGTTGCACTTGGTGTTCACCTCATCGTACATTGTAAGAGGGGCATTCTGCGAATAACGCAGATTCTCCTCAGTATAAGTCTTGAACACACCGAGAGAGAGAGCCTCTTCATCGCAATATCCGGTCCACACCTGCTGTCCCTTTTCTCCGTGGATAATGGCCGTGCCCGTATCCTGGCAGAACGGCAGCTTGCCCTTGCAGGCAACTTCAGCATTGCGGAGGAAAGTCAGGGCGACATATTTGTCATTCTCGCTTGCCTCAAGGTCAGAAAGAATCTTCGCCACCTGCTCGTTGTGCGCCGGGCGGAGCATAAATGAAACATCCCGGAAAGCGGCATTTGCCATCGCCGTAAGCCCTTCCCTGGCAACTTTCAGGATAGGTTTGCCTTCAAACTCTCCGACTGAGACATAGTCTTTCGTCAGGAGATAATATTCAGTCTTGTCCTCGCCAAGCTGAAACATCGGTGCATACTTGAACTCTACCATATAGTCTTGATTTGATTATCGTCACATTGTTCTTGCGATGTCACTTTCCGCCACACACGTCACTTCCTGTCGCCTCCTCCCATCAGATAGACTTTCATGAACTCATTGAGGTCTCCGTCAAGGACTCCCTGAGTGTCGGAAGTCTCATATCCTGTCCGCAGGTCCTTAACCATCTTGTAGGGATGAAGCACATAGCTTCTGATCTGGGAGCCCCACTCTATCTTCTTCTTCTGGCCCTCCAGCTCCGCCTGCCTGGCCTGGCGTTTCTTGAGTTCAAGGTCATAAAGACGGGACTTGAGGATGCGCAGGGCATTCTGCCTGTTGTCCAGCTGAGAACGCGTCTCCGTGTTTTCAACGACGATTCCCGTAGGGATATGCTTCACCCTGACTCCTGTCTCAACCTTGTTGACATTCTGCCCGCCCGCTCCGCTTGAGCGGTAGGTGTCCCACTCAAGGTCAGCCGGATTAATTTCAATCTCGATGGTGTCATCCACAAGTGGATAGACGAATACGGAAGAAAATGTAGTCTGCCTCTTGCCCTGGGCATTGAACGGAGATATGCGCACAAGCCTGTGCACTCCGCTCTCGGCCTTCAGATAGCCGAAGGCATAGTCCCCCTCAAACTGAATCGTGGCTGACTTTATGCCGGCATCCTCACCCTCGAGGACATCGGTTACAGTCACCTTGTAGCCGTTTCTTTCCCCCCAGCGCATGTACATCCTCATCAGCATTGAAGACCAGTCATTGGCCTCCGTGCCGCCCGCCCCGGAATTGATTGTAAGGATTGCCCCGAGGCTGTCTCCCTCCTCTCCGAGCATATTGCGCAGCTCCAGTTCCTCTATATCCTTTTCCACGGCCTTGTATGCCGCATCAAGTTCCTTTGTCTCCGGAGTTTCTCCATCCTCACCGGCCCCGGACAGGCTGTCCCTGGCAAAGTCATAAAGGACATCAAGGTCCGCAACCCCTGATGCCACCTTGTCATATCCTGTCACCCAGAATTTCACCCCGGCAAGTTCCTTCAGGTATTTCTCAGCCTCCTTCGGGTCGTCCCAGAAATCCGGGGCAAGAGTCTTTTTCTGCTTCTCTTCCGTTTCGGCCCTCTTCCCGTCTATGTCAAGACATTTCTTCAGGACATCCGCCCTGTGGTGCAATTCCTTTATCTGTTCTGATGTAATCATATTCCAAAAAGTTCTGTGCGCAAAGATAGCAAGAAGCCGAGAGTAGAGCAAATGTATTTGCTATGCCGTGGCGCAATGCTATAATACCGACATGTCTATGTCGACCCCGCAAGGAAACACTCTGCACGGGTCTCCGAAAAGGGCGCAGCTCTCCGCCATCATGTCAAGTCTCGGCTCAACCATTCCCTCGAATGCTGTCTCACCGTTTACCCGCACTGTCACCGGCTGCGACAAATCCACAAGATGACTGTTCAGATATATGCGGAATTTGCCCGATGTCACCGGACTGTAGGTCTTGCTGAACTTCATCTCTATGCCGTTCATCGTTTCAGTAGTCTCATATGCTACATTCTGGACAGACATATTCACCGCATTCCCGGAAACGGTCATCTCGTACACGGTCCTCATGCTCATGTCCGGATTGGAGCGCTCAAGCACCTGGACATTGTAAAATCCGTCCCTGTACCTGCCGTCCATCTCGTAATTTTCCCAGCAGAAATACTTCGGCCAAGGATTGCGCACATAGTCCGCCAGCCAGGGAGTCGTCAGATAATAGTTGATTGCATGCCCGTAGCCGGGAATCAGTTCTATGTTATGCACATAAAGTCCGGGATGCTTCTGCTCCAGCCTGTCGAATTCCTCGGAAGTATATCCCGTGAGAGTATTCCTTCCGAATCCTGTGTCATCGGCTCCGGTCCTGAGGGAGAAGGCAATATTGGCGCAGTTCTCCGCCGGGGCATTCTTAAGAGGCTCTCCCCCGGCCATCGGACCGGCACCGGCAAGATAGTCAGCATAGAAAGACGCCAGCCTCTGCGAGCCGTAGCCGCCCTCGGAGATACCGAAGAAATATACCCTGTCAGGATTGACTTCCCCGGAGACAAAGGCCAGACGCAGGAGCTTCTCCCAGGCATACTGCTTGGATTTCTGCCACCAGCGGTACCACTCTCCCTCATTCGGAATCTGCGGTATAAAATACAGCGACGGGGCATCATCAAACTCCCGGCACAGCGTCAGCCCTGCCGACCACTCCCCGTCCTTATCCCCCGAGCCGTGCATATACAGGAAAAGCGGCCAGCCTTCTTCAGGCTTCACGCCCTTGGTCCCGAAATAGTACGGCATCACAGCCGACGGCTCAAGCCCCGAGGGAAGACTCCACCTGCCGGAAACACCTTGAGAAAGAGGTCCTATATCAATCAATTTTTCCTCCGCGAAATCATCATTTGCATCTTTCCATGCCTTCCAGACAAGCCCGGCATTGTCTTCCGCATACTTGAGTTCCAGCACAGACTTATCTTCAAACCTCTCAATTTCATCTGAAAACTCAGCAGTCAGCACATCCGAGAAGTAATCCCTGAGCTCCGATTCCATGTCAGGAGTCAGGAGGCCTTCATGCAACTCTCCTTCATGGCTTCCGCCTCCCGGTTCTTCACCGCCGCTGCCCGGTTCCTGCCCCGCATCCGGTCCTCCGGTCTCAGTACATGAGCATGCCGCAGACGCGCCTACCACCATAGTCATCAGACACAATAAAATGATTCTCACACAATTTGTTTTCATCTTTCCGATAAGTTTCATCTGAAATGCAATCTATTTTCCCGGCAATTCCGTCTCATTTGCAAAATTCTCTGCAAATTACCACTATCCCGGCAAAAAACAAAGGAGCCGGAAGAAAAAATCCTCCGGCCCCTGTCCGGACAGCTGTCCGGATATCCTTTCACTCAAAGGGCGACTCCAAAAGAGGGATTCCAAGGCCTGCGAAGATAAGAAAACCGCAGTGTACTGCCGTACATGAGGATTTTCGCATCAAGCATAACACAGGAAGACCCGTTTTGAGCCGTACCCAAAGACTATTTTTCGTAAATGAACATATACATTATGTCAACACGAGAAGGAGCTTCAAGCATCTCATACCGCATATACCGGGTCACGACTTCCTCTCTGAACTTGATATAGTTCCGAGAACTCGTCCCAATCTCACCCATAGGCACCCATGTCTCACCGTCTTCAGAGACCGACAGCCTTATCTTTGACGGACAATAGTCCGGACCCCAATGCTGGAAATACAGGCCGCCAAGAGTCTTCACCTCATTGAAGTCAACGATAAAATTGATGAGGTCTTTGTCAATGGCAAGGTCTTCTTTTCCGTCTCCGCAGAGAGTATTTCCTGTTGTGTGTTCGATGGTTCCTCCGTTCGTAGCCCAGAACTTGAATGTCCAGTCGGCGGCAGTCCGATTTTCAGTGTAGCCGCCGGCAACAATGTCATTAGCAGTAGATAAGGTGAGGAAGTCCCCGCTGAAGTCCGGGAATGAGGACTCAATGTATGCTGCCTTGCTGATAGTGACAGACACTGAAGATGCGTTCTCGTCTATGTCATCCGAAGCTTCAGCTATGCTCACGGTAAGAGTATATTCGGCAGCATCCTGATTGGTCGCAAGTTCGGACCAGTCGGAAACGCTTACAGTGACACCTGTAGATTCTTTCCTTCCGGCTGAAACCGTGAGCTGCTGAGAAGACAATTGAATTTTGTCTGAACTGATGCCATTACACTCGGCTTTCAATGTCACTGTCACATCTTCTGCAGACTCTCCGGAAAGGCGGGCCTTCACGGAAAACGACACTTCGCCGCTGACCCCGTTCTGGGTGTGGGCAAGCTCAAATGTTTCCAGTGTCCCGACAGGAAGCAAAGACACATACACATCCTCTGCGACAGGCGGCTTCGGATCGGGCTCATCCCCCCCCTTGTTCGGGTCGTCTTTTTCAGAACATGATGCAAGCAGCAGTGCGCATGCGGCTGATGCTGCCATGATTGAGAATAATTTGGTTTTCATGATTGTGTTTATTATGTAGTCATTTTATTATGGTTGCCATTTAAATTCAATCGTTCAAATTTACTGATTTTTTTACACACATACTAATTTTCGTAAAAAAAGTTAAGTTTATCACAAAGTTTAACACAAAACTTATCGCAAAGTTTATCGCAAAAAGATCTTATTATTTTTGCGGCCGGCCCTTTCGGAGGATACCGCGTCCGGCGGATATGAGAACCATCGCCAGGCCCCCTTCACAGCCGTTTTCCGGCCTTCCGGAAATCGGCCGGGGAAAGGCCTGTGTATTTCTTGAAAAACTTGGAGAATGCGGCCTGGTCGGAAAAATGCAGGATATCCGCGACCTGCTGCACGAGCATGTCGTCATTCTGAAGAAGCTGCACCGAGAGAGCCAGCACCTCACCCGCTATTATCTCATGCGGGGACTTGCCTGTGGCTTCCTTTATGACTCTGGAGAGATGCTTCGGAGTCACGCACAGTTCCCTGGCATAGAACGACACCTCCCTGTTCTCAAGGATATTCTCCCATACAAGCTCCATGAAGCCGGAAATGAGGTTGTCCCTTTTCTTGATTCCATGAAGCGCACGGGAGGAGCGCTTGTCATATTTGTCCAGGACAATATTGCTGAGATTGAGGGAAAATGCCTTGAAATACACCTTGACAAGCTCCTCTCTGTACCTGTGCCGCACATCAAGGACTGCACTCTCGACAAGGCCGGCCTGGGCGAGCAGGACATCAGCTTCATTCTGCCGCAGATGCATCACCGGTTCGGTGAGAATTTTCAGGATATAATTCTGGATGTCAGGAATCACCCCCTGCAGCGAGTCCATTATGAATTTTCTTGTCGTCACCATACAAATGACGCGTATCTCGGGATCCGGCATTGCAAAACACACTCTTGTCCCTTCCAGGATATCCACAAAGTCATTTTCCCTGACAACTGCATGTTTTCCGTTGATTTTCATGTCAAGGGAGCCGTCAGAGACCATCAGGAGAAGCCGGCAGCCGACAATACTGTATCCTGCAAGCCTTGCAATTCCGTCATTGTCAAGACATACAAAACTTTCTCCCAGGCGGCAGGAATCCTGGGCAAGAGACGCGATTTGCTGGATGCCTATGTGTTTCATAAAATTTGGCACAATTTCTGTTGAAACATGTCGCATTTTGACAAATACCCAAATATAATATAAGTATTGTGGTTTTAATGCGAATTTTGGACAAATTTAAAAGAAAATTGCACAAGTCAAAAGAAAAACTAAATGATATTTTTGCGTCGCAATTTTAGTTGGAAAAAACATATAGAAGAAATGAAAGGTTTAAATGTTATCACTATCGGGCTGTGCCTGTTTATGGGAATGGTTTCCTGCAAGCAGCAGCCGGCACAGCAGCCGACAGCCGGCACTTATCCGCTTATCACGCTGGCACCGGAAAACAGGACCCTCACAGTAAGCTATACTGCTGTGATTGAAGGAAAACAGGATGTGGAAATCAGGCCCCAGGTTTCCGGTTTCGTGACAGATGTCCTCGTAAAAGAGGGAGCCAAAGTAAGAAAAGGACAGACGCTTTTCATCATTGACACAATTCCATACGCCGCCACTTATCAGCAGGCCAAGGCGGCAGTCGCCACAGCTGAGGCACAGATGGCCACGGCAAAGCTCACACTCGAAGGCGACGAAGAGCTCTACAAGGAAAAAGTCATCTCTGACTTCCAGCTCCAGACCACAAGAAACAACTACAACACGGCAGTGGCTTCCCTCGCCCAGGCAAGGGCACAGGAGGCAAGCGCAGCCAACAATCTCTCGTTCGCCAAGGTATCAAGCCCGGTAAACGGTGTTGCCGGCATGACTTCGGTGCGCGTGGGCGCACTTGTCAGCGCCTCCATGTCGGAGCCTCTCATCAATGTGACAGACAATTCGCAGATGTATGTATATTTCTCCCTTCCTGAGAAGGAAGTACTGGGTCTCACAAGACAGTACGGCTCAATAGACAAGACCGTTGCCGCATATCCTGAAGTTTCCCTGACACTCAATGACGGGAGCACATACGGGAGCAAGGGCAACATTGATGTAATCAGCCGCATCGTCGACAAGGCCACCGGCACAGTGAGGCTGAGGGCCATCTTCCCTAATCCTGACGGGCTCCTCATGAGCGGAGGCTCCTGCAACATCAACATCCCGTATGACAGGACAGGTGTGATTGTCATCCCTCAGGAAGCCACCTTTGAAGTACAGGACAAGATTTTCACATATAAGGTGGTTGACGGCAAGGCCGTATCCACGCAGATCAAGGTATTCAAGATCAACGACGGCAAAGAATACATAGTTGAAGAAGGCCTCAGCGAAGGCGATGTGATTGTGGCAAGAGGCGCCGGACTCCTCAGGGAAGGCACACCGGTTGCTGCCGCAACCGCCGGCACCATGACAGAAGCAGCCTCAGGTGCCCAAGCAACAAATGAAGGAGAATAATCATGAATCTTAAGACATTTATCGACAGGCCGATATTGTCTCTTGTCATATCGGTATTCATCGTGATGGTGGGTATGATCGGACTTGCCGTGCTCCCTATCGAGCAGTACCCGGACATAGCCCCTCCTACCATCAGGGTCAGCACCACATACAGCGGAGCCAATGCCGCTGCCGTACAGAACAGTGTGATTGTTCCTCTCGAGGAGGCAATCAACGGAGTGGAGAACATGACCTACATGACTTCCGAGGCCAGCAACACCGGAAGTGCTTCCATTTCAGTGTATTTCAAGCAGGGCATAGATCCAGACATGGCTGCTGTCAATGTGCAGAACCGTGTATCCAGGGCTCAGTCGCTGCTTCCTGCGGAGGTAACGAGGGTAGGTGTCGAGACAATGAAGCGCCAGAGCAGTACCCTGAAGGTGTTCGCCCTGGCCAGCCCTGACGGCACATACGACGAGACATTCCTTACCAACTACCTCAGCATCAACATCAAGCCGGAAATCCAGCGTATTTCCGGAGTCGGAGAGGCAAATGTCATGGGCGGAGACTACGCCATGCGTATCTGGATGAAGCCGGATGTGATGGCCCAGTACGAGCTCCAGCCTTCTGACATCATCTCTGCATTATCCGCGCAGAACATCGAGGCCTCCACCGGATCACTCGGCGAGGATTCCAAGAATGTATTCCAGTACACGCTGAAATACAGGGGCCGCCTCACCGAGGAAGCTGAATTCGGAGAGATTGTCCTCCGGGCATATGAGGACGGACGCACGCTGAAGCTCAAGGATGTGGCAGACATCACGCTCGGCGCGGTAAGCTATGCTTACGAAGGCCGTGTGAAAGGAGCTCCGGGAGTGACGATGATGATCAACCAGACCGCCGGCAGCAACGCCAATGAAATCATTGACGAGGTAGACGCATACCTTGCCGAAGCAGCCAAAGACCTGCCGAAAGGAATGGAGTTCGTGGACATCATGAGTACCAAGGACTTCCTTGACGCCTCAATCCACGAGGTGATCAAGACCCTCTTTGAGGCCATCCTTCTCGTTGTCCTCGTGGTATACTTCTTCCTTCAGAATGTAAGGTCGACAGTCATCCCTACAATCAGTATCTTCGTCGCCCTCATCGGTACATTCGCCTTCCTTGTCGTGGCGGGCTTCTCAATCAACCTCCTGACACTCTTTGCTCTTGTGCTGGCCATCGGTACCATAGTCGATGATGCCATCATTGTGGTGGAGGCTGTGCAGGTCAAGTTTGACGAAGGCTACCAGTCCCCATACAGGGCTGCTGTGGACGGCGTCACAGGCGTGTCATCCGCCATCATCACTTCCACTCTCGTCTTCATGGCGGTGTTCATCCCTGTGTCATTCATGGGGGGAACTTCAGGTGTGTTCTACAAGCAGTTCGGCCTTACCATGGCCGTGTCCGTGGGCCTGTCGGCAATCAACTCCCTGACATTGTCCCCGGCATTGTGCGCCCTGCTTCTCAAGCCCAACGAGATAGTGGCTCCGGGGGAAAAGCCGAAGCAGTTCTCCACAAGATTCCGCATGGCGTTCGAATCCGCATTCGGGAAGCTCGTGAAGAAATACAAGTTCGGAGTGACATTCTTCATCAGAAACAAATGGGTGACGGGGCTCTGCCTCCTCGGTGCAGTTGCCGCCCTGATGTACCTCATGAGCACATCGAAGACGAGCCTCGTGCCTAACGAGGACACCGGCTCCCTCTTCATAAGCGTTGATGCCCCTGCCGGAAGCACATTGGACCAGACCAACCAGATACTTACAGAAATGCAGAAATGCATTGAAGACATTCCTGAAATCCGCACATTCAACCAGGTGGCAGGCTTCTCCTTTGCAGGAAGCGGTGCTTCGCACGGCATGATGATGATAAAGCTCCAGCCTTGGGAAATGAGGGAAGGCAAGGAACACAGCAACACTGCCGTAATGAATGAAATATACCGCAGGACAGCAGGCATCAAGAATGCACAGATATTCATCTTCGCTCCGCCTATGATTTCCGGATACGGTACAGGAAACAGCTTCTCAGTCGACCTTCAGGACCGTTCCGGCAAAGGAATCGAGGCATTGAATGAAGTGACAGGCGAAGTGATTGCTGCCCTTAACCAGAGACCTGAAATCCAGATGGCATACACTTCATTCAGTACGCAGTTCCCTCAGTATACGGTGGATGTGGACGCGGCAAAATGTCTCAGGGCAGGTACCACGGCCGACCAGGTGCTCTCTGTGATGCAGGGATACCTCGGAAGCTACTATGCCTCCAATTTCAACAGGTTCACGAAACTCTACCGCGTAATTCTCCAGGCCCGTCCTGAAGACCGCGACCAGATACAGTCCCTCGACAATATCTATGTCAAGACTGCATCAGGAATGGCTCCGGTAAGCCAATTCGTGACACTGACCAAATCATATGGTGCGGAAATCCTGAACAGGTTCAACCTGTTCCCGTCAATCACCGTAATGGGTATGCCTAACGAGGGCTACAGTTCCGGAGATGTCATCAACGCAGTGCAGGAAGTTTCAGCCGAAGTGCTGCCGACAGGATTCGGATACGAGTTCTCCGGCATGACAAGGGAAGAGGCCGAGCTCGCGGAATCCCATACCACGACAATCATCTACATCCTGTGCGTGATATTCATCTACCTTATCCTCTGCGGACTTTATGAGAGTTTCTTCCTGCCTCTGGCAGTCATCTGCTCGGTGCCGTTCGGACTCATGGGAAGCTTCCTCTTCTCAAGATGGTGGGGCATTGAAAGCAACATCTACATGCAAGTCGGAATAGTCATGCTCATCGGTCTGCTCTCCAAGACGGCCATCCTTATCACCGAATATGCAGTTGAAAGGAGAAAAATGGGAATGACACTCAGCCATTCCGCAGTAGCTGCGGCAGGTCTGCGACTCAGGCCTATCCTCATGACCGTCATGACAATGGTGTTCGGCCTGCTGCCGCTGGTGGTTGCATCAGGCGTCGGAGCCAACGGATACCGGTCACTCGGAGTCGGTGTGGTGGGAGGACTTATCGTCGGGTCAATCGCCCTGCTGTTCATAACTCCTACATTCTTTGTGATATTCCAGTACATTGAAGAGAAAGTGATGGGCAAAAGAAAGGAGGACAGAGTATAATGAAAAAGACACTATATGCGGCCGCAGGCAAGGCAGCCCTTGCCGCAGCCCTAATCATGATGATGAGCAGCTGCTCAATCTACCGCAAATACCAAAGGCCCGAGAATCTGCCGACTGACAGTCTCTATCGTGCGGAGCTCGTACCTGAAGCACAGGCTGCAGATGAACCGGACACCAACTCCCTCGGCTACATGTCTTGGGAAGAAGTGTTCACCGACCCTTGTCTCCAGGACCTCATAAGGACAGGTCTTGAAAACAATGTCGACTTCCGGAGTGCCATTCTGAGGGTAGAGCAGGCCAAGGCACAGTTGTCTGCGGCAAAATGGGCCTACGCCCCGTCAATCACGCTTGCGCCACAGGGCGGTCTGAGCAGCATCAATGCAGGAAAGGCATCCTGGACTTACAATGTCGGGGCTTCGGCCAGCTGGGACATCGACCTCTTCGGGTCTCTCCTCAACGCAAAGAGAGGAGCCCAGGCGGCTCTGCTCCAGCAGCAGGCATATCAGCAGGCCGTAAGGTCACAGCTCATAGCCACGATTGCAAACACATATTTCTCACTCCTGATGCTCGACGACCAGGTGGCCATCAGCGAAGAGAATGTGAGAATCTTCGAGGAGCAGGTCAGAACGATGGAAGCCATGCTGAAGACCGGCAAGACCACTGAAAATGCCGTAACCCAGGCCAGGGCAAACCTCTACGGACTGGAAGCGTCATACGCCGCCCTCCTCCAGCAGCAGCAGGAAGCCGAGAATGCACTCTGCTCCCTGCTCGGACAGCCGTCCATGCCGATTGTCCGCGGCAAGCTCTCGGAGCAGACCGTACCGTCTGAAATAAGTGTCGGCATTCCGCTCCAGCTCCTGTCCAACCGCCCTGACGTCTATCAGGCGGAAATGGCTCTGGCAAGCTCATACTACAGCACCAATCAGGCAAGGTCAGCCTTCTATCCGAAAATCAGCCTTTCCGGCAGCGCCGGATGGACCAACAGCCTCGGACAGGCTATCAGCAATCCAGCCGGCTGGCTGCTTTCGGCTCTCGGACAGCTTACAATGCCGATTTTCAATCACGGACAGCTCGTGGCCAATCTGAAAGTGAGCAAGGCCGAGGAAGAAATAGCGCTGATGAACTACCGCCAGACATTGCTCAACGCCGGAGAGCAGGTAAACAATGCCCTCTACGCAGTACAGATTTCCGAAGAAATGTACAACAAGCATCTGTCTCAGGTAAAAGATCTGGAAAGGACAGTGCAGACATCAGAACTTCTCTACGAAAGGTCGACAGGAACATATCTGGAACTCCTTTCCGCAAGACAGTCTCTGCTCAGCGCAAGACTGAATGCAGTAAATGACCAGTTCACGATGCTCCAGTCCGTGGTCAGCCTATATCAGGCCCTCGGCGGAGGAAAGGAATAGACGGGAAGCTGCCCCTGCAGCAGGAAAATTGACAAGTGCGCCCGGCGGACATCGTTTCACAGTCCGCCGGGCGTAATTTAATAAAAAGGTGCCAATGTCTCCTAAAAGTCGGTTCTGCCGTGCCTGTTGGAGAGGTAAAAGTGCCTCCGACGGCCACGATTTTCCCGCAAAAGTGTGGCCGATGGCATTTTCAAAATGCCGACGGGCGCGAAAAACCCGCAAAACCGCGCCCGGTGGACAGCATTTTGGGTCTCCACCGGGCGCGCTGCATAATGTCAATTATACCGTTTATTCAGTCAGAGACTTGAAAAGCTTCTGCAATGTCTCCGGGGAGCCGGACGAAAACAGACGGACATTCGCCGGCAGTTCTCCACAAGAAGACAGGCGTCCGGCATCCGGCGACGTGCCGCAGGAAGGCAGCAGGCCATCTTCCCGCATCACCTCGGCAAGATGGCGGGCTACTGCCGGAGCCGGATCAATGACTGCGACGCCCGGACCTGCAATCTTTTTTATCACATCTGAAAGAAACGGATAATGGGTACAGCCGAGAACAATGACATCGGCGCCTGCATCAAGAAGGGGCTGAAGGCTGGCTGATACTACGGCCTCGGCCTGCGGTCCTGATGTGACGCCGCTCTCGACGAGCTCCACGAAGCCGCGGCCTACATGCTCGACGACCTTCACTCCGGGTGCAAGACGGGACAGGGCAAGATGGTATTTCTGTCCGGCAAGAGTCCCTGCCGTGGCGAGGACACCGACTACTCCCGTGCGGGTGATTGCAGCAGCGGGCTTGACGGCAGGTTCCATTCCTATGAATTTTACGGGATATTCCGCCCTGAGGACATTGATTGCCGCAGCGGTGGCAGTATTGCAGGCGACGACGATGATGTCCGCCCCGTTTTCAAGCATGAAGTCCGTGATTGTCCTGGCCCGGTCTACTATGAACTCCCGCGGCTTGTCCCCGTATGGACAGAAAGCATTGTCAGACCAGTAGATATAGTTTTCCCCGGGGAGAATCCTGAAAATCTCCCTGAAGACGGAAAGTCCGCCTGCCCCGGAGTCAAATATTCCTATTGTCGCCATTGGAAATGCAAATTTAATCCAATATCCGGTAAATTCCGCAAAAATATGCCTGTCATCCAAAAAGGTACAAAACACACATAAAAAAAACACATAAACACACACATAAAAAGGCACATAAAAAGGAGGGCGGCCTCACGGTCGTCCTCCCAGCGAATTAATTGATATTTGTGAAATCTAGAGAGTCCAGCCTGATGTCCAGTTGTCGGAGGCATCAACGGCCCCGCTCTGACCCACCTTGCCTACAAAGCCTGAAGTGAAGTTGAAGCTGCTGTAGTTCGCAGTGTTGCCGGCTGCAACGAAGTCGCTGTTGTCATAGCCTGATCCTTCCTCATTCACAAGCGTGCCTGATATATAGGTATTCTTGATTGAAGATGTGCCGTTGTCAAATGAGGCGACTGTCTGGGAAGTCTCAAGAGTGACAGGACTCGGCTTGCCGGTAACGAGGGCATACTCAAGAGTAACCTGTGTTCCCTCGCGGAAGCGGAGGCCTCTCTTGTTCTCGGAACTGTTGTTGCCGACGAATGTTGCGTAACGGATGGTAGGATGAGCTACCGGAGTGGCATCGTTGTTGTCGCCGTTGTTGTCGCACTCCATGAGGCAGTCGCACTCGGCTACAGTCTGATATGCAACGATGTACTCTGCTGTTCCGTTCCAGCCTTCAGTCCAGTCAAATGAGTCGTCTGTGCAGTTCTCCACGACGCAGTGGTCGATGTTTGCGGAACCGCCGAAGAACTCGATGCCGTCATCGGAACCGTCGAGGATCTGAACATATGAAATCTTTGTCCCGTTTCCTACGCCATAGAGGGAAAGACCGTTTGCCTCATGCTCTGAATCAAGGGCAAGGCCGGAATACTGGATACGCACATAGCGGAGGATTCCGGAATTGTCAGCGTCGTTGCTGCCGCCGTAAGGGGCGCCGCCGATTTCAGACATTGTGCCTTCCCCGGCATTGGTGTGGGCATATCCGCAGATATGGAGTCCGCCCCATGCACCGGCTCTCTGGTCCTCGGCAGTCATGGTGATAGGCTCTGCCTCTGTTCCTTCTGCTATAATCTTGGCTCCCTGCTCAATGAGGATGTAGATGATTTTTCCGTCAGTAACTTCAGAAGTGATTGTCACGCCCGGCTCGATTGTAAGGGTTGCAGGGGCTTCCATCTGAAGGCTTCCTGTAAGTCTGTACTCCCCTTTCTTGAGAGTTACATCCTGTGAATAGCGGCCGCTGATTTCTCCGCCGTCAAGAACTACGGCCTCTCCGCTTTCGTTTCCATTGTCCTTTTCACATGAAGTGAAACATGCAGCCATGCTCATTGCAGCGAGGGCTGCCGCGAAAATTTTAACTGTTTTCATACTTAGAAATTAGTTTGTACTGTCTTTGTCTATATTTTCTATATTTTCTATATTTTCTATGTTATCCGTCTGACAGGTTCATTCCTGTCAGGAATCCATGTCCGTCACAAGGAGTAGCTTATGCCGACCTCGAAGCCTGTGCCGATTCTCCACTGCTCCACCTCGACCGTCCTGCCGGCATTCGGAATGTCCTGCCTGAACCTGACTGTGGAGTTCAGCAGATTGTTGAATGCCATCTTGACAGAGAAATGTCTGTTGAACTTGTAGGTTGCCGCAAAATCAAGAGTATGGAGAGGCATCTGCTTCACATCCCCGAGTCCCATGATGCCGACTGCGTGTATCCTCGGGCCCTGCAGATTGTACAGGAGGGCAAGACTGAGACCGGAGCCGTTCCTGAAGGACGGAGTATAGCTGATGTCTGCATTTGCCAGGTACGGGGATGCTCCCTGGAGAGAACGCTGCTGGTTGGTGTAGGCCCCGCCTTCCGGCAGTATCACATTGGTGTACATGTAGGATGCATTTGCGCTGACCGCCAGATCCTTGACTATCTCTTTTCTGAATTCCACCTCGACTCCTGCAGCAATCCCGTTGTCTGCATTCTGGAATGAGTGCTCCGTAGCGCCTCCGGAAAGTCTCTGTGTCCGCTCAATAGGGTTTTCAAGATATTTGAAATATGCCGTCACAGAGAACATGTCTGTATTTTTCTCGGCGAAAAATTCGTACTTGAGGTCAAAATTGTAGTTGTAGCCGTTCTGAAGGTCTTCATTGCCTCGTATCTGCGCTCCTCCGAAGCTCTCCTGATAGAGGAACGGAGCCATTTCGACGAACGACGGTCTTGTGACTGTCCTCGAAAGAGAAAGGCGGAAGATGCTTCTGCGCGTAAGGTCATATTTGATGTTGACAGCAGGGAAGAGGTCGATGGCATCGAGATTGCGGGTAAGGTCCTCCACATCGTCATTGTAGTCGACGCTCTGACGGCTTGCCTCCACGCGGAGACCTGCATTGAGGAACCATTTTTCACCAAACTTCAGGTCTGTCTCCACGAAGGCGGCCCCGATGAGATTTGAAGCATCATACTGGTCTCTGTCATATTTGCTGCGGTTCACGGAGATGAGCCCGCTATGGATATTTTCAAAATTGAGATATGCGTCAGGGTTGTGGAAGTCCGAGATGGAATTGTTGATTCCCTTGACATCATAGTAGAATCTTGTAGAGCGGAAAGTCCTTATCTTGTCTTTGGCCGTGAGGCCGAAGCGGATTCTGTCATCTTCGTTGAAATTGTATGTGGCACGGATGTCGGCGACAAGCTCGTTTTCATTGAGTTTCCCGAAGTATCTTTGGGTCTCCTGCTGGTTAAGCTTGAAGAAATACCACTGGTCGTCGGCTCCACGGCGGTACATCACCTGCCTTCTGTCCGGTTCGTCGCTCGATGTCATGGTATAGGATGCGCCCCAGTCGATGAGCCAGTCCTCCACCTCATGATGTCCGGAGAGCTGATAATTCTGAAGCGTATAGATGTGTGTCACCTGATTGCTTCCGACAAGGTCATATGACTCCTGATAGTCCATTCCCTGGCGGTCAAGATGAGTGTCCTTGGCATTTCTTGCGAAGAAAGCCGTAATGCCGATGTTGTCGCTCTCCCGGAGCGTATAGTCCAGGTCCACAAGGGCTGCGATGTCAATCTTCTGCCCATAGCTGTTGTAATTGTAGTCGCTCTGCATACTGCCTTCGGAGCTGGCCTCATATGTCCTGTAGAATGCATCCGTCATGGTCTCGTCTCCTGTCTTGATGCTTGCTGAAGCCACCAGGCTGAGGGTCTGGCCCCCTACCTTGAAATTCTTGCCGAAGCCGATGCCCCCGTCAAGGTCAGGGAGAGGATTCCTTCTGAATGTCCGGAACGAAGTCCCGAAGATGTCCTTTGACTTCGAGTATGCGTCAAAGTCACTGTAGGCTATATTATTTGCAGTAGGGTCAAGTCTTGGGGTCAGGAACAGGCTCTTGCCGTCCATCCTGTAGAAATCATTGGCGAGAGTGTGGAAATATCCTCCGGTGGAGAATGAGATGTTGAAGAAGTCCTCGCTCTGTCCTTCCTTGGTGCTGATGTCCACATGTGCGCCGGAATAGTCGGCAAATGAACTTGCCTCATATACCTTGCTCACTGTAATGTTCTGAATGGTGGACGCCGGGAATATGTCAAGGGGGATGAGCTTGTTGTCAGGATTAGGGGAAGCTATCGGCAGGCCGTTGAGAGTCGTGGTGCTGTATCTGTCGCCGAGTCCGCGGACAATAAGCTGGCCTGCGCTGGCAATAGAGATTCCCGAGAGCTTTGCGACACTTTCCTGGGCGTTGGATATGCCCTTGATGCTCATCTCCTTCGCCCCCATGTTCTCTATGGCGAAGCCTGAGGAAATGCGTTCATTCTGGAGCGCCTGCAGGGACTCCAGGTTTTTCCGGGCCGTGACCACAGCATTGTCAAGCACCCTCTCGTCAGAAGCTATCGATATGCGGACGATTCCATCCTCTACGCTCACAAATGAACCGTCTTCTTCAGGATTCCCGGCATTTGAGGCACTTACGCCGTTTCTTGAGACAGTCACGGCTACAGAAGCCGGCTTGTATCCTATATATGACACTGTCAGCACATGCTCCCCGTCCCCCAGGTCAAGTTCGCAGGTCCCGTCAAAGTCGGTCACAGCACCTGTCGTCGTGTTCCGGATGAGGACTCCGGCACCTATGAGAGGCTCTCCGGAAATGATATCAAATACGGCGGCCTTTACTTTTCTTTCCGCTGACACTGAGGCTTTAACTTCTGCCGCACGACAATTCTGGCCTGCCTCTGCCAGCCCTACGGCAGCAATCATCAGGCACATCATAAAATACGACATCAGCGTCGTATTCCTGCGGTCTGCCGTCTTTTTTCTTTTCTCCATATATTTCACTTTATCAATCCGGCGGCAAAATTACCGGAGCGAAGTGAAATATATTTTAACGGTTTTCTATAATATTGTTAAAGAATCTTACCGGATTGTTAAGAACTGCGAAGAAACGGTTAAGACAATTACAAAACTGTTACGCGCAGGGATGTATCCGGCCTGGGACTATCTGTACAGATAATATGCAGATGAGAGGGTCCTGAATGCCTCGGCATCCTTCTGCCACCATCCGATTATGTCGGAAACCCGATAGCGCTGCCCGAATGTTTTCCTGATGTAGTCAGACCCGCATACTTTGTCGAACAGACCGACTCCAGTGGCTGTCTCGAACGGTCTTTTGTCAGGATAGAGGGCTGCAACCGCCTGCATAACATAGAACTGGACAAGGGTGACAGGCGCGGCCTCGTAATCAGTGAAAAAGTATTGCACGCCCTGCACGAGTTTCCCTGCAGTCCGTCCGGCCAACGGCTTGAAATAGATTGTACGGAATTCCACCCCCGGAATGTCATAGCTGTCAAGTTCGGCCTTCAGACGCGGGGCATCAATCCATTCCTCGGCAAAGACCTGGAACGGGAGAGTGTATCCTATGCCGATATTCAGGAATCCGTACAGTTCTCCGCAGATGCCGGCGGCACAATAATGCACGGGCGAAGTCTGGTACGGTATATTCGGAGAAGGCAGCACCCACGGCAGTCCCGTATCCTGATACAGCATGTCCCGTCGCCATCCCTCCATCGGGATGACGGTCAGGGAGCATCTCGCAGGCTCCTGCTTCCCGCTCTGTCCCCTGTTGAGACCTTCGGCATTGATGAGCAGGGCGAGTTCTCCAGGAGTAAGCCCATATATATAAGGTATCCTGTACTGGCTTACGAATGAAAAAAAGCCAGGCTCCACGACACTGCCCTCCACCTTGAGCCCTCCGAGAGGATTCGGCCTGTCCAGCACCATGACTTCTATTCCAAGTTCCCCGCAGGCTTCCATGACCAGTCCCATCGTACTGATGAAAGTATATGACCTCGCCCCCGTGTCCTGTATGTCATAGACCATGACATCTATGCCGCTGAGCATCTCGGGAGTCGGCTTTCTGGTCGGACCGTACAGGGAATAGACGGGAAGACCGGTGAGGGCATCGCGAGAGTCGGAGACTTTGCCTCCGGCATATACATCTCCCCTCACCCCGTGTTCAGGTCCATAAAGAGCCACCAGCTCCACCCCCGGGGCATTGTACAGTATGTCTATTGTCGAACGCAGGTCTCTGTCCACACCGCTCGGATTGGTAACAAGTCCCACACGCTTGCCGACAAGGCCCTCAAATCCGCGGCTGCGCAGGACCTCGATACCGGTCCTGACAGGGTAAGAAGACGATGTCCCCGCCGCTGCTTCACAGGATATGGAAAGATACGACAGAATTGAAATGACTGCCGGGACGAGACCCCTGACCACGGCGGCACTGATTGCAGGCACGATATTATGCATTTGTCCGGAAAACTTCAAATCAGAGATTCATCACCCTCCCGGCAAAAAGGATATTGTCCCCTGCCGTGTCTACTATAGCAAAAAGGAAAGGCCTGTCGACAGTCATCACGACAGGAATATCCACTGGAGATGCGGAGGTCACCCGCAAGCCTATGCTTGTCACGGCCGCAGCCTCGGTGCCGCTCTCATTGACTTCCACAAAGCATTTCTGCCTCACCTGATTCACCGCCACAGGAGTATCCGTAATGCCACTGAACTCCGCATCGGTATCGAACGCTTTCCTCACCCCCATCCTCATAAGCACGGAATTGAGCAGCATGTCTGTGTCAAACTTGAATTTAGGCAATGAAAAGACTACTTTCCTGTATTCAAGAGCATCAAGAGCAGTCTCGTATGCGGATGCAGAAAGACAGCTGACAGTCTTGTCCATGGCAACACCTTCAGCCGGAAGAGCAACAAGCATTGAATATTTCCGGCCTTTATAAGGCAATTCTATGAGCTGGGCCCCGTCATACTCCGCATAACGGAACCGCCCTGAAGTATTCATCATAGGCACCTCATTGTCTCCTGCAGAACCATGGAAGACTTCGTCTACTGTATCTGCCCCGTCAAACTCATGAAGCCATGATGCCTTGAAATAGAGTGCATTGATAAGGAACATGACCATATCCGGACTTATCTCATCCACGATTTCCGGTATCCTTCCCTCCGTATTGTCCGAGCACCATGCATTGATTGCATCCTTTGTGAACGGGTCTGAGAAATCCTTTGTCTGAATCCATGCAGAATACGAGGTCTCCAGCATATTCCTGTATGCATCCTTGACTTCAAGGCCGGAGCGCAGCCATGCAGAATTGGCGGAGCGCACATCAGCAAGGGAATCCGGGAGCAGGATGTCCCCGGAAAATGTCTTTCCTCCGAGAGCCGTCATAAGTTCATCTCTTGTGCTTCCATCAGCACCTTCGGCAAGCATTGAGAGTGCAGTGCCCGCACTGAAAGGAGACACAAGCACATTGGCATCGGCATCTTCTGCAGACACGGCGTTTCTGAAAAAAGTCAGGGCAAAGTCTGTCCTTGACCCGTCCTGAGACGGGACAGAAGGCTGGGGAGAACCGCACCCTGTCAGCATTAATGCACCCGTAAGAATTCCAATATAAGAAACGATTCTTTTCATGAGAGTTTGATTTTATCGATAATCCTGTCAAAGATAATCAGAAAATGAAAGGAAAACAATGCCGTCAGTCTTCCACATGCCGGCTGACGGAGAATGTCACGGCGACGGTGGCGATGCAGCATGCCATCACAATCCAGAAAAACCACCGGTAGCCCACAAATTCCTGAATATATCCTGCGACCATCCCCGGAAGCATCATGCTCAGGGCCATGAATGCCGTACAGATGGAATAATGCGCCGTCTTGAATTCTCCGTCGGAAAAATACATCATATAAAGCATGTATGCCGTGAACCCGAAGCCGTAGCCGAACTGCTCGACCAGCACGCAGCCACAGACAGCAAGGAGACTGTCAGGCTGTACCATGGCAAGCCATACGAATGTCAGGCAAGGGAGAGTCATGGCTATGGCCATCGGCCACAGAGACTTCCTCAGCCCGAGACGCGACGCCACTATGCCACCTATGATGCCGCCGACAGTTAGGGCCGCCACTCCGACAGTCCCGTAGACTATGCCGACATTCTCCGTGGAGAGACCGAGTCCGCCTGCTTCTGCCGGGTCAAGAAGGAAAGGGTTCATCATTTTGAGGAGAAATGCCTCCGGAAGCCTGTACAGCAGCATGAATATTATGGCTGTCCACACATATTTCTTTCTGAAGAATGTTGAGAATGCACGGCCGAACTCCATGAAAATTTCCTCTTCGGCCTTCAGGATTCCTGTATTCTTCCTTTCTCCGCCTCCGGCGATACCCGGACGGGCATTTTCATACGGCAGGACAAAGGCATGATACAGAGTGATGCAGGCGAACATGACGGCACTCATCAGGACTGTGATGAACCATGACCTCGGAATATCACCCGTCATTGTCTCAAGAAGTCCCGCCACCACGACCAGGACTCCCTGTCCGAAAATAGAGGCCAGCCTGTAGAATGTGCTCCTGATGCCGACAAAGAGCGACTGGTCCCTCGAGTCAAGGACAAGCATATAGAAGCCGTCAGCCGCAATATCATGTGTGGCCGAAGCAAAGGCAGCAATCCAGAAAAGCACAAGAGTCACCGTAAAAAGGGATACCGGAGCATGTCCGGATGCGATGACTTCAGGCGAAGGATGCGGCAGAGTGAACGCAGCTGCGGCAAATGCAGCGGACATCAGAATCTGCATTGTGACCACCCACCATCGCTTCGTGCGGATAATGTCAACAAACGGACTCCAGAGAGGCTTGATGACCCACGGGAGATACAGGAGTCCGGTATACATGGACACATCCCCGTTTGACATGCCCATTCTCTTGAACATTATCACAGATATGGTGTTGACTATGAAATACGGGATTCCCTCCGCAAAGTACAGAGTGGAGACCCAGGCCCATGGCGATATTTTTCTTACGATTCCCATTTCACTGCCTGCCTCTGACATCCGTGGCAATATCTCCGTCAACATCCGCTATGGAAGCTCCTGCATAATAGTGGGAAAGTATTTCCCTGTAGCCATACCCGCGAGAGGCCATTACAGCAGCACCTATCTGGCACAATCCGACGCCATGACCCCATCCGGAACCATGAAGTTCAATCCTTTCGACATCTGCGGCGGCAGACATTCTTCCGGCGGCAGACATTTCCCGGGCAGCATGCTCCACCGCTTCCGCCGGCACTTTCATGCCCACTGAATCAAAATATTCGACTTCAAAGGCAGAACTCTTCAGATGGGACTCCGACAGCACCCGCCTTATCTCCAGTTCCTTGCCGACAATCAGGATTCCTTTTGTCCCCACAATCCCAAGTCTGTCAATGCGCCCTGACGGCCCTCTGTGCTCCGGGATGAGAGCCCTGACCATGCCTATGTCATGTCCGGAGCGTCTTGACACGAGATCAGAAAGTTCGCGGACGCCGTATGAGACCGTCCACCTGAAAAAATCCGTAGTCTCAAGGTCATAGTCATTGAGAACCTGCGACAACACCTCCGTGTCGGAAGTATCGCAGAAAGCCTGACAAGAGCCGCTGTCCGGCACATCGGGAACAGAAGCCAGATACGGGACATTCCTGTCCTCCCAACAGGTAGAAAACTCCTCGGTAACGCCTCCGCAGCATTTGGAAAACCTGGCATCGCATATCTCACCTCCGAATGCCAGCACTTCCCCCCATGTAGCATCCACAGCCTTACGGGCACTGCCTCCTGTCTCCCTTGAAAGGCCCTGATACCTCTGGCAATGGTCATCAGCACACACATCGAAGAGTCTGTGGTCCTCATGGTCATACCATTTCATGATTCTGCAGACAGGCAGCCCCCCTTCTGAAACCGGAGCATCTCCTTTGCCGTCCACGGCACGGGTTGTATCCAGATGAGTGACAAGTGACGGCACACCGGAAATCCAGGAAGGGAGCCCATTCTCTCCTGCATGCCCGGATGAACGGGACAGAATCTTCGACATGACCCATGAACGAGAAATGACGGCATGAGCCTTGAGAAATTCTTCTGAAGCTGTCGCCTTCATCTCTGATGATATGACACTCACAAGATAGTCCTCGACTCCGATTACATTTATTGCAGTCAGGCTTTTCCCGGAGACAATTATTTTAAGGGCACCGGCAAATTTCTGGGTTTCTTTCCTTTCCCAATGGAATCCCGTGCCTATAGTGACATCATGGAGGACAAATCCCGCTTCTGCGAACATTGTGGACAGGGTCTGCTCCTCAAAATAAAGCTCATCATAAAGCGCCCCGTCATATTCTATCTTACCTTCCCTGAACACAGCTTTCCTGACTCCCGCCCCGTCCGACAAAATCTCAAAAGTTATTTCCGGAGCAGACATTATCCCCACGGACAACAGGGGCTGGGTGCGGGTCAGACGCCGCACCACAAGAGACTCATCCTCTGCCGAGACTGATACTTCATCCAGAATTTCAGTGAGAATCTTCGCGTCAATCCGCCTGAAATCATTTCCGTCCGGAACGACAAAGAATCCTGCCATGTCCGCACAGCCGGGGCTTACCGTCAGATGATCTTCCGCCTTCGAATAATAATGGCGGGAACGATGTTTTGCACGGAGCATCACCGCAGACCGGTATTCCCCATGTTCGTACCATGTCAGAAGATTGAACATCGGCTCCGCCCCGTCTTCTCCCGCAGGCGCGCAATCAAGCAGCCTGTAGAAAAGCTTGGCCATAGACTTGGCAGTCGATGCCGCGAGAATGAATATCCCTCTGGTAAATTTATGATAATGATACAGTTCCGCTTCTTTTACAGAAGCAATATATTCAAGGACTCCTGCATTGTCTTCCGCAGGAAAGGACTCAGTCTGTCCGGAAAAAGAGTCAAGCAGCCCCGAAGCATCACACTCAAGAGGAAGTATCCGACGGGGAACCGCCTGAAAATGATGATGATCAGGAGCCGAGGCACCGCATTTCGCCCCGTTGTACATGAATGTGTATCCGGGATATGTCCTGGCCATATCCAGCATGTCCACATAGCGTTTCCAGATGGACTGCGGACAATGTCTGTCCATGGCTATTACGAAATGTTCATGAAAAATCGGATACGGATTGACAAGAATGTCATATTTTCTTCCTTTTCTGCCTTCAAATTTGAGCCTGATCTGCTCCGGGGGACGGTTGTCCCTGCACAGAAAGCATTTTCGCCCAAGTATTGCCTCCTTGCCGACATCCGCCGAGGCGGAAACTATTCTTGCCGGATTGTGCTGCACCCTGATGTCAAGCCCGCCGACAGACAAGGTCTTGACACAGACATTTTTCAATGCACGGTAATTGTCCCGGGCCAGTGGCCAGACAGAAAGCTGGTCATTGGTAAAGTTATCCAACTGCTTCTTTTTCACTTTTCCTGTTCATTTCTATCCTTGCCTCGATTTCCCATGTCCTGAGGCTGTCCTTGTATAGATTGTTCGCATTCAGAGACGCGATGTCAAGGGCGGCATCTGAATTTCCTTCCCACCTGCGGCAGAAATAAAGTACGTCCCAGAGTCTTCCGATTTTATGCTCTCGACTGATTCTCAGCCCCATGGCATAATCTTCACCATAGCTGACATTCGGGAAACGGTATTTGCGGAGCAGGGCTGTCCTGAAAGCCCTCGGAGCTCCAAGCCCATTTATGCGGAGAGCGTTGTTATGTCCGTTGTCATCTGTCCATTCCCTATGGTCTATAACTCCCGGAGGAATCGGATTCATCGCGAAGTCCGTCATCAGATACGAGCCTATTACCATTGAACATTTCTGGCTGTCGAATGCCTGTATTATCTTTTCAAGTGTATCCGGACCGGAATAAATGTCATCACTGTCCAGCTGGACTGCATACTCCCCGCAGCGGGGGTCCCCGGCAGCGAGATTCCAGCATCCGCCTATGCCCAGATCATGCCTTTCAGGCACGACATGAAGCAGCTGCGGCCCTGTCTTTCCTTTGTCCGGACGCCCTTGTCCACGGGAATATTCCGCAACAAGTTCCTCAAGGAGTTCCGTCGTTCCGTCGGAAGAATGATTGTCCACCACAATGACATTATAGCCGAATGAACATTCCTGCGACATTGCACTTGCTACGGCATCTCCTATGGTCCGCCTTCTGTTGTAGACAGGAATAATCACAGAAGCCTTTACAGGGAACCTGTCTTCGGCCCCGTCGCCGACTCCTGCCATATCCGCATCAGCACCGGTCTCCTCCTGAGGATGCGGAGGGAGATATGCTCCGATGCGGCGCAGATGGCCAGTGCAAATTTTCTCCATTTCCAACTGTGCCTCCCTGTTCTTCGGGTCCACATAGTCAAACTGCTTCTCACCGCTCTTCCTCAGGTCATACGGAACATCAGTATAAAGAAATTCATTCACATGCACTATTGTCTTCATCCTCAGCCTGAGGTCATACAGAGCCCCGAAGCGGTAATCTTCACCCATAGCATGAACCGCCCTCCTGAAAGAAGCCGTGCGGAACACGAGAACGGGACCGAAGTCAAAGTCATCCCTCAATGCCCCTTTCAGGCAGTCTGTCAGAGGATGCCCTGCCCGTCCGAATCCTCCGTTCCCGTCGGGGACAATGTCATAATGGTCTGAATACAGCATGTCTGCCCCGGTATCTTCAGCAATTGTCACGAACCGGTCCAGGGCATACAGCCCCATCTCCACCGGCACAGCCTTGGTGCACAACAGAATATATCGGGAAGAGGCGCCTTCGGCAATTTTTCTGAGCACAGATGTGCTTCTGAAGGATTCGCCGGTAAGAACCGTAAAGCCCGCAAAGGCTTCGCTGCGGCTGAAAGAAGAGGCGACAGACGACAGATCATCGCCTGACATTGCCGGAATAAAACATTCTATATTGTCCATTTTGCTACAGAAGTGCGTACAGACGGTCACTTATCCGCCGATACTCTTCTTCAAAGTTAGGAGTAAAGAGTGATTTTCCCAAATTATCGGTTATCTCATTTCTGGTCCAGCCCCGTATTTCATCCACTTCATCTCTGTCTGGAGAAAGCCGGAAACTGCCGACGGCAGCAAACACATTGACCATCTCCTTCTCTATTTCAGACTCGAATTCGTACGAGCACAGCCATATAGGATTGTATTCCCTGAAACCCAATTCCTCCGAAGCCTCGCGATACAGAGCCTCAAGAATACTTTCTCCATAGTCCGCATGTCCGCCGACTGCAGTGTCCCATTTTCCTGGCTGGATATCCTTTTTCATTGAGCGTTTCTGGAGATAAAGTCTGCCGAAACGGTCCAGAACATGCAGATGCACCACAGGATGCAACGGCTTTGCCCCGGAATGGCAATACTCCCTCGAGGCTCTGCCGATGACAATTCCGTTCGGCATAATGACAGGAAAATACTCCTTGCTCAGCGGACCGGCACCGGAAAGTCTCATTTCTGCAGATGAAGCATCCGGTGCCGGCATTTCCGGAGCAACTTCGTCAGGATAAATCAAATCAAACATACTGTATTGCCACACATGCGCCTATAAGAGCCATTATAAAAAATATAAGAATTGTTATTGTCCTTTGCGACGGCTTCTTGTCCTCCTCCCCGGACCTGACGGCATCCCTGAAAAAAATGAACATCGCCGGAAGGCAGGAGACCGCAAGCAGAAGGTCTTCCGGTATATCGAAAAGCACAATCTTCGACAGGGCGATGACAGACCACTGGAATATGAATATCAGGGCAAAGAAATTTATTCTGCCGCTGAATGTCACCAGCATTCCGAGCATGTACATGGCTATGGCACTCGGAATCATCGGAGTGGTCATGCAGGGGAATTCAAGGCCCCTGGACACAGAGATGAGAGGATATGCCAGAGGCAGCAGGAGCATCACAATCCCCCAGGGAAGATATCTCCTGTTCTTCTGAAAAGTGGAAAAGTGCGTCACAAGGTCATACATCCAGGCTGCTGCCATCATGCACCAGAAGATGGTGAGCACGGAAGAATACTCCCTTCCGCTCCCGAATTTCATGTAATATACAAAGGCGGTCCAAAGGGAAACCGCCACCATATACACCTTCATGGCAATCTTTGCCCATGTGCATGGCCTGAAAAACAGAATAAGCGTCAACACTGCCGCAACGGCCATGAAAGCCAGCTGCCATGGCCATGTCGCCGCATTGTAGGCGGCCATTGAGTTCCATAATGCTTCCATAATATGACGCTAAATGTATCGTGATCCGCGTGTCATTGAATTGGCCTTTTCCCTGAGCAGAAAAACCGGAACCGTAGCTCCGACAGCCAGCATGAAGATGACACTGAAAGAAACAGCCCCGTTGAATATCATTGCCTGCAGATATTCGCTGCCCTGGGTAGGAGAAGATATTCCCTGCAGGAACATTATGAGCGAAAACACTGTCTTGTATGCATAAGTACCGGGAACCATTGGCAGAAGTGCCGGAATATAGAGTACAGTCATAGGGCAGAACACTTTCTTTCCCGCCCACACACTGCCTGTACCTATGATGAAGGCCGCCACAAAGGATGCGGAGGCTATGTCAACACCGAGAAATGTCATGAGACAATATCTGGCTGCATGCCCGAGGGCAGCAAGCAGGGCAATATATTTGAATGCCCGCATCGGAGGGTCCGAAATTGAGCCGAACCCCATGGCGGCGACGGCGGCGAACAGCCCGTCGGATATAATGTCTGCTGCTATCATAACAAACTGTCTTTAACGAGCATCAGTGTCCCTGACATTCCTATTGCAATGCACACGATGAGCATCAGCGCATTGACAAGACGGCTTATGCCTATCTGGATGTGCCCGTCGGTGATGTCTATCACTCCATTTATGAGAGGGACACCCGGGACGAGATACAGCACACTTGTGGCGAGGGCTATCTCCGCCGAGTCCAGGCCAAGCGTCAATGCCGTCGAGGCACAGATTGAAGCCACGAAGGCAGACACTATAAACACGATATAATGGTTGACATGACGGCGGGCAAGATGCTGCCTGGTAAAGAATCCTATCATCGTCGCAGCGAAAGTGATGAGCATAGCCCAGATGTCACCGCCGAACAGCCTGCAGAATGAGGCATTGGCCAGGGATGCCATGAAGAGAACAAAGACAGGATTCATCTTCGGCTTGGAGACAAGCTCCTCGAACTTCGTCTTCACTTCATCCAGAGTCATATTTCTGTCATATGCCGCCCAGCTGAGGGCGCTGAGGTCTGCATTCCATTCAAAGCTGATGGGAAAGACAGGAATGTCAAGGACTCTCGTGTCCTTGACATGACCCACCCTGTCCATTACGGTCAGAGTGGCCGTCTTCTGTGATGTATGGATGCTCACATCCACTCCAAGGGCGTCTCCGAGCCGCTTGCTGTTGCGCACGACTCTGGAAGTGTGGACTCCTGCCCCGAGCATATAAGAAAGATAGCGGGCAATGAAATCCGCTATCTCCACTACATTTTTCTGTTCCATGATTCAGTACGGGCTGGCTAAGCCACTGCTATCAGAATCAGTATCTGCGCCATAAGCACCCTCATGAACATTGCCAGAGGATACACGGTAGCATAGCTTACTGAAGTATAGTCGGTCCCGTAGGCATTCTGGGCAAAGGCAAGCACAGGAGGATTGGTGCAGCTGCCTGACACCAGACCGCATATCTGATAGAAATTAAGCTTGAACAGGAGTCTTCCGAGAATTGCCGTGAGAGCCGTCGGAATCAATGTGATGAGCGCACCATAAAGAATCCACCAGTAACCGCCGTTCACAATTGAGCTGACAAAATTCTCTCCGGCTCCAAGACCTACGGCAGCAAGAAATATCGAAATACCGATTTCCCTCAGCATCAGATTGGCACTCATCGTAGTATAAGTCGTAATCTTCATCTTCGGGCCGAAATAGCCGAGAAGGATGGCAATGATGAGCGGGCCTCCGGCAAGTCCGAACTTGATGGCCTGCGGAATACCCGGGATGACAATAGGAATGGAGCCGAAAAGTACGCCGAGAGCAATTCCGAAGAATATCGGAATAAGGTTCGGATGATTGAGTCCGGTCCTTGAGTTGCCGACGAACTTGGCCACATTGTTGATGTCCTTTTCATGGCCGACGACAAGAAGGCTGTCGCCCATCTGGACGATCAGGTCCGGATTGGCGACGAGGTCGATTCCGCCCCTGTTCACCCTTGTGATGCTGACCCCATAGGTCGTCCTTATCTTCAGGTCCTTAAGCTTCTTGCCTGTCATAGAAGTCCTCGTGATGGTAAGCTTCCGGACTTCCATGGAGGCATCTATCTTGTCCCATGCTTCCTTCGGCATGTCAATCTGCTCTCCGAAAAGCATTGTGACGGCTTCTACCGAACTCTGGGCTGTGACCACGAGCACATCGTCATTCTCATGAAGGACTGTCGAGGCCACAGGCACAGTAACAACACCGTCGCGGTATATCCTGGATATGATGAATTTGTTCTCAATGGCATGGCTGACATCAAGGATTGTCTTTCCGAATACAGCCGGATTCTTGATGCTGAATGCAAGTCTCTGCGGAGAATCCATTCCGGTCTCGCGGCTGTTCATCTCATTCTCCTCTTTTTTGAGGTCAACCTTGAAGAGAGCTTTGGTAAGCATGAGCACAAGGATGACACCGAGCACGCCTATCGGATATGCCACGGCATATCCGGATGCAAGCGACGAGGCAACCTCGGCGGTATTGATTTCATGGACAAATGACCCGGAAGTCGCATCGAGATAAGTCTGCTGCGCAGCACCGAGCCCCGGAGTATTGGTGACGGCACCGGACATGACTCCTGTCAATGTCACAAGATTCTCGCCAGTGACAAGATGAATAACATAAGTGGTGACAACCCCGATGAGCACGAGGGCAACAGCAAGCATATTGAGCTTCAGTCCTCCGCTCTTGAACGAATGGAAGAATCCTGGTCCCACCTGAAGACCTATGGAGAAGACGAACAGGATAAGTCCGAACTCCTTGAGGAAATGCAGGAGCGATGAATCAGCACGGAAGCCGAAATGGCTCAGAAGAATGCCCACAAAAAGAATCCATGTGGACCCGAGGGACACACCCTTGACCCTGATTTTTCCGAGCATCAGGCCTGCAGCTATCACAAAAGCCAGAAGCATTATCGAATGCCCGGTTCCCTGACCAAAAAACAAATCTTTCATATAGTACTATTATGGTTTATTTCTGAACTATCTATTCCCAGCCGCCGGACAACCGGTACTCTTCCTGTCTCCGTTTCAGAAGACCAGCTCAGCGCAGAAAGCCGGCTTGTCGCCGGCCCTCCCTTCTATGGCAAACCGGATATCTCCGCCGTCATCATGACGGAGCCGGTACAGTTCCACAACATCCCCGGGCCTGGTCTCATGGTTGAAGTTGATGCTGAATTCCCTGAGCGGCTTCTCCGACACTGTGCCATAGTCAGCGGCATCCATCGCCCAGACAAGGTACATTGCATTGTTGGCATGTCCGTTCAGGTCAACATCAGAATACGAGACCACATGCGTTCCGGCATGCTCCGGCTCGGCTCCGCGCGGCATCTGTACCTTTCCGCACGGTGCATCCACGGCATTTTCAGAGCATACGCTCCCGTCGCTTTCCATGTCAAGCCCCCGCAGAATCTTTCTGGTGTCAATATCTATCACGAGCCATGACGTCGTCGCAAGAACCAGATCATTGCCCTCCTGGTCCGACATCCTGAAATCTCTGAGATAGAACATCATGGAAGGGCCCTTGTGCCATGTGTCGAAGTTCACTTTTTCCCTCCACCTCGGATGCCTCAGGAACTTAACATGCATCCGAGAAAGCACCCACAGGGCCTTCGTCCTTGACAGGTCGTCATATCCGAATCCAAGCACATCAGCATGAAGATTTGCAGCCTCCTGTGCCAGATCCATGAATGAAGCCGGCTTCAGCAGCTGTGCGGCGTCAGTCTGGTAGCAAGGAACTGTCAACTTTTGAGAATATATGTTTTTCATACCTGCAATTTTTATGACCGGCAATCCGGCCCGGATAGCGGCATCCTGATAAAGCGTCGGCAAAAGTAACACTTAATTTCTATCCAAACAAACTATTGCCATCCATACTTAAGCACCTCGAGTTCCTCTGCATCATAAAGAATGGAATTGATGAAGTCCGGACACAGATATGCCAGCAGCAGGTATACGACAAGCAGCAGTACCGCAATCCCTGCAGCAATCCCTGCAGCCGTCAGGACAATCCTTCCGGCCCCGCGCTTCTTTTTGTCCGCAACCGGGGCAGAGCTGTCCTCTGATGTTCCCGGATTGTCCTCTGATACAGCAGATTCTGAATTGTCCCGGAATATCTCCGGCTCATCCTCTGATACCGCAGCCCTGTCTCCAGAGGCTCCGGCATCTTCTGCCGGAGCCTCTGAATCACTGCCACTCACCGCAGAGGCATCATCTTCAAGATCAGACCCTGCAGAAGCGGCGGGAGCAGCGGAATCAGCAGAAGAGGCGGAATCAACGGGAGCGGCAGAATCAGCGGAAGAGGCGGAAGCGGCGTCAATCATTGGCTTCAGCTCTCCTGCCGCCGAGGCAAGATCCTCTCTGCTCGCCTGATGTGTCTTCAGCGATACCGGCTCCAGAGCGAATCCTTCCGGAAAAATTTCCAGATCCTCATCCGCGACAAAAAAGAAATTGTTTTCCCTGGTAGCGCGCATCCGGCCAAGGCCTGGGAAAACCACATTTTTCCTGACAGTCAGGATACTCTTCAACTCAGAGATAAAATCTCGCAGAATCCGGTCTGCCACACTTGATTCAATCCCGTTGGCTTTCGCATAGAAATCAGCGAGGAGGCCGTCTTCAGGCACATTTGTTCTGAAAGACAGTCTCCTGTAGGGAGGATTTATTGTATACCCTCTGTCTGAAAACACAGAAGGAACCACTTCTGCGACAAAACATCCCAGTCCCGGCAGACAAACCTTGTCATTGTCCAGAATCAGTTCCTTAACCATCTTGGACAGAAGATCAATATCCATAGCAAACAAATTTTACGCGAATGACTCGCAAAGGTAACACTTATCGCAGAATTTCAGACATTGCAGTCCGTGAAATTCCCTGCATTAAATAAAATCGTTGAAAATTTCAGATAAAAGTTTGCAGCATCAAAAAATTATTGTACCTTTGCAATCCCGTTCAGAAAAATGTCGGGAAACAAATTCCTGAATAGCTCAGTTGGTTAGAGCATCTGACTGTTAATCAGAGGGTCGCAGGTTCAAGTCCTGCTTCAGGAGCTAAAACGAAGAGATTGAAAATGAAGCACTTGCAGTCAAACAGCAGGTGCTTTTTTCGTGTCTTGAAGTAGCGATACCGTATTGCCGCCACCAGTTTTGCGTATCAATGGCAAATCCATGTTGATTTCCTGATGTGCGGCCGGTGGACAGGTGGAATGCCCTCCGACGGCCGCGATTTTCCTGCAAAAGTGTGCCCGGTGGCATTTTAAAAATACCGACGGGCGTGAAAAGCCAGCAAAATCGCGCCCGTTGGACAGCATTTTGTGGTTCCACCGGGCGCGCTGCAGATTAGCCATGTCAATAAATGAGTATGTTATCCCGATATGCCGCAAAGGAAACCCGGAGCCCCTGATGCGGCATAATGTATGCCGGCAACGGGGCTCCGGGAATCGCATATCAGAGACTCTCAAGCGCAAGCCACTGACATAGCATCAGAACTTATATGTCACTCCGACAGCAAAGACGCCGTAGGAATTTCCATAGAAAATCTCGTTCCAGACATTAGTGGATATCAGCCCTAACAAAGCCTCTACACCCCAATTGTCCGTAAGATAATAGGCAGCTCCGGCATAAACCGAAATGGCCGGAACGGCCTTGCTTTTAGGCTTGTCCCATTTAACATGGTCTAGGTCATTATAAGAATACTCCATAACAGTCCCTCCCTGACCGAGGGAACCGGTATGAGAGTTGGAGGAGAAGCCTTGCTCATTGGATATTTTTCCAACGGTATAGTTCATCACACCTATTCCGGCTCCTACTTTAGCAAATACATCCAGTTTCTGAAGCGGCGAATAATGGAAAGACACTGTTGCCTGAGCATTTACATCATCCCTGAAAAGCACCGCATCCGCAGAGCCGACACCTTCCCGATGTACCTGCTGAGTACCGTTATAATCAATTACTCCGCTGTTGACACGCCTGGAATAGTAATAATCATATCTTCCTAAAATTGTTCTTTTTCCGAATGAAGCAAAAGAATTGTTGACAGTAAAGCCGACTCCTATGGTCACAACATCAGCAATTGAAGCGACACCCCACTCCATCCCGAAATGCTGGTCAAAAGTCGTATAGGACTTGCCATATGCAACGGAGCCCACTCCGATTGAAAGATCGGCAATTCTGTCTCCTTTCTCAAAGACCTGAGCCGTTGCTGTCACGCAGGCAAGGCACAAGATTGTCAAAGACAACAATTTTTTCATAACTGTAGTTTTAATTTGATTAATATTAAAATGACTGATTAAAATATTTTGTGTGAAAACAGTCAAAATTTTATTGGATCAGAACGAGAATCCTATCTTGAAATTCAGCTCATATAAAGGACTTATCATCAGTTCCAGACCTGTGGTCATGCGGAATTTGCCGACATTGTAGCTTACTCCGAGAGACGGGGCAATCACCGGGCCATAATAGTCATACCAATAGACAGGCACATTATATCCCAGGTCAAGGGCAAAATAAGGGCTGACAGGTCTGTTGAGAAAATCGCTTCTCAAATGAAGATAAACCGGCATGAAGAGTCCTCCGTCATAGAAACATGCCTTCAGTCCCACTCCTACTCCGACAGCAAACTGCGGCACCACCCGATATCCGTTCACCATAGTGAATCCGAAATCAGCACCCGCGACTACAGTCGGCGCTGTCATTTCAACAAGTCCGAAATATCCTTTGGGCTTATTGAACGATTTGGCATGTCTCCTGCTGAAGACTTCCTCTTTCGCTATTTTCAGGATATCCGCTATTTCGCAGATAAAGACACTTCCGTCTGAAGTATGGATTTCCATGGATTCATTCGGAACCTGCTCCATGATAATACCCCTTATGACAGAACCGTTCTTGAGATAGATGACATCTTCGTACTGCTGCGCATCCATTGACAGAGATGCCGCGGCAAAAAACAGAAAAAGCAGAATTAATCGTTTCATGACAGGCTGTCTTTACAGTCAGATTTATTGTTTCCCGAGTCTGTTTAAAAATCAAGAAGCAAATTTACAAATTAATCCTAAAAATATCCGCTAACTTTGAGCCGACAAGAAAAACGGACATAATCCGCATGAGACCCCAAAACAATGGAACAGCAGACACATTTTCACATACGATCCACATGCCATGATGACCTCAAGTCCCTGATGCACATATATGGGTATGCAAGACAATTCATGGCAGCGCACGGGAATCCAGGACAATGGACAGAAGGATACCCGTCTGAAAAACTGATTGAATCCGAAATCTCCGCCGGGCACAGTTTCGTCTGCGAGACAGCAGACGGGGAAATCGCCGGAACATTCTGCTTCATCACAGGAGAAGACCCGACATATCAGGTGATAGAGCAAGGCCGATGGCTGGCAGACGGGCCATACGGGACTATCCACAGGCTCGCGTCCGCCGGCATTGCACACGGTGTTGCCGAGGCCTGCATAGAATGGTGCTGGCAGCGCATGCCGAGCCTCAGGGCAGACACACACTCCGACAATGTCATCATGCAGAAAATTCTGGAAAAGGCCGGATTCACAAGATGCGGAATAATATATACCGACAACGGCTCGCCGAGAATCGCTTACCAGAGAATCACAGGCGCTGTTCTTTGACATTTTTCCGCAAAGGCATGTCCGGCCGGGATACAGACAGGTGTCTCGCCGGGATTCCTGAAGTTCCTTGGTTCATATTTTACTGATTATTTCAGACGCCAGCACCTGAAAGTCAAGTACTTTCATGGATTGTTCCGGCAATTTTACGGAATATGCAGATTTCCCTCCATATAAAGAATAAGACGGAATGAATATCGACTCGAATTCTCCGCCCATATCAAGCAAAATGAATTTATTGTCAATCGCAGATACGCCAAGGAACAGTGAGTTCAATTCCTGCAGCCTCTTAAACTTTGAATCACGCAATTCCATTTTTCCGTTCCTTGCCCAATATCCGGTATAATCACTCATGAGTTCAAGGAATCTTCTCTTTCCTTCATTGGACACGATGAAGTCACTGGATGCAGATACTTTTGTATTCAGCAGAATCCCTCTGCCCTTGTCAGCTCCGGCATAAACCGAAATGGCAGGAACAGCTTTGCTCTTAGGCTTGTCCCATTTAACATGGTCAAGGTCATTGTAAGAATACTCCATAACAGACCCTCCCTGACCGAGGGAACCGGTATGAGAGTTGGAGGAGAAGCCTTGCTCATTGGATATTTTTCCAACGGTATAGTTCATCACACCTATTCCGGCTCCTACTTTAGTAAATACACCTTTCTACTTGCAGTACATAATGATTCCTGCCGCTTCTTCTTTCGACATCATAGGATTTTCGTTATTTTTGTTTTCAAAGATACCGGTTCAAGGTCCGTCTGCAATGACGTGCATCACCTGAGGCTTATACTATGTCATTGGATACACTTCAGACAAACAAATAACTTAAATCATACATCATGAAAGGCCAACCAAGAAGACTAGTTCAATTCCTTGAAGGAACTGCCAAAAGGTTCATCATACCTGTATATCAGAGAAACTATGATTGGAAGTCTGAGAACTGCATACAATTGTACAATGACCTCGTAAACGTTGTCAAGCAAAAGAAGGAAACGCATTTCTTTGGAAGCGTAGTGTCATACAACTGCAGCCGCAACGAAATAGTCATTATCGATGGCCAGCAAAGAATAACGACCGTATCTCTCATTCTGATTGCCATGGTTAATGCCATGAAAAAAGGAAAATGCGTTCCTCAGGATTCCACTCTCTGCGACAGAATAATGAATGATACAGTGCGATTGACAGTCTGGAAATTATTGATATCGAACTTGAGCCCAGCCACGGAGATGATCCTCAGCTGATCTTTGAGAGCCTCAATTCCACTGGGCTTGACCTGACAGAATCGGACAAGATCAGAAACTTTGTTCTTATGAATTTGCCGCCTGACATTCAGGAGAACTATTATGATACATATTGGAACAAGATAGAAAGACATTGCCGGAAAGAGCTTGATGGCTTCGTAAGAAATTACCTTACTATCAAAACATCTCAGATCCCTACCATGAGCGGAATTTATCCGGCATTTAAGAACTATGCAAAAGGGATTAATGACATTGAAGCTGTTTTGAAAGATATGCTTATTTATGCCGAAGCATACGAAAGAATCACGACATTCAGCCTTGGAAATGCCGACATCAATGAAGTGGCCAAAAGACTTGAAAAGCTGGATATAACCGTCGCATACCCATTTCTTATGGCGTTTCTGGTCTATTCAAAGAACGAAGGAATTGGAGATATCGAAATTTTCAAAGTGTTCTCCTGCATAGAAACTTTCATTTTCCGCAGGCTCATGTGCGGTCTGCCGACTAATGCCCTTAACAAGATATTTGCTACCCTTCATAATTCTGTCATCAGGTTCAAGACTTCAGGAATCTCCTACTCCGACATAATGATTTTCAGTCTGGAGAGCAGAAAGGCCTCTGGAGCATTCCCTAAAGATGCTGAATTTATTACGGGATTTACGACCAAAAATGTCTATTCAATGAAAGGGAAGAATAAGGAGTATATTTTTGACCGACTAGAGAATGGCAGCAGTAAAGAAAAAATCGATATATCCGCCAATATGGCAAATGGCATTCTCACTATAGAGCATATCATGCCACAGACCCTAAGTCTAAAATGGGAGCAAGCTCTCGGGCCAAATTGGAGGGAAATTCATGAAAAATGGCAACACTGCATTGCCAATCTTACATTGACGGGCTATAATTCTAAATACAGCAATCTTCCATTCAAAGACAAGAAATATATAGAAAATGGATTCTGCCAGAGTGGCTTAAGACTGAATCAATATATTGCAACATTTGACAAGTGGACAGAAGAAGAGCTTGACACCAGAAACGCCAAGTTAGCTGAAATGGCATTGAAAATATGGCCTTACCCTGAGACATCATTTGTGCCTCCTGTAAACGAGGGCGACACATCTTCTCTGTCAGATGACACCAACGCACAAACTGGAAGACAGATTCAATACTATGAATTCTTTGGAGACAAAATCGCAGTCCAGAGTTGGGCAGACCTCCTTTGGAAAGTTGTCAATACATTATTTGAACTGGATCCGACTATCCTTTACGATGTCGCAAAATCTGATAATGTCTGGTTTATGACGGAGACAGATGACCCTGACTATCATAAATTGGCGGACGGGCTCTATTTCTGCAATAGCAAGAGTAACACTTACAACAAAATCGCGATTCTCAAGAACCTCTTCAAATTGTATGGGCTCGATGAAGATGAACTCACATTCGTACTCAAGCCGATTGATGATACGGGAAGAAGTTAATGCAATATGATAATCTTGCAGTCTGTACCATTGTAGCCAATCGGGAAGGAGAGGTTAGTTCCTGAGATGTTCCTTTCTCTAGTGATTTGGGGCAAATACAAACGGCATTTGTGGAAGCGCACATTGACTGTCTCTTTTCAGTTCCACCATACGCAGATGGATGGCGCGCACGCTTCCCGCTTTTTGGAGAATCTGCAAAAAGAAATCAAGGATCTACATGTGTGATTGGACAGAAGTCCTATCTTTGTACCTGATTTATCAATAGATACAACAAATGGAAAAGAACACATGCCGGTTGTTTACCGAACGACTTATGCTGCGTGCCTGGCAAGAAAGCGATGCCGAGTTCTTATACCAATATGCCAAAGACCCTGCTATCGGACCTGTTGCGGGCTGGCCGCCTCATACTTCCGTGGAAGAGAGCCTGAATGTAATCCGGACTGTTTTTGCCTCCCCGGAAACCTATGCGGTAGTCTTGAAAGAATCTGACGAACCTATAGGCAGCATAGGCATTATGTTCGGGGAAGGTCTGCACAGTGCCGAAATGCAATCAGATGAGGCTGAAATAGGCTACTGGATAGGCAAGCCGTATTGGGGACAGGGTTTGATACCCGAAGCCGTGCGTTGTCTGTTGAAAAGATGCTTTGAAGAGTTGGGAATGACTGCCGTCTGGTGCGGCTACTATGACGGAAACACAAAATCCCGCCGCGTGATGGACAAATGCGGTTTTCGTTTTCATCATACGGAAGAAGGCAAGACCTCTCCGTTGGGCGATGTCCGCACCGAGCATTTCATGCGGATAACGAAAGAAGAATGGCTGGAGGACAGTGACAGATATGGATACCAGGATTGACGGCAGTATTTTGTCAGGAAAAATTGTCCTGCTGACAGGGGCAGGAGGCGGCAGAAGATATAGCGGTAAAATTCCCCGGCGCTGCGTTCTTCCTGCATACGGATTTGTCGGACGGAACGGCAGTAAGGAAAATGTGCGGAGATATACTTGCACGGTTCGGCTGTCCGGATATTATATTCAACAACGCTGCAGCCGTCATTACCGGAAAAATCGGAGAAGTGAGTATCGAAGACTGGGACTTGTGCTATGCGGTAAACCTGAAAGCCCCGTATCTTGCCGCATACGAAACATTCAAGACTGCCCAGACAGAGTTTTCCAGCGCACTCTCCATGGAACTTGAAGGGACTCATGTCTATACCTATACAGAAACAATTGATACGCGGAACTGAGTATGGAGAAGAAAACGTTGCAGACGGAAAAAGGCAGGATAGTATACTGGACGTCCGGTCCGGATCAGTCTGGCGGGGATAAGGATACCGGAATCCGGATTGTCTTCCTGCCGGGACTGTCCGCTGACAGCCGGCTTTTCGAAAAACAGACGGAATATTTCAGCAAATCATGGAATTGCCTTGTCTGGGACCCTCCTGCACATGGAGAATCGAGACCGTTCAGCCTGAGTTTTACCATGGATGACCTTGCCTCGTATCTGCGGCAGATACTTGAAAAGGAAGGCGGCGGCCCTTGCGTACTTGCAGGGCAATCTTTCGGAGGATATGTCGCGCAGGCGTTCATGTCCAGGTACAAAAACCTTGTCAGAGGATTCATCTCCATAGATTCGGCCCCGCTCGACCGCAAATATTACTCGGCGGCCGAACTGTGGCTTCTGAAACATACATACCGGCTCTATATGTGCTTTCCATGGAAACTTTTGGTAAAATCCGGATCGTTCAGCTGCGCCGAGACGGAATACGGGCGCAAACTCATGAAAACAATGATGCTGTCCTACGGGAAAAAGGAATATTGCAGGCTTGCGGCAAGAGGATATCGCCTATTGGCAGACGCACTGTCCATGAAACACGACATCCCTGCCTGTCCCGTGCTGCTCATAAGCGGGAAGAAAGACAGGCAGATTACCAATATATACAACAGAAGATGGGCGGCAGGAGCAGGAAAATCGGTCCACTGGATCGAAGGTGCCGGACATAACTCGAACGCCGACAGGCCGGAGGAAATCAACAGGCTTATCGAAACTTTTCTGAATGAAATCGCGTCTCCGGACGGGATACAAGAAAACGGCGGCCAGGAATACAGAATAAGGAGACTTGCGGAAAACGACATCCCGCAGATGCGGGAGTTGTTCCGCAGCACTGTCCTGTGCGTAAATTCCAGGGACTACACCGATGAGGAATGTAAAGACTGGGCTTCCTGCGGGGACAGTACGGAGCATTGGAAAGACCTTTTGACGACAAACGATTTCTTTGCGGCACTCGACGGCGGCGGGAATATCATCGGGTTTTCGTCGATGAACGCCGTAGGGTATCTGCATTCGCTTTTCGCACACAAGGACTGGCAGGGCAAAGGCGTGGGTGCACGGCTGCTTTCGGAAGCAGAGAGACTGGCCATGGAATACGGCGCGGGAAAAATAACTTCCGAGGTCAGCATCACTGCCCGGCCGTTCTTCGAGAGGCACGGCTACAGGACGGTTAAGGAGCAGAAGGCGAAGGCAAACAGGATGTATCTGACAAATTTCGTGATGGAAAAGCTTTGCGGAACAAGGATATTGCCCGTAAGGACTGACAAAAAACGGTATCTGGAACTCCTGCTTGTCGGTGACGAACAGGAATCCATGATCGACAGATATCTGGAGCGGGGTGAAATGTATGTAATGCAGGATATGCCGGAGACGCCGGCAGCCGTTGCCGTAGTCACGGATGAAGGTGACGGGGTGCTGGAGCTGAAAAACATAGCCGTAGACCCGCGTTTCCAGGGAAAAGGATACGGACGGGAAATGATCGAATATCTGTGCCGGAATTACAGGGGACGGTTCCGGGTCCTGACCGCAGGGACAGGCGACAGCCGGAAGACCATGTCATTCTACAGGAACTGCGGCTTCACCTGGTCGCATACCGTGGAGGATTTTTTCGAAAAGAATTATGACCACCCCATAATCGAGGAAGGCAAAACATTGAAGGATATGGTTTATTTCAAACGGGACATACAATGAGAATGAACGCGAAGGACAATTCCAGAACCGGCAGTCGGCAACACCTACCGAGCCATCCTCGGTTTTGGCTGCGACTGGCCTTATGCCGGGGAACAGACGTGGGTGCTTTCACGCTCCATTCCGATAACCGCCGTCCCCGGCGGGGGCAGCACAAATCCTGAAGGATAAGCACTTTCCCCGCTGGGGAAAGCCGAAATCGGGACGGATTCATAGTTTCCAGCCAGAAATGCTTTCCTGTATTTCCCATAAATGAGCGTAAAGCCCTTGTTTCCGGAGCAGTTCATCGTGCGTTCCTTCTTCCTGTATCCGCCCGTTATCCAAGACGATTATCCGGTCGGCATTCTTGATGGTCTTGAGCCTGTGGGCTATGGCAATGACGGTGCGCCCTTTTATCAACGAGTCAATGGCCTGTTGCACCTCCACTTCATTTTCCGGGTCGAGTGAGGCGGTCGCTTCATCCAGCAGAATGACCGGCGCGTCTTTCAGCATGGCACGGGCGATGGATATGCGCTGCTTCTCGCCTCCGGACAACGTGCAGCCACCTTCGCCCACCATCGTGTCATACCCTTGCGGCAAACGCATGATAAAATCATGGCAACAGGCTTTTTTAGCTGCGGCTATAATTTCTTCTTCCGTCGCGTCAGTTTTACCAAAGCGGATATTATTGCGTATGGTGTCCTGAAACAGATAAACATCCTGAAATACCATAGAGATGTGGCTCATCAGACTTTCTGGATTTATCTCATTCATCGGAACACCATTGAAAAAGATACATCCTTTCTGTGGGTCGTAGAAACGGGCGCAAAGCTTCATCACCGTACTTTTCCCGCTTCCCGAAGGTCCGACAAGAGCCGTCAAGGAGTTTTTCGGGAGCGTAATGTTTATATCATGCAACACTTCCTTGTCTTGATAGGCAAACGATACGTGTTCAAACCGGATGTCGCCCGCTGCCGGGGATTGCCGTTCTCCTTTCATCTCCGGCTCGTTCATCAAGGAAAGGATGCGTCCACCGGCAATGGAAAAATAGCGGAACTCGGTAAAGTTTGTCAGGGCGGAAGTCAGCGGGTCGAACACACGAGAACCGACCACAAGGAACAGCACAAATACAAGGATTGAAAGTTTTCCTCCCAACAGAAGGTAAGTTCCACATAGCACCATCATTGTCAGCCCGGCACGTACTAAAGTGATGCTCAACAAGACGAATGGGCCTAACAAGGCCTCCTGACGGATGCAAGCACGGCGAAGTTCCGCAAAAGCATCGCGCAACCTAACAAAGCGGTC